>CAVUFV010000001.1:0-163501 GCA_963740915.1 uncultured cyanobacterium
CGTGTACGGGCTAGTTGGACTCAAAACGCATACCAAAATAGCCCTAGTCGTTCGCCGCGAAAAGGATATGATCCGCCGCTACGTACATATTGGTACCGGTAACTACAATCCCAAAACCGCTAAGCTTTACACCGATTTGGGGCTGCTGAGCTGCCGCCCAGAACTAGGCACCGACCTAACAGATTTGTTCAATTATTTAACTGGCTACTCACGGCAGCACTCCTACCAAAAGCTGCTGATTGCTCCGGTTAACTTGCGCGACCAAATGACGCAGATGATTCAACAAGAGGCCAAGTTCGCCAAAAGCGGCAAAAAAGGCCAGATTACAATAAAAATGAATGCACTCGTCGATCCCACAATGATTGCTGAACTCTATAAAGCTTCACAAGCTGGCGTAGAGATTGATCTGATTATTCGCGGGATTTGCTGCTTGCGCCCCGGTATTGAGGGCATCAGCGAGAATATTCGAGTGATTAGCGTAATTGGCCGCTTTTTAGAGCATTCGCGCATTTTTCACTTTCACCATGATGGCAGCGATCGCTACTACATCGGCTCTGCCGACTGGATGCCTCGCAACCTAGATCGCCGGGTAGAAGCGCTAGTACCTATTGAAGATCCTTCACTGCAAGCAGAACTCGCAGATCTAATGAAAATTTGCCTAGAAGATAACCGTCAGGCTTGGAATATGCAGCCCGACGGTACTTATGTGCAGCGCCACCCGCAAAAAGGAGAACCCGAACGCAGCACTCACAAAATGTTGATGGAGAAAACCCTCACGCAGGCATAGCCGCTGATGGAGAATGGCTAGTTAAAGGGCTGAGCGGAAAAATTCAGCCCTACTCAAACTTTTCAAGCTGCTCTAGCTTGAGCCACATATTTGGAGTCGGCACACGGCCAAACTTCACCAGCCCATAGTCATCACGAACGTCCAAAATCTCGCCTCTCGTTTCAAACACGTATTGTGAAAGACGGCGATCGCTCGCTTTGGCTTCTAAACTATTTTCAAACTTTTCGCGCACTAAGCGCACAAAATCCCCTTTCTTTACCGGCATAGCGTTTTCAAGACTTTAAATAACGGTTACTGCGCTTTATTGTAGCGTTCTGACCGCTGTATCCAAACCCCAAACACGGGGGTTTGTACTCACCGCAATTTAGCGCTGGCAGCGAGGACAATAATGCGCGGATCGTCCTGCCAATACCAGTCGCACAATCTCGCGGCCACAGGTTCGGCAAGGCTCACCTTCTCGTCCATATACCCACGCGACGCCGCCGTAGTTACCGTTGGTGCCGTGAATATCGCGAAAATCGCTAAACGTCGTACCGCCGGATTCAATGCTAGTTGTCAATACCTGCACAATTGCCGCATGCAAACGAGCAAGGCGCTTAGAGCCAAGGCGATCGCACACCACCCCAGGCCGAATCCCACTGATAAACAGCGCTTCATCCGCATAGATATTACCGACTCCAGCTACTAAGCGCTGATCGAGCAACGCATTTTTAATCGGGCGTTGACGCCCCTTCAGCGCCGCTGCCAGATACGCCACCGAAAAAGCATCCGAAAACGGCTCCGGCCCCAGCTTTTGCAGCCCGGTTATCACCGCTTCTATAGGCTGCTGTGGCGGCACCCACCACAATCGTCCAAAGGTCCGCTGATCTACATAGCGCAGCTCCCGCTGATCATCAAAAAACAGCCGTACCCGGCAGTGAGTCTGCACCGCTTCAGCTTGATTCACCCACAGCAGTTGGCCCGTCATCCGCAGATGCACCCCTAGCCAGCCTGCCGGTTCACTCGCATTAGCGTTGTCAGCACCCACTAGCGGTTGTCGCCGTAACTCTGCAAGCAAATACTTCCCGCGCCGATGCCAGCTAGCAATCTGCGCATTGGCCACGCCCGCTAGAAAATCCTCAGCCAGCGCCGGATAGGCAATCGTCCGGGCTAAGCGCACCTCACCGCCTCGAACCGACTGATGCAGCGAGACTCGACTCAGCCCCCTACGGACGGTTTCTACTTCGGGTAGCTCAGGCACAGTAGTCAGATAAACAATAGTTTTGAGGCTTGGAGATCATAGCCTAGCTTGCGGTTAGCTTGCGGTTAGCTTTGGATCAACTTTTTAGGCTTGGCTTTAGGAGCCGGATTGCGAATAGCAGGATTTTGTAGATCACGTCCGCTCTGATTACTTTCAGCAGTAGCGGCTACGTTCTCTCGCTTACGATCTGAAGCCTGTGAAGAGTTGGCCTGCGAAGGACTAGAGGATCGAACCAATGCCTTTTTCTTCGTACCTGCCTCGTTAGGTTCCTGCACCTCTATAAGCTCAGCAACTGCAAAGTTATTGGTATTCACGCCAGAATAGTTCACTTTACTAAAGCGAACCACCACGGGATATTTAATAGAGCCCGAAGCCGTCCCCTGATCGATAGAAGCAACCGTACCGACCTCTCGATACCAGTAAGACTCAGGCCGAAGAATTCTGACTTTAGAACCGCGCTGCACCATCTAGATATATGCAAAAGATATGCACAATTATATGCAATTAAAGTACTGTTTTTTCAGGGTGAAAGCTTAGCTTAGCTCCCACCCCGAAAGGGCCGTTTAGCCTTTTTTCTGGGTAGGCGCTTTAACTTCAACTAATTCAGCTTCGGAGAAATTGTTGGTATTAATACCCGCATAGTTTACCTTGTCAAAGCGGACGACAACGGGATACTTAATGCCACTTTGGTCAATTGAAGCAACGTTGCCAACTTCCCGATACCAGTAAGACTCTGGGCGGAGAATTCTAACTTGAGAACCACGCTGAACCATGAATACTAACCCTCTCAAAAATGCTGGATAAAATAAGCCCATCAATAGGCTGTTCCCTACTTAGAGTACTACTCTGCTGGAGCGAACTTCCACTTTTACGGTTTAAGTTTTATTGCTGCAAAAAAATAACTTTTACAAAGATTTATCGATACCCCAAACCCTAAAAAGACTCTAAAACACCACAAAGCTACCGGGGCTACCGGCAGCTTTGGGAGTCATGAGATGAACCACGATCTACAGCTTGGAAATGGAGCTGCTCGCTATTCCATCCTGCGCCTTGATCTAAAGGCCCTACCAATGGCTTACACAGCCGGAACACTCACCCGAAAGTGAGGCAACACAGATTGGTAGCCAGTTGTTGTAGCTGGCGATGATAAAAATGAATGGGGTAGGGCGGAGGCGACTGGGGGCAAAACGCTAGGAGCGGCTGCCGCTGAATCTGCGGCGCTTTCTGCCACAGGCGCTCCGGTATCACCCGATTCAACCGGTCTTGCCACCTCAATGCCATTCTCTTCCAAAATTACCCGAGGCTCAAACGCCAAGGTTTCAATTCGCTTGACTCGAACGCTGCCACCCCCAATGCGATCGCCCACTCGCACATAGCGCTCAGGCTCACTGCCGGTCCGCACAATCGCGTAATGCTCACTACCCAACTGCACCACCCCCGAAACCAACACGGTCGGTGCAATCACGGGCTGTGGAATTCTAGGCAAAGCTGCAATCGGAGATGGCATGACCAAAGGCGCGTTGCTAGGCTGTACCCTAACGGGTGGACGTAGTGGGGTATTTGTCGCCGTTCTGACCGCCGCTGTATTACCCCCGCCACCCGTTGTTTGCGCACTAGCCGCCGAAGCCCCACCCCTGTTTGCAGACTGGTTTGCAGACTGGTTTGCGCCCGTAGAAACAGGTGTCACCACAATCTCTGCGGGCGCGGGTGGAATGGGTAAACTCGCAAAAGGATCCACTCGACTCCGACTGATCTGGCGAGTTCGAGCCGTTGGATCGGTCGCCTGAATTAGATCAGCCGTGGCGGCTGTTGGCTGTGCGGCAACAACGGTAGGTTCCTCAAAAGCCTTAGAACTGTCGCCATCCGGATTGGCTGCACCGCCATTGGGCACCGCTGGAATAGTCGGCGCTGCGCCGAGGCTGTCGTCTTGCTCAATTGTCTCGATCAAATCAGCCACAGGTTTATCACCACCGCCAAAAAATTGACATCCAGCAAGTGGAATAGTAGCCAGTGAAATGAGCAGCAAAAGCCGCATAGGGTGATCCCTCCTAGGAACGATTGATCAAAGAGCTAGCCATTGCCTTCATCGAGTCAGCGGGCTGTTCGCTTAGAGTAGACACAAGTCGCTTAAAAACTAACGTGCAGGCTGAAAAATCTAGCAAATTGGGTTGAAATATTTGCAAGAGCACTGCTCCAAGGGGCCTTTATGCCTCTCCGGCAGGCTGCATGATCACCTGCAAATGCTTCAAACCCTTCTTAACTTGGCGAGAAACGGTCACCGAGCTAATGCCTAACCGCTCAGCCGTTTCCTTTTGGGTCAGATCTTGCAAAAATACAAACTCCACTATTTCCCGAGTCCGCTTTTCTAGCTGTAATAGCGCCTGCTGAAGCCGCAAGCGATCTTCTTGAGCGAGCTGAAAGCTCCGGTACTGCGAATCCGGCAGCAGATCTCCTAGTGATGACGCACTGCTGTCGCTTTCTTTGATAGGCGCATCCAAACTCAGCAAACTGCGATTGCTACTAGCAATTCTGACCTGCTGCCACTCCTCTACCGTAATCTCTAGCTGATCGGCTACTTCTTGGTCACTGGGTCTACGGTTGAGATCTTCTTGGAGCTGGCGAATGGCTTTAGCTGACTGGCTTTGCAAAGCCTTCCAGCGGCGCGGAATGCGAACGACGGTGCCCTTGTCTCTGAGATAGTGCTGGATTTCGCCTCGAATATAAGGAATGGCAAAAGAGCTGAACGCGTAGCCCTTTTGCAAATCAAACCGCTCAACGGCGCGAATGAGGCCCAAACTGCCAATTTGCATCAAATCATCGAACGTTTCGCCAGAGCTGTGGATCCAGCGATGGGCCTCACGCCGTACCAGCCCAATGTTCATATGCACCAAGCGGTTTCGCAGCTGAGGAGAGCGATCTTTTTGATAGGTGGTTAAGACTTCGAGCGACTGACTTTTAAGAGCCTGATTTGACGAGGAACGCATATAGATAAGAGCCTGCAAGAATCAGGTTAGGCTGGTTGACAGATGGCTTAGCAGCAGCGGCACTGTAAGTTTTCTCCGGACAGAATCTGAGGTTGCCGAGAAACTATCTGATAAACCCAATTGCTAGCTGGATACATAGCTGACCTATTTAGCCTAGTTAAGGTTTTTCCTTCAAACAATCGAGTTTTCACGGAATTGAACCTTTTGATGGGCACTGATTCTGTCGATTCGAAAAAGATTTTGGTTATCAAGCGGTAAAAAAAACAAAAAAAGGACATCCAGTCTGATGGATGTCCTTTTTCTTTTGACTTGATGAGCTTATCCGCGAACCTATAACAGCCTAAGTACTGTTCTGTGACTGAGTGCTGCTATCTAAGCGTTTTTCGCTAGGCCCTGATAAACCCGAAGTGACGCATGAGGAACTGATTTGTTGTGCTATCTATGCATCCGTGTCAGCTTCAATGCGGCCATAGAAAACGCCCTGCAAGCGCACATCATCGGCGGTGGCTGTTCCCATGTCGGTATCGGAGGGCTGCTCAGAAATAAACGTGCCACCGACTTCGCCTGTCTTACTGTCTACTTTAGAGATCTGTAAAGAGATGGAACCTTTACCGACATCAAATGCTTTGACGTTCTCTCGACTGAGGTCATTGGAGTCTGCCCGAGCGGGTAGAGCCACCGCGTTGTCATAACCGGTGGTAAGACCGCGCGCTTTGGGATCTAAAAAGTTAGAGGTGCGGTAGGAAGGAACGCGGAATTCACCTTCAAAGTCTGTGGAAGTAGTAACAGCATTCAGACCGGGCTGAGATTTGGCTTTGAGCCCTTTAATTGTGAATAGGAAAGGAATTTGATCGCCGCCGGGCAGCAGCACGGTAATCGGCTGAAAATCCATGCCGAGCTTTTCGTCGAAAAGGAGGCTACCGTCCTCTTGGAGCTTGATGTCACCGCTGACTTGCTCTAGAGACGTGGTATAGCGAGTTAAAGATTTGCCGGCAACAAATGAAGCTTCTTTGCGCTTGTTAGCGGATTCTTGCTTGACGAAAAAGTTAGTGGGCTCCATGCACAGCTCGACGAACTTGTAGGAAACGCCAGGTTCAATCGGAATTTGGCCCCGGCGGGTTTCGTCTACCTGCGGGCAGCTATTGGCTAGGCCGGTGTTGCGAATTTGATCGTAGGTGAGTGGAATGTCGCTCGTGGCGCTAGGAGCTTCGCTACAGGCAGTAAGTACACCTAAGCAAAGGGCAAAAAACGCAGCGAGCAGAGCGCGATACCTCATGGTCAACCTCAAGACTGTTAAATATTAAAAGGGCAAAGGGTTTAGTGATTATTTTACACGGCGATCGCCCGCTTTATTGTTCACTTGCCCTCTTGTCGGCTGATCGCGTAGGCTCTGACAGGTTGCCCTACAGGGGTTAGTGCGTAAATACTCTTTCAAATTAAGCAGGTTACAAAAGTTGAACAAGGTGATCAATTCTAGTCGATCAGATCTTCCCGCCGATTTGACAGAACTCGTACAAAGTGTTCACAGCATGGCTCAGAGCCGAGCAGGCAATGTCATCGCCTTGCTAGAGCTGTTGCGGTTAATAGATGAACTTCATTATGAAGTTCGAGACACGTTATTTCATGAAGCTTTGCCCAATGGCCGTCAGCAGCTCTATCAGCTGTTGCGAGATATTGAGCAAAATGGCGGCTGGCCTCATATCAAACGAATGAGGCTGACTGATTTGCTCGATCATTTGGAAGAAGAGCTGAATGAAGCAGAAGATGCAGAGGATCCTTCAGAAGATCGATTTTGAGAGGGCTTAGGGGGGACTATTTTATCTATATTTCAGAGGGTGAATAGGTAATCAGTACTAGACAACTGTCACAGCCATTCGTTCAACTTTAGAGTGAGTACCGTATTGTCATTCAGGGTGATTGGCGATGACAGTGCACAAGTCGCGGCAAATATGGCGACTTTAAACAAAGTTAGGTATTTGGAAAAGCAACCGGCTATGGTTTTTGGGATAAAAGGTTTTGCATTAGAGGCTGTGAGGGCAAAGTTTTTTCGAGTAGTCGGCTTCTTCAAAACAAAAAAAGCACGCCGCAACCGTTTGATGCAAGTGACGGTATGCGCTTGCTTGATCGTGATCTGTGCGCATGGACTGATGCCATCTCCGGCGCAAGCTAGTGTTAACCGGTTTTGTCATATTTCTCAAGCAGATAGCGAGCGAAAAGAAGCGCTACGGGTTGCGGGTTTGGCCGGTGATGCCAATGCCCAGCGCCAGTACGAGGAGATCAAGCGGCAGCACAGCACCGACTTGAAGGGCTGTCGGCAGACCAATTGGCCGCGCAATCAGGCTACTTGGTTACGGCTGTACCCTTGTGATTTACAGCCCGGTCGTTTGGACGCGCTGATGGATCGGATTGTGAACTTGGGCTACAACCAGGTTTTTATTGAGGCATTTTCTAATGGGCAGGTGCTGCTGCCCAAAAACGATAATCCGACGGTATGGCCGAGTGTGGTGCAGTTTGATACGGATGCGAATCGAGATTTGCTGGCAGAAGCGATCGCCGCCGCCCACAGCCGCGATCTCAAAGCCTATGCCTGGATGTTTACGATGAACTTTGGCTATTCTTATGGGCAAAGGGCAGATCGGCAACAGGTATTGGCCCACAATGGATCGGGCTCGACGACAGTTGACTATGCCGGCAACGGCAACAGCGGCACGTCTGAAGAAACCTTTATCGATCCTTACAATCGCACCGCTCAAGCAGATTATGTGCAGATGGTGCGGGCGGTGATCGCCCGGCAACCTGATGGGGTGCTATATGACTATGTGCGCTATCCTCGTCTGGTTGGAGCCGCCTCGGTCGCTAGTCAGGTCAAGGATTTGTGGATCTATGGCTCAGCGGCAAGGCAGGCTTTAATCGCTCGGGCCACCAATAATAAAGGTCGAGAGCTGATTGAGCGATTTTTGGATCGCGGCTATATTACCGATACCGATGTGGCTCAAGTCGATAGCCTGTATCCGAACGAAGGCGAGCCCCTCTGGCAGAGTCGTAATCCGCCTGCGGTTGCACCAGCGGACTTAGCTCCGGCTTCTGAGCGCCGACCGGGCCTACAGGCAGAGCTATGGCGGCTGAGTGTGGCCCATGCCATTCAGGGCATTGTGGATTTTTTGCAGGTAGGCGCAGCTCCAGCTCGACAGGCGGGGCTTTCGACGGGGGCCGTGTTTTTTCCTTATGGCAATCGGGCAGTGGGCAGTGGCTTTGATTCCCGGTTACAGCACTGGAATCGGTTTCCTAGCTGGCTTGAATTCAACCCAATGTCGTATGCGGTTTGTGGGAATGCAAGCTGCATTATTGATGAGGTGCAAAGGGTCTTAGCAGTGCGCTCTAACCCATCGACGGTAAAACCTGCTTTGGCCGGGCGATGGGGAATTGCCGGGGACAATCGGCCTTCGTTAGAGACGCAGATGGATGCGTTGCAGCGATCGCTCCCGCAGCTACAGACAGTCAGCCACTTTGCCTTTGCCTGGCAAGATCCGGAGTTTGATCGTTTCCGCAAGTCCTGTAGTGCGACGACAGCGCCAAGGTCTGGGCCTATTCCACGGCCATTGTCGAGTCGTCCAGATCTCCCAGATAGCCTCTAGGCGTGATGAACCAGCCCTCGTAGTTGCGGCTGCTGCGATTGCCAATAATGACTGTGGTAAGCATATCGATGGGATGTTCGAACATTTCCCCCAGAGTCGTCAGGGTGATTTGCTCGTCGGGGCGGTAAAGGGATCGGGCTAGGGCGACGGGCGTTTGCGAGCTGCGATGCTGTAAGAGCGTATCGCGGGCAAAAACAATTTGCTCAGTGCGGGTCTTGGACTTGGGGTTGTACAAAGCCACGATAAAATCGCCTTGAGCGGCTGAAATAAGCCGTTGCTGAATCACGGGCCAGGGCGTAAGCAAATTGCTGAGGCTAATGGCGCAAAAGTCGTGCATGAGCGGCGCACCGACGCGAGAGGCAGCGGATTGAAGCGCGCTGACCCCTGGAAATACCTGAACTTTGGGGGTTTTACCGTCCCATTTTTCAGCCTGCAACTGCTCTAGCACGAGGCCTGCCATGCCATAGATGCCGCAGTCGCCCGAAGAAATAACGGCTACAGTCAGCCCCCAATTCGCGAGTTCGATGGCGCGTTCGGCCCGCTGACGCTCTTGCGTAATGGGCAAGGCTTCGACGATTTGGCCCGCTCTGAGCAGGCTGCGAATGAGATCGACATAGAGGGCGTAACCGATGACAACATCGGCGTTAGCTAAAGCACCTTTGGCAGCAGGCGTAATTTGATCCAATTGACCCGGGCCAGTACCTACTAAATGCAGCTTACCGATACGGCCGGTGTATTCTTGTTCAGCTTGAGCGATCGCAACTGTCACCGCACCCTTTAACCCGGCTTGCTTCACCACCTGTTTTTTGACTCTCAGATCGCTGGCACTTGCCGCAACAAGCGCGGCAGCTTCAGCCACGCTTGGCGTACCAACCTCATGAGCGACTACTTCAGAAGGATTGGGGACGGCGATCGCTTTCAGCTGATCAGCGCCAAAGCACAGCAGCGGCCAGCCTTGTGCTTGCACAAAGGCCAGCAATCCCGCCTCGTCGGCTTTGAGATCTAGCGTTGCGACGCCAGCAACAGATTCAATCGCTAAGTGATTTTGCTTCAGCACGGTTTCTACTGCCCCTTGAATGAGTGCTTCATCGGTGTCACGTTCGCAGCCGACGCCGACCCAGAGCACACGCGGATGCCACTGCACTTTCGGCAGGTCTGATTCTTCTGATTCTACGGGCGGTGCAAACGTACGGTGAATGGGACTAATCCAAACGCGGGCGGCGGGCAGAGGCTGACTGTTTCGATCAACGAATTCTGGAAAGCCAAACTGAAAGGAATGGTCAGCTGGGAGATGGGCCTGCCACAGATCGCTACCTGCTTCTTGAATAACTTGAATGGGGGCTTGACGGGCGATCGCACTGCTTACCCCTAGCCAATCGCCTGGGCCTTTTCGCCAGCCAAAGGGATTGCCCAGCGTATCAATAGCGGGCAAATTCAGTGCATTGGCAGATCCGGTCAGTATGGGTTGAGCGTTGAGCAATTGGCTGATGTGGTGGGTGAGGCGATCGCTCCCCCTGATGCCCCCCACAGAGGCTAATCGCAAACCTGCCTGAATAATCAACCACCATCACTGCCGGATCATTCGCCTTATCTGTTAGCAAGGGCGCAATCAGGCGCACCACCGCGCCACTGGCTAAGCAAAAAATAAAGCCTTCGTACTCATGCCAATGCGCCTGCAAAAATGCCGCCAGCGATGTGTTATAGACGTGGTGATTAAGGCTTAAAGCGGTGGCTTCTGGCGATAGTTTGGGTGCGATCCATAGCTGCGCAGTCGTTTCAATTAAAGGGGCTAAACACCGCAATCCCGCAGGTGTTGTCGTAATCGCAGCAAGTTTAAAAGGCATTAGATAAAGCGTCAGGTTGGCTACACGACATGATATGCCGTAATCGCGACTTTTCTATTTGCGCTGTAAATTGCTTCAACTTGTGGATATGTTTCATGTCGCCACCACGATTTCATTTGAGTTCCCTTCGCAGGTGTTTCGCCTAACTTCGTATAGCCTGCTTCAGTGAGTAACGATTCAAAATTACTGACAGGCAGTGTTTTTTCTTTAATTTGCACAATACCTTCTAGTTTGTGCTTATCGAGGGTCATAGCTACCTTGATAGGTGCTGTAAATTCGATACCCAGGTAGTACCATTGCCAAACCTACAGCACTATGAATGGTACCGGGATAGCTTTCTTCGGGAAGGCTACCGCCTAGCCTAATTTTGAACGGGCCGAACCACAGATACAGACCAGGAATAAGCGCATCTAAGCTGTATGCGATCGCCTTGAGTGCTAGCCCATCTGTGCTGTTTGCAGAGGTTGATTCTGAGCTGGCTGGTGGTGAGGAGTCTTTAGGAATTTGCATATAATTACAGTAGCAAACGCAATCCCAGCATAACGATTCTTTGCATTTTCTGAACCTTACGCAGACTGACGAGGCTTGATTAATTCCAGAATTTTTGACTCTGCCGTTAGGGGCATGATAGCAAATTCCAGCGAGTATGCACACGGATGAGAAAGTCATTGTCCCAGCCAGCTTTGAGCCGTTTGCCTTTCTTGGATCCTTTAGACGATTCTTTAGCGAGTAAGTTGAGGGCAATCTTTCGCATGACGGTCATGTTCTCTGGCGCATGGCCTTTGCGGATGCGCGAGTCATCCTCGTGGAAAACGACATCTAAGCTCCAATGTAGCTTGTTCTCAATGCCCCAGTGCCCGCGACTGGCGTAGGCGAAGCGCTCTACACCCCCGTCTAAACTGACTAAGTAGTAACGTCGTTCTTTGGTGGTTGGTTGACCCTCAATGCGCCGCTCTGATTCAATCATCCCAACCCGTTTCAGTCCCTTCCAGCGCTGCGCGTTTTCGAGATGTTCAACCTTGTCGAGCAACCAGTAGCGCCTGATTTCAATCCGGCCATGCCCTTTATCAATCGTTTGATAGGCTTCGTGTTCAATGTCTTTGAAGTCGGTTTTACGCGCCCAGTCAAACAACTGCTCCACATCTTTGTGCAAGTTGCCCTGGTTCCCTTTGAGACTGAGAACGTAGTCAGCGCCTTGGTCGATAATCTGTTTGGCAATCTCTGTTTGTGCGCCCATAGCGTCAATCGTGACGATGCATCCTGATACATCAAGAATGTTGAGCAGCTTCGGAATTGCCGTAATTTCGTTAGATTTGTCAGCGACTTTGACTTGACCCAGGATGAGCTGATTCTCGCTAGCCCAGGCACTCACCATGTGAATGGCACCTTTGCCTGCGCCCTGATCGTATGAGCGTCGAGCACTTTTGCCGTCAAGCGAGATTACCTCGCCCAAGCTCAGCTCGGCAATGCTTTTCACCCAGCTGACAAAGCATTCCTGCAATTGAGTCGGCTCCAGCAACGCAAATACCCTGGCAATCGTGTCATGCGAAGGGATGCCGCTTGGCAAGCTGAGGAACGTTTGGAGCCAGTCCAACTTGCTATGGCCATAGGCTTCTATGTCTTCCCAGGTTTCAGCGCCACAAATAACCGCACAAATCGTCAGCGCTACGATGTCTATCAGCGGATGCTCCACTAGATATGCTGTGCGGGGGTCTTCAAGCGTTTCAAAGTGCCTTAACAGTGACCCTGATGACTCGTTGACTGACTCATTGGCTGAACCGAATAATGCGCTACTTATTCAGTATCCTGCTTATAAAATTTGCATCTTAATATATAACTCTTCGCTAGATATTGATTCAGCTTGTTTATCTAGCAAAGTAATTTGAAGGTTCGCTTGTGCTTTAGAGAACTGTGCGCTAGCCATATTCTTCAATTTTTCTACAGAATGTTCAGCTTAAGTTTCACCACTTAAGACAGCTTTATTCTTCTCAGAAAAAGATTAGAAAATAGTATCGGCATTTATTGAATATGATCTTTTTAATGATAGTAAGATCAGTGTTCTTTCGGATTTAGTTTAAAAAATATAGCAGTCTATTTTCCTATTTCGCCGACTCTACTGATCTAATTTCGTGTAACTAGACGCTTGTCCTGCATGATTAGTAGAGGCTTGAGACTTTTCAAAAATCATGATTCCAACGCGGTCAATGTGCTCAACTAAGGAGATGTTGTTCAAGGTTTCGTAGTGAACAATATCAAAGAAATAGGGGAGCGGTGTTTCTTCATTCAAATAGGTTGACAGCCGATTCACTGTTGTATGAGTGATGCGATCGCCTTTAAGCGCTAAGTCCAGATCCGACCCCGGCTGGTAATTGCCTTTAGCTCGTGAGCCAAATAGCCATACTTCTGAGATTTCGTCAAACTGAGCAATGGCATGGTTGATATGATCTAAATCACTATGCGTGAGTCCGTAAGGCATCACTCATTAACCTCCAGTTTTGCCTTAAATGTCTCATACAGCGCTTGCAAGAGTGGAAAATACCGATTCCGAATGCTTTTCTCAATAGCGATCGCGACCTCTTCTTGATAGGTATGTACCGTCAAATTGCGGTCTTGCAGCGCCTCGATCCAATCTTGTCCATGACTGATAAAGCCAGCTTGAAACGCCTGTTTAATCACCTCTCTCGGTGTTTTTGCCATAAAGCCTTCCTGCTGCTCATAGTCTTTGAGCAACTTCCATGACAGTTCAAAGGCCATCTCGAAAAACTGAACCAATCCAGCCCGCTCGACGACAGACAGCGATTCAATTGAGATGGCAGTCCCTAGCAGCAAAAAGGCCCGCTCGAAATTAGTAAACCGTTGCCTCCAGCGAATATCAGGTTCACTCACAAAGATTCTTCCTTATATTAGCTAGCGCAGCAGGCACATACTCCAAAGATATACCGAGCGCCCAATCATCAGCGATTTAACGCATGAGCTAGGAGAGACTCTTTCTGATCGGACGAAGCAGGAAAAAGCTAGCCTAAACCCTTTCGGACTGTCTGACGGCAGGCTGTGCCTGGGGCTGGAATTGGAACAGGGTGTAAACGACGTTACGGCGAATGCCGGTCATCATATCAAGGAAGACTTCGTAGCCTTCGCTTTTGTATTCAATCAGCGGATCTTTTTGACCGTAGCCGCGCAGACCGACAGTTTCACGCAGGGCGTCCATTTGCTGAAGATGTTCGCGCCAGAGCGTGTCGATTTGTTGAAGGATGAAGAACCGCTCGGCTTCGCGCATGAGGCCGGGTTTGATCAGATCAACTTGGGCTTCTTTGAGATCGTAAGCAATGCGGACTTGCTCTGCCAAAAAGGTTTTGATTTCGCCCATTGAAAGGTTTTCGAGCTGCTCAGGGGTGAGATCGGCTAACAGATAGACGAACTCTTGCACTTTGCTCACTACGCTGCCTAAGTCCCATTCTTCTGAAGGCAGTTCAGGGTTAACGTAAGCTTCGACGATGTCGTTCATCGTTTGCTCGGCGTAGTTGATCACTAGCTCTTTGAGGTCTTGACCTTCTAAGACGCGGCGACGCTCGGCGTAAATGGCACGGCGCTGATTGTTCATTACCTCGTCGTATTCAAAGACCTGTTTGCGAATGTCGTAGTAGTAGGTTTCTACTTTCTTTTGTGCGCCTTCGAGCGATCTTGTCAGCATTCCCGACTCAATTGGCATATCTTCTTCTACCCGGAAGGCGTTCATGAGTCCGGCAACGCGATCGCCGCCAAAAATGCGCAGCAGGTTATCTTCCAAACTGAGGAAGAACTTTGTCGAACCCGGATCGCCCTGACGCCCGGCACGGCCTCTGAGTTGATTATCAACTCGGCGTGATTCGTGGCGCTCGGTGCCAATGACGTGCAGCCCACCGAGGCCAACGACCTCATCGTGTTCAGAAGAGGTGAAGACCTCATACTCTTTGAGAACTTGGTTGTAAACGTCGCGCAGCTTTTGAATTACCGGATCGTCGGTAGGCGCTTTTTCGGCGGCGACAGCGACTTTATCTTCAGCGGCAAGTTCAGAAAGGCTTTGCTCACCGTAAGTTTTTACGGCAAAAGCAACTGCTTCTTTGAGAGCGGTCTTGGCCTCTGGTGAAAGATCGGTTGGGAAAATTTGGGGCGCGACTCGCCAAGTCTTTTTCTTTTGGCTGTCGCCAAAGCCTTGGGCCGCTGAACCATTTCTCGCACCCGCAGCTTGAGCGACGCCGAATTTTTCGTCATCTTCCGGTTTGACCAAACGAGGCATGAAGTACTCGCGCACCTTGAGCCTTGCCATGTAGTCGGCGTTACCACCTAGGATGATATCGGTGCCGCGTCCGGCCATGTTGGTGGCAATTGTCACCGATCCGCGCCGACCGGCTTGGGCGACGATTTCTGACTCGCGCTCCACGTTTTCGGGTTTGGCATTTAGCAAGTTGTGCTCAACGTTAAGATTTTTGAGCAGCAGTGAGAGCACTTCTGATTTTTCGACGCTGGTGGTGCCAACTAAGACGGGCCGACCGGTTTCATGCATAGCGGCGCATTCTTGCGCGATCGCACTCCACTTTGCATTTTCAGTTTTGTACACGACATCCGGCATGTCATAGCGCCGAGAAGGCCGATTGGTCGTGATAATCGTAACTTCGAGATCATAGATTTTTTCAAACTCGGCTTCTTCTGTTTTGGCTGTACCCGTCATGCCGGAGAGCTTCGGATAGAGCAAGAAAAAGTTTTGATAGGTAATCGAAGCTAGGGTCTGGGTTTCGGGCTGAATTTCGACATGCTCTTTGGCTTCAATGGCTTGGTGCAGACCATCGCTCCAGCGGCGTCCGGTCATGACTCTGCCGGTAAATTCATCCACGATGACAATTTCGCTATTGCGCACGATGTAGTTCACATCTTTAGTGAACAGCTCTTTGGCCTTAATTGCATTGAAAATATAGTGAGCCCAAGGATCTTGCGGATCAAATAGATCGGTGACTTTGAGCAGGTTTTCAGCTTTTTCGTAGCCCTCATCGGTGAGCAAGACGTTACGCGCTTTTTCATCGACTTCGTAGTCTACCTCGTCAGCTTCTAGCTGAGCGGCGACTTCAGCGGCCTGGGTATATTTTTCACCCGGTCGCTCTACTTGGCCAGAAATAATCAGCGGCGTTCGAGCTTCATCCACTAAAATGGAATCGACTTCATCGATCACACAAAAGTTAAACGGACGTTGCACCACGTCTTCCATTTGCGTAGACATGTTGTCGCGCAGGTAGTCGAAGCCAAATTCGCTGTTGGTGCCGTAGGTAATGTCACAGGCGTAGTTTTTTTTGCGCTCAGTCGGGCTCATGCCTTGCTGAATCAGGCCCACGCTCAGCCCTAAAAAGCGGTGCACTTGCCCCATCCATTCTGCGTCGCGACGAGCGAGGTAGTCGTTCACGGTGACGATATGAACGCCTTTGCCAGAGAGCGCATTGAGATAGGCAGGCAAGGTAGAGACAAGGGTTTTGCCTTCACCGGTTTTCATTTCGGCAATTTGGCCGTCGTGAAGCACCATGCCGCCGAGCAGCTGCACATCGTAGTGGCGCATTCCCAGTACCCGACTACTGGCTTCTCGCACCACGGCAAAAGCTTCTGTCAAGAGATCTTCAATGTCTTCGCCGGTTTTTAGGCGATCGCGAAACTCAATCGTCTTAGCGGTCAGCGCAGCATCTGAAAGCGCCTGCATCTCTTCTTCCAGCAGGTTAATTTCTTTGATGTCGGGCTGGTATTTTTTGAGTTTGCGAGTGTTGGGATCGCCTAAAAATCTTTTTAACATGTCATGGCAAAGAAACGACGGGCGGAAAAGGATGGGTGCAGTACACACCTATAAAAAATTGTAGGCGGCATTACAGCTAAATTCTATCTAAATATTACGAGGAGAGAATGCCCTCTCGGAAGGCGGTATTTCGGGCGGTTTACACTACAGATCTACATTACAGTAATCGCTTCAGGCGGCTTTAGCTAGATTGAGACAAATTGAGCCTGAATGCTTACTCGGCTGCGCCGCTGTAGTTGTGCTCAGCGGCCCTGAGGTGACAGCCTACGCAGCTATTCAGCGTGAGCGGTTGGGGCAGGCTCACTTGGGGGTGAAGGGCTTGAAAATAGTCAGACTTTGATAGGCGATAGGCAATCGTGCGGCGATCGCGGCTAGGCCGTGAGTAGGCTTGCAAATAGTTGAGGATAAGGCGCTGGTCAAAGTTGGCAATCGGTGGCAGGAAAATGCCGTAATGGGCTGAATCAGTGATCAGAGCTTGCCACGTTTGAGTGGGCAGCACAGCCGCTGGTAGCGCTACATGGCAGGTTGCACACTGATTCAAATAGGTTTGGTAGCCTGCAAGCTGGCGGTCATCAATCGGATCGACCATGCCGTAGGGATCGCTAGAAGTTTGGGTGAAAGCTGCGGGCGCGATTTCTAATTGCGCCTTTACTGCGTGAGTTTGGCTGCTGCCTAACCCTATGCCTAGCAAGAGACTCAATCCGACCATGATCAAAAACGTAAATGCTTTGCGGTAAAGTCGCTGGCGAACTGGCGATTTTAGGGTCATAAAGGAAATTACCAAAATCAAAATCAGGAACTAAACCCCGTCAGTAAGTCATTCAGTAAGGCATTCAGTAAGTCATGAAAAGGCTACTTTTGCCCAAAACATGTCAAAAATTTAGCGACTAAGCTTAGTATTTAATGTAGATTTGCATTAAATACTTGACAGAGTGTGACCTATTGGCAATCACCACTGGCCATCACTGACTACTGACTACTCACTCACAGCTCACTCACAGACCGCTTCAGTGTAAATCAGTGCAAAGCTTTAATGAGGATATCTTTACCTATGGACAGTCGGCATATTCAGTTTCGCTATACAGAGGCGTTTAGTCCAGAACAGCTAGATCAGCTATGTGGGCTGTTTAGAATAGCGGCCTTTTGGGCAAAAGAGCGCTGCACGGAGGACATGTTGAAGGCTATTGCTCACAGCAACCCTATCGTCACCGCTTGGGACCACGACATGCTGATTGGCTTTGCAAGGGCGACTTCTGATGGGGTTTTTCGGGCCACGATTTGGGATGTGGTGATTCATCCTGAGTATCAAGGGGCAGGACTAGGGCGCAGGCTGGTAGAGACGCTGATTGCTCACCCTCATATGAATAAGGTAGAGCGGACTTATTTGATGACAACCCATCAGCAGCGTTTTTACGAGCGGATTGGTTTTGAGTGCAATAGCACAACCACGATGGTGCTGCACGGCCAGCCGATGACAGATGAGCTGCTCGAAATCGCTGAGGCTCACCATAGCGTTGGCGTTTCTTAGGCTACTTTCAGGTTGTTTTTGAGGCGATTCCTCAGCTGTCAGGCTTCTTCAGCCTCAATTTTTGCGCGTGAATCGCCCCAATAGGCGCTGTAAGTCCACTCTTCGCTGCTGCCTTTATCAACGGTTTTCCAGCGATAAATCACGCCTTTATTGGGGTTGATGCCAACTTCTAAAAGCTTGGCACCCATGTAGTATTCGGTTTGCTTGAGAGTGCGATCGCGGATAAAAGGGCTCTCACTTTTAGCAATGGTTTTAGAAATGTGGGCTTGGGTAGGTTTAGCCATGACTTCAGATTACTTGAGCGGTTTTTATGTCCTATGCATTATGCCGTTTAAGATCTCCTAGCGCTATTCTAGAGCGCCCATTCTAGATTAATACCCACGCGACTATCGCCCCGGCTAGCACTGCTCTGCCACTCTAAATCGGTCGAAATGCGCAGATCGTCAGTGATTGCATAACCCAAATTGAGCTGAGTGACGCTGAGACTTTCGCTATCACCCACCACCCACGACTGATCGAGGGTGATGTCAGCCGCGCCAGTACGCGACGGCACAAAGCGCAGCCTGACACCGAGATTTGCGCCGTTGATATTAATGTTGTTTGTCGCGTTATTTGTAGATTTGACGGCGCGGTAGCCAAGGATCGGTGCGACGTTAATGTAACCGCCGAGCGGCAGCACATAGTAGTGCAGATCTGCGCCGTAGGCTTGGCGATCGCCCTCAAAATTTTGCTGATAGTCAGCGCTAATCGTCAGCGGCGATTGGCCCACAAAAAAATCTTCGATCCCGACGGCAAAGCCATCTGAACCGCTTGAAGACGGGAAAGCGCTATAGCCCACCTGCAACCGCGTCTTAAAGCTGGGATCGTTGCGAATATCGCTCTGTACGTTCGGCACCGCTTGTAGCCATCGCTGTAGCACAGGGCTTTGATCAATGACTTCGGGTGTGAGGTTGAGCGGCGCTGAAGGGGCGTTGGGAGATTGAGGAGCGTTGGGAGCTTGAGGAACGTTGGGAGCTTGAGGGGCGTTGGGAGATTGAAGCGCATCAGGTGCTTGAGAAATATTGGGAGCGATCGCCTCTAGCGAATCTGCTAATGCGGTAGCGGTAAAACCCACCATAACGCCCACAGAGCTAAGTAAAAAGCTAGCTGGCCAAACTATCAAGTTCTGATGTTTCATAGCTAATAGACTAGCTTTTGCAGGCTCAAAAGTCAGCTATAAAAAGCTCATCGGATCGATGGGTTCGCCATTGCGGCGGACTTCAAAATGCAGGTGAGGGCCAGTCGATAGGCCGGTTGTGCCCACCGCAGCGATGACATCTCCTTTTTTCACCGCCTGACCTTCGGCTACGTTCAGCCTGCTGGCGTGACCATACAGTGTCGTCAGGCCGCCGCCATGATCGATGATCACAGCATTTCCGTAGCCGCCGTACCAGCCCGCCATAATCACAATGCCGGTTTCTGCGGCCATAATTGGGCTACCCTGGGCCGCGCCAATGTCTGTTCCGGCATGAAAGCGGCTGTAGCCTAGCACCGGATGGAAGCGATTGCCGAAGCGGCTAGTAATCGGGCCGAGGGCGGGCATGACCATCTTCCCTGAGGCTCGCGCTGAGGTCAGAACTTCGTCGCGAATTGCCTGCGAATCGGCAGCGTTGTTAGCAGCCACGCGCTCCAAAATCAACGCCGTCAGATTGTCAGAATCTTTATCTAGCTGATTGATTGCAGCTGAGAGTGCGCCTCTATTTTCCTGAAGGCGGCTCATCGTGACTGCCTGCTGCTTAAGCTGCTCAGTGTAATTTTGGCGGCTAGCAAGTAGCTGCTGACGGATGAGCGAAATAGAGTTTTTCTGTTGCTCTACACCTTCCTGCTGATCCAAAATTTCGGCTGATTTTTGGTCTAGATCAACCAAGGTAGTTCGATCCGACTCGTACACCTGCTTGAGCCGGTAGCGGCGGTCTAAAAACTCGTTGAGATTTTGGCTTTGTAAGAGCAGCGCCCAGCCTTGTGCACCTTGCTGCCGCTGCATAAATTGAAGCCGCCCGACAACAGCGGTGCGCGATCGTTCATATACCTGCTGATTGCGTTCAAGATCGGCCACGAGCTGGTTGAGCGATCGCTCGGCACTTGCGAGCTGATATTCGCTATCAGAAATCCAAGCATCAGTACCCTGAATGCTTTTAGAGAGCGACTGGATCTGCTGCGTGACTTGATTTTCAGCTTTTTGGTAGCGCTGGTCGTTTTGGTTGTGCACCTTAAGCTGCTGATCGACTTGCTCACGCTGTTGCCGCAGTTCATCTAGAGTTTGGGCCTGAGCAGATTGAATCGGCTCGGCTTGAAGCGCAATGGCGGGGAGGCGAAAGGGCTGATCAGCTTGGGGCGTGGGGTGAATAGCGAAAGTAGTGCCGGTGATGATGCCGTAGGCGATTAGAAGTGCGATCGCTGCGCTCAAATATCGTTGCCACCGTTGCTGTAATAAAACCATTTTTTGCAGCCCAACGCTTTTTCAATCATTCACTTAAGAAATTTCTTACACCACCCAAGCCGCTAGGCCAAAGCCCAAAATCAGAACGCCAAAAATCTTAGTTGACACCTGATTAAATCGATCTAGTCGGTGAGGTGTAAGCCGATTACGTAAGTGAACTACCCCTGACACTAGCACCAGCCACCAGCTTGCTGAGCCCGTAAATACGCCAAACACAAGGGTTACAGAACTTAAGTAATCGGCTTGCGTAATACCGAGTCCGGCAAAAATAGCAATAAAGGAAAAGATCGTGGCAGGGTTTGTAAGGGTGAGAAAAAGTGTAGATGCATAGGCAACCAGCCGTCCAGAGGGCTCAGTGGTCGCGGCAGCATCAAGATCAGTGGTAGATAGTTTTGAGGGGGTAAAGAAGGTGGTTAGGCCCAAATAACAGAGGAAAATGCCACCGACAATTCGCAATAGATGACTTTGACTCACCCATAGATCTGAAAGCGCCGCTAAGCCAAACGCCGCCACTAGGCCGTAAAAACCGTCGGCAGTAGCCGCCCCTAGCCCGGTCATGAGACCGATTGAGCGGCCTTGATCTAAGGTCCGACGAATGCAGATCAAGGCAATGGGGCCGACGGGAGCAGCGATCGCAATTCCCATCAAAATTCCTTTAATCAAAATAAGTAAAAGCATTGATTCCGCCGGGCCATCAGTCCGGGCATCCTTTGAATAAGCTCAATTCAGCCAGTCAATTCAGCCAGTCAATTCAGCCAGTCAATTAAGCCAGTCAATTCGGCCAGTCAATTCGGCCAACTAATCGGCAGCGCCGTGGTGTCTTTAATGCTTGATAGCGCTATCGTTGTGCGCGTCTGTTGAATGCCGGGTAGCGCTTTGATCTCTTCGGTGAGAATGCGTTCTAAAGCCGCTGTTGAAGCGCAGCAGATTTTGATCAGGTAGTCGCTTTCGCCAATAACGTGGTGACAGGCTTGAATATGCGCTTGATGCTGTACGTAGTTCAGGAATTCAGCTCTATGTCTAGGATGTTCTAGGGTAATGGAAACAAATGCGCTCAGTCCTAGTCCTACCGCTTCTGTGTTGATTTGAGTGCTGTAGCCGGTAATAATGCCGCTGCTTTCTAGGCGGCGGACGCGATCAGCAATGGCAGGCGCCGAGATTTTGAAACGATCTGCTAACGCTGACCAGCGTACTCGCCCGTCTTGAGTGAGAGCAGCGAGAATTTTTACATCTAGTTCGTCCAAATTCATTGACTTTGTTTAAATAGACTTTTTGAAAATTTTTCTTATTATAAATTTCTAAAATCATAAAAACATAATTTAAAACGATAAATTTACTTGTTTTGTTTTTTATATAAAAATGGACATTCGCTTAAATTAAAAAACCTACGTACTTTAAAGCGCCCGGCCAGATAAATAAGTAACAATCCTATAAGCATCTACTGAGCCTTAAATTTTATGATTAGGCACCTCACAACTCCTCATCTTGTTACCGAACCGCTAACTCAGGATCGCTTCACTTCTGATTCGCTCACGATCAAGTATTTCTGCGCTGTACTGGCGCAAATCAATCTTCCTGCCGATTGGATTGGCATTCGAGCCCTGCGTGAAGCCAGTACCTGGCGGGCGATGCGCGACGGCCATCCGCAGCAAAACGAGTTCGGTCTCAGTCAAGGGGCAATGGTCGAAGTCTTGGCTCACGGACAGTTTGGCTATAGCGCAACCAATCAGATCACACCAGCGGCCTTGCAGGCTGCTGCCCAACGCGCTTATGCGCAAGCGATTTCGGCTAGTCAATGGGCTATTCATCGCTTTACTCAAGCTGTGCGGCCTCCAGCGGTGGGCGAGTATATCTCGGCTTACGAGCAGGCGCTAGATGCAGTAGGCGTTGAAGAAATTAACGATAGCTTGCATAAGCTGTGTCAGCAGCTCAAGGTGTCAGCAGCGGTTGTGCGCACCCGTGCGGTGGCGCGTACTCATGAAGTCGAAAGCTGGTTTGTGAGCAGTAATGGCTCTAGGGTGTATCAAAAGCTGCTGATGTTGGAGAGTCATTTGGGGGCGATCGCCCAAGCCCCTGGCGTTACCCAGTCGCGTACCGATAACGGCTATTTGGCCCGTAGCTATCAGGGGGGGTGGGAGCGGTTCTCTGGCCCAGAACTTTTACACAGAGCGGAGCGCATTGGCCAGCAAGCAGTGGAATTGCTAAGCGCACCCGACTGCCCAGATACGGCAACTACCCTGGTATTGGCTCCCGACCAAATGATGCTGCAAATTCACGAGAGCGTCGGCCACCCGCTAGAGCTTGATCGGATTTTGGGCGATGAGCGCAACTATGCAGGCGGCAGCTTTGTTCAGCCTGAAGACTTTGGCTGCTTGGCATATGGCTCACCGCTGATGAACATTACGTTTGATGCCACTCAAGCAGGCGAACTGGCGAGCTATCGATTTGACGATGCCGGTGCAGTAGCACAACGGCAGTATTTGATTCGCGCTGGCGTTTTGGAGCGAGGCTTGGGTGGGCTGGAAAGTCAGTCGCGGCTGCAAGTTCCTGGGGTGGCCTGTGCGCGGGCCTGTAGCTGGAACCGTCCGGCGATTGATCGAATGGCCAATATCAATTTGGAGCCGGGAGAGACTGACTTTGAGGCGCTGATTGGCTCAATAGAAGATGGTGTATATATGGAATCTAATCGCTCTTGGTCAATTGACGATCAGCGCCATAAGTTTCAGTTTGGCTGTGAGTATGCCCGCAAAATTGAGCAGGGCAAGCTGACGACGGTGCTCAAAAACCCCAACTACCGGGCAACGACGCCACAGTTTTGGCACAGCCTTTCGCAGGTAGGCTCACGCGCTACGCTAGAAACCTACGGTACCCCTTACTGCGGCAAGGGTGAGCCCAATCAGCTGGTTCGTGTAGGCCATGCCTCTCCCGTATGTGCTTTTGACAATATCGAAGTATTTGGAGGTGCAGGCTAATGACATTACTTTCATCAGAAACGCAGTCAAGTTCGATTGAAGAGTCCGCTACCTCGATGACAAGTAAACGCTCTGCTACCCAAAGGGCTGTCATCTCTGACAGTAGTGCAAATGGTGGATCCCTCAACGCTGGCCCTTTAGAAGCTGGGCTCAATGCTGATGCCGATACTCACCAATACGAACGTGTTTTTACTGACTTGGTTGCCGCGATCGCTCAGCAGCTTGATCACCCAAGCACTTCAGCGGCGACGCACTTCAGCGCCTCACTGAGCGGGGAAAACAGTCAATTTACTCGCTTCAATGGCTCAAAGGTTCGCCAGAGTGGTCACGTTTGCGATGGCCAGTTGCAGATAACGCTGATGAGCGCTGAGCGCACCACGACTGCGAAAGTTCCTTTTGTGGGAGAATTTGAAACCGATTGGGCCACCGCGCAGCGGGCGATCGCTCGATTGCAGGCCGAGTTTCCTCACTTGCCGGTAGATCCCTATATTGTGGTGCCCATAGCGTCTAGTCACGGTCAGAGCCGAGAGCTTCGAGGCGGTCAGCTTTTGCCTGCTGAAGCAGTTGCCGAAACGCTGCTTGAACCCGTGCAAGCGTTAGATTTTTCGGGCCTTTATGCAGGCGGTCTAGCTTACCGGGCCTACGGTGATTCGGCAGGCAATCGGCACTGGTTTGAAGCCCCGTCGTTTACGCTGGACTATTCTCTGTTTGGCGATCGCCCTAATCAAGCCGTCAAAGGCACCCTAGCAGGCGATCAGTGGAGCCTAGCAGACTATAGCCAAGCGATCGCCAAAACTCAACAGCAGCTTGCTTTACTAGCGCGACCGACAAAAGCTATTCCCAAAGGCTGTTATCGCACGTATTTAGCCCCTGCCGCAGTCGGCGATGTAATTGAAACGCTGATCTGGGGTGGCGGTTTGGGCGAAGCTGATCTGCGCCAGGGCAATAGCGCCTTCGGCAAGCTAGAGCGAGGTGAAGTCAGCTTGAGCGCGAAGTTTTCACTCAGTGAAAATTTCGCGCGGGTCGGGGTAGCTCGGTTCAATTCCTTAGGAGAAGTGAGCCCGGCGCAGTTGCCGGTTATTCAGCAGGGGCAGTGGATGAATTCGCTGGTGAGCAGTCGCAGCGCAAAGGAATATGGCAAGGCGAGTAATGCGGCTAACGTGGGAGAAATCATGCGCGCTCCCGTGGTTGATCCCGGCCAGATTCGTGAGCAAGACATTCTGAAGGATCTGGGCACAGGGCTTTATCTTTCTAATTTGCACTATCTCAACTGGAGCGATCTTACGGCTGGGCGGATCACTGGGATGACTCGCTATGCCTGCTTTTGGGTAGAAGACGGCGAAATTATCGCTCCGATTGAAAATCTGCGCTTTGACGATAATCTCTACCGCTTTTTAGGCGAAGGCTTGCTAGGGCTGACGCAGGCGCAAACCTTTTTGCCAGCAGTGGGAACGTACGATCGGCGATCGCTGGGCGGCATGTGGATGCCCGGTATGCTGATTGATCAATTTCGGTATACGCTTTAGGCTTTGATCTCGTTTAATTGCGACTCTAAACAACCGGGCCTATTCAGAATTATCATGCCGTCTCCTCCACTGTCTCCGCAGCCGTCTGAACAGCGACTTTCGATTTCTTTGAGTGGTGTGCTGATGGTGCTTGCGGCGATCGCTGCGGCCATCATCGGCTGGCAGCTCAGAGGGCTGCTGCTGCTGGTGATGATTTCCATCGTTTTAGCCTGCTCTATCGCCCCAGTCGTGGAATGGGCGGAGCGGTTTCGGATTCCTCGCTGGCTGGGCGCACTGCTCACCTATGTAGCAATTATCGGCACATTGGTCGGGGTCATTTTATTGATTGGCCCAACGGTGCTCGATCAAATTCAGCTTCTGGTGCGACAGCTGCCGCTATTGCTGCGCAAAGCCGCTACCCAGGTAGAAGCCTGGGCCTTGATTCTTAATGACAATCGCCCCGACTTCACCAGCCAAGTGTTTGATCAGCTAGACGTGCAGGCGATCGCCGCTTGGGCCGTGGGCTCGACTCGCCAAGTTGCCTTGCGCTCTTTTAGCGTCACCACCGATATTTTGGGCACGTTACTGAGCTTGGTACTGGCCATCTTTATCTCTGGCTATCTGCTAGCCGACAGCGAAACCCTCACTACCAATTTTGTCCGACTGCTGCCTAGCCCTTGGAATAAAAGAGTCAGCGATCAGTTACCCGAAATCGGCAGCCGCATCGGCACCTATATTCGCGGGCGATTTATTGTCTCAGCAACGCTAGCTTTAGTAACCAGCATCGGTTTGAGCTTTTTAGGTCTAAAAGACTTTGCCATTGGCTTAGGCGCTATAGCCGGTGTCACCAATCTGATTCCTTTTTTGGGCCCCATCTTGGGCGCAATTCCGGCGCTCGTAGTCGCGATTCCGCAGGGTGGCTGGATCGTGCTGTGGGTGATTATTTTTTACGCCATTATTCAAAATATTGAAACCTATGTTCTCGATCCGCTGCTGGTAGGCTCTTCGGTGGGGGTGCATCCGCTCTATCAGCTATTAGCAGTGCTAGGCGGTACGCAGTTACTGGGCATTATTGGCGCGCTGATTGTGCCGCCTTGGGTGGCGGGTGGGGCTGTGCTATTAGAAAACCTGTACGTCAAGCCGAAGCTAGCAATGGAAGCAGACAGGCAAAATAACCGCTTGGAGACAGAGGCAGCCGTGAGCCCATCGTTAGCAACCAATCCTCTAGTTACCTCAGCGGTTGAACCACCCTCTCGGCGGTAAATCTTGGCACTGAAGCAATCGCTTCACCGTTTTTTTAAGCGGAAATGACTCACTTAGTGTGAATATGCTTATTGTGATTATGAAATGTGATTGTAATTAGGAGAATTAAGTAGAATGCCATCAGTACCAGTGTCATTCCCACAAAAGGGCCAACAAAAGGGCGTTACAGTTTGGTTTACTGGGCTTAGCGGTGCCGGTAAAACAACTATTAACGATGCACTGACCGAAAAATTGCGCGATCGCGGCCTCAGCTTAGAAATCCTTGATGGTGACATTGTGCGCACCAACCTCACCAAGGGTTTAGGCTTCAGCAAAGAAGATCGCGATGAAAACGTTCGCCGCATCGGTTTTGTCTCACATTTGCTCACCCGCAATGGCGTGATTGTGCTGGTATCGGCTATTTCTCCTTATCGCAACATTCGCGATGAAGTGCGCAACCGCATCGGTGACTTTATTGAGGTGTACGTCAGTGCTCCGGTAGAAGTGTGCGAGCAGCGTGACGTGAAAGGGCTGTATGCCAAAGCCCGCTCTGGTGAAATCAAACAGTTCACTGGCATTAGCGATCCTTACGAAGCGCCGCTAAATCCTGAGGTAAATTGTGAAACTCACAAAGAAACCTTAGAAGAAAGCGTAAACAAAGTAATCGCAAAATTAGAAGAAATGGGCTACATTCCGGTGCCTGTCGCCGCATAGCGCCGCGATTTGCTTGAGCCGAACTGAGTTCAATTCACAAAAAAAGCAGGGCTTTGGCCCTGCTTTAAGTCGAAACTATTAGTCAAAACTATTAAAAGTCAGCGGTCAAGAACCGCTTACCCCAACGCCGCCGCGCCGCCAACAACTTCCAAAATCTCTTGAGTAATCGCGGCCTGACGGGCCTTGTTATAAGAAAGCGTAAGCGTTTTCATCAGCTCTTTAGCGTTGTCGCTAGCGCTGTTCATCGCCGTCATTCGAGAGGCGAGCTCACTCGCAGCTGACTCCTGCATTGCTCTCAAAATCTGGTTATTGAGATACAAAGGCAGCAGCGCATCCAAAATCTGAGCCGGATCTTGCTCAAACAGCATGTCTTTTGGAAATTCACTAACGGCCACATCAGGCGCGTCTTCTCGCTCTACCGCCAAACGACCTTCGCGGCTGGTCAGCCGAAAAATTTCGTCGTCTTGCGCTTCTAGACCCTGAGGATCGAGGGGCAGCAGCGTTTGAGTGACAGGCTTGTTGCTAACTAAAGATAAAAACTTGGTGTAAACCAGTTCGACGCGATCAATCGTTTCCGAAAGAAACAAAGAAAGCAGCTCTTCAGAAATTGTGGAGGCTTCGTCGGCGGTTGGAATTTGCTCTAGGCCCGTATACTTGGCAGAAATCGGCGCATTGCGACGCTCAAAGTATTGAATAGCCTTACGCCCGACTAATACGTAGGTGAAGTCTAGTCCTTCAGCGGCTAGCTCTTTAGCGCGAATTTCGGCGCGGCGGATGACGTTGGCATTGTAGCCACCGCAGAGGCCGCGATCGCCCGAAATTACTAGCAACGCAACTTTTTCAGCCTCGCGCTGCTGCAAGAGCGGCAGATCAGACGTATCTTCAAACTTTAACCGGCTCTGCAATCCGTACAGCACCTGCGCTAAGCGATCAGCAAAGGGGCGAGTCGCGTTGACTTGAGCCTGAGCGCGACGCACTTTAGCAGCCGCTACGAGTCGCATTGCTTCGGTGATTTTGCGCGTATTTTTGACCGACTGAATGCGATCACGGATCAGTTTTAAATTAGCCATAGTTTTTATTTGTAAGGCCGCTAGCAATCAAAGCTTAAAATGATAAACCCTAAGCAAATAGCGGCCTCAGACGCGTCTCCCTACGCGGCCAAAAATGCCTGCTTGCTCTCATCAATCGCCGCATTTAGCAGCTCAACGGCCTCGTCACTCAACACCTTTTTGCTGTTGATTTCATCGACAAATGCTTTTTTGCTGGTATTGAGATAGGCAATCAGTTCGCTCACGTAGTCAGCAACTTTTTCAACGGGCACATCATCGAGCTTACCGTTAATGCCTGCGTAGATTACCGCAACCTGCTCAGGCAATGTCCGAGGCGCATACTGCTTTTGCTTGAGAATTTCTCTCAAACGCTGCCCGCGCGCTAGCTGAGCTTGAGTAGCCGGATCGAGGTCGGAAGCAAATTGCGCAAATGCTTGAAGTTCATCAAACTGAGCGAGCTCTAGCTTGACTTTACCAGCCACTTTTTTGATGGCCTTGGTTTGCGCGGCTGAACCCACCCGTGATACCGAGATGCCGGCATTAATTGCGGGCCGCAAGCCGGAGTTGAACAGATCGGAAGACAGGAAGATTTGACCATCGGTAATTGAAATTACGTTGGTTGGAATATACGCGGAAACGTCCCCTGCCTGCGTTTCAATAATCGGCAGGGCGGTCATGCTGCCTTCACCGAGTTCGGGGCTGAGCTTAGCGGCGCGCTCTAGCAAGCGGGAGTGTAAATAAAACACATCGCCGGGATAGGCTTCACGACCGGGTGGACGCTTGAGCAACAGCGACATTTGGCGGTAAGCCTGGGCTTGCTTAGTCAAGTCATCATAGATAATCAGGGTCGCTTTGCCTTTGTACATAAAGTACTCAGCAATCGAAGCGCCTGTGTAGGGAGCCAAATACTGAAGGGCCGCTGGATCGTTGGCATTGGCTGCAACCACAACGGTATAGTCAAGTGCGCCGCGCTCCTCAAGCAGACCCACAACTTGTGCGACGGAAGAGGCTTTTTGGCCAATGGCGACATAGACGCAAATCACGTCCTGATCGGCCTGGTTGAGAATGGTGTCAATGGCGATCGCTGTTTTGCCGGTCTGGCGATCGCCAATAATCAATTCTCGCTGACCCCGGCCCACCGGAATCATCGCATCAATGGCGGTAATTCCAGTCTGCAAAGGTTCATACACCGACTTACGATCAATGATGCCGGGAGCTGGAGATTCGATTAAGCGAGTTTCACTGGTATTGATGTCGCCTTTGCCGTCTAACGGCTCACCTAGCGTATTGACTACGCGGCCCAACATGGCTTCACCGACAGGGACAGAAGCAATTTTACCGGTCGATTTTACCGTACTGCCCTCTTGAATAGTGCGGCCTGTGCCCATCAGCACCGCACCCACGTTGTCTTCTTCTAAGTTGAGGGCGATGCCGGCGGTACCGTCTTCAAATTCAAGCAGTTCACCCGCCATGGTATTGTCTAGGCCATAGATTCGGGCAATGCCATCACCCACCTGCAAAACCGTGCCAATGCTATCTGCTTTGACGCTCTGATCGTACTCTTCTATCTGCTTTTGAATAATGCTGCTGATTTCATCGGGTCTGATGCTGATCATTAGGAGTCGCTCTACTAACTACTGATATGGACTGATATGGACAAAAAACTATTCTTTAAATCGCGGCCTCGAAGCGAATAGTCTTGGAACGCAATCGTCAACGGCGCGCTAAGCTAAGCCCAGCTGTAAGCCAATCCGACGAAGCTGACCGCGAATGCTAGCATCTAGCACCTGGGAGCCAATTTGAATGATCACCCCGCCAATCAAATCAGGATCTATTTGAGACACAATCTCCACGGAGGTTGCTTGTGTCATTTCCTTCACCTTCTGGCGTACCGTTTCGGTTTGCTCTTCGCTCAAAGCGATAGCCGAGGTCACCTCAGCTAAAACCGTTTGCTGCAATGCCCGAACTCTGACCTGAAACTCTTGCAAAATGGGTTCTACTAAATAAATGCGGCCCCGATCAACTAGCAGCATCAGAAAATTTTTCATAGATCCGTTGGCATCGTCTCCTAAGACGGTGTTCAACACGCCTTTTTTGACGTCGCTGTTCGTAATCGGGCTAGCTAAAAGTGCGGACAAATCGCCTGATGCTTTAAGCAGGTTGAGCAGATCAGATGCGATCCTACTTAGCTCATCCACCTGATTGCTCGATTGCGCAATCGATAGCAGCGCCTGGGCGTAAGGAGCAGCAACCTCTGAAGTAGCAGTACTCATGATTTTCCTTAAATCTCCTAAATCCTAGTTGCCTAACTGCGCAATGCTTTGATCTACCAGCTTGGCTTGAACACCTTCATTGAGAGCGTTAGGCAAATTCCCCCGAACCCGCTCAATCGCCATCTCTGCGACTCGCTTGCGCAACTCTTGCATGACCTTATCCTGTTGAGAAGTCAAGTCTTGAGCAGCGGATGCTTTGAGCCTTTCAATATCTTTGGCTGACTGTGCCAACACCGCCTGACGCGCGCTTTCAGCATTGGTTTGCGCTTCAGTACGAATCTGCTCAGCCTGTTTTTTTGCCATTTGCAGCTTTTGCTGCTGCTCGGCCAAGGCAGAAGCCGCCTGCTTTTGCCGCGATTCAGCTTGTGTAATCGCCTCTTCAATGACATCGCGACGCTCTTTGAGCTTACCGCCCAAAAAGCCACGGCCAAAGTAGACCATAACGCCAATAATAATAGCCAGGTTAATCAAGTTAGCTTCGAAGATGTCGAAGTTCAACCCAAATCCTTTTGTCTCAGAGGCCAGCAGCCCCCACGCTTCCGTTAACACGTTCGATACCTATACTGCTACTGCACTGCTACTGCGTCTTTTCCCAGAGATTATTTCTAGAAATTATTTTCTAGAATGCTCGGTTGGCTTCAGCAAACCTAACTACTAAGCCGCCGAGCCGAGCAACTTACTCAATATCTGATTGCTCAAGCTATCCACTTGAGTTTCTAGCTGCGACATCGCCGCCGCCTTTTGCTGATCTAGCTCTTGCTGCACCGACTCGCGCTGAGCCGTTGCCTCTTGCTGCGCTGCCGCCTGGCTTTGCGCGGCCAGCTTTTGAGCCTCGGCCTGAGCCTGCTCAATCACACCGCGCGCTTCACGGCGCGCTGCTGCCAAAGACTGCTCATACTCAGCCGCCAGTTTTTCAGCTTTGGCCAAGCGCTCTTGAGCGTTGCCCTTGGTCTCTCGGACATAGGTATCGCGCTCGTCGATAGCCGCACCCAAAGGCTTGTAAAAAATGGCATTCAATACAGCCATTAAAATCAAAAACTGAATGGCCATCAGCGGCAAGGTGGCGTCTAAGTCAAACAGCCCACCGCCCTCTTGAGTCGCTTCAGCGGCTTCAACAGCCAGTAATGTCAGTCCCGTCCACATGATCTTTTTCTCAATCTCGCTGAAATTGTTCGACCGCTATCTTTCAGAGCTTTTCGCAAGTATTTACAAATTCAATATTTGTAAATACCCAGGAGAAGATGCACTTGCCTAATTAGTCTTTATTGAACTTTATTGAAATAGCTACGGTAAAAGCGCTATCGATAAAAGTGCTAAATAAAGCAAATTAGGCTGAGCAAATCGGGGCAGAAAGAAGATCCTCCGGCCCCAACCGTTGAACTATGCGAAGGGGTTTGCAAACAACAAAACGAGCGCAACCACTAGGCCATAGATGGTAAGTGCTTCCATAAAAGCCAAGCTGAGCAAGAGCGTGCCGCGAATTTTGCCTTCAGCTTCAGGCTGACGGGCAATCCCTTCTACAGCCTGACCAGCCGCTGTACCTTGACCAATACCAGGGCCAATCGCGCCTAGACCAATCGCCAAACCGGCGGCAATGACAGAAGCGCTAGCAATAGTCGGATCCATGATGTTTTTCCTTTAGTGTGTTTAAAGTGGGATCAGGTCTTTCACAGCTTTTAACTGTGACTTTTAAAACCCGTGGAGAAAGAGATTTATGAGAGTCTCCCGCGCTCAAGCTGAATTGTTGTGGAATTATGGGATCTGCTATTTCCCTTATTATCTAGCTGTCATCCGGCGAACTCACAAAAAAAGCTCTCCGAATCTAGAAAGCTTTTACCAGTAGAGCAGATCTTAGCCATGCTCTTCTCCACCGTGGCCTTCAATGGCTTCACCAATGTAGGCAGCAGCTAGAGTCGCAAAAATCAGCGCTTGAATGGCACTGGTAAAGAGGCCCAGCACCATTACCGGCAGCGGCACGAACAAAGGCACTAACAGCACCAATACGGCAACTACCAATTCATCTGCCAAAATATTACCAAACAGACGGAAGCTCAGAGAAAGTGGCTTGGTGAAATCCTCTAAGATGTTGATTGGCATGAGCAATGGAATCGGCTCAATGTACTTTGCAAAGTAGCCCAGGCCGCGTTTGCGAAAGCCTGCATAAAAGTAAGCCAGCGAGGTCAAGAGGGCAAGTGCAACTGTTGTATTGATGTCGTTGGTAGGCGCAGCCAGTTCAGCGCCACCTGGAATGTGGATAAGCTTCCAAGGAATCAGCGCGCCTGACCAGTTAGAGACAAATATAAACAGGAATAATGTGCCGACAAAAGGCACCCAGGGGCGGTATTCCTTTTCGCCGATTTGGTCTTTGGCTAAGTCGCGAATAAACTCCAGCGCATATTCCATAAAGTTTTGCAGGCCAGAGGGCACCCGCTCTATCTTGCGGCTGGCGAGAAAAGCCGTCCCGATGATCAGAGCGCCGACAAACCAAGAAACCAAAAAGACCTGACCGTGCAGCTTGAGTCCGCCCAGCGTCCAATAATAGTGATTGCCTAGTTCGAGCTTAGCCAGTGGACCAGCCCAAATCGAGGGATTTATTAAGTGCAGGGTATTTAGCATTACCATTTCGAGTATCAAGTATCAATAGGATGTGCGCTAGAGGACGCGCTAAAAGGCTGAGAAACTTTTTGCCAAAGGCTTCCACAATAAGCTCAGTGCCAGCCAGTGGGATTCAGCCATAAGGGCAAGGCCCGCTTAAGCAGCATTGCCTTGAGAATGAGTGCTTTGCGCTTTGGCGGCACGACTTTCCACTGGCTGACTTTCCACTGGTTGAGCTGAAATTGGCTGAGGCTTCATGACTGTCCACAGGACGTAGGCCATAATGGCGGCTTTATAAGTCAAAAAACCTAAAAAGACGGGAATTACTTCTACTTGATCCCATCGCAGGGCCACAATCATCACTCCGGCAAAAATAGCCAGTCGCCCGGCGCTTGAGTTTTTATTTTGCCGGCCAATGGCGCTGACGTTTTTCCCTAGCATCCTGAGGTATACAACACCTGAAACAGCGCCCAGCATGTAGCCAAGGGCAATTTGCAGGGAGTAGACTCCCCAGACACAGAAAAATATGACAGATCCGAAAGCAGCGGTCAGGCCCAGTAGATTTTGCTGTAGCTGGTAGAAGTCTTGCATGGACGCCTCAGAAGGCGGCGGCAGCAAAACCTCGTTGCTTTCGGCAGGTTTGATCGAACCATTTTGAGCTGACCCAGATTCTCGCCCAGATTGAGTTGGAGCAAAAGACTCGACAAGTGTCCTTGGAGATCTGCTGCCTAGGTTTGCCATCCGACTGATTACGCCATTTTCTGCTGTCTCTAATTGCTCTACGTCAATCGCATCCTCGACGGTAATCGGATGAACGCTGCCTAGACGTAAGCCAGAATATTCAGAAGAATATTCTTTACGGACTCTATTTTGCTTTCTATTAGGCTTTCTACTTAGGTTCTGGGTCGAATTTTCAGCAGAGGTCACAGTAACAGAATCCATTTAGCAGAGTGCGAAAAAATGCGAAAAAGATCGGAGCGCGAAAAAATCAGAATGCAAAAAAGTGCGAAAAAGTTTGGGAAATCAACCTACTTTGGCCAGAGCCAACCCCTGCCAAACTTCGATTTGATCATATCATGGCAACAATACTTAAGAAAAAAGTTTTGATCATAGATTTGGTGCTAGGGCTGTGGCGGCTTTAGCATAATCAGCTGACGAGCTTGGAGCGATCGCACCAAATCCAGCCCACCGTCTAACTCACTGGCTAAGCCCAAATCAGCGAGAATCTCCATTACCGAATGAGCTTGCTGCGGTTCGCACTTTTCTAAAAACGCAAATTCTTGAGCGCTGATCGAAACCACCTGATAGTCGTAGTTGAAAAAGCTGCGGCTAGGCCAGCCTTCCATGCAGGCATGACGTTCTGGAATTGCTGATGCCAGCAGCGTATCGTCTGTCCAATCAATCTTTTTCAGCGGCGGACGGCTGAGAAAAAATTCGTAGTGAGTAATTTCTGGATCGAGTACTTCTATGAGGCGGTAGCGATCGCGCTCTGCCAACTCACTAGCACGCGCCATCAAATCCGGCGCAGCGCCAATCAAGCGAGACAAATCCCAATACTGCGGATTGGAAAAGCCGACAAACTCCAGCCCCGATGCATCGATCAGCTCAAACAGGGTTTTGACGTTGTAGTCAATTTCCTGTGGATGCACATACATATCGGCGAAGCACTCATCACGCTGGTTTTCCATGGCCCAGCGGGTTTCCTCACGCTGCCGGATGCGGTTTTGATCCGGCAGCGATGAGAATAAAGTGCGGCCAACCTGTACACCGTCTTTATAGTCACCCTGGCGATTGGGCCCCTGTAATAGCGCGATCGCTTCTTGCGTGAGCTGAATTTCCCAGCGGCCCAGTTCGGCATAGACAAATATATGGAGAATGCCGCCCGGCTTGAGCTTCGTCGCTAGGGCCTGAAGGCCGCGCACGGGGTCGGGCATGTGGTGCAGCACACCTACACAGTTAATTAGATCAAACTCACCAGGAATTTGATCGACATCGTAAATGCTGAGGTTGTGAAAGGTGACCCGGTTGGCTCCAGAACGCTGACAGCGTTCGGTAGCGACTGCGATCGCCCCTGCGCTCAAATCCATTCCCACCACTTCGGCCTCAGGATTGAGATGCACCAAATACTCTGTGCCCACACCCGTACCGCAGCCCGCATCCAGAATTCGCACCTGGTTCGTCGCAGGCGTTTGGCCCGTACAAAAGCTGTACGCGCTCGGCCAGTGCCAGCGCCAGTTGTAGCCAGGAGGCGCTTCATCTAGCAGGGGTTCGGGCGGAAAAGGATAGGTGTCATAAAGTCTGGCAACTGCCGAACTAATCGCCGAATGGCCGTCTAACGCCTGAGCTTTTGCAACTGTCTCATCTCTCATTTTTTGCGCTTTTCAAGGATATATAGGGCGGAAATGCAGGCTTATAGAATAAAACTTCTTTGATTCCCTTTCAGCTTGTAGCATTCCGGGTTGCCCAAAAGAATGTGAAATTGAAAGAAATTAAAAATTACAAAACTTATCTCTACTCTCAGAGAGTTCAACCGTCTCGTATGATTTATAAACACAACCGGCTGAACAATACGGTTCTTAACAATCTGACAGTAGCGATTCCAAATCGTTTTACTCTAAAAAATAAGCAAGCCCAGATCTACCCAAAAGATTCGGTGGCGACCAACGGCGATCAGCGATCGTAACTCATTCAAATTTTCAGCCTTTATTAACGACCTAATTCTTATATAGGGAGTCTTTGAGAACCCATGACAGTGACAGCTAGTGGCGGAAGCTCTGTAGCGCGGCCCCAACTTTATCAAACCTTACCCGCTTCGACGATTTCTCAAGCGGAGCAAAAAGACCGTTACATGGAGAACACCGAACTGGGTGAACTCAAGACTTTCTTTAATTCCGGCATGAAGCGTTTGGCAATTGCTCAAACCCTGACTCGCTATAGCGAACTGATTGTCTCTCAAGCGGCCAACCGAATTTTCACCGGCGGATCGGCTCTAGCCTATCTAGAGAAAGCCGACACCCCCATCGAAATGACCCGAGGCGGCACCGTTCTCGATCAAAAAGAAGCCACCAAACTAGGCACCGCTACTTTTGTCGCGAGCACTAGTGGCAACAATGGCAGCGACAAAGGCGGCATCTTCAGCGGCGTTCGCAATCTCCTGGTGAACAATCCGGATACAGGCGTTGCTCCATCTGGATTTAGACCCATTAACGTAGCGCGTTACGGTCCTAGCAACATGCAAAAGTCCCTACGGGACATGAGCTGGTTTTTGCGCTACCTCACCTACGCCGTCGTAGCTGGCGATCCCAACATTATTAAAGTGAACGTTCGCGGCCTGCGCGAAATCATTGAAAACGCCTGCTCTACCCCCGCGACCATCGTGGCCCTGCAAAGTATGAGAGGAGCCTCAATTGGCTACTTCAAAGGTGACAGCGAGGCTCAAGACATTCTGCGTCAGTACTTCGATGTGATGCTTGCCGAATTTAAAGGTCCTACCCCTTCTAATAAAGTGCGTCAGCGCGCTTCTAAAGATTTGCAGGGCTTACAGCTTCCTCAGATTTACTACAACGCCTCAGAAAACCGGCCCATATACGCGATGAAGCCCGGCCTTTCCCGGACAGAGAAAAACGATGCCATCAAAGCCGCCTACCGGCAGGTGTTTGAGCGTGACATTACCCGCGCCTATTCTCAATCGATTTCAGATTTAGAATCCAAGGTGAGAAACGGCGAAATCTCAATGAAGGAATTCATTCGCCGCTTAGCTAAGTCGCCTTTGTACCGCAAGCAGTTTTTTGAGCCCTTTATTAACAGTCGGGCTCTGGAATTGGCCTTCCGGCATATTCTCGGTCGCGGCCCTAGCTCTAGGGAAGAAGTGCAAAAATATTTTTCTATCGTGTCTGACGGTGGCCTAGCGGCGCTGATTGATGCGCTAGTCGATTCGCAAGAATACGCCGATTACTTCGGTGAAGAAACCGTTCCCTACATTCGCGGCTTAGGCCAAGAAGCGCAAGAATGCCGCAATTGGGGCGCTCAGCAAGATCTGTTTAACTACAGTGCGCCGTTCCGTAAGGTGCCTCAGTTTGTTACTTTGTTTGCTGCTTACAATCAGCCTCTGCCCGATCAGCACGTTTACGGCTCTGGCAATGACCCGCTCGAAATTCAGTTCGGCGCGATTTTTCCGAAAGAGACGCGCAATCCTAGCAATCGACCGGCTCCCTTTAACAAGGACACTCGCCGCATTCTGATTCGCCAAGGGGCGGGTATTGACAATCAGCTCAGCAACCCAGCCGCTAGACCCAAAGCACCGGGTTCACTCGGCCCTAAAGTCTTCAAGCTAGAGCAAACTGCCTATACGGGTAGCAACAGTAGCATTAAGTACACCGAGAAATCGACTCAGGCGATTGTCAGCGCGGTGTATCGTCAGGTGTTTGGCCGTGATGTGTATGCCGGACAGCGGCTCACAGCGGCAGAAAGCCAGCTAGAATCGGGGCAAATCAGTCTCCGCGACTTCGTGAGAGCCGTGGCTAAGTCTGAGGCATTTCGCAAAACCTACTGGACTTCTCTCTATGTAATGAAGGCTGTGGAATACATTCACCGCCGTCTGCTAGGTCGCCCCACCTATGGCCGAAATGAAACTAATCAGTACTTTGATATCTGTGCCAAAAAAGGGTTCTACGCCTTGGTCGATGCAATCATTGATTCGCAAGAGTATAGCGAGTGCTTTGGTGAAGATACGGTGCCTTATGAGCGGTATTTGACCCCGGCAGGGCAGTCAATGCGATCGCTCCGAGTCGGCTCCATCCAAGATACAGGCGCTCGCGTCGAGCAAAAAGCCACCCCTCGCTTTATCGAGCTAGGCACGGTTTCTAGCCAGCGGCCAGTTCCCGAAGTCAAGCAGCGCGTCGGCCAAGGCGTCAGCGTTCAGCGCGAACAAACCAAGCGCTTCAAGCTCACCAACACCTTTGACAAAATCGCTGTCAAAACCGTTGCGCAAGCGGCGTACCGGCAGATTTTTGAGCGTGATATTGCGCCCTATGTGATCAAGAGCAGCGAATTTTCGGAGCTAGAGAGCAAGCTCGGCAACGGTGAAATCAATCTCAAAGAGTTCATTGAAGGGCTCGGCTGCTCAGGGCTGTACATCAAGGAATTCTACGCGCCCTATCCCAACACCAAAGTGATTGAGCTAGGCACCAAGCATTTCTTAGGCCGCGCCCCTCAAGATCAGCTTGAAATTCGCAAGTACAACAAAATCCTCGCTTCCGAGGGCATTCGAGGCTTCATTAGAGCCCTCGTCGATACGCCAGAATACGCCCAGTACTTTGGCGAAGACACCGTCCCTTACCGAAGATTCCCCACGCTGCCTGCGGCCAACTTCCCCAATACGGAGATTTTGTACAACCGCTTGACTAAGCAAAGCAGCGATGTGGTCGTACCTAGCTTTAGTGCCTCAAGCTCAACTACGCCCGTTGAGCAACTGCCGCTGATGGCAGGCGCTATAGATCAAGGCTAGCTGCTTGGTGAGTTCCTGACCGTAGGCTATCGAATGACTATACAAAGGGGATTTGCGTCATCAGCAAGTCCCCTTTGAGTCGTGCGATAAGGCGTGAGGCATCATCAATATAAATTCTCAATAGAAACAAGATGGAACAAGCTTCTTGCTAAAACTGAGGATATTTATTACGAAATATTGCCGAAGTCCTAAGAAGGTAAGCTCAATGCCGGAAAATGTTTACGGAAGGTAGCTGAGCCAACCAAGATTGAGCCGACTGGAATCTTTAAATCTAAAAGAATGAACAACTTGCTCATTAGCAAGCGATAGGTTAAAAACTGAGGTTAGAAAACCTGAGGTTTTTACAAAGCCTGTCTATTTCAACAGACTCTAGAGTTCCATAGCCCTTAGCCAAAAGCTTTAACCGGCTTTAGCTCAAGGCCCAAACAGAACGCCATTCGCTAGTTTCAGCTATTTGTTTTTTTTGAAAGCCAGTGAAACTCATCTGGTTTATTCTTTCGGAGGAATCCATTAATGAGTATAGTCACGAAGTCAATCGTGAATGCTGACGCTGAGGCCCGCTACCTCAGCCCCGGCGAGTTGGATCGCATTAAGGGGTTTGTCACCTCTGGTGAGCGTCGTGTTCGCATTGCTCAGGTGCTAACTGAGTCCCGTGAGCGCATCGTCAAAACCGCTGGCGATCAGCTATTTCAGAAGCGTCCTGATATTGTTTCTCCCGGTGGCAATGCCTACGGTGAAGAAATGACCGCAACTTGCCTGCGCGATATGGACTATTACCTACGCCTCATCACCTACGGTGTGGTTGCCGGTGATGTCACCCCTATCGAAGAAATTGGCCTGGTGGGCGCGCGTGAGATGTACAACTCTCTTGGCACCTCCATCCCAGGGATGGCTGATTCTATTCGCTGCATGAAGGGCGTTGCTAGCTCCATGATGTCTGGTGAAGATGCGGCTGAAGCTGCGGCTTACTTCGACTATGTAGTTGGTGGCTTGCAGTAAGCTGCGACCGTCCCTTTTTCGCATATTAACTGTGTATAGCTGCTGCACCTAACCTAGTGAACAAAAGCCCTGCACAGATCATGTCAAGTCCACTTTAAGGAAGCACACCCGATGCAAGATGCAATTACTGCTGTAATTAATGCTTCAGACGTTCAAGGTAAATACCTTGATCAGTCTTCAATGGATAAGCTTAAAGCTTATTTCCAAACTGGTGAGCTGCGCGTTCGTGCGGCTACCTCTATCAGTGCTAACGCTGCTGAAATTGTCAAAGAAGCTGTGGCAAAGTCACTGCTGTACTCTGACATCACTCGTCCCGGCGGCAACATGTATACGACTCGTCGCTATGCAGCCTGCATTCGCGATCTCGACTACTACTTGCGCTACTCTACTTATGCCATGTTGGCAGGCGATCCTTCCATTCTCGATGAGCGCGTGCTCAACGGTCTGAAAGAAACCTACAACTCTTTGGGCGTACCCGTAGGGGCTACAGTTCAAGCAATCCAAGCAATGAAAGAAGTGACGGCTAGCTTGGTCGGCGCTGACGCTGGCAAAGAAATGGGCGTTTACTTCGACTTCATCTGTTCTGGCTTGAGCTAGGTTTTGAGTTGATCTCAAGGCTGGTTTTTAAGCTAATGCTTTTGCAGGCGACCTTTCGTAGAGCATTAAGTCTTTTGCGAAGCGTTGAATGGATTGGAAGCTTCAAAGTCAGTACTTAGATTAACTGCTAGATTAACTTCCACGTTCAGTGGTGGGTTCATTTTCAGATTCACTTCTAAATTTACTGTTTTCATTTATGATTTGCTCATTCATGATTCATCAGTGAGTTTCGGTGTTTCTAACTCTTCTGTCTAGAAGTCTAGGATGAGTGTTAGAAAATTGAAGGCTTAACAGTCAAAAAAGCTTTAGGGCTTTTGGAACGCTGAGAGGCTTCGGTTGATTAGCATTGATTTTTTAGACTTCTAGATAGTGTTTTAGACCTGTTTAACGCGACTTTAAACGGTCTTTTATACAGATTTTGATAGTATTTCTTGGCAATTTAGAACAATTCTGCACTAGTGTGTTTGCTCGATTGTTGATTGATTGCTGATTAGCGTTGAGTTAGCGCTGCTCTAGTGTTTGGGCATCTTTTGTTTTGAGTGCGCCCACACGAAGGTTTAGACAGTTTTAAGGCACCTCAATTGGCCTTGCCTTTCTAGATACCTTTTAGCCAAATACTTCTTTCTTAGATACCCTTTCCCCAGATAACACCCTTCCAGATAAACAAGAGGCCCTTGCTATGCGAATGTTTCGAGTCACCGCCTGTGTCCCCAGTCAAACCAGGATTCGGACTCAGCGTGAGCTACAAAATACTTACTTCACAAAGTTAGTTCCTTACGACAATTGGTTTAAAGAGCAACAGCGCATTCAAAAAATGGGCGGCACCATTGTCAAAGTTGAGCTGGCGACGGGACGTCGGGGCGCTAATACAGGTCTTGCCTAAGGTTCGCTTAGATCACTTTCCAGTTGAAAACTTTCAGGCTTTCACTGGATAAAAATAGCCATATAAGAAGCCCTATTTTCGCCCTGACATCAGGGTAGACTTGTAGGGCTTTTGTCCGTTGAGCTTAGGATGGCTTATGTCACGATACGACTGCATTATTGTGGGTGCTGGCCCTGCGGGCGCAAGTGCGGCCTACCATTTGAGCCAAAAAGGGCATCGGGTGTTGCTATTAGAAAAGGCTTCGTTGCCGCGCTATAAGCCTTGTGGTGGCGGGGTTTCACCTCAAGTTGCAAATTGGTTTGATTTTGACTTTGAGCCGGTGATTTCACAAAAAGTAACTCGCGCTCGCTACACCTGGAAGCTGGAAGATGCGGTAGAAGCAGACTTGGGTGTGCCGATTTGGATGGTGCGGCGTGATGAGTTTGATCACTATATTGTGCAGCAGGCTCAGTCCAAAGGCGCGGTGCTGCAAGATGCTACGAAGGCCACTGGGATTGCGTTTGAAGGAGACCACTGGCAGGTTACAACTAGCCGCCATGAAACTGTATCAGGAACTTATTTAATTGCTGCCGATGGAGCGAAAGGGTCCTTGACTAATTGGCTAGGCTTTAAGGCGCGTCAGGCCAAGAATATAGGCGGCGCAATTGAAATTGAGCCGAAGGTATTGGTAGACGATGGCCATGTGGTGCATTTTGAATTTGGGATGTTGAAGAACGGCTATGTGTGGAATTTTCCGAAACGGGATGGCTATTCGATTGGGAGCGGTGTTTTTCACAGTGGGCGCGATCGCAAAAGCAACGATCTTTTGCAGCCAATGGTGGACTACGCAGCGGCCTTTGGCGTAGATGGTGACGCGACGCCAAAGCACGGCCACCCGGTGTGCATATGGCAGGGCGATCAGATTTTGCACACACAAAATGCTTTGCTCGCTGGAGAAGCGGCCTGCATGGTCGATCCGTTTACGGCAGAGGGCATTCGACCTTCCATGTTTACCGGGATAAAGGCGGCCGAGGCCATAGATCAGTCCTTAGCAGGCGAGGCTGAAGCGTTAGCGAACTATACGCGTATCGTCAATACCGAGTTAGGTAGTGAAATGCGCCTGGCCTCACGGTTAGCGCAGGCTTTTTACACTGCGCCTCGGATCGGCTATCGGGTAATTATGAAGCAGCCTGGGGCAACGAAGGCGATGATGAAAATTTTGACGGGCGAGTTGAAGTACGCGGATATGGTTCATAAGGCGCTGCGGAAGATCAGCGGTGGGCTGCTAGCCGGGTAGCGATCAGGTGGCATGAATTTGAACAAATTTCTAAGCCTATTGACAGACCGATTAGGCGGCTGTCAACGACTACGATAGATTTTTTACGTAGGATCATCCAGCATCTTTAAACTTTAACTTTGGACTTTACAAATTTAAATCTGATCTAAATCATAGTTTTCCAATCCGAATAGATTCAAAATAGAATAGCCAATTCACCTGTATCCTTTAGTTGGTATGGACTATCTCTCTAATGATGAGCTTTTAAAGGATCTACCGCTGCTGCTAGCTGGGCCGATTCTACGGCGCACAGAGGCTACGTCGGTAACGGTTTGGGTGGCGCTCAAGCAGCCTTGCCGGGTGGATTTACAAATTTTTGAAACGCAGCAGGCGGGAGAGCGGCTAGGTCAATGCGTTTTTCGAGGCGAGCAGGAAACTGTCGCGCTAGGCCAGTATTTACATGTCGTCGCGGTCACGGCTCAGCCGCTGCATCTGGAGCAGGCGGCGGCGGGTGCTGTGCTGGAGAGCGATCGCCTCTACGCCTACGACCTTCATTTCACTGCTCAAGATTGCACCTACTCTCTATCGGCTGCTCTCAGCCGCCCCGGTAACTTCAGTCATCCTGAGTCAAAAGCAGCGGCTGACACCGAATCTATTAGCTACTTTGCTCACCAAAAACCAACTTTTGCGCTGCCGCCTAACGCGCTTAGCCATCTCAAAATAGTCCACGGCTCCTGCCGCAAGCCCCACGGTGAAGGCTTCGATGCGCTGCCCATTCTAGACTGCTTAATTGCCACCGAGGCTCACAACCCGCAAGCTCGTCCTCACCAGCTTTTGATGACAGGCGATCAAATTTATGGCGACGATGTCGCTGACCCGCTACTGTGGATTGCAACTCCCCTCGGCGATGCGCTTTTAGGCTGGGAAGAGCAACTGCCGTTAGATCAAGACGATGGTAATTCACCGTCTGAGGCGTTGAATTGGAAGGTGCGAGCGAGGCAGCTGCCTGCCGGTCAAAGGGCTCAGTTCGCCACAGAGCAAGCCGGGCTCACGGCCGGACTGACGGGCAAAGAAGAACGTACCACTAGCCATTTACTGAGCTTTGGAGAATATTGTGCATCTTACCTACTGGCGCATTCTCCAGCCTGCTGGCCTGCTCGATTGCCGGATGGCAAAGAAATCACTCAAGGTCGCAAAACCATCCGTCGCTGGGATGATGACAAGTGCAACATGGAGCAGTTCTTGTACTCACTTTGGAAAGTGCGCCGATTACTTGCAAATGTTGCGACTTACACTATTTTTGATGATCACGATGTCAGTGATGATTGGAACTTGAACCAAGCTTGGTGCCTGAGAATACTGGGCAAGCCGCTAGGTTATCAGACCATCCAAAATGCCTTGCTGGCATACGCAACCTTTCAAGCTTGGGGCAATACGCCTCAGCAGTTTGCAGCTGGAACATCGGGCTTCGATCTGCTGCTAGCGGCGCAGCAGTGGTCAAAATCTCAGGGCAAAGATGGTGCAGCGAAAGAGGCGATCGCGACCTATTTAGGTTTACCGCCCATCAATCCCCATACTGGCCTACCTGAATTTATTGAAGACAGCCAGGTTTGGATATTACAGCGCAGCGAAAAGGCGCTTACTTGGCATTACACTATCCGTAGTGCCTGCCACGAAGTGATTGTATTAGATACTCGCACTTACCGGGGCTATCCGATTGATGGCAAACCCATTGATCCCCCGATGCTGATCAGTCCTAGTGCCTTTAAACAGCAAATCAGCAATCCACTCACTCAATCGCCGTTGCCATCTATTACAAGCAATTCCAACAGTGATTTTGGTAGTGATGTGGATATGGCCTCAGCTTACGCTACTTTTATTGTCGCGCCCACCAACGTCTTTGGAATGCGAGTGCTCGACTGGATTCAGCAATGGCATTTGAATCGCCGCAAAGTCTTCTCAGCAGATGTTGGAGATTCTTGGAATTTTCACGATCAGGCGCTAGCTACGTTGCTAACAAATCTTTTTCAGCATCGTCAAAAGGTCGTTGTCCTGTCGGGAGATATTCACTACAGCTCTGCTATTCATGTAGATTATGAAGACTTGACCTCTGGCTACAGTGCCACTTTGGTACAGTTCACCTCTAGCGCCATGAAAAATGAAGAGATGCTCACGCGCATTCTGCATACGCGACTCAAAGACTGGCTGCTACCCGAAAAACCTCGCCAGTGGGTCGGTCAATTTTCTCCGGCTAATATGACAGAGTTGCCAGCGGCCAAAGCCAAAACTCAGCAAATGGCTCAGCTGATCAAACAGGCTAAATTGCAAAACATATCTGCCGACTGGCGCTGTCAAATGCGATGGCTACAGCGGCAGCGAACTGAGCCTCTAGAGATGACAGATGCTTACTTAGGTGAACTGATTCCGCCTCATGCGCGATCGCAAAACCCCTGGCTAGCATGGTTCAAATTCTGGAAGGCTCGCTGGTTTCAAGAAGGTCAAGAAGTCGTCGGCATCAACAATATTGCCTTAGTTTATTTTCAACCTGATGATGATCTAGACAGTCAGTTAAACAGTCAGCTAGGAGATCATCTAAACAGCCTACAGCCAGACAACTCTCGATCTATCCATTCTCAAAACTTAGTCGTCAAGCAAGCTCACTATTGGTTCTCTCCTTGGTTGCCGGTGCAGGTGGTGCGCAGCCGCTTTAAATAACAATAGATAGGAAAAATAGGCAGCTATATCAGAGAAAATAGATGATGTTAGAAAAAACAGAACGAGAAAAAATGCTGGCGGGAGAGCTTTATCTAGCCGCCGATCCTGAGCTTAAGGCGCTGCATATGAAAGCGCTAGACTTTCTATACGACTTCAATACGGCCAGGCCAAGCGAGGTTGAGCGCAAGCAGCAGGCCATTCGCAATCTGTTTGGCGAAATTGGCACAACTTTTACCATTGAGCCGCCGCTTTACTGCGACTATGGTTGTCATATCTTTGCGGGTGAAAATCTGTACATTAATGCCGACTGCACCATTCTCGACTGCAACCCGGTGCATATTGGCAACAATGTTTTAATCGCAGCTAAAGTACAGATTTACGCGGCCTATCACCCTACAGATCCAGCGATTCGGCTGACGACCCAAGAGCTAGCAGCTCCGATCCGCATTGGCGATAACGCTTGGATTGGTGGCGGTGTGATTATTTGCCCAGGCGTTTCAATTGGTGCTAATGTCACCATTGGCGCAGGCAGCGTGGTAACTAAGGATATTCCTGAGAATGTCGTTGCGGTAGGGAATCCTTGCCGGGTGATTAGGCACGTTTAGCGGGTTTGTTGTGGAGTTTATTAGCAGATGTGTTTTTAGGGCGTTGGCGGTGTCGAACTGAATGGCATCAAAATTTTGAGCAGATGGCAATGACAAGGATGATGTGAGGGTATAGCGTTACAAAGTCGGTCTAAGCGTTGCGTAAGGAGTACTTTTGAACAGTCAATTTGAAAGGGGAAGCCAGTTACTAAGTCAGCTGCCCACAGAGGACGCGTTTTCTAATTTTGGGTCACTGATATCGGGCGCTTTATCGCTCCATACTGAAACTTTTCAAAGTCTTTCTACCCAACCGCACAGTCTATTAGCGGCTTTAAGTGTCGTTTTTATTGCTGGATTTGCTCAATCTCTTAGTCAAATTGTGGTGCTTTTTATCAATCAGGTACGGCCTTTTCGGTTTGTACTGAGCCTATTGATCTCAGCGCTTTTTTTTATGGTGGGTTATGGGTTTTGGGCTGTCAGTATTTGGACTATTCTTCATTTCACGTTTGTTGAGCCGCTTTCGCTATCAGCGGTACTCAAAACCTTAGGCGTTAGCTACGCGCCCTTGGTGCTGAGTATTTTTGTGATTATGCCTTACTTTGGCGGGGCGGTGTTTGTGCTGCTCTCTATTTGGACCTTACTAGCCGTTGTGGTGGGGCTTGAAGCCATTACCGACCTGGGGCGGTGGGCTGCTTTTGAAAGTGCGGCTTTGGGATGGGTCGTATTGCAATTGCTACAAAAAACGGTGGGCCAACCCATTGCGTCTTTGGGGCAGTGGATTACGAACTGGGTGGCTGGTGAGGAATTGATTACAAACCGCAACCGTCTTGCAGAAGAGCTTTATGCCGGACTAAGAGCGCAGTCAGCACCGGCAGGTAGAGGTTTAGCAGGCAGAGATTTAGGCAACAGCGATTTTGCTCAACATCCAGACGATGGAGATTTAGGCGATGTGCGGGTCAATCAAAAATTAGAGGATAATGGTCGCACTAACCGAAGGTTGGCGGAAGATGAGTTTAAGTAATGGCTGGCAATGAATAGACGATTATTAAGCTTAAGCGGAATTGTGCTGCTGGCGGTGGGTTCAATTGTGCTGCTATCACCGATTAATAGTAGGTGGCTACAGTGGTATTTGGCGTTTAATAATCAGTTGCTTGGGCTGGTCGTGGATTTGGCCAGAGTCAGTCTAATTGCGCTGCTCGTGGCAGGCTTATTGTCTCCTTTTGAAGCGCTGGGCTGGTGGGCTGGCTGGTATGGAGATGGGATTGAAACTCATATTCCCTGTAAGGTTTCAGATCAGCTGCTGAGCGATCCTCAGGGCTCTGGTGAGGGAGGCAGCAACCGCGCTAACACCGCTCCTAGCCGCTACCTGATTTATCTAGATGGCATTTCTCAAAGCTGCGCTGACTATCCCATACGGGTACAAAACTTTTTGGATGAGCTAGCCGCAGCATTACCGCCTGATATTGTTCTAGTTCAAGATATTTTGGCTTATTCAGCCTTGAATAGACCGCTGACGGCGCAGAGGCCATTTTCGACCGTTTGGCGCTTAATAAATCGGTTGGAAGCTTGGAATGAACAAAGCCCGCTGGATATGCTTGTGAACTTGCGCAATACGTTTCAGGTGGCAGTTTCAACCGATAATCGCTACGGCCCGGTGTTCAATCGGGGCACGGCGCAGGTAATTTTGAATAGTTTAAGGCAGCAGAATTACCGGCCCGGAACACCGATTACGCTGTTGGGTTATAGCGGTGGGGCTCAGGTGGCTCTGGGCGCAGTGACCTATTTGAAGTATGCGCTGGATGTGCCAATTGAAGTGATTTCGCTGTCGGGTGTGCTCAGCGGAAACAATGGTGTGACGGATATTGATCGGCTTTATCATCTGACAGGCAGTCGCGATATGCTCGCTCAAATAGGCGCGATGATGTTTCCAAAACGCTGGCCGATACTATCGTTTTCGAGTTGGAATCAGGCTAAAAAGGAGGGTAGAGTGCAGCTAGTGCCGTTGGGTTCGGTCAGCCATAATGGGGGGAATGGGCCGCTAGATCCGGTTAGCCAACTGCCTAATGGCAAAAGCCATTTGAGCCAAACGCTGGAAATTGTTATGGCAATTTTGACGGCATCTCCACTTAGGACCTGTTAAAATTTCTCTCTATTGCCTTGCTTTTTATTGCCTGGCTTCAAAACGGTAATTATACAAGACGATAAATATTCAAGGCGGTCAATATTCAGAACTGTGGGTAGATGTTAGCGATCGCCTTCTCTCTCTAGAGTGATAGCAAACGCTAAGATGGGATAAATGAGTGAAATTCGGTAAATTGGTCGGCGTTGTGCTATTTGTTGCACTCTTGGTCGTGCTGTGGCAGATTCGTCAGGTGCTGCTACTAGGGTTTGCGGCAATTGTGTTTGCAACGGTTATCAACAAACTAGTTCAGCAACTGCAAAAGCTAGGCATCGCTAGAGCTTGGGCGGTTGTGATTGCACTCGTTAGCATCGCTAGTACGCTTGCAGCTGCCCTCAGCTTTGTAATTCCAGCGTTCATCCAGCGACTGCCCGAATACACCTTTTTCTCAGAACAAGGTATTAATCGGATACATGCTTGGTATCAGCAGCTCGTTGGCATGGTGCCAGGCGATGCATTGGCCAGCACCAGACTGACTGATTTACTGCCTCAATTGGCTCAGCTTAGCCCTAATTGGATTGGGCGAATCATTACCGTTTTTACTGGCTCGTTAGACTTTTTCTTAAATCTGCTGCTAGTTGTTGTCGGGACGATCATGCTGCTAGCAGATCCGGCCAGCTATCGAAAAATTTTGTTGATGGCTTTCCCAAGATTTTATCGCAACCGTGCGGATGAGATTCTCACTGATTGTGAAACTTCTCTAAACGGATGGGTCTTAGGAATCTTGTTCAACATGATGGTGATTACGCTTTTTAGCGGCATTGGTTTAGCGATTATCGGCGTTCCTTTGCCGGCTGCTAACGCCATTATTGCCGGACTGCTGACATTTATTCCGAATATCGGTCCTTTGCTCAGCGTTTTGCCACCCGCGTTGATGGGGCTTGCCGTCGCGCCTTGGAAAGGGCTAGCGGTTGTGATTTTGTATATCGCGATTCAACAGTTAGAAGGATCTGTTTTGACGCCGCTGGTAATGAAACAGCAGGTTTCTTTGCTGCCAGCGATCGCGCTAATTTCCCAGGTTGTTTTTGCGGTTTTCTTTGGCTTCTTGGGGCTGTTCTTGGCGCTACCGCTGGTGGTGGTGCTGCAAGTATGGTCAAGAGAGCTGTTAGTCAAAGACATTTTGAACCGCTGGCCGAGACCGAAAAGGAGACTGCCGCCGGGTTCGGCAACGGTACGCCGCAGAATCCTAGAGAGCTAGCGTCCTAGCACATACAGATAGCCCTTTAAACCAGCCCCCTTGGGTAAATCTGTTTCTCTTTTCTCACCAGAAGCTGCCAAGTGCTAGAGAACATGCAGTGAACTTGGTTAGTGAATTTGGTGGTGAAAGTCGAATGGCTTAAGGGTTGCCCATTCGTTTCTGATTCTTCAATATAGTAAGAAAGCTATAGTAAGAAAGCTATAGTAAGAAAGCTATAGTAAGAAAGCTGCCGACTTAAACAGAATTCAGCTAAATTTTCACTAAATTTGCGAAATGCGGCCATTCTTTTAGTGCATCTACGGATTTGACAATGTTCATTCCTGCCTGAGCAAATCGCTGATACGCTTCCTCTGCACTAGCGGTAAAATCGACAACGCCGGGTACGACCACGGGTGAGGTGCAGTCACTCAGTAAATAGACTTTTTGGGCTAGGGCCGGATCGACGGCTTGAATTTCGCTGAGTAAATCGCTGACGCTCCAAGCGACACAATGACTTTTGGCCTGCCCGGCAATGATAACCGCATCAAAGCTCAGCAAATGCTGAATCAGCCGATTATTTTTTTGGGCGATCGCCTGATTCTCATCGTCGGTTAGAACTTCGGGGCTGAGGATGGAGTAATTTTCAGTGAGCGGATTGTCTCCTTTCATTTCAAAGCGAGTTTGGCTACGGCGAACCATATTGTGAAAAAAACAGGCTTCTTCAAAAGCAGGCACCAAGGCATGACCTACACCACCCAGCATGGAGTGATAGGGCCAGATCGTCAGCGGATATTTGCCGTTCTCGCTGAGCTGCTTGGCATAATGCAGCGCAAAGGCTTCGATGCTTTCCGCTTGAGCAGGTCGATCAGATGAGGTGGACTGATGCGCAGCCTGAACAGATAGACTTTTGACAATTGCTGGGTTGACCCGCCATTTGCCTTGCTGCACAGCTTCAAACGGAATCAACGTCATCGGTGCCGGATGCTCTCCGGCTTCGTCAATCCAAAAGACAGGATGAAATATTTGCGCCGCGATGTGAGTATCTAACGTTGGGATAATTTCGGTGATGATATCTAAGTGGCGATAGATAAATTCGCACAGCCGTCGGGTGTCATCAACTGCGCCCGTGCCTGAGCGCCCGCCGACAAAGAGCTCAAAATCAGGCAGACAAAAGGTGTTTTGCACATCAATGGCTAGCAAGCAGACGCGGGCTTGATCGGCGTCTGCCGCAGGAATGTGATTAGCCGCTGCGTAGGCTTTTGCTTCGCTGGCACGGGTTTGGTAGGGAACGCGGTAGAGTTGGCCAGTGGTGCTGGGGGTGAAGTAATCGGGGAGAGGCGTGGTCATGAGAAAGAGGGGGATAGAAAGCGTTGAAAGGAAGAGAGAGGGGTGTATTTGGCGCAGTACGGCAGTTGAGAAAATGCTGTCTCGTTTGTAAAGCTGCTGTGCGGGATAAACAGCGCAAAATCTTTGTACTTGCTTGGATTAATTTCCTGGCTTAGTGTATTATTGACACTAATATAATTGTTATAGCAAAACGCTCTCCCCGCGTCAATGACCTACACCTACGAGTACCCCCGGCCTGCTTTGACCGTAGATTGTGTTTTGTTTGGCTTTGAAGTTGGCTGTGAGATCAAGGCGGCGCTCAAGGTGTTGTTGATTCGCCGTAAGCTGCCGCCTTATTCGGGGCAATGGGCGCTGCCGGGTGGATTTGTGCAAATGGAAGAATCTGTAGAGGCGGCGGCGGTACGTGAGCTGCGCGAAGAAACGGGGGTAAAAGATGTGTTTTTAGAGCAGCTCTATACGTTTGGCGCGGTGGAGAGAGATCCGCGCGATCGCGTTGTCTCAGTTGCTTACTACGCCCTGATTAACCTCCAAAGCCATCCTGTGCAGGCCGCGACTGATGCCTGTGATGCGCAGTGGTTTGAGCTATCTGCATTGTCTAAAATAGGGCTGGTATTGAGCTTTGATCACGCTGAGATTTTGGATTGTGCATTAGCTCGCCTACAGGCCAAAATTCGCTACGAGCCCATCGGTTTTGAGCTGTTGCCAAACGCCTTTACGCTCTCGCAATTGCAGCGCCTCTATGAACAAATTTTGAATCGCCCTTTAGATAAAAGAAACTTTCGCAAAAAGCTGTTGAAAATGGATCTGTTGATAGACACCGGCCAACAAGAAACAGGTGTTGCCCATCGCGCCGCGCAGCTTTACCAGTTTGATCTTGAGAAATATCGAGCGCTCAAGCAGCGAGGCTTTAGCTTTGACCTGTAAGTTGTGAGTTTTGATCGGAAAATGAATATATGGAACCACTGGCATGGCTGTTTTCGACTATTGGCAAGCTCCTTGTCTATCCGTTCATTACCCAACTATTGTGATTGATTGAAGAAGATATGTTGATTCTTGCAGCGCTGTTTGTATGGCTTTACGCTGTGAATTGAAATTGCGATCGCTGCACCTTTCACATCAATCGCGTAAATTATTAAATATTCTACGGGTGAGGTTCATGGAGCCGATTACTTGGGCGGTGCTGCTGACGCTGGTGGCGACGAAGGCGACGGAAAAGATCGGCGAACAGGTTGGGGAAGGGACGATCGCCGCTGCTAATCATTTATTAGAGGTGTTGCGGCGGCGATCGCCTAAAACGGCTAGGCGATTAGAGCTAGCGGGCGGATCGGGTAAGGACGATGTAATGGATGCGGAGATTATTGAAGAAGTGATGCGGGTGGCGGCCACTGAGCCAGATGTGCAGACTGCGGTAGAAGCGACGGCAGCGGCAGTGGCGGCAGATCCAGCCTCGTTGCAAACCCTCACGAAACTGGCTGATAAAGCTGCTGTTATTCAGATGGGTAAAGGCGACAACTTTGCAGGTGATCAGGTTGCAGGCGATAAGATCGGCACCCAAATAAACCATATTACGAATAATCATTGACTACAGACGGCGGGTGAGGCTCCGCCAAAGTTAAGCGTTCCATATTTTTATCCTGAAGACTTTGCGGGTGCGATTTTTGTCGGTCGTGACTCGGCGCTATTGGAGCTTCATGGGCTGCTTGAGGCATCTGAGCGAGTGGCCATTGCAGCCGTAGGCATGGGCGGCATTGGTAAAACGACGCTGGCTCGGCGCTACGTGCGGCAGCATCGGGACAACTATCCGGGTGGGATTTGGTGGGTGACGGCGGCGCGCTTGGTGACGGCGGTATTGGCCTATGCGGGGCGCTCGGTCGGGTTAGAGGAGTTGCCGATGGATTGGAGCGAAGGGCAGATAGTGCAGCACTATTTGGGGCGGTGGGAGGCGCTGCTGCCAGGTCGAAAGCTGTTGGTGATAGATGACGTGGGTGAGTATAAAGGCGTCAAGGGCTTTTTGCCGCAGCAGGGTGCGTTTCAGGTGCTGATGACGACGCGGGTGCGGATGCAGCGTCCGGTGACCTGTTTGCCTTTGGATGTATTGAAGCCGTCAGCTGCGTTGCAGTTGTTGGGTGCATTGTTGGGAGATGAGGCTCGACTGGCGGCGGAAGCGACAGCGGCGGCGACGCTGTGTGAGTGGCTAGGCTATTTGCGAAGCCACGACAGTTTTCGATGACCCCAATTGCCTCGTCATGGATGACAAAGAACACTCAATCGGCGAAGCCCGCTTTCTGATCCTTGGTTGCTCTATTGCTTACCGGCTGCTTCTAGTCGTTCACTGCGACCGCAACGAAACTATCCGTATCATCAGCGCTCGTCCAGCCACCGCTTCTGAAAACCGTACCTACCAAGCAGGACTCTAAAACTATGACAAACCCCACCATCCTAGACGACGACATGCGTGAAGAATACGACTTTAGCCGCGCTACCCGTGGCAATCCCCACCAGCATCTCGTCAAGCGCCTCATTAAAATCGAAACCGCTGACGGCAACCATCACAGCGTTCAAATAAAAACCGTTGAGCTAACCGCTATCGTCGCCCCCAATGGCACCCTAACGCTCCAGCTCCCCCCAGATATTACACCCGGCGAGCACCGCATAACTTTGCTCATTCAAGAAGAAGCGATCGCGCCACCTCATACCTGATAAAACTATGTAGAGCAACTATATAGAGCAACAGAGGATTAATCAGAAGTGCCAAAAACTTCCCAGGTGCAGCGAGTAGGCATTATCGGCGGCGGGCAGCTAGCTTGGATGATGGCGGCTGGGGCAAAATCGCTAGGGATTGACCTGCTAGTGCAAACGCCAAATGCCGACGATCCCGCCTGTGCGATCGCCCACAAAACCTTCTTAGGCGCAGTCGCCGACGCCTCAGTCACCGCGCAAATGGCCGAGCAGTGCGATGTCATCACCTTTGAAAATGAATTTATCGACTTAGCGGCGCTGCGTCAGCTATCCCAGCAAGGCACCGTCTTTTATCCTCAGCTCGATTGCTTAGAACCTTTGCTCGATAAATACGATCAGCGGCAGTACTGCGATCGCCATAACCTGCCCTCACCTCCTTTCACCACGCTTAATGACGAGCGCGATCGCCCTCTCCTCACTCGAAAAAGTCAATCAAATCGCCCTACCCCTAGCCCTCAAAACTCGCCGACATGGCTACGACGGCCAAGGCACCTTCATCTTGGACTCCTTAGCAGCCGTCAGCGACACTTGGCAAACCTTAGGCCATCAGCCCGTGCTGCTAGAAGCCTTTGTCGCCTATGAAAAAGAACTCGCCGTCATGGTCGCTAGATCTCGTTCGGGCGAAGTCGCCGTTTACCCCGTCGTCGAAACGCAGCAGGTAGACCAAGTGTGTCGGCGGGTGATTGCCCCGGCACAGATTGATCGCAGCGTTGCAGAGGAAGTAAGGATCATAGCCACTCAACTCGTCAATGCGCTAGGCATCGTCGGCATTTTGGGCATCGAGCTATTTTTGACTTCATCAGGCCAGGTGCTGATCAATGAAATTGCGCCCAGAACGCACAATTCTGGCCACTACAGCCTAGATGCCTGCGCCACCTCTCAATTTGAGCAGCAGCTCAGAGCCGTCTGCGGCCTGCCGCTAGGCTCAACCGCGCTCACGCACCCAGGGGCCGTCATGGTCAATTTACTCGGCACCGAATCGGCAACGGATGATTATGCTGAGCAAAGAGCCGCTTTAGCGCAACTGCCGAATGCTCATTTGTATTGGTATGGTAAGCAGCGATCGCGTCCAGGTCGCAAAATGGGCCATGTGACCCTTCTCACCGACAGTCTCAATAGCGCTCACTCAGCCGCTGCGATCATTCAACAGGTCGAAGAAATTTGGTATTAGCGCCACAATCACTGCTCTAGCAAGCAATCAACCTTTTGAATAACTCATCAGTAGCGGGAATACCCGTCATACTTCTGTATGGATTTCACCCGATTTCATCTTGGCGCACCAGGGGAAAGGTTCGCTATGATAGCGTCAGTTCTGCTACGGCGTTGGTGACTGCCAACAACGTTTTCTGATCTATGTTTTTCATTGAAAGGGTGTCTAGATGCTGAGGTGGCAGTATACCGGGCTTGTACTCGGAAACTATAAACCTTTGGCCGCGATTCCCACCTGGTTACCCCAGGTCAAAAACTGAGGTAAGACGGCGCTGCGGTGGAACTATTTAAGAATCCTTGCCCTCTGGGTGAGGATTTTTTGCTTTTAGTCGCACATTGGGCCTAAAGCCCGCTAGCATTTGATGAAGCAAATCGCCTTTGATGATCTAGGGTTGGCTGGTTGAGTTGCTTGTAGATAAGTATTCTGAGGCCCTCATCCCCTAGCCCCTTCTCCCGATTTCGGGAGAAGGGGAACATGAGTCCGGAGGCCGGAGCCCCTCTCCCGATTTCGGGAGAGGGGTTGGGGTGAGGGCCAGCCAATGCTCTACATAATTTCACCGTTCCCTAATTAGTCTTTAGCCGGAGTTTCCTTTGAGCTATTTCAACACGTCCACTCCGGCCCAAGCCCAAACCGCCCAAACGCTGCGGCTAGCCAATGGCCTCACCGTGATTCATCAGGAAATGGCGACCCCGGCAGTCGTGGTCGATGTGTGGGTCAAAGCCGGTGCCAGACAAGAACCGGCTGAGTGGTCGGGCATGGCTCATTTTTTAGAGCACATGGTATTCAAAGGAACCTCGCTACTCCAGCCGGGTGAGTTTGACTGGGCGATTGAAAGTCAGGGTGGTATGACCAACGCGGCTACCAGTCATGACTATGCTCATTTTTATATCACGGTGGCCGCAGATGCCTTACCGCAAACGCTGCCTTACTTGGCCGATCTACTCCTCAATGCGGCGATTCCGGCAGATGAGTTTGACCGGGAGCGGCAGGTGGTGCTAGAAGAAATTCGTCAGGCCCATGATGATCCCGACTGGGTAGGCTATCAAGCGCTGTGTGAGCTGATGTACGCCGATCATGCCTATGGGCGGGCGGTGCTCGGCACCCCAGAGATTTTACTGGCCCGCTCACCGGAAGAAATGCGGCGGTTTCATCAGGCCCACTATCAGCCCGAAAATATGACCGTGGCGATCGCGGGCGGCATTTCCCAAGCTCAAGCTTTAGATCTAGTTCAGCAATCCTTTAGCAGATTTTCAGCGCCGTTAGATTGTCCTCAAGCGAGCGATCGCGCCCTCCCTCAGCCCACTCACCAGCACCAAACCCTACAGCTAGCGAATCTAGAACAAAGCCGCCTGACAATGGCCTGGATGGGGCCGGGCATCTCACAGATCGAAACGGCCAGTGGGCTCGATTTGCTGGCGGTGCTGCTCGGCGGTGGGCGCACGGCTCGGCTGGTGAGAGAGCTGCGAGAAGAGCGGCAGCTCGTAGAAGGTATTGACAGTCATTTTGCCTTGCAGCAAGCCTGTAGCGTATTTACGATTTCGATGTGGCTAGCGGCTGATCAGGTGGCGCCCGTAGAAGAGATTGTGCGCGATCGCATCTCCGACCTCAGTGCCACCCCAATCACCGCCGCCGAAATCTCTCGCTGCCAAAGACTGCTGCTTAACGACCACGCCTTTGGCACCGAAACCCCTGGTCAAATCGCCGGACTCTACGGCTATTACGCCACCCTCGCCGAAGCCGAACTTGCTACCCGCTATCCCGCCTATCTCAGCGCCCAAACCCCTGAAAAACTTCAGCACATCGCTCAGCAATATCTGCGCCCTGATCGCTACACCGCCATAGTGCTTCATCCTGAATAACAGCCAGACTGTGAGATCATATATCCATCGCAACCCCTACACTGCCACTGTGACTTCTTCTCTTCTTGCCCAACAGCCCACCCAGCAGCCCACTACCCTCCGCACCACGCTACCGAATGGTCTCACCGTCATCGCCGTCGAAAATCCGGTCGCTGATATTGTCGCTTCCCGCATTTTTATTCGAGCCGGTCAGCTCCAGGAAACGACTGAAACTAGCGGCCTTTTTGACCTCCTCACTGCCGTCTTGACTAAAGGCACCACCACTAAAAACGCCTTAGAAATTGCCGAAATTGTCGAGTCTATGGGCGCTAGCTTCGGCGCAGATTCCTCTTCTGACTACAGCATCGTCAGTCTCAAAACCGTCTCGGCTGATTTTGAAACTGTGCTGGGCCTCGCGGCTGAAGTGCTGCGCGAACCGAGCTTTCCTGATCATGAAATTGAGCTAGAGCGACGGCTGCTGTTACAGGGGCTCAAATCGATGAAAGAGCAGCCCTTTAGCGTCGCCTACAACCATCTGCGTGAGGCTATGTATGCAGGCCACCCATACGGCCTGCCGCACGCTCAATCAGAAATTTGTCTCAAAGGCTTTACCCAATCGGACTTGCACAGTGCTCACCAGCAGTATTTCCGCCCAGACAATATGGTGATTACGATTGTGGGCCGGCTATCGCCAAAATTGGCTCTGAAGCTAGTCGAACAGTTCTTTGGTGATTGGCCGCTACCGGCTGAGCCGCTGCCGTCAGTGAGTTTGCCTGCTTTAACCAGATCCGCTCAAAAAATTGTTACCGTGCAAGAAACCAATCAGGCATTTATTGTATTAGGTCATTTAGCGGGCGGTGTGAGCGATCCTGACTATGCGGCCTTGAAGCTGATCAGCACCTATTTGGGCAATGGGCTGTCGAGTCGGCTATTTGTAGAGCTACGCGAAAAGCAAGGCTTGGCTTACGATGTGTCGGCCTTTTATCCGACTCGGCTCGCAGCCTCACAGTTCATCGCCTACATTGGCACTGCACCCGAAAATCTTCAGGTGGCGCTAGCGGGCCTTCAGGGTGAAATTGCTCGTCTCAAAACTACCCCGCTGAGCGATGAAGATCTACAGGTTTGTAAAAATAAGATTTTGGGTCAGTATGCGCTCGGCAAGCAAACCAATGGCCAAATTGCCCAGACTTACGGCTGGTACGAGGTGTTGGGGTTGGGTATGGCATTTGATGAGGCGTTTCCGGAAGCGATTTCTGCCGTCACCTGCGCCGATGTTCAAGCCGCTGCCCAACGCTGCTTCATTGAGCAGTCTGTTTCTATTTTAGGCCCAGCCGCCACTGTGGAGCCGCTGCAAGCTCCAGAGCCACTGCAGGCTGTGGAATCTTGATCTAATGGTTGATTCATCCTTGCCTGTTTTCGATCTCCCTACTGCTGAGGCTATGACCTGGCAGTGGCGAGGCTTGAGCATTGGCTACCAGCAAGCGGCTACTGGGCAAAACCAAAACAATCCAGATATACCAGCGGTTGTCCTCATTCACGGATTTGGGGCATCGAGCATTCACTGGCGCAAAAATATTCCGGCGCTGGCCCAGACCTGCCGGGTGTATGCAATTGATCTGTTGGGCTATGGCAAATCGGCCAAGCCCACGCCCGGCAAGCCTTTAGACTATACCTTTGAGACTTGGGGCCAGCAGGTGCTGGACTTTTGCGATCACATCGTTGGTCAGCCCGCTTTTTTGATTGGTAACTCGATTGGCTGCATTGTGGCGATGCAGGCAGCAGTGAGCGATCGCAAATGGGTGCGCGGGGTGGCCATGCTGGACTGTTCACTGCGCCTCCTGCATGATCGCAAGCGCCAAGCTCTGCCGTGGTATCGTAGCGGCCCAACGCCCCTAATTCAGAAGGCGCTGGGCTATCGACCGCTGATCAGCTTCTTTTTTGCTCAGCTAGCGAAACCTAAAGCCGTTAAACGGATTTTACGCCAAGCCTATGGCCGCAAGGAAGCCGTTACCGATGAGCTGGTTTCACTGCTGCTAGAGCCTGCCTTTGATGAAGGTGCGGTAGATGTTTTTTTGGCTTTTATTCGCTACTCACAAGGCCCCATTCCCGAAGATCTGCTGCCTCAGATCACTTGCCCTACCCTTATATTATGGGGCACAGAAGACCCTTGGGAGCCGATTGAGTTAGCTCGCGCCTATGGTGAGTATCCGGCAGTAGAAAACTTTGTTGAGTTAGAAGGTTTGGGCCATTGCCCGCAGGATGAAGCCCCTGAACTCGTGAACCCGATTTTGGCAGAATGGATAGATCAGTGCGTGGAGAGGCGTGCGGATTAAGGGTGCGCTCTAAGCAAAAAATTACCTCTCATCACGGCTGATAAGAGGTAAGGGCAACAGTTAAACGCTTGTGCTGTGAATACAATCTCTTGATCTCCAAATTTGTACTAGATTACCTGTGCCGATTTATAGAGTGCCACAGAAAAGAAATTGCAAATCGGGTGAGGGATAGCGCTCATTCATGTGATAGCGGCTGTAATAATAGAAGTAATGGTGGCGATTTGTCTGGTTTTTACCAGCGTTGGGAGCCAGCTAGCGCCCAGTCCTAACAGGGAGACGAACAGCATAATTAAAAAAGATACGGCTGTATTCACTCGGTAGGTGTAGAGCTTTATTCGCAGCAATAACGCGGCTGCCCCCAACATGAAAAAATAGCTAGAGATTTGAATCCAAGCGACTACAACCACGGCAAAAGCGGCAAATCCCACCGCCATTAGTGAATAGCCAAGGTCTGATTTGAACCCCAGCAAAATAAAGTTACGGGTTGGACGCCATACGATGCTAAGAATGCCGCATTCGATCGCAATGTAGGCAATAGCGATGATCCAATGGATCTGCGAACTTTGGTGCTCTTGCAAAAATAAGCCAAAGACTAAGTTGGCCAACAGCAACAGCAGCATCGAAAACACCGGATTTTGAAGCATAAACGCCTACGATCTACCAGTTAAAGTGACAAGTTAAAGCTATAAATTGGTGGAAATGGCCTGAACCGGACAGCTTGGCAAACACTGTTCGCACATAATGCAGCGCGATCGCTCGAAAGTCAGCTTATGCGTCATTGGATCGAGCTTCAGCGATTCGGTTGGGCATACCCCTGTACAAAGCCCGCAGTGAACGCAGCTATTTTTATCAATCACGATTTCGCGATTGACCATCGACACCTCAATGTGGTTTGCCCGCATCCATTCAATGGCTGCATCGAGCTGATCAATATCGCCTGATAGCTCGACGAGCAGCTTACCCACCTGATCGGGGGCGACATGAGCGCGAAAAATATTGGCCGCGACGTTAAAATCTTTCGCCAGCCGATAGGTAATTGGGATGTTGATAGTGCGTTTGGGAAATGTCAGCGTCAGTCTTTTTTTCACGGGCGGTTTTGGCGGGCGGCTTAAAGAGCGCGTATCGCTGCTTTTAGTCTATCGCTCAGTCCATCGCTCAGTCCATCTCTCTGGCTATCCGCTGGCTATCCGCTGGCTATCCGTTAGTAGCTATGGTGGTGATCTCGACAGGCAAGCGTTAGGAGCACAGCTTAACTCGCGCAAAAGCGGTCATTTAGAACGATAAGATGGAAAAAACTATCGTTTATATATGGATAACATGGCGGCTGAGTCTTCAGAAATAGCGAAGCGGATAAGAAATTTTGTGGTGGTAGCGATCGCTTCTCTTCTCAGCATTGCCCTCGTGCTTGGCTTGCAAACCCGATCTCCGGCCGCCTCTCTATCAGAAATGGCCGAAGCCGCCGTCCCGCTCGACAGCGCCTTAGCCAACGGCAAACCCACCTTAATTGAGTTCTATGCCAACTGGTGCACGAGCTGTCAGGCGATGGCCCCCGACATTCAGCAGCTCAAAACCGACTACGGCAACCGTGTCAACTTCGTCATGCTGAACGTAGACAACACCAAATGGCTCCCCGAAATGCTCAACTACCGGGTCGATGGAATTCCGCACTTTGAATTTTTAACCGCCGATAGCCTAGAGAGCGGCGCGGCAATTGGCGAACTTCCTCGCGCTATCCTCGCCGAAAACCTAGATGCGCTGATTAAGCGTCAGCCCTTGCCCCATGCTCAAATCAGCGGCAAAGTTTCCGATATTGACACTGCCGCCAATCCGGTGAGCTCGCCAAATGCCGATCCTCGCAGCCACGGCGCACAGCCAAGCTAAAAATTAAACCTCGACTTTCGCTACCGTCTGCACCTCTGTTACTGCTCCAAATTCGCTGATCCGAGGCTCGACCGATACCGACTTCACGCCATCTGTCCCCTTCAGCGCTGCCTCAACGAGCCCCAAAAACATCGGGTGTGGCGTATTGGGCCGCGACTGAAACTCCGGGTGAAACTGACAGGCAATAAAGAACGGATGGCTAGGCAGTTCCACAATTTCAACTAGGCGGCCATCGGGTGAGGTGCCGCTCACCACAAACCCGGTTTCTAAAAACAGATTGCGGTAGGCATTATTAAATTCATAGCGGTGACGGTGGCGCTCGTAGATCACTTCTTTGGCATAGAGCTGACTGGCCAATGTGTCGGGTTCAATCCGACAAGGATACAGACCTAGCCGCATCGTACCGCCCAATTCCACCACATCTTCCTGCTCTGGCATTAGGCTAATGACCGGGTTGAGCGCGTCTGAGTCAAATTCTGAGCTGTTTGCTTCAGGCAATTGGGCAATGTGCTGCGCCCACTCCATCACCAAGCACTGCATTCCTAAACACAGCCCCAAAAAAGGTAGCTGGCGTTCTCGCACGTACTGCACCGTACTGATTTTGCCATCAATGCCCCGCGATCCAAAGCCGCCCGGAACGACGACACCCGCAACGCCACTGAGATGCTTTTCGGGGCCGTCGCGCTCAATTTCTTCAGCATCAACCCAGCGCACTTTGACCTCGGCGCTGAAGTTTGTGCCTGCATGGCGCAGCGCTTCGGTCACTGATAGATAGGCGTCATTGAGCTGGATATACTTACCGACAATTGCAATTTCAATCGATTTATCGGGGCTGTAAAGCCGGTTTACTAGCGTAGACCACTGGGTTAAGTCAGGCGATCGCTGCTCCAAATTCAGCAGATTCAAGCTCTGTACTGCTAATCCCTCTTTCTCCATATACAAAGGCACTTCATAGATGCTGGGCGCATCTTCGGCGGTAATTACACAGTCAATCGGCACATTACAAAAGCTCGAAATCTTCTCGCGCATTCCTTCTAGCAAAGGCCGTTCACTGCGACACACCAAAATATCCGGCTGAATGCCAATCGAGCGCAGCTCTTTGACTGAGTGCTGAGTTGGCTTCGTTTTTAGCTCACCTGCCGCCGGAATCCACGGAATCAAGGTGACGTGCATATAGATCACGTCATTGCGCCCGACATCCTGACGAAACTGCCGAATCGCTTCTATAAACGGCAGCGACTCAATATCACCCACCGTGCCGCCAATTTCAACAATCACCACATCCGGATTGCGATTGCGCGCCACCCGATGAATCCGCGACTTGATTTCATTCGTCACATGCGGAATCACCTGCACCGTGCGCCCTTCATAGTCGCCGCGCCGCTCTTTATTGATCACCGCCTGATAAATTGCACCCGTAGTAACGCTATTGAGCCGGGACATGGAAGTATCAGTAAATCGTTCATAATGGCCTAAATCCAGGTCAGTCTCAGCCCCGTCTTCGGTCACAAACACTTCACCATGCTGAAACGGGCTCATCGTCCCCGGATCGACATTGATATACGGATCGAGCTTAAGAATCGAAACCGAATAGTTACGCGACTTCAGTAGCCGCCCTAAGCTAGCGGCCACAATTCCTTTACCAATACTCGACACCACACCGCCGGTCACAAACACAAACTTAGTCATAATCTTCTATCGCTGGGCTTTTTGGATTCTGCTTTTTGCCTTATATAGGCCGGTTCTATGGGGTCTAAATTACGGGCGCGGCTTCAATACAATCTATCAATTGTGCCATACCAAATAGATTGCGGATGGCCAGAAAATTTGGCCGCTTAGTCTTTCAAATCTGAGTAACTGAAGCTGAGTGACTGAAGTTTCCTCGGCTACAATTCAAGTACTCTTCACTGACTTTGTGATATGTCACTGGTAACCGCAAAACGATTTGACCTAGCTGAGTATCAGCGTTTGAGCGAGTTGGGCTTTTTGAAAGCGAGCGATCGCATTGAACTCATTCGCGGAGAAATTGTCTACATGGCAGCAAAAGGTGTCGCCCACGAAGTTTGTATCACGCGCCTACTTCGAGAACTTCCTAAGTGTCTGAAAGAGGTTGCAACCACGCGCTGTCAATCACCGATCACCTTACCGCCCGACAGTCAACCGGAGCCTGATTTTGCGATTGTGAAAAACCGCTCTGATGATTATATTCTGGGTCATCCACAGCCAGGAGATATTCTGCTGGTCATTGAGGTATCAGATTCGTCGATTACCTATGATCAGACTGTCAAGCTGCCTGTGTACGCTGAGCAGGGCATTAATGACTACTGGATTTTTAATTTGTTAGACGCCGTGCTGGAGTGCTACAGCGAGCCGTATCAAAGCTTGCAAGGCACTTGGGCCTATCGCAACAAGCAGGATTATTTACCGAACGAGAAAGTATCTATCCCTAACGTACCGGGTAGTGACTCGCTTTCTTTGAAAAAGGTTTTTCCGCCAAGTCGATCATGACGGCCTGCAACCCTCAAAATGAATGACCCTTTGACGCGATCGCACCAAAGGGCCTTTCTTTTTATCTAAATTATTCAAACTTTAGCTAGCGCCAGCCAAAAAACCGATCATGAACTACCGGTGAAAGCCACTTCTGGAAACTTGCTCTGAGCTTCACTCATCGGCTTGGTCTTACCTTCTTCCTGCCAATAGTTAATGATCTCAGTGGCTTTATTTAGCAGATCAACTCGCTCTTCATCCGTAATCCAAGACTTGGACTCAACTTCAGTCTTGAGCTGTTCCCAAGCATCGTTACGAGGCCAAAAAAAGTACGATGTCAAAGGGCTCGTTCCTTTACCCACGACCTGATCGACCGCGAGGGCGACATCTTTATCTAGCCACAGTACTTTTAAGATAAATCGAGCCTCTGGCGCACTCGATCCATTTGTAGACTCTACAGCAGACTCCAAGCGAAAACCTCCAATTATGATCCCCATACGGGCGAAACAACAGTCGTCTAATCTACCACAATTTTACTGCACTTATTCGGTTGTATCTTTCATTACAGCCAATTGTTCAGCTAATTGTAGCGACTAATATTGTGGACGGTTTACTCAATCAAATACTTATGGCTATTATTCTGGTCACTGGCCCCGCTCGCTCCGGCAAAAGTGAATGGGCTGAGCGCTTAGCCACTCAGTCTGCTGACAAAAATGGTCAGCAAATTGTCTACATTGCCACCGCTCAAAAAAACGCTAATGACCCGGAGTGGCAGGCCCGCATTGCGCAGCATCAGCTCAGAAGGCCGTCTTCCTGGCAGGTGAAAGAAGTCCCGATGGCGCTAGCCGCCGCGATCCATCCCATTCACGACCAAACCCACTGCCTCCTGATCGATTCATTGGGCACCTGGCTAGCGAATTTAATTGATCAACCCGACGATGAGTGGCACATGGCGCAGCAGGCCGTGATTCAAGCGCTAGGCCAAACTGCTGCCGATGTGATTATCGTCGCCGAAGAAACCGGATGGGGCGTCGTCCCGGCTTATGATCTGGGGCGACGGTTTCGCGATCGCCTCGGCATGCTCAGCCGCCGAATTGGTGAAATCGCAACGGATGTGTATTTAGTCACCAGCGGCTACGCCATTTGTGTTTCGGATATAGGAATAGCTGTGGGATCTTCTGTAGAGCGGACACAGCCACTAGAACCTGACATTAGCTAGCGCTACCGATTGAAATTCTTAATTGTTTCCGTTGGGGGGTGCCCGCTAGGCAAAATCACTCGTTACTATAAAAGATGAAAAAAGATGAATTTATGAGCAGTTGCTAAACCTATGGCCTCTCCCACTGAAGTAAAAAATTATCTAGCGCATTGGTTTCAGCTAGGCAAGCAGGTAGTCAGTGACGATGGAAAGGTTAGCTATGGGCCAGATAAGGTGATTCAAGGCGATCGCTTCAGCCCCGAATTTGAAGACTGCTGGCGCAAAATCCTCGCGGCAGAAGGCAAAGATCTCTATCTCAATGGCACTGATCAAACCATTGAGCAGCTCCTGTCACCGGCTTGGGAAGTTGTCAACTGCGCCCGCTGTGATATGCCCATACCCATGCCTGAGGTAGAAATCGCTTCTCACCTCTGCCCCTGCGATGATTTGCCTAGCTGGCCTAATAACGAACTTCCCAAACCGCGACTGCCCGTTGATAATTACCGTCACCTGCACCAAATGGCCCAGAGAATGGAATCACAGTTCGATCACGGTTAAATATCACAGTTAAAGATCACAGTTAAATAGCTAATTGCCGGTTAACTGTTGCTCAGTCATGGGGCAAATACCCAGGCGATCAGGCGGAAACTTTTTCTTTAGCAGGCTCATCGGCGCGAACAATATCATAGGTCAAAAAATCTTTGGCCATGATCGTGTTGGGGAAAATAGCTTGAGCCTCACTGAGCAGATCGCTGAGCTGCAAAGCGTTACCAGGCGCATAGCGAGGGCTAAAGTGCGTCATAATCAGCTGCTTTACCTGGGCCGCTAACGCCACTTGCGCGGCCATCGTCGAAGTCGAGTGCATCCGCTGATAGGCCAAATCCGCATCTTGATGAGCAAACGTCGCTTCGTGAATCAGCACATCTGCGCCTTCGGCGAGTTCAATTGCGCTCTCACAAAAAACGGTATCAGTGCAGTAGGCCAGCTTGCGCCCGATAATCGTGGGCCCGCAGAGATCCGCGCCGTTGATTTTGCGGCCATCGGCTAGGGTGACCACTTCCCCGCGCTTGAGGTTGCCGTACAGCGGCCCCGGCGGAATGCCCAGCGTAGCTGCCCGTTTTACATCGAAGTGGCCGGTGCGATCTTTTTCAACGATGCGATAGCCGTGGGCTGGAATGCGGTGCTTGAGTCGCTGGCAAATTACGAGGTAATCGTCATCTTCATAGACTTTGCCCGGTTCGGTGATGTGCACCTGAATCGGGTAAGAAGATTGGGTTTTGGAATAGCGGCGGCAGGCGTCTAGATACTTGGCGAGATCGGGCGGGCCGTAAAGATCGATTTGCTGCTGGCCGGTGCCTGCCATTCCACAGCTAGCGAGCAGCCCTGGCAAGCCAAAAATATGGTCACCGTGCATGTGAGTGACAAAGATGCGGCGAATTTGGCTGGACTTGAACTCACTTTTTAAAAACTGGTGCTGAGTGCTCTCACCGCAGTCAAAGAGCCACACTTCGGCTCTTTGGGGCAGTCGTAAAGCCACACTAGAGACGTTGCGCGATCGCGTTGGCACACCTGAGCTGGTTCCTAAAAAAGTAATCTGCAAAGCTTTGAAGAGTTATAAAGTTAATCTGCAAACTCTATAGTGACAGAGATTTACGGTAATGCGCAGCGGGCTTTAGCGAAGCCGCAGCCTGAGGCCCAGACTCTTAGCAGGCTGCTTTCAAGTCAGCATTTGCCGACATTGCCAATCAATTCAGCAGGCCGAAAAGCAGTATTTTTGCTGCGATCGCACTTACGTTTCCAGGGGCATTCTTGAGTGCTCGCAAGGCTTTTAGCAAAGTTTCGCAACTTTTTTCGTCGGCATTGACGCCACTGAGCCCGGTTAGCCAAAAAATAATTCGTGAAGAATTATTACCAATGAACGGTAATTCTTGATACACTTCTCCAGGGAGATTTAACAAGCTTTCTTGTTCATAGTTTTCTTGTTGCCAAGGGGTCGATGGCGATCGCGATCAAACCCTGGTGTCACTGTCGTGTGGGAGCACGCAGTCGAGTTTTCTCCACATTGAGATATCAATGAAATCAATTTAGAAATCGATTCAAGCACCTAAGTTTTCTTAGGTGCCTTTTTTTTGATTTCTTTTTCGATGGTTGTTAATTCACCCCGCTATCCCAGCGGCACCCACTGGCTGGTAGAACTTGCGGTTTCATAGCTACCGCTTACAACCGTATTGAGTACCCACTCACGTAGCAGCGCATTGACCGCAGCCGGGTCGTCATCGTGAGGGCAGTGGCCCGCATTCAAATGGTGCTCTTCCAAACGGCTATAGTGCTGCTGAAATAAAGCGCCGCGAGCGTAGGTATCCATCCACGGATCAGCATCTCCCCAAATTAACAGCAGCGGGCAGCGCATTTTTTCTAACAGCGTATCGACATATTCACCCCGCTCCGCTTTAAACAAAGCCGCAAAAGCCGCTGGCGCTTCTGGATCAGTGGCCGGACGGTAAATATCATCAATCAGCTGATCGCTCACCTCAGCTTTGTTAACATACACCTGCTCTAAGGTTTTGCGAATGTACGACTTATTACGCACAAATTGAAAGATCACCCAGCTTGGCACAGGCGAAAGTACGACGGTTTTAACCAGTTCGCCGACAGCTTTTTGCAACGAATTTGCAGTCTCATCGGAGCGCTGTTCGCTAAAAGAACCGACGCCATTAAGCATACAGACTCCAGCTACGGCATCCGGTCGAGTTGCGCCCGTGTATAGGCTGCTGTAGCCCCCGATAGAATTGCCTGCAACCACAGCAGGCCGCCCAATAATGTGAGTAATAAAGTCAGCGATTTGATCGCGCCAGAGGTCGGGGCTGTAACCACTGCTAGGCTTTGAGGATCGACCAAATCCAATCAAATCGAGCGCGTAGGTATCAAAGTCAGCTTGCAGATCAGCAATATTTTTTCGCCAGTGGTCAGTGGATGCGCCAAATCCGTGAATCAGCAGCAGTGGCGGTTTTGATGATTGAGAAGCCGGTGTTTGAGCATTTGGCACCGGCGAATTTGGCGCTAGCGCTTGGACGTAATGCACCCGGTAATCGCGCCACTGCCAGTAAGCTCCGTTTTGAGCTGGTGGGATGATGGGTGGCGTATGCAGAGGAGCCGTTGCGATCATGAGAATTTATGAAGAAACGTAAAGGGCTGTTCATAGTCTATCGCGCAGATAAACTAAAGGTAGGGTTTTAAAAGTGAGGCTAAATGGCGGCGCTATCTCTGAATCAACGGCGTAGTGGCGCTGCTAAAAAAAGAGGCAGAAAACGGGCTAGAGGCACTTGGTTTGAGCAACTGATGGCAGCGATCGCGCTAGTCAACCTCATCTTGGTGCTCTTCGATCTCAGCTATATCCGTTTCCGTGATCTCTACCTCGATTTATTGCCTGCCCCGACCGTGTGGTACGGCGAACGATTCAAAGGCATTGAGCCAGAGCGCACGACTGTGAAATATCTGGCCTTAGTAGATGATCTTAAGCAGCAAATAGCGGCAGCGCCCGATCTTTCGGAGCCTCAAACGCAAGCTTTGCTCTCACAGCTTAGAACTCAAAGCGAAACGATCATTGATGAAAATCCGTTTGCAATCGCCAACAAATCTGGCACGTTGGAGCGGATTAAGAATTTGATGCGCGATCGCATTCCTACCGAGGCAGATTCCTCCAAGCAGGCTTTTCGCACTTTTTGGAGCACGCGCTATCTTCAATCCAACCGCGCACCTCAGGAGCTAGCTTTTTTTGACCGTGAAATTCGCCCTTTAATGGCGACTAACTATTTCCGCAGCATCAACGAAAGCGGTAGCCCAACTGACTTATTTTGGCAAATTGACCTTGGATTTATGGCCCTTTTTGCCGCTGAATTTTTAGCTCGCACTTATGTTCTTAGCCGTCGCCATGCCCGCACCTCTTGGATAGATGCGATGCTGTGGCGGATTTACGATCTGCCTTTGCTGATTGGATTTTGGCGTTGGCTCCGCGTCATTCCGGTGACCATGCGGCTGCACCAGGCCCGCTGGATTAACCTGGAACCTCTTCGCAACCGCCTCAGCCGCGCGCTCGTCAGCCAGTTTGCTGTTGAGCTGACTGAAATTGTGCTGCTGCGCGTGATTGACCAGGGCCAAAGGCTGATTCAAGACGGCGACATTACCCGCTGGCTAATGGCCGCTACAGACCGCAGTCGCTACGTTGATATCAACGGTGTAGATGAGATCCAAACCATCGCCAAACACCTATCTGATGTGGTCATCTATCAGGTTCTGCCAAAAATCAAGCCTGAATTAGATGCGCTATTGCAGCACAGCGTAATGGGTGCACTACAGCAAACCCCTGCTTATCAAGGACTCAAATTCATGCCTGGATTTGACAGCCTTTCTGCCCAAATTTCTCATCAAGTAGTTGCAGAACTCTCTAAAACACTAACCGAAACCCTTCAAAGTGCCTTTGCCGATGAGCAAGGCGGCGCTTTAACCGGTCAGCTACTTGCCAGCTTCGGCAGTCATTTTCGCCAAGAGCTACAAACTGCTCAAACAATGGATGAGGTACGCGGCCTGCTTAACGACTTGCTAGAAGAAATCAAAATTAACTATGTCGAAGGCATTTACAACGAAGACACCGATCAAATTGAAGCTTCACGCTATCGGCTGTACGGAGCCTCACATCAATCTCATTAGCATTCGCATTCGCAACCCTATCTAAAAACGGGCTATTGCTCCAATCTAGGCGTCGCGTCATAACCGTAAATGCAGCGGTAATTGCGGTGCATCGTCTAGAACGTTTAAGCGATCGCTCACCCACCAACATTACCCAAATACTCAATCACCGCTTGCTCGTAGGTATTAGGCGCTTCTAGGTGAATATTGTGACCACAGGCATCGAATATTTTAAGGGAAGCGGTTTTAGGGCAACAGGTAATCATTTCCTGATTGATCGCAACAAATTTGGTGTCTAGCCCTCCTGTAAATAGGCGAATCGAATTGTCTGCATTGAGCGGGGAAGCATCTAACGTTAGCAGCGTTTGCCAAAGGGAAGGCTGACGGCCTAACCCACAGCCTTGTAAAACATCTCCCAAATTTCTAGTATTGTTGATCAGCCGTCGCTGGTACATTTCTGCATAAGTGTCGGGATAATCTTTAAGACTAGCAAACAAAGGATTGTTGTACCACTGGGCTAAAAAGTCTGCCAGGGGTGTGGTGTATAGCTGATGTGCAAGCTTCTGATCGCGGCGGCACCTTTCCCCTTTCTCAGAGTCTGTCTTGAGTCCAGGCGATGCAGATTCAATAATTGTGCGAGTATAGCGATCTGGAAAAGAACAAGATAAATACAGTGCGATTCGCCCGCCTAGTGAATAGCCTAATAAATAAGTTTTTTGTAGATCTAAAGCATCAACAAAGTCACAGATTGCCTGAACCACGAATAAGAAATCATAGTTTTTACCGTTTGTGAGGGTGTAGCCATGTCCCGGCAAATCGAGCAAAATGCAGTAAAAGTGCTGAGATAGGGCGGGTAGAATGGCTGAAAAGTCTTGATGGCTGCCTAAAAAACCATGTAGTAACAGCAGCGGCGGGTAGGTAGGTTCTCCGGCGGTGACATAGTAGAAGGTGACTGCTTTTAAGTTGATAAAAGGCATGATTGGAAGGAAATATTACAGAGAATCGAGGAGAGCTTTTCTTTGTTGGGCGCTTTGTTTGCGATCGCAAACCACCTCCAAAACCCTCACCCCGCGCTTAGGCAAACTTCTAATCTGTGCCACAAAATCATCGACACCCTCAATCAAAACATGCTGTACGCCATAAGCCTTACACAATACCGAAAAATCAGCCTGTTGAGGAGTCGCAAAATACGTCTCAAACTCCGGCTCAAACTGAGCAACTGGCAGCATTTCAAAAATTCCGCCACCATTGTTGTTGATCAAAACAACGGTGAGATGTCCCTGTAATTGAGCCGCATTTAACAATCCATTTGTATCATGAAGAAAGGCCAAATCGCCTGTTAACAATACTGTTGGTCGGTGCCGATGGGCTAATCCCATTGCCGTCGAAAGCGTGCCATCTATACCATTTGCACCGCGATTAAAAGCAGGCTGGATTTGGCTTGCGCCCATTGCCCAAAAGCACTCTACATCCCGCACTGGCATACTGTTTGCAATAAACAATGGTGTACTTGCAGGCAAATATTGCGACAGCAGCCAAACTACCTTACTCTCTATCAAAGCTGCTTCACTCGTTAACTGATTTTCTAACTTCAATCCTATGCCCTTTTCATACGCCAACCATTTCTGAGTGTAAGAATTCACCTCGTCCACAACAAATTGACGACTAGATTGATCGCTGAGTGATGTCACCAACGTCTGAACGACGCTCTGAATATTTGTCGCCAAAAACTGCGTTGGGCCATGCAGCGGATCTATATTGCGCTGCGATCCAATGACCCAGCGCCGAGGCTGATTTTGTTGTAACCACTGACGCAACACTTTACTAATGGGCAGTGGTCCTAGCTGAATCACCTGCTCAGGACTTAAATCATCAGCGCGATCTGCTTTTCTTAAGATAATGTCGTAGGTAGAAATAAGAGAGCTATTGAGGTCAGAGAAATTTCGTAACGGTGAGAGCCCCTCTGCAAGTACTGGCCAATTCAGTAAAAGAGAGAGTTTGCTGATGGCATTGCAATACGCCTCTGCATCAGCCGGACTCGCTGCCCCGGCAATAATCAAGCCCTTTGCGCACTGCTGCCACTGATTTATTGGTAGTTCTGCAATCTGTTCCATCGGCGGAATTGAAGGGGCTACCGCCGCAAAAAAAGTTCGAGCGTTAAAGGTCGCTGAAATTTCGTCTGTTTTACCGTCGGGTAAGGGCGGCAGCGGATCGCGAAAAGGGCAGTTGAAGTGAATTGGCCCGGGTGTCGGAGCGATCGCTTGCACCCAAGCGCTGACTAATGTTTGGCGCAAATAGGCCAGCATTTCTATCTCGGCAATGGGTACGGCTAGCTCGTGATAGTGCTGGGTAAATCCGCCAAAGAGCTTTTGCTGATCAATGGTTTGCCCCGAAGCACAGTCTCTCATCTCCGGCGGACGATCTGCTGTGAATATGAGTAGCGGAACATTGCTTTCATAGGCTTCTATTACCGCTGGATAAAAGTTAGCGCCCGCTGTTCCGGAGGTGCAAACTATCGCCACCGGCTGATGCTGACGCTTAGCCGCACCTAAAGCAAAAAAAGCCGCTGAGCGTTCGTCTAAAATGGGCAGCGCTTCAATCGCTGGATTTCTCGCAAAGGCGAATGTCAGTGGCGTAGAGCGAGAGCCAGGGCAAATAATTGCCGTTGTTAGCCCTAGTTTTGCGAGGGTTTCAACCGCTATGGAGGCCCATAGACTGTTCGTATTGCGAAAATCAATTAAACCAGAATCAAGGGGCATTTAGCTCTCAAACCAACGCATTTAGCAGCGTTTGCAATTTTAGCTTGATTTCTGCTAGCTCTTTGGCTGGTTCTGATCCGGCGACAATGCCTGCACCTGCAAAAAGTCTCGCTTTACAGCCGTTGATCAAAGCGGAGCGAATGCCGACGACAAATTCGCTATTGCCTTCGGTATCAATCCAGCCGAGCGGCGCAGCATAGAGCGTGCGATCAAACGATTCGTGCTGGCGAATCAGGCGGCAAGCGGCTTCACGCGGAACGCCGGCAACTGCTGGGGTGGGGTGCAGTTTGGCTAGAATTTCTAGGGGGGAGATTTCTGGAGAGCGGTGAGCGGATTTGATCTGAGCGGTGATGGTGGTGTGTAAGTGCTGAATGTGCAAGAGTTGGAGGAGATGGGGGGTAGGGCTGTAATGGGGAGTGAGGTGGAGCGATCGCAGTTGCTCCACAATAAAATCTACTACCACCTGATGCTCATAGCGCTCTTTATCGCTGTGCAATAGGGATTTGGCAATTTGCGCGTCGATATCCGGGGTTTGGCCACGGGAGGCAGATCCTGCTAGGGCATCAGTCGTCAGCTGTCCTTGATTGATACTGAGTAATCGCTCCGGGCTAGCGCCGATAAAGGCTTGGCCTCGGCCATTACCGACTGAGAATACGGTACAGTCGGGGTGATTTTGCCTAAGGGTTTGGAGCGATCGCACGCCATCAATTGCCTGCGGAGCCACTACATCCATCACATCAGCTAGCACCACCTTATGCAATTCTTTGGCCTGCACCTGGCGCAGCACTGCCGTCACCGCTAGTTCAAAATTTGCCACCCCTTTAGTCACTACCTTGCGCGAAGCTGGTTTGGCTATGCCTAACGAAGCCATGGCACTCAGCTGCTTGATCTGCCAATTAAGGTGCGCTACGGTTTGCTGAATATCGGTAGTAGCTGTTACCAATCGGTTAAAGGTCACGCGCGAAGAAACCTTGCCTGTCGTCACCTGAACCTTGGGCACAAACACGTACATCGGCTCAAAGTAAGCAGGCGCAGAAGTCGCTGTGGCCTCATCAAAAAAAGTCGCGCTGCAAAAGAAGTGATTGGAGCGATCGCGCCTGCCCACTTCAGCACACAAAAACCGCCCTTGCCAAGCCTGCACAAATGCTTGCGCTTGCGCAAAGCGCGATTTTCCAGCCGCGATACACTCCACCACCACCCCTAAGCCCACCATCGCCTGAGCCTGCGGCGGATCGTAATAAAAATGGCGCTGATGCCTTTGTCCTAGGGCGACAAGTGCGGCCCAAGGGGCAATTGCTGCCATCGAAACGCTAAAGCTAGCGATTTTGGCCTGATTTGCCTGCACGGCCTGCTGCTGCACCTCGCTCAAAAAACGATGGATCGCTGGCAGCTTAGCTGTCGTTTGGAAAAGATCAAATCCGTGCTGAACAACTGGCATGAAGATTGCAGTAACAGGCGATCACTGCATTTTCCCATGCCAATCACCAATCTCAAAACGTAATTGCTCAACTCCCTACCAAATTAGATAGTTAAGCGCCTCTTAAAAGTCGGTATGGCACCGCCCAACTGAGCAGACATCTAAAGGGGGGACGGATCGCTAATGAGTGACGATTTCTTCAGGGTGATATTGACGTAGGTGCGCTCCCAACGAATTATGATCCCAGTCGCTGGTGAGATCTCTAAAGGAGGCATGCACATGGTTAGAACCCACGTCGCTGACGACTCCAAAGGTATTCGACTGTAGCAGCTCAATCAGATAGCGATCGCTCTGCACCCGAACATACAGATCCGCCTGCTCATTTTCCATATCGCCAAACCACCAGACCCGTGAGTTTGCCAAATTAGCCTTAAAAGCGTCTACATCAATATTTTGACTTGCCTGCAATTGCAAAAATTCCAGAGCAAATTCGTACAATAGCGTCTGCTGCACCTCACTTAGCTTAGAAGCCTCAATACCCGCCTTCTCTCCAACCAAATAGCTGTTGGCATCTAAAGGCACATCTGCCCCACCGGCCAAAACAACATCGGGCAGTTCCGACCAAGCTCCCGATTCTACCGTTGCCGCATCTAAAGATTGTAAAAACGAACGGGCTAGCCAAGCCTCACGATTGAGCGCCTGCTGCCCTTCTTCCTGCTGCCATCGAGGATAAGGCGACGCCTGATTTTCTTCTACCGCTGGGGCTTCTGGCACAATCATTGGGCTAGAGCCAAAAAACATAGGTGAAGTCCCCACTGTCGGCTGTTCGCCTTCACCGCCAAAGGTCAGATTAAAGCTGAGATGATGCCCCTCAAAGCGCATTCCCCAAGGATTCAATGAACCCGGCTCGCCAAAGAAAGCAATGTAGTATTCAGGAGCGCTGCGTCTTGGGGGTGGCGTCCATTCAAGCACAAGCGGGCTACCTACGGTAGGATATTTCTCCGGGTTGTCGCGATGGGCATTTTCCATTTCTTCTACTAGCCATTCCCGATTCATCGTTGAAATCGCTCTCGAATAGCCTGCGCCGCTAAAGCTTTTCATCAACAGATTATTCAACGCTATTTTCTGCGTCGGATTCAGTGCTGACATCCGCAGTCCAACATAGTCGTTGTTGCAGCGGGCGAGGACGTAGCAAAAAGCACGGGTGCGAAAGGGATTGTCAAACGGGAGAACAGCAGTGGCGCGCTGGGTTTCATCCAGTGTTGCAAAAAAGTCTGCAATTGCCCCGGTGAGTTCCTGATAGCGCACATCTTGAAACGACTGTGTGAGCGCGGGTTGGGAACTGTCAAAAACATGGAGAATATTAGGCCGAACACCTGTCTCATTCGCTGTTTGGGATTGACCCGTGTGAGAAGAATGTTTTGAGCTTAATTGTTCTGCCCTTAATTGCTTTGCAAACGGGCCAATGCCAACTACTGACACAGCAGCCGTTAAGCAAAGCAGCGCTGTTGCTCTTGAGAAAAGTTTTTCTTTCATTGCGGAAAGTAATCCTCCTGAAGATTGCTGAAGATATCGTCGAAGGATGTTTCCTAAATATTTTGTCTGGGTATTTTTGAATATTGTTGAATATTTAAGTAAAATCGTTCAGAAGACATTAAAATCACTATACCTACACTTAGCCTGCAGGCACATAAATAAATATTACGAGATAAAGAATTTCACCAAAAACGTAGTTGCTTGACTAGTTACTTGACTAGTTGATCGACGATGAGTGCCCAGCTAAACATTGGCCCAGCGTGCTCAGCGCCGCTGTCGCTCAGCAAGCAACAAAACAACTAATTGAGTTGTTTGACTTTATCTCTCATCGCGCTACGCCGCCCCATCGTCATAGACCAAACATTCTTCAAAGGTCAAAGGCTTAGCAGGCGTATAGACAAGAGACATGATTTTTCTCAGCTTTTCTCGGAAAGCTATAAATCTTCTACGGTAAATCTTCTACGGTCAATAGGCGCTGAGCGGTTAACTGCACTTGGGGAAAGGCGGCTGAGCAAATCATGTGATCGCCTTGATACACTGTTTCCTCATAGCGTCCCGCTTTTAATATCAACACGCTCACCTGTTGCTGATGGCGATCTGCAATCCAATATTCACAGACGCCTCTAGCTTCGTACTGCGATCGCTTATCTACATAGTCCTCATCTGCATTGGACTGACTCACAAACTCCACAATCAGCACGGGATTATCATGATGCAACGCCAGGCCGCTGGGTCTACCAAAGATTTGCTGAGCGCCTTGGGCCGTCAAAACCATTAGATCCGGAATTCGGCTTTGTTGACGAACTCGTCTTGTTCGCCCCGGTGAAGGCTCTACAGTCGTCGGCTTCACCTCTATCGCTAAAGTATTTAGGCGCAAAAAACGCCAATTTACAAATTGCTTAAGGTATTCCGCGAGTGCCATTGCCAGAATGACGTTGATATCGTTTTCGTAAGGCAATTCAAGTAGTTCTCCCGTGTCTAGCAAGTCATAGCGCCGCCCCGACCCGTCATCATAGGTCAAGTATTCCTCAAAGCTGAGAGGCTTCGCCGGAGTATAGACTGAAGACATGAAGCTTCCTCAATAGAACCGTACAAAAATCTCACTAGCAAAGTTGCGTTAGAAATTTGCAGTGTCTCTAACAAAACTTCTTTCGTGCTTGCATTTTTTCACTTGCATTTTTTCAATTGTAGCGGCTAATAATGCGTGCCTGTTTTGCGGTGATGAACGGCAGTTTTGGCATTGCTATCAGTCACTTCACCGCCGTTGACCGTGGCATAGATCACCCAGTGATCGCCGCAGTCCATGCGATTTTTGACCTTGCATTCTAGGTAGGCTGCCGCACTACCGAGCACAATTTGCCCGGATTCAGTCTCTGTTGTTTCAATGCCTGCAAAGCGATCTTCGCCAGGGCCAAAGGGCTTCAAAAAGTGCTTCATCGGCCCCAAATGCTTGCCTTCTGCCAAAATATTTAGCACAAAGCCATTGCCGGTGTGCATTAGCCCTTCTATGGCCCGATCTTTAGCGACGGCGACGGTGAAGCCGGGTGGGGTAAAGGTGGCTTGAGCCACCCAAGAAGCCAGCATGGCGCTACTGATGTTGCCTTGTTTGGCGGTGACAATGCACATTGATCCCACTAAGCGGCCAATGGCTTTTTCAACCGTAGAGGCAGACACGCGCGGAGCCTGCGCTTTTTTCGCTTTTTTGAGCTGTTGGGCAAAGTCTGTGCCGGTCTGCTCACATGCTTGTAGGGTGCTGGCTTCGGGCGTAAATTTTACTTTGATCGGCTCAAAGCCAAAACGATAGCCCGCATCTCTAAATTTGCTCTCTAGTAGATCAATCGCTTCGCCGCTCCAGCCAAAGGAGCCAAAGACACCGGCTAGCTGATTTTTGCTGGCAGATGAGAGCACAATGCCTAGCGCCGTTTGGATTTGGGTGGGGGCGTGACCACCCAGCGTGGGGGATCCCATGATAAACCCGGCAGATTTTTCAGCAGCTTCTTTAATTTCAGTTGGGGTGGCCTGCTCCGCATTGATCGATTCGACGCTGACACCGGCTTTGGTGATGCCGCGCGCGATCGCCTGCGCAATCGTGGTCGTATTGCCATAGGCCGAAGCGTAAATGAGGGCCACCGACAGATCTTGGCCTTTTTGCTTAGCGGCCCACTGCACGTAATATTGGCCTAGTTCCGTCACGCCATAGCGAATCAGCGGCCCATGCCCAACGGCATATAGACGCGGCGCATAGTCTTTAAATTTGTCGAGGGCGGCTTCGACTTGACGGGCGTTCGGGGCCATTGAGCAGTCAAAGTAATACTGCTGGTCTTCTAATAGGGTTTCGCGGTTGAGGTCGTAAGCGTCTTCTGAGCAGAGGTGAGCGCTGAAGAATTTGTCGCTGTAGAGTACTTCGCTGTAACTGTCGTAGGTACACAGTCCATCTGGCCAGCGGGGCGTGGGGGTGAGGATAAATTGCAGGTGATGGCCTTGGCCTAAGTCAAGATCGGGCTCAGTGCCGCCTTTGATGGGCTGAACGGGGTGGCGGATATTGGCGGATTGGAGGGCTATAGCAGCCGGATTTGAACAAATAATTGTCGCTTGAGGCGTCAGCGCTAGCAATGCTTTCAGCGTTTCTATTCGGTTGGGATTAGTATGGCTCAGCACGATGTAGTCAATCGCGTGCGGGTCAATTTCTGCCGATAGGGCCGCTAAAAATATCTCGGTAAAGGAGCCGCCGGGCGGATCTAATAGGGCAATTTGATTGCCGCGAATGAGATATGAGTTAGCAGTGGTGCCTTTTTCCAACGCGTATTCAATTTCAAAGCGCAGTCGTTCCCAAGAGCGCGATCGCAGTACCATTGTATCCGCCGCGATCGGCAGCACCTGCACATCTCTAGGTCTAGTTGTAGAGCCTGAAACAGCTTGATCTACAGCATCAGCCGTCGGTATTTGGGCAGTCATAACCATGTCCTCATAAGTAGCGGGTTAGTAGTAGTTACCAACTTTGCGATGATGCACGGCGGTCTGAGCTTCTTCTTTGGCCACCTTGCCATTATCGACGGTGCAATATACTAGCCAGTGATCGCTCAATTCCATTCGACTCGCGACCTCGCACTCCAGATATGCCAGCGAATCGGCCAGAATTGGCGATTGGTTCTGAGCCGGACGAGTGCGCACGCCCGCAAAGCGATCGGCACCGGGCGGAAAGCGCTTGAGAAAATGCTTCATCAACGGTAGGTGATTGCCCTCTTCTAAAATATTGAGCACAAAGGTATCGCCCACCTGCATCAGCGATTCAATCGCGCGATCTTTTGCCACGGCAACGGTAAAGCCCAAGGGTTCAAAGCTCGCCTGCGTAATCCATGACGCTAGCATGGCGGAGCGCACGTCGCCTTTGGTAGCGGTGATGATGTACAAGCCGCTGCTGATGCGGCCCAGTGCCTTTTGCAAGTCCGCATCTAGGGCCTTGATTTTTTTGATTTTTTTAGATTGAGCCAGTTCTTGGCCTAAGTCAGTGCCGGTTTCTTCGCAGAGCTGATAGAGCGCTTCTGTGGGCGTGTCTTTAACCCGAATCGGCTCGAAGGCAACTTTTAGCTCTAGATCTTGCAGGTTGGTTTGCAGTGTGTCAATCGGCTCATCATCGCCGCCATAAGATTCAAAGAGGCCAAAGGTCTTTTTGCTATTTACCCCGGCCAAAATGGTGCCCATCGCCGCTCGAATTTCGTCTGAGCCTTTGCCCGCAGAAGGCGGCATACCGATGATGATGCCGGTCGAGCGGCTGACGATTTCATTTACATCCTGCGCATCGGCTGAGCGCAGATCGACCATTTCTACGCCGACGCCAGTTTTGCTGATGCCTCTCGCGATGGATTGGGAGAGGCGATCGCTATACCCATAGTCCGACACATAAAACACGGCTATCAGCGTCTCAGCGTCGCTCTTTTGCGTACTCCATTCCCGGTAGCGGCCGGTTAATTCCGCGACATTGTGACGCAGCAAAGGCCCATGGCCGGTGGCGATCATATTAATGTCACCATCGAGCTGATCCATTCGCTTCATGGCCGACACCACCGAGCGGGCGTTCGGAGCCATCAGACACTCGTAGTAAAAGCGAAAATCAGGCGAAAGCGCGGCCAAGTCTCGATCAAAGGTGTCTTCTGTACAGAAGTGTGCGCCAAAGGCATCGCAGGTGTAGAGAATGCCGGTTTTATGGTCAAAGGTGAAAATCGTATCGGGCCAGTGCAAGTTCGGCGCGTTGAGAAATTCGAGCCGGTGACCATTGCCCAAATCAAGTGTTTCACCGCTTTTTACGACTTGCCGCTCAAAGGGCGTATGGATCAAATCTTCAAGGAAAGCGATCGCCACTTTTGCACCGACTACCACCGCATTAGGCGCTAGGGCTAGCACGTCTTTAATCAAGCCGCTGTGGTCGGGTTCGGTGTGGCTCACCACGATGTAGTCAATCGTTGCCGGGTCGATTTCGCCTTTGAGCGCATTCATGTATAGCTCACGGAACTTGGCGTGAGAGGTATCGACCAGCGCCGTTTTTTCACCTTGGATAATAAAAGAGTTGTAGGTGGTGCCGTTCTGCAAGCCAAATTCGATGTCGAAGCGATCGCGATCCCAATCGAGCGATCTAATCGTGGTCGTGTTTTCGGCAATGCCCTCAACCTGCATGGATAGGCGCTTTTGAACGGGTTCTTTGAGTGGGGGAGCAGCAGCAACCATCACAAATCTCCTAATGACTTCCTAATGACTTTTACTAGCTTAAGCGCGCCTGAATAACTAATTATCTAGCTGACCGTATAGGTATTTAATGTGTGCATCGCAGTTGTGCGGATCATCGCTGCCCTCATCCCCAGCCCTTCTCCCCTCGGGAGAAGGGAGCCGGATTCAAAGTCCCTCTCCCTCGGGAGAGGGATTTAGGGTGAGGGCGACCGCAATACTGCATAAATGCGATGCAATTCGTGTTCAACTAGCTAGCGCGAGTTTAGCAACAAAAGTGTTTCTTAATTCATATTGTGCCGCAACTTACAGATCTTCGCAGCCTTTTACTGGTTATAAATACTTATCAGATGTATTGGATTGCAAAAAGACCAAATGGGTGCTGCCATAGCGCTTCTCTCTAATAATTTGCAAATTTGCCGGGAGCTGAGTCGGCTGCCAATGCACCCTGCTATACTCCACGGCTACTTCACCTTTCGCTCTCAAGAAGTTCCCTATTTGATTCAAAACGGGATGATATAAGTTGCTCGCATAGGGCGGATCGAAATACACAAAGTCGAATCCACCTTCTAATTCGCTCTGATCTGAGTGATCGAGGGGGAGATCGACGGCCATGCGCTGCAATTGCTTAATCACATCGCCTCTCAGTACTTGAAATGACTGATCTGCTTGGGCTACCTTCTGCCAGTTTTGCTGCACAATCTGACAAGCCGCCGCCGACTTTTCAATCCCAACGACTGCACTAGCACCTCGGCACAGCGCCTCTGCCCCCATCGCCCCGCTGCCCGCACACAAATCCAACCACCGACAGCCCAGTACCCGCCCCTGCCAAATATTAAACAGCGCCTCTCTCACCCGTGCCGAAGTGGGCCGAGTCGCCTCTCCCGAAAGGGTTTTAATTTCTCGATTACCGTAAATGCGAACCGCCATCAGGCTACAGGCTGTCTCAATAAAATCGTAACTACTTAGGTCGCCACGAATAGGTATACCAAACCCAGACTAACTCGTATGACTTGTAAGCCAGCTCCGTAATTCAGCAATCTCTGCAAAATCGAGTAACGCTTCACCCAACTCTTCTAGCACCGTCAGCGGCAGCGCTGAAATTGACACACAAATATCCTCTGGCAGTTCGCCAAAGCGCTTTCCAAGCTGACGGACAATGAGGCTCGCCGCTTCTTCTTGTCGCCCCTCTTGCCGTCCTTCTTGCCGCCCTTCTTGCCGCCCTTCTTGCCGCCCTTCTTGTCGCCCTTCTTGCCGTCCTTCTTGTCGCCCCTCTCGCATGGCGTCTTCTCTGACTTCCTGGTAAACCCTAGTTTCTTCAAAGGTGATATCTAGCATTCTTTCTACTTCCTGGCGAGTGATTTGGCCAAAACGATACGAAATAATGGTCACGACCATATCAATAATGACACGGCTTTCAGCAGGCGGCACCGCTTGCGCTCGGTTCAATAGCTGCTTCGCTTCCTCGGGAGCTTGCGCTTCATCTACGGTCGTCAGCACCATGAGCGCGACCCATAGCGGCAACTGACGAATATCGCCTAGCTCATCAAGGTATATCCGATGTACCTGTCCGCCGCTGAGAAAGCTGCGATGCGGAAACAGGTTGCTTTGTTCGGTGCTACGGGACGGATAAATGACGACGACCTGCCAATCGGTAAAGCGCTCCCGGCTGCGATAAAAGTAGAGCGCTGCTTCCGCAAAAATGCGTTCATAGAGCCGTTCATCCTTTTGAAACTGCACCTCCGCAAAGAAAACAGCGCCGGGTTGGCCTTCGGGCGGTAGAAACACACCGTCAATCTCGAACCTGGGTTCCTTGACGGCCACCGAATCAAATCGATAGGCGTCGGCATTGGCAGGTGGATCGGGGACAATTTCGACCAGGAGTGTAGGCGCTTGCCGAAACAGGTAGTAGAAAATTGAGTCTCTGCGCATATAATAGTACTATTTTAGTACATTTGATTTTATCAGGCAGTTACTTTTTTTTGCGTTGGGGCACCTCAATCAGGACTGCCTTTATTTGATGCGCTCACAGGGTAATGCTGAAATATTTTTGAGCGAACCTACTCTGCCTAAATTACAGCTTGAATAGTTGCAAAGCAGGAGTGATAAACTATCTGATGACTTGCGCACATTAGAAATACGCAAGCATACGAGATGCGCCATTCAAGATGTGTAAGACGGAAGTGTAGCTATGCGCTGGAAAACGGGCCGTCGGAGCCAGAATATACAAGACCGACGGGGCCAAGGGGGTTTTAGCGGCGGTGGTAGCCCGATGGTGGTTGGCGGCGGTGGCATTGGCATGGTTGTGGTAGCGATTATTGTCACCCTTTTGGGCGGCGATCCAACTATTTTTCTCGATGCGGCCATGCCTTCTGGGCAGAGTCCTAGCGGCGGACAGTATCAGGCTCCTTCGCCGGAAGAAAATGAGCTGGCTGATTTTGTTTCGGTGGTTTTGGCGGATACGGAAGATACGTGGAGTAAGCTGTTTCCGCAGGAATTTGGCGGTAATTATCGAGAGCCCGATCTGGTGCTGTTTGATGGGGTGGTGCAGTCTGCCTGTGGCACGGCGCAGTCGGCAGTGGGGCCGTTTTACTGCCCTGCCGATCAGCAGGTGTATATCGATTTGAGCTTTTATCAGGATTTGAAAGATAAGCTGAATGCGCCGGGTGATTTTGCCCAAGCTTATGTGATTGCGCATGAGGTGGGCCATCACGTACAGAAGTTAACAGGCGTTTCTGATCAGGTGCAGGCGGCTCAGAGCCGCATGAGTGAGACTCAGGCAAATCAACTTTCGGTGCGTCAGGAGTTACAGGCGGATTGTTTTGCGGGGGTGTGGGCGTTTCATTCGGATCGCGATCGCAATATCCTAGAGCGCGGCGATATTCAAGAAGCGCTGAATGCGGCTAGTCAAATTGGTGACGACAAGCTTCAGCAGAGTCAGCAGGGCTATGTGAATCCTGATTCGTTTACACATGGCACTGCCGCTCAGCGGGTAGAGTGGTTTACACGCGGGTTTGACACGGGTGATGTGGATCAGTGTAATACGTTTGAGCAAGGCGTTTGAAAATTAGGTTGAGTGTTTTTTGATAGGCGCGTCCCACTGCTGCTTGAGTCTTTCGATGCGATCGCGCAAACTCTCATTTGTCAGCCGCGAACTCAGCCGCTCTACCAGCAGCGGAAAGCCCAAAGGCGAAGGCCGCTTTACTGTCATCCAGATTAGTTCGAGCGATCGCATTCGCTTTAGCGCCGCTGTCAGCCTCGGCTCTTCTAGCTGATTTTCTATCACTTCTCGTTCTGCCTGCATGCAGCAGCAAATTATCCGGCTCATATTTACAAAACACCTCATAGATCAGTGAAGCGCTAATCTGCACCTGATTTGCCGTTTTCTTGGCCCCCGGATAGCCCTTAAATACCAGCCCTGCCACTTGCGCAATGCTGCGAAACCGGCGCTGAGTCAGTTCAGAAATATTCAAACTCTCTTTAATCTCTTCGTACAGATTTCGCGTCGAGAAAAAATCATCTCCAAACAGCGCCTGAAAAGGATAGTCTTTCGGCGCTAAAATTTCAAAGCCATAGTCATTTACCGACACCGTAAAGGTCGCCTTTTGCTTTCGCGAAAACCGATAAGCCCACAAGAAGCCCAGCCCCTCATGCACATTTCTCCCCTCAAACGGATACACATACAAATGCTGTCCTTCCCTGGTTTTGCAGCATTCAATCAAAAACTGATCCGCACCCGGCAAATGAGAGATTCGATCCTGCGTTGCCAGTATAGGCATAATGCAAGCCACTTCCGGGCTGACATTGCCTTCCTTAACCTCAGTAATTTCGGCTCGAATATACTCACTCAACCGATCCGAAATCGCTAAATACCCACCGCTCCAGGTTGGGACAATGCTAGATTTTCGCTTGGCATTTTTCACATATAGCGTCATATCCTTCATCTGAAAAAACTCTAGCTGCCGCCCCGCGAAAAAGAACACATCGCCTTTTTTGAGCCGCGAGACAAAATTCTCTTCTACCGTGCCAATTTGCCGACCTTTAGCATAGGCGATTTTCACTGGCTGATTGCCCGTAATCGTGCCAATACTCATTTTGTGCATCCGTGAAATGCGCGCATCAACAACTTGGTACAAGCCCGCTTCTAGCACAATTTTTTGATAGCGTGGATACGCCTTCAGGCATCGGCCTCCATGCTCCAAAAAGTCCAGAATCCAATCAAATTCGGCAGTAGTGAGCGTCTGATAGGAGAACGTTTTACACAGGGTAGCAAAGGTCTCTGCCGGGGCAAAGCCGTCGCCGCAGGCTAGCGTTACTAAGTGCTGAATCAACACATCATAAGGCTTGTTCAAAGTGTGGCGAGATTCTATCGTGCCTGCGGCTAGCCCTCGCCGAAAGGCCGATATTTCCAGCAGCTCCAGCGCATTGGTGGGTAAAAAGAACACTTCCGAAGTGCCGCCTGGCAGGTGCGCAGATCGGCCCGCCCGCTGCAACAGATCGGGCAAGATTTTTGGCGCTGCCGATTTGTACCACTCGCTCTACCGGCTGAAAATCTACACCCAAATCAAGCGAAGAGGTACATACGACCCATTTAATCAATGCCTGCTTTCAGTCCGGCTTCAATCGCCTGCCGTTCATCAAAATCTATCGAGCCGTGGTGCAAGGCAATCTGTTGTTCATGGTCGGGCATCGCGAAGAGTGAGGGCTTGAAACCATCTTTCGGCCTGCGATCGCGTGTTCACAAATATCAGCGTCGAGCGCTCAATATCCAGCGCTTCTACTAATTCTTCAAACATCCGTAAGCCCAAATGCCCGGCCCAAGGAAAGCTATCGACCGAGCTAGGCAGTACGCTCGTAATCACCGTTTCCCGGTGAATGTTGGACTGCACAATCACCGGATCGCTGCCTACACCCGTCGCCGCTGCCGCCGCTTCTGGCAAATTGCCCAGCGTCGCCGAAATCGCCCAAGTCTGCACCCGTGGCTGAAGCTGCCGCAAGTGAGATAAACACAGTTCCACCTGCGTCCCGCGTTTAGAGGCCATCAGCTCATGCCATTCGTCTAAAATCACGCAGCGCAGCGATTCAAACTGTTTTGCCGCATTTTTGTAAGAGAGCAATACCGCTAACGATTCGGGGGTTGTAATCAAAATGTGCGGCATTTTTTTAATCTGCCGCGTCTTCACCGAACTTTTGGTATCGCCCGTGCGCGATTCAACCGTCAGCGGCCAGTTCATCTCTTCAATCGGTCGGCGAATGGAGAGTTCGATGTCTCGTGAGAGCGATCGCAACGGCGTAATGTACAGCATTTGCAGCCCTTTCAAAGGCTGCGGCGCAGCTAGCATTTGAGCCATTGGCCCCATCACTGCGCCATAGGTTTTGCCTGAACCTGTCGGCACCTGAATCAAACCGCTTTTGCCCGCAAGGTAGGCGCTCCAAACTTCTGCTTGAAAGGGAATCGGTTGCCATGCCTGCTGAGTAAACCAATCGTGAATGGGGGTAAGCAGCTTAGAAATTGACATATTGGCATGACGGCAATGGCGCGAACATAGTAAACCGATTCTAATCAATTGCCTCGGTAACGTTAGCAGTAGGCAATTTTAACGTCATTAGCTCAGCAAATAAAACAAACAGACTAGAAACCCACAGGCAGCCCACTAGCCCGTATAGCTGAAATATCAGACCCGAAAGCACGGTGCCGATTAGTCTGCCACCGGAATTGGCCATGTAATAAAAACCGACATTCAGCGCGACTTGATCGTCTTCCGTGTAGGCCAGTACTAGATAAGAATGTACCGCCGAGTTAAAGGCGAAAACGATGCCAAAAAACGTTAGGCCAATGATGATAGTTTGCGCGGGGGGGAGTTGGCTTTGGAGGGCGATCGCAATCACAGCCGGAATCGCAACCAATAGCCCCGTCCATAGCCGAATGGTGTTTGCTTGCGGCGATCGCCCCGATCCCAATCGCTGCAACAGCATCGGAGCCAGCGATTGCACCAAACCATAGCCGATCACCCAAATCGCTAAAAAGCCGCCGACCTGCTCAAACGACCAGTTCAACACGCTGTAGAGAAATACCGGCAAGCCCACCACAAACCAAATATCACGAGCGCCAAACAGAAAAAACCGCGCGGCTGAAAGAATATTGATCTCTGAGCTTTTGGAAAATAGTTGCCGAAACTTCACCTTGGTCTTGAATTTTCCCATTCCACTAGGCAACCAACGACTAGACAGTAGCACCCCAAAAAGCGCTACTGCCATAATTATGAGCGCCGAGACATAGCCGAACGCCGACAGCAACAGACCGCCTAAGAAAAAGCCCACGCCTTTCAGCGCATTTTTTGATCCCGTCAGAATCGCCACCCATTTGAACAAATCCGACTGCGCCTCCTTCGGCACCACCAAGCGAATCGCACTCTTAGAACTCATTTTGGTCAGGTCTTTAGCAATGCCCGACAGCGCTTGAGCAAACATCACATACGGCACGGCTAGCGCCACTGGCCAAGATCCGTTCACGGGCATAAGCAGCAGCAGTGCCACAATTTGCAAGGCAATGCCGCCGTACAGAGTCAGCTTGACGCCAAAACGAGATCCTAGCCAACCGCCTAATAGATTGGTCACAATGCCAAAAATTTCATAAAACAAAAACAGCATTGCTACTTCCAAAGGCGTGTAGCCCAAAGTATGAAAGTAAAGCAGCACCAGCATTCGCAGCGCTCCATCGGTAATCGTAAAGCCCCAATAGGCCAGCGTGACAAGGGCATAATTGCGAATCCCAGCCTGATCTAAGTTAGGTGAATTATCCATGTTTCTGAGGATTCCGAAAAAAGAGGTCGAACAGTTAGACAATATAGATGGTTTAAAGAGTTGTTATTGGGCGAGAAGTCGCGCCACTTTTCGCGCCAGTTCTGCCATCCGATTGGCATAGCCCCACTCGTTGTCATACCAGGCCAGCACTTTCACTTGCGTCCCATCCACCACCCGCGTCGAGAGCGCATCAATAATGGCCGAGCGCGGATCGTCTTTATAGTCAACCGATACCAGCGGTCGCGCTTCATAGCCTAAAATCCCGCTAAGCTCGCCCAGCGCCGCCGCCTTAAACAAATCATTAACGGCTTCAACAGTCGTCGGTGCATCCACTTCAAACACGCAGTCTGTCAGCGAAGCATTCAGCAAAGGCACTCGCACGGCCAAGCCATCAAGCTTACCAGTTAGCTCTGGAAAAATCGCCGTAATCGCGGTTGCAGAGCCAGTTGTTGTTGGAATTAAAGACAAACTATTCGCCCGCGCTCGGCGCAAATCTTGGTGCGGCGCATCGACAATGGTTTGAGTGTTCGTAATATCGTGAATTGTGGTGACCACGCCGTGCCGAATGCCCAGTCCTTCCTGCATGACCTTCACAACCGGGGCCAAACAGTTCGTCGTGCAAGAAGCCGCCGTGAGCAAATGATGCTCATCCGGATGGTACAGATGGTCATTTATCCCCATCACAACATTGAGCGCACCTTCTTTCACAGGCGCGGCCACAATCACTTTTTTGACCCCGCGACTGAAATAAGGTGCTAGCAATTCAGGTGTGCGAAACTTCCCTGAACATTCCAACACCAGATCAATGCCCAGATCATCCCAAGGCACTTCTGTCGGCGTTTGGTACTCACTAAAGCTCAGCGGCTGCTGATCGATTGAAAACTGCTGATCGCCAGTAGCCTCCACGGTTGGCGACCAGCGGCCATGCACCGAATCAAACTTCAGCAAATGCGCCGCTGCCGCTGATCCGCCTTTGACCTCATTCACATGCACAAACGTCAGATCCGGCCAGCCCCAAGCTGCTCGTAGCACCAGTCGCCCAATCCGGCCAAACCCATTAATCGCAACTCGTACCATGTAACTCCTGGCATAGACTGCGATCTGATTATTTCAAATTTAATTGAAATGTCAAGCCAGAGAAGCTCGATTCATAGCTGTTTTGATTCAATAAAAATTAGTTTAGGTTTATTCAGGGCAAGCTTGGGCCGGTAAAATGGGGCTAAAGCGGCGAAACTCTGCCAGGTATTGCTCTAGCGCTATAAACTGCTGTAAATTTAGCCGGTAGTAAATCCACCGTCCTTCTGGTCTACCTTCAATTAAGCCAGCCTCTCGCAGCGCTTTAAGATGGAAGGAAAGCTTAGACTGAGTGATGCCTAGACGCTCAGCAATATCGCAAGCGCAGAGTTCGCGATCGCGCAGCAGTTCAATGATCTGAACCCGATAGCCATCAGCCAACGCTTGAAAGAGCGGTAAAATAGCAGGCTGAGTAGCCGTTTTCATAGTCATTCACCCCATCTACTTGAAATGCCAGTCTAACTGAAAGACTCCTCGGGTTTCAAAGAAAACGCACTTGCCTATCCATCCTTTCATCACCCCTCGGAACTCTCGTGCAAGCTGTACCCCTCAAAATCACTAAGCTCTCTGCTGCTGCCCAATTGCCCCAATACGCCCATGCCGACGATGCTGGAATGGACTTGTACGCACTAGCGCCACAGACGATTGGCCCCGGCGAAACGGCGCTGATTGGGACGGGATTAGCCATAGCCCTACCGCCGAATACCGAAGCCCAAATCCGACCTCGCAGCGGCCTCGCCCTCAACCATGCCATCACCGTCTTAAATTCCCCCGGCACCATCGATGCAGGCTACCGAGGAGAGCTAGGCGTGATACTGATAAATCATGGCAAACAGGCTTTTGAGGTGCTAGCCGGAATGAAAATCGCCCAGATGGTGATTGCCCCGGTGATTCGTGCCCAGATTGAGGAAGTGGGCGAGCTGCCTGAGTCAAATCGAGGCAGCGGTGGGTTTGGCTCAACCGGGCTGTGACATGTGCCACCTGGCCTCTAAATTTTTAGCGATCGCGACGACCTTGTTCATCAGCGGGTGCTTCTGGCCGCTGTGGCAACTGCTGACGCTGCTCGTCGGTGAGTACGGCGTTGATTTTTTGGTGAGAATCTTCGTGAATGCTACGAAGCTGTTGACGCTGCGCATCGGTGAGATCGAGCGATCGCATCGCTTCTCTAGGCGAATCGCTATTGGCCACAATGGCTTGCTGTTCAGGTGTTAGCACTGCTTCTGCTTGGCTGCGAGCAGCTGTGCGAATAGCCTCAATTTCAGCCGTTTGGGCATCGGTGAGGTTGAGATCTTCCAATCGGGGGCCGCGTTCTCCATCTACGTCCTTCTCTAGGGCCACCTTCGGGCATTGCGGCAAGCTGCTGCTGTTGTTCAGCGGTTAGTACGGCGTTGATTTCGGTGTGAGAGTTGTCTCGAATTGTTTTAATTTGGCTGCGCTGCTCGTCTGTGAGATCGAGCGATCGCATCGATTCTCTAGGAGAATCACTGTTGGCCATAGCAGTTCGCTGTTCAGGCGTCAGTACCGCTGCAATTTGGCCACGGCTGTTAGTGTAAATTGCTTCAATTTGAGCCGATTGATCAGCGCTGAGATTGAGCTGTTCTAAGCGATGTCCGGGTTGGTCTCTTTCGGCTTGAGCGGGTTTTACAAGGCTCACAGAGGCTGCAAACAGTGATAGAGCAACAAGTCCGCCAAAAGAAATCGCTTTAAAGTTAGCTTTCATGGGTTGTATTGTTTAGAGTAAAGTTGTTGAGTCGTCATCAGCCGTTGCTTTAGACTCTTCAAGCTTAAGCACTGCCCTTCACAATGAGACGGCTCAAACGTCACGACTACACCCATGACTTTGGTCACGATGTCAGCTATTTCTGGCTAAAAACGCTAGGCGGCACTCTGCAAATTGGGCGATAGTAAGCAATAGTTTGGCCAAATCTAATGAGGTCAGTAAGTTTGCTTTATCCCCCTATGAATTCACCGATAAAACAAGCCATTCAGCTTAATAATCATCCTTTTCGCTTTTTGCTCTATTTAGAGTGGGGGCTGCTAGCGGTGGCAATCATTAGTACGCTTGAAAGCCCCCCGGCTAGAATGGCCAGCAGAATGGCCAGGGACGCAACCAGAGATATAGCCAGGAATGGCCCGCCGCCAGGATGGGATCAGGGGCCGGGGATGGCGATTGTGCCGCTGCTGATATTTGGGGTGATGGGGCTTTATTTACCTTTGAGTAAGCTGCCGCGATTGGGCCATACGTTCGGGCAAATTCTGCTGATTTTGCTGGCTTCGGCGACGGTGTTTGACAGCGGTCGAATTTTTCCGTTTGTCTATGTAATATTGGTGATTCGCAGCTGTCTGATGTTTGGCTTAGTGGGCCGACTGATGATGACGGGCGTTGCGTTTGGACTATTTTTAGTCGGATTGCAGTTTCGATTGCGATCGCTCACAGGCATTGGTCACCGACTCCCGCCGCCGGTTCAGCGCCGCCTGTTCGATTTGATCATGAGTTTTCAGCTCAATTTTATTGTCCTCTTTGGACTTTCTCTTTTATTAGTCGTGCTGCTGATCAACGCCCTTTTGACCGAACGCCAAAGCCAGCAGCGGCTCCAGCAGGCCAACCAAAATCTCCGTGAATCAGCTCAAGCGATTGAAAAGCTGGCAATGGATCAAGAGCGCACCCGAATTGCCCGTGACATTCACGATTCGCTAGGCCACTCGCTAACGGCGCTCAATATTCAGATCGAAAGCGCCCTGAAGCTATGGGCAAAAGATCCGCCTCGCTCGCAAAAGTTTTTAGCGGAAGCCAAGCGCTTAGGCACTCAGTCTTTAAACGAAGTGCGTCACTCAGTCGCGGCGCTACGGCAAGATCCGCTAGCTGGTAACACGCTAGAAGAGGCGATCGCCCACCTCCTCCAAAATCTTCCGCATCATCTAGCTCATCCAGCCGCTTTGAGCGTCACCCAACAGATTCAGATCACCCGCCCGCTGCCCGCCAATCTCAATGTCATTCTTTATCGCATCCTTCAAGAAGGCCTAACGAATATTATCAAACATGCCAACGCCAGCCATATTCACCTCCAGATCGTAGGCGCTGAAGCGGTAGTAACGCTGACGTTGGAAGATGACGGCACGGGCTTTGATCCTAGCCAAGCGCGTACCGGCTTTGGTTTGCAGAGTATGCGCGATCGCACCCAAGCCACGGGCGGCACCTTTACCATCGTCAGCCCCATCACTCGCACTGGCGGTAGTCGTCTTCAGATCAGCCTGCCGCTACCCGCTCTGCCGCTTGCTTAAGATCTGTTGCTTTTAGAGTAGACGAAAGTGAGTCCATTGCTGGGTTCAAATCGCCTACGAATTGCAGCTTCGTGGCAGTTCGTGGTATTGACGGCAAAAATCATTACTAAGCTTTACTACCAAGGCAGAATTTCTCCATTGGCATGCCAAAACGTGCCGGTTGTCTCTAGGGTGAGGGCGTCAATTCTAGCTAGTAAACCTTTTACGGAGGTTTCAGGAGAGATACCGCTGGGGTTGAAGTTGGTCATGCCAGTGCTGACGAGTCCAGGGTGCAAAATAGCGATCGCCACCCCCATCGGCGCTAAATCATGCGATAGTGATTTGCCTGCCATAGAAACTGCAACTTTAGACAAGCGGTAGCCATAGGATCCGCCAGAGGTGTTGTCGGCAATTGAGCCCATGCGGCTAGTCATCATCGCAACTTTTGCATTCGAGGCAAGCTTGGGCAGTAGCGCTAAGGTGAAGCGCAGAGGGGCGATCGCATTAATTTCAAACTGTTCTCGAATGCCTTCAACATTCAAATCGCTGGCGCTAGAAGATCGATAGATCCCAGCGTTATTGATTAAGACATCAATGGATTTATCTTCTAAAGCGTTCAGCAGCCCTTGAACAGCCGCCTCGTCGCTAATATCTATCCCCGATTCCACCCGAATGCCGATCTGGTCTAGCTGATCTGAAGACTGTCGACAAACGGCGATGACCTGATCTCCCCGACTCTGCAACTGACGGCAGTATTCATAGCCAATCCCACGATTAGCCCCCGTGACTAAATAAGTAGCCATTTTTGAAGTTCCTTTTTTTCCTAGTTTCTGCTTTTGTCCAGCGCCACTTTTATTGCGGATCAGAAAGATTAGAAATCGCCACCAGCTCCAGCTCAAATGTCAGATCTTGACCGGCCAGCGGATGATTGCCATCAAGCGTAATTGTATCGCCCTGAACATCAGTCACTGTCACCGCCATGGCTTCACCATTAGGCACTTGCATTTGCAGCCGCTGCCCCACTTCTAGCTCAAAGTCAGCCGGAATATTTTCGCGATCAATGGTTGCTACCATTTCTTCCTGATACGGCCCATAGGCTTCACCGCTAGGAATCGTCTGCGTCACCGACTCACCCGGTGATAGGCCCGTAACGGCGGCATCAAACCCCGGAATTACCATTCCCGATCCGAGCGTAAATTCGAGGGGTTCACGCGTTTTGGAAGAGTCAAAGATTTGACCGTTGGTGAGTGTGCCTGTGTAATGCACTTTTACAATATCGCCTGCTTTTGCCTGAGCCATAGTGAATCAAAAAACCTAAAGTGAATCAAAAAAATCTAACTAATCTAACTATAAAATCTGCACTAGCTAGCACTCAGTCAGTTTAAACCGATAACTTGCGCTTCAACCCAGCGCGGAGCAACGGTCTTGTTTGATACACTGATCAAAAGTATGCCTTTGGGCAGATTTTCTTCCGGCGTCGCTTCTATGACACTCAAGTGCTTCCTCCTTATCGTGAAAACCGCTCCAAAAACCGCCCTTACAGAAGTCTGATTTATTTACTCATGCGGTCGGCTTGCTTGGTCGCGCTGCTAGCCGCTGCCTACAGTTTGCAGATAAGGGTGGAACATGATCGTCAGCCCCCGGAGACAATCATCCCGACATCACCGCTGCCACCGAAGCTAAACGAACCAGTTGAACAAAGCTGATTTGCGCTCGTCCGACTGCATTAAACTAACCTACATGGCGACGTTGTTTGAGGTAGCACGATGATGAAGATGCGCATCAGCCCCTGGCAAATTGCGGTATTGGTGCTGCCCATTGTGGCGATTGTGGTGTTTTTGCTCGTTGCTGCCGGACAGCAGATTCGATCTTGGGGGCTGAACTGGATTTGGGCGGTGGTGATTTTTGTGCTGCTGGGCTGGCGCTGGCTGATTGTGCGCTGGACCAATCCGATGCGCGATCAAGCAGAAGCGCTGGTGTCACAGATCAATGCTGAGCTAGAAGCGGCGACCGAGCAGGCCGCCGCAGAGGTAGAAAAAGCTCAAATAGGAACATCCACTAGCAGGCCCAATAGCACTGTTAGTGGCGAAATAGAAGCAGCGCTTGCGCAAACGCTTGCGCTTGCGCAAGCAGATCCGCCCATTTGGGAAGATTGGCCGATCTTTTGGCAGCGGTGTCTGGCGTTGATCACTGCGATCGCTCAAGCCTATCACCCCGAAGTCAAGCGCCCCCTGCTGAATATTTATGTCCCTGAAGCTTATGGCCTGATTCGCGGCACCGTCGATGATACCGACCGAATGATGCAAAAGCTTTCTCCTGTGCTGGATCAAATCTCAATTGGGCAAATGGTGGCAGGTGTAGAGCTGTACCAAAAGCTAGAGCCTTCGGCTAAAAAACTGATGACGGCATTTAACTGGGCGCAGTGGGTGTTGAATCCGGTAGCTGCGATCGCCCGCCAAACCAGCGCCAAATACAGCAATCAGGCCAATCAGCAAATTTTGCTTAACCTCAGCAACCTGCTGCGAGAAGCCACTTTGCGAAACCTAGCTCAGCAGGCCGTCGCTTTGTATGGCGGCGGCGCTGATTTAGCTTTATCAGAAATAACGACTTCCCCCCCAGCGGCAATAGCTTCGGCTAAAACGCAAACTCTTGGAGAAATTTTAGAGCGGGCCGAACCGGTTGAAGCTGTTGAACAAAAGCCGCTCAACATTTTGCTGGTAGGTCGTACTGGTGCAGGTAAAAGTAGCCTCATCAATACGCTCTTTCGCGCCGAAGCAGCGAGTGTGGATGCATTACCGAGTACGGATAAAATCCAGAGCTACCGCTGGCAAGTCGGTTCGACGAACGGCACTGCTGATAACAAGGCTGAGCGCTTAACCCTATGGGATACACCGGGCTATGAGCAAGTGGCTCGCACCGATTTACGCGATCAGGTGCTGGACTACGCGAGTCAGGCCGATCTGCTGCTATTGGTGACGCCTGCGCTCGATCCGGCCCTGCAAATGGACGCTGATTTTTTGCAGGAAATGCATCAGCAGGTGAACGATTTACCCACATTAGCCATTGTTACTCAAGTCGATAAGCTCAGGCCCATTCGTGAATGGAGCCCGCCCTATCACTGGCGCACAGGCGCTTGGCCGAAAGAAACTGCCATTCGAGAAGCCGTTGCCTATCGGGCCGAACAGCTCGGGGAATATTGCAAACAAGTGCTGCCATTAGTGACGAGCAATCCGCAGCGAACGGCTTGGGGCGACGATCAGCTAGCTGCCGCCTTAGTAGAGGCCATCGCACCTACCAAACAGCTCCGCCTCGCCCGCTTTTTGCGCAGTCAATCAGCGCGCACTATCGCCTGCGCTGCCATTATTGATCGCTACAGCTTTCAAATGACTACCACCGAGGGGCTAGCCAAGCTGCTCAAAAGCCCAATTTTGCAGTTTATCTCTACCCTCACTACCGGCACCCCGGCGCTGGGCGCATTGCTGACGGCAAAAATTCCAGTTGAAGAAGTGCCCATTGTGCTCGGCAAACTGCAAATGGCCTATGAGCTGTTTTCGCTGTTGAGCACCGATAGCGGCTGGCAGGCCACGAGTATGGCTACTTTTGATTTGCTTTCCCTCTGGCCTTTGCTTTTGAGTAATGGCGATCGCACCGCTGATCAACAAGCCTGGGCGCTGGGGCACGCCCTCGTGGAATATTGGACGCAAACGATATCTTTAAATCAGCTCGAATCGCGGATAGCTTACTACCTAGATTCGCCCAAAAATTGATATTGAGTACAGCCGCATTTAAGTCTCAGTTTTGTAGTGGCTCCCGTGTACACACATCTATAAGTCAAATACTGGAAAGCGTTACTATCCCTTGCACTCGCCCTCATCCTAAATCCTTCTCCCGAGGGGAGAAGGACTTTGATCCGGTTCTCCTTCTCCCTCCGGGAAAACGCACTGTGCTGCCAAGGTGCTACTAAGTTGTGTCTTAGGGGTTGGGGGATGAGATCGGCAGGACATAACGGAATTTTTTGACTTATGCGTCCACGGGAGGTTTTGTAGTGGGGAGCAGCCTAGAGCTTGCTTAAAATCTAGCTAGCGCCCTCGGTTTGCCAATAGCAACTACGCCACAGTGACCTCTAAGTAATCTCTAACTCATAAGACGATTTTCTTTCAGAGGAATAAAAATTAATTTAACTAATATTTAATAATTGAGATAATATGAAAAATAAGTTAATGATTTGACCTGTTGAAGCTGATGTGACTTCTGCAATCAAATCTCTAGGCAAATCTGTAAGCCAACCTCTAAGCAAATGAACTTTTCTACTCAGCAGCTGCCTTCAGGAAAATGGGGCATTTATAGCGATTCTCGTTTGCTAGCGACGGTTTCTTGTCAAGAGACGTGCCTAGCAATTCTCTCAAATCTTTCTACGGGTCGTCGAGATGCGCCTAGCAATGACATTAATGCGCTTTACCAGGTTCCGGCGCTGCGGCATCAGTCATCAAAGCCAAAGCCAGATTCTAAAAAGCGCAACGTGAACTCTCAGCTAGGCCGATCAAAATCATCTTCTAAAGAACCAAACCCATCCTCAAAACAGCGCTTATCTAAAGTGAATATCACACGAGCGTCGGCCTAGCTTCAAGGCTACTTTGCTGACGCTAGTGGGCCGACGAAATGGCCTTAGAGGCTCTGAGCTGACCACAGGCAGCATCTTTATCTAGTCCGCGCGAATAGCGAACGCTGACGGTAATGCCTTTGTCTTTGAGTTGCTGGGTAAATTCCTCTACTCGCTGGCGAGTAGGTCGTTTGTAATCGACTTCGGTAATCGGATTGTAAGGAATCAGGTTGACATGGCTCTGAAAGCCGCGCAGTTCGTTAGCAAGCTCTAGGGCATGTTCATGCTGATCGTTTAGATCTGCCAGCACAATGTATTCAAAGGTGACCCGACGACCGGTGATTTTTACATAGTCGCGGCATTCATCGAGCAGATCTTGCAGCGGATACTTTTCGGCGCTAGGAATTAGCTGAACGCGCTGCGCCTGATTGCTGGCATGAAGACTTACCGCTAGCGTAACTTGCAGATGCTCTTCGGCGAGTCGGCGAATGTGGCCGGGAATGCCGACGGTCGAAACCGTGATCATCCGCTGGCCAATGCCAACGTCTTGATTGAGCGATCGCACTGCTGCCACCACATTCTCAGTGTTTAAAAGCGGCTCGCCCATCCCCATAAAGACAATATTGCTCACCCGCCGCTGAAAATCTGCTTGAACAGTGAGCACCTGATCGACAATTTCATGCACCGCTAAGTTACGCGCAAAGCCGCCTTTGCCGGTTGCACAAAAGTCGCAGCCCATCGGACAGCCGATCTGAGAAGAGACGCACACCGTCAGGCGCTTATCGGAAGGGATGCCGACTGCTTCAATGATGTGGCCATCAGTGAGCTTGAGCAAGTATTTAATGGTGCCGTCGGGTGATACGGAGCGGTAGTGAAGCTGCGATCGCCCAATTGGAAAATCTTTGAGCTGCGATCGCCACTGCTTAGGAAACACCGTCACCTCATCAAGTGAACGAATGCCCTTGCCATAAATCCATTGATGCAGCTGTTTGCCTCGGTAGGCAGGCTGCCCCTGCTGGACTACCCACTCGGTCAGCGCCGCGACTGATCGACCGAGCAGTGGAGCCTCGCTAAGTTGATCCTTAGATCGCTGACTGGCCTGCTGACTGGCCTGCTGACTGGCCTGCTGACTGGCCTGAGAAGACTGATCAGATAAGACGTTAGCGGTTTTTTCAACTGTTTCAACCATAGCAATAGAGGGAATAGACCTTACTTAACTATATCCCTCTAAAAAAACTACGTCAGAACCTAGGAATTAAAAGGCTGGGAATTAGAAAGACTAGGATAAGAAAACTGGGTGATGAGAATAGATAAAAAGAATATTTAGGGATTGGAAGCGTCGCCCTCATTGATCAGATCTACTAAGCCCTCTGTCAACGACCGCGGATCCATAAATAAGACTTTAGAGTTTTGGCTCTCACCAATCTTCTGATTAGCCTCTACATAGCGCTGTGCCAGCATGTAATTTAGCACTTCGCGCTGATTGCTCGTGTCTTCTAGGGCTCTAGAAAGCAGCTGCATCGACTTCACGGTCGCTTCGGCCTCTAAAATAGTGGCGCGTTTTCTAAAGTCGGCCTCTTTTTCCTGCTGCATCGCATCAATGACGTTCTGCGGCGGATCGAGCTTTTGAATTTCCACTCGGTTAATTTTCAGTCCCCAGGGTGCAGTCGCTTCATCCAGCACATCCAACAGCGCCCGATTCATCGTCTCACGCGAAGAAAACAAGCTCTGAAAATCCATTTTACCGACCTCAGAGCGCAGCGTCGTAATTACCAGCTCCTGCATCGCGAATTCCACATCTTCAATTGCGTAGTAGGTGCGCTCTAGGTTGTAAATGCGCCAGTAAATAATTGCATCTACCTCCAGGTTAACGCTGTCTTTGGTAATCGCGCGCTGTGGCGGAATATCGAGGGTTTGCTCTCGCATGGTGTCTTGTAGCACCACCGAATCGAGCAGCGGCACAATGAAATTGAGTCCGGGTTCGAGGGTCCCTCTATAGCGGCCCAGGCGTTCGACTAGCGCCGCGTTGCCCTCTTTAATGATGCGCACTGAGCCGACGGTATAGCCAAAAAGCAAAAAAGAAAGGATGGCTAGGATGGACGAAACCATGAAGGTGACTCTGGGAGTGTGCTCTTTTAATTAGCACGTTTGCCGACGAAAGTATAGACGAAAAGTATAAACCCAAACTTCCTTGCTGTGACTATATCTCCCGTGTGTTTCGCTAGAAAGCAGCTAGGAGCTAGCGGGAACGTTAGGGGCAGAAGCACAATCCATGAGCTGAAATCTAGCTTTAAACCTTTGTATTCAAGGTTTTTTGGGGCTTTTCAGGGCTTTTTTATCACATTTAGCTGATTAAATCGACCCGAACTTTTAGCCTTCATCTTATGAAGTTCATTTGATATTACCCAGTTTATTGACCCCGTCCATCTCACTTAATCTCAATAACACTTAATCTCAATAAATAGTCATGTCCGCATATCCTCGTGCCTTTAAAGAATATGTTCAGCCAACCGCGTTCCTGCTTCAAGGCCTCCCAAAAATCTTGGCCTGTGGACTGTTCGGTAGTTTACTAGGGGGCGGGCTTTGGCCTCAGGCCCCGGTTGCTGCGCAAGTGCCTAGTGCCGACTTACCCTGCTATCTCCAAAGCCCAGAAGGCGTTCAATATGACCTTAGCGCCTTATGTCCTGGCTTTGTACAGTCGCAAGCAGTCGTGCTGCAAACGGGTGATGTGCAAGTCACGCTCCGCTGGAATACCGCTGACGATCTCGATTTGTACGTGCGAGATCCATTTAACGCGCAGGTGTCTTACTTTAATCCGGCGATCGCCTCCGGTGGTCAACTCGATGTCGATGCGAATGCAGGCTGCGCCGAGCGTATGGCCGCTCCCGTCGAAAATATTTTTTGGCCAACCGGGGGCGGTGTGCCCGGTAACTATGTCGTGACGGTTGAGCTATTTAGCCACTGCGGCGCTGAAGTGCCAATTAGCTTTACATTAGACACTCTGATTCGAGGTGAGGTGAAAGCCCAAACCGGCACCGTTTCCGCCGGACAGCGTACGGTGAGCTTTCCCTTTACCTTCCCGGCAACCTCGGCGGCTACTCCCGCAGCTAATCGGACAAGTTCAACGACTAGCGCAGTGCCTCGACTAGCGCCGAGTGCCCAAACTTTACCGCCAGTTCCTACAAGCCGTTAGCGCAGAACGTTAGCGCAGAACGTTAGCGCAGGACTGTCAATCACTGACTAGCAATTGCTAGGGGTAATTCTACTAAGAAAGCCGTTTGACCATGACTGCTCTCAACGGTGATGGTGCCTTCTAAATGACCCACTAGCTTTTCGACTAATGCTAGCCCTAGCCCTGTACCGCCCTGCTTCCAAGGATCAGCGCTAGGAACTCTGTAAAATTTGTCAAAAATGCGCAGACGTTCTTCTTCGGCAATTTCGACGCCAGTATTGATTACACTGAAGCGCATGACGCTTTGGCCGCCAGCGATCGCAATATGAATGCTGTGAGCCGGGGGCGTGTATTTACAGGCGTTGTTGACCAGTTCGGCCAGAACTCGCTCAATGCTGGCAAGATCTGAACGCAGTTCGGGCAGATCTTCGGGGACGGTGAGAGTAAGCATTTGCTGCCGAGATCTGGCTCGGGGCTGAAAGCCATTGACCAGGTTAGGCAGCCAGTTTGTCAGATCAATTGGCTGAATGATCATAGGATGGTTGCCAACATCGAGCCGCTGCAAATCGAGCAGGTCATTGATCAAGCTGATTTCGCGCTCGCACTCTTCTTTGAGAATGCGGTAATAGCGGGCAATGCGGCTCTGTTCTAGATGGGGCTTTTCCAGCTCTTGATCGAGGTTATGCGTTTGGTTGAGGGTAACGCCCAGTAGCTGCAAAGCAACGCGCATACTGGTTACCGGGGTGCGCAACTCGTGCGAGACGGTGCTGAGAAAGTCGTCTTTGAGGGTGTTGACCCGCTCAAGCTCACGCACTTGAGACCGAGATTCTTGATAGAGGCGAGCTTGACGAATAGCGATCGCACATTGATTCGTCACCTGCTGTACGAGCCGAATATCTAATTCAGCTAGGCTTTCATTGACATCGTTAATCAGCCATAAATCGCCTAAAACGCCGCGATCATCGCGAATCGGGGCAGCAAACATGGAGACTCTACCGCGTTCTGGGTGGGGAACAATCGAGCAAAACTGTAGGTAGGATCCGGCTAAAAGCTGATGGTAAACCTCGGAGTAGGCTTCCATTTGCGAAACCCTACCGCGCATAGATGAATAGCCTGCTGAGCATTCGTAGTACACCGTGGAGGTGCCTTGCTCTAGATCATAAAGGGCGGTATTAGCAGCTTTGACATGCAGCACATCGACTAGCGCTTCAACAGCGGTTTGTAAGATTTGCTGCTCGTCGAGGCTATCGCGAACGCGGTCGGTGATGCGCTTGAGCGTAGATTCTAGTTTGAGGGCAGTTTTTAACTTGGCGCGGTTGGCCTTCAGCTCATGGCTGAGAGTTTTATTGGTTTGCTGGATATGAGCGATCGCGGTCACATCTTTTAAGGTGCTGACTAGGGCCATTTGGCCTTCAATTTCCATCAGCTTGCGCTGCGCAATCATCTGACAGTCTGAATGGAACAGTAAAGGGGCGGAGCTTTCTTGACCCGTTGCGAAAAAAAGGCTGTCTTGCTGCGCGATTTGTTGGGCTAGGGGTTGCGGCAAAAAGTCGGCCTCGTTGTGGCCTACAATCGCCTCAGCAGATAGGCCGATGAGCATAGCCGCCGCTTCGTTGACATAGATCCACTGATGCTGCGCGTTTTTAATGTAGATAGGTTGGGCGATCGCGCTCAAAACATCAAACATAGCAACTGATCCAGATAGACTTTCGCTAGACTCGTGGCATGGACTCATTAGGCAATTTGACGGATATTTTAACTATATTCTTACTGCCCTTTTCGACAGGAAGAATATAAGGCATTGTTGATATATACGCTGTAATACGGAAACTGGCCTCAGAGAATCTACAGAGATGCTGGCAAACGCTCCTAAAAAATCAGTGTCTCTACTAAAGCACCTCCCTTTAATGGGCACAGTCTACTTTTAACTTTAAACATCTATTATGGTTTCTGCCCTGATCTCTCCTGCTTTTAACGGTTCTACAGTTCCTCTGGCAGTTCCTCTGGCAGTTCCTCCATCGCCGCTGCGCCTGGGGGTAATGGCTTCGGGCAGTGGCAGTAATTTTGAAGCGATCGCTCAAGCTATAGCCGCAGGCAATCTCAATGCCAGCATCGAAGTTGTGATCTATAACAACCCAGGGGCCAAAGTGGTGGATAGAGCGGCTCGATTAGACGTTCCTGTGCAGCTTTTAGATCATCGCTGTTTTGAGCAGCGAGAGGCTTTCGATGAGGCCATTGCTCAGTCACTGCAAAGCTATCAAGTGGAATGGGTGATTATGGCGGGCTGGATGCGGCGGGTGAGTCAGCGACTGATTTCGGCCTTTCCAAATCGGATTCTTAATATTCACCCTAGCCTGCTACCTAGCTTTCCGGGCGTGCGGGCCGTCGAACAAGCGCTAGCAGCCGGGGTCAAAATAGCGGGCTGCACCGTGCACTATGTCGAACTCGTGGTTGATAGCGGGCCTATTATCATGCAGGCAGCGGTGCCGGTGTTGCCTGAGGATACAGCAGCGACACTACAGGCCAGGATTCAGCAGCAGGAGCATTTGATTTTTCCGCAGGCTATAGCCTTAGCCGCTCAGCAGCAAACTCAGCGCTTGATACGTTAGTTAACGCATTGAATGACCAATGATTGACCCATAGATTGACCCACAAATTGACTCACAAAAATTGATAGCTTTTTCGGCGGTTCATATAACTCTCTAAATTTTCGCAAAAAAGCTTTGAAACTATAAAGCTAAGCAAAAGTAACTACGAATTAGTGAATACACTGAAGCGTTGCTGATAGTATTTAAGGGAATAGATAAAGACTTTAATGAGCGTCCGCTAAAAAACAGTCAGAAAAATAATATTGTTCTTTATTAAGGACAATATTAATACCTAAAATTGTTGTAATTACTGAGAGTGGAATGGCCTATGTATCGGCTTTTAAAAGAATTTTTGCCGGTAATATTTAATCAATCAAAAATTGTATAAATACCCTTAAATTACTTTTGCTAGAGGCTTTCACGGATTATAGCCTGTTCAATTTTAAATAAAATACATAGGATAAATAGTTCTTTTAACTGAGCCAACTATCAAAGTAAGTTGCTATATTCAAATCACCTGAAAAGTGTGTTACCTCCCTAATGATAAAATTTTATTTCTGATGTTTTTTTCCGGAGCAGAGTGTTCGGTTTAAGAAGATAGAAATGTGAGTCATTAGGGTTCCAAGAGAATGTTTTACATGTCAAACTTCAAATCTAGAGCAACGGGTTTAGAGTCATTGGTTCGCACCGCTATGAAAAATGGCGAACTAGCCCCTGGTGTGGCCGCTCAAGTGAACCGCTATCGCGCCAGCCGATTAACTTGTGAACAAAAAAGACTGCTGGAAATTTTAGACGATGCGATCGCCAGCGGCTGCATTGTCCCCATCGATCTCCCGGCTAGGCGCTTGTCTCCCGTGCCTGCGTACCGCGCTAGCTAAACTCATAGCTGTTGCAAGTCTACAAAGTAGTAGCCTTCCAGGTCAGCAGCAGCGGGCCTGGAAGGCGCGCAGGTTTATTCAAGCATTTCCAGATTGCGGACTGCGCCCTGATCGGCGCTAGTCGCGAGCAGGGCATAAGCTTTGAGGGCTGCGGTCACTCGTCGCTGCCGAGGCTGTGCGGGTTTCCAAGCATTTTTGCCTTTTGCCTCCATCGCTTCTCGGCGGTTGGCTAATTCCGCCGCTGATAGATCTACATGAATGCGGCGATTGGGGATATCAATTTGGATTGAATCGCCGTCACGCACTAAGGCAATATTTCCGCCGGCTGCCGCCTCTGGAGAAGCATGACCAATTGAAAGCCCTGACGTCCCGCCAGAAAAGCGACCATCGGTTAATAGGGCGCACACTTTGCCCAAATCTTTAGACTTTAAATAGCTAGTTGGGTAGAGCATTTCTTGCATTCCCGGCCCGCCGCGCGGCCCCTCATAGCGAATAATCACCACTTCGCCCGCTTTCACCTCATTGCTGAGAATGCCGTTAACAGCAGCATCTTGACTTTCATAAATTCGCGCCGGGCCGATAAATACATGAGCGCTTTCATCTACGCCCGCCGTTTTGACAATGCAGCCGCGCTCCGCTAGATTTCCGTAGAGTACAGCTAATCCACCCTCGCTGCTGTAGGCGTTTTCAGCGCTGCGAATACAGCCTTGAGCGCGATCGCGATCCAGTGAATCCCAGCGGGTGGATTGACTGAATGCTTGTTGGGTAGGAATGCCAGCAGGCCCTGCTTTGAAAAAGGTATGAACGATCTGGTCATCAGTGCACATGATATCCCAGTGATTGAGGGCCTCTTTCAGCGTTTGAGTGTGAACGGTTGGTAGGTCTGTATGGAGCAGTCCAGCTCTATTTAGCTCACCGAGAATACCGGGGATGCCGCCAGCCCGGTGAACATCCTCAACATGATATTGGGGCGTATTGGGTGCAACCTTGCAGAGCTGAGGCACTTGGCGAGAGAGGCGATCAATATCGTTCAATGTAAAATCAACTTCCGCTTCGTGCGCAGCCGCTAACAAATGCAGAATAGTGTTGGTCGATCCGCCCATGGCGATGTCTAGCATCATGGCATTCTCGAACGCTTTAAAGCTAGCGATAGAGCGAGGGAGTACCGATTCATCATCTTGTTCGTAGTAGCGGCGAGTGATACTAACAATGGTGCGTGCGGCTCTAAGGAACAGATCTTTGCGGTCGAAATGGGTCGCCAGAACAGTCCCATTACCGGGCAAAGAGAGCCCAATTGCCTCGGTTAAACAGTTCATAGAGTTGGCGGTGAACATGCCCGAACAGGATCCACAGGTTGGGCAGGCAGAGCGCTCATACTCTTCGACTACCTCGTCGCTAATGCGATCATCGGCGGCGGCTACCATTGCATCTACGAGGTCTAGCTTATGCTCTGCTAGTTTGGTTTTGCCTGCTTCCATCGGGCCACCGGAAACAAATATGGCAGGAATGTTGAGCCGCAGGGCTGCCATCATCATGCCAGGGGTAATTTTGTCACAGTTGGAAATGCAGACTAGCGCGTCTGCGCAGTGGGCATTGACCATGTACTCAACTGAATCAGCAATGATCTCGCGCGAAGGCAGACTGTAAAGCATGCCGTCATGACCCATGGCAATGCCATCGTCTACCGCGATTGTGTTGAACTCTTTGGCAACGCCGCCTGCTGCTTCAATTTCACGGCACACCAGCTGACCTAAATCTTTGAGGTGAACGTGACCGGGAACGAATTGGGTGAAGGAATTCGCGATCGCAATAATCGGTTTTTCAAAATCCTCACTCTGCATGCCAGTGGCCCGCCAGAGCGCGCGAGCACCCGCCATATTACGCCCGTGGGTAGAGGTTTTTGATCGATAGGTGGGCATGGTGCGTCTTACTCAGCTAAGGTTTTCAATAATATAGATCTTCATGCCTGAAACTAAAATAAGCAATCTTCATAGCAGGGTTCAGTTTTATAGATTTTGGGTTTATAAGTTGTTGGAACTGAAATATAGGTTTATGCTTTCAAAACTCAGCAAGATCTCCTTCTTGAGAACGATTGGGTTTGCTCTTCGCAAAGGGCGTTTTCTCGAAAGAACGTTTTCTCGAATGAGTTCTCGGTAGGGCTAGGAGAAATCTTGTTTGTTGTTGTTTAAGGTGTTTGTTTAGCAGCAGAAAAGCTGACAGGCCAAAACAGATGAAGATCACAATGTTGAGCCAAATATTTTGACTCCTGATGCATCCGGCCAAGCGTATCGGGATTTTCACAAAGTCGTTAACTTTATCGGCTTTTTCCGACTGCTGTCCGTAATCGTAGTTGTAGAATCGTAGTTGTGCCGTCAAAAAGAATGCTTTGATCGCCCATTAGCATGACGCCGTAAACGCCGCAAATAGCCGCGCTAGCTCAACAGACTGAGCTGGCCGTTGTCCGATTCTGCTGTCCGTTTTTTGCGATTCTGTTGTTTTGTAAACGGCTGCCGGTTTGATCTGATCAGCCAGCTACCGTGCGCAACGAACCAAGTGCGCAACTGTTGAGCTTGGCGTTTATCCAAGCTGTCCAAATCTAAAGCTAAGGGGAAAAGAGATTCGACCGGCTGCTGCGCCCAGCTAACATCGCTATGAAAAAGGTCTGCGCCAAAAGGTGTTACATCTTTTGGCAAACGAGTAATCAGAGAGAGAATGTTGGGAGAATGAATAATCTCGAAGCGCTGATCGTCAATGCGCTGAGCCCGACGGGCTCTAGCTTCGCTATAGTTCAAAATCGGTGCGGGGTAGCCTTGGACTACGGGCGGGCTGCCGAGCTGATTAGGCTTGAGGTGAGCGAGTTCGGGCAGCCAGCGATAGACAAATTCACCCTGCGGGTCACAGCGATCTATGGCTTCTTGTTCGGGGTTGTAAATGCGAATCCAAGCTTTGTTGAGGCAGTGGGTAACGCCTGCCTGCTGCGCCCACTGGTAGTGATCAATCGGGCAGTCGCCGTCAATAAGATGGCGCATAAAGTGCAGGGCTCCGTAGCGCCAGTCCATGCCGATGAGATTGCTCAAAAAGCTGGCATAGAGGGCACGAACCCGAAAATTGAGCGCTAGCCAGCCGCCGGTGGCGAGTAGACAGCGGGCCGCAGCATCGACAATCGGAAAGCCCGTGTGGCCCGTCTTCCAGGCTTCGTAGTGATCTAGGTTAAAGTCCCAGCCGTTGTTGTCAAAGCGGTTGTCTTCAAAAGGGGTGTAGAGCGATCGCACTTCCAACTGCGGCAAATAGCGAAACCGCTGGGTAAAGCCACTGCCCCAGCGCAGACGAGAAATCAGCTGATGGCAGCTCCGCTGAACTCGCTTATCGGCCTGCCACTGAGGCTCTAATTGCCTTTGCCAAACAGTCTGAGCGCATTCGCGAATTGAAATGGCCCCGTATTTGATGTGTGGACTAAGGCCAGTGGTGACGTTAGTGCCGGGGTAGGAAAGCTGCCAGTAGTATTTTTCGGCTTTGCGCTGATCAAAAAATAGATCTAGGAGCCGTCTCGCTTCGGCGGTGCCGCCTTGAGGAATAAATTTTTCGTCGGCGCAGTGGCCGAGTTCAGCCGAAGCGGGCAGCGGATCTGAGGGGAGATCAGGGGGGACATCAATGCGCTGCGGGGCGGGAATTAGAGGCGATCGCATTGATTCATACCACAGCCGCCGGTAAGCCGGATACTCCATCAGTTCAGGGCTTGTTCCGGGTGGCTCAAACCAGCGAATTTTTAGATTTTCTTTGGCCAGCGCTTGATTCAACCTAGCGTCACGAACTCGGCCATAAATGCGTTCAAAGTCAAGGTAGCTGTAAATGCCATCGGCTTGAGTGGCTGTGAGGAGCTTTGGGAGGATCTCAACCGGATCGCCAGCGCGTAAGATTAGTCTGCCGCCACGCGATCGCAAGTCTTCATCCAAAGCCCGTAAGCAGTCCAGCATAAACCGCACCCGCCCTGCCCCTGTTTCTGGATGCAATAGCAGCGCTCTGTCAAAGATAAAAACCGGAATCACCACACCGCGCCGCGCCGCTCGATACAGTGGCTCGTGATCAATTATTCGCAAATCACGACGAAACCAAACAAGCGTGCGGTTCATAGCAAAAAATTAAACTGGATGCAGACCTAGCGACGATGTGTAAGCCCTGTCTACTCTAAAAAAATTTCCGCCGTTCTGCATCGGCAGATAGCAGCAGATCTAAAATGAATCACAGAAATAGTTCACTTGTACTCATTTAGTACTATAGTTGTACTATTAAATGGATTTTGGAGACAGTCTATGTCACAACTTCATTCAGCCAGTCATTCAGCCAGTCATTCAGCCAGTCATTCAGCCAGTCATTCAGCCAGTCATTCAGCCAGTCATTCAGCTAGCTATTTACGCGCTCGTCCATCTTCGCGATCGCCTCAGCGCTTGCGGCAAAATCCGCCTACTCGCAAAGCCCTTTGGGCCGGTGGATCCGTTGCGACCCTAGCTCTATTGGTGATAGTGCCGACCCGAATGAATTCTCAGGCAGTCGATTCTTCAAGCTGCCAAACTGTTGTCCGATCAGGCGCTGAAATTTCTCGTGGCCAGATTTCTCGCTTATTAGCTGTTCCTGAAGGATCTACTCAAGAAGCCGTGCGGCAGGTCATAGAGGAGCCCTATTGCTTGCTGCCAGCTCAAGCAGATAGCAATCAGATCAGTAGTGCTAATTCTCAAAAAACAGCGCCTCCTAGCGCTCAGGCTAGCAACTCTCAGGCCAGCATCGAGCGTGAAGCTTACCCATTAGCATTCGATTCGACTGCCTGGGTAGTTGTGAATTATGAAGCGGGCAGCTATGTGGGCTACGACTTTATTTTTAAGCCTTAGCCCGTTTAAGCCTTAGCCCGTTTAAGCTTTAATTGACACCATGGCTCTCAGGCTGTAGCTGAACCTGCCCAGCCGCCTGCATGGCAGTCGCTAGATTCATCATCCGGCCAGTAAGCTGCCCACTCACTGGGTGATTGCGTCAATAAGGCTATTGCCTGATCCGCAGGGACTGCCTTTTGAAACAAAAATCCCTGACCATATTCGCAGCCTAACTGCTGCAATTGCTTGAGCTGAACCCTATTTTCAATACCCTCAGCAATCACCTGCATATTCATGGTCTTGCCAATGTTGATAATCAGCGGCACAATGCCCAAACTATTGGGCTGATCGGTAATCGGCTGCACAAAAGAGCGATCTACTTTAAGCGCATTCATTGGCAGCGTATGTAAGTAGCTCAAGGCCGAGTAGCCGGTTCCAAAATCGTCAATGCTGAGGCGAATATTCTGCTGCTGAAAGGTTCTGAGCACTTCATCGACAAAGGCTCGATTGGTAATAATAGATCGCTCCGTGAGTTCTAGGCGCAGGCGATGAGCGCCAATGCCTGCCTCCCTCAGTGAGGTTTGAACTTGAGTTAAAATATCGGGCTGTAAAAGCTGCTGCGCTGACATATTCACGCTGACACTGAGGTCTGAATCGATAGCGCCTGCTTGCTCCCACAAAGCAATGTCTTGACAGGCCATTCTAATCACTTCAGCGCCGATCTGAAGAACAAAGCCAGTGTCTTCGGCAAAGCTAATAAAGTCATTTGGAAAAATCAGCCCTCGCGTCGGGTGTCGCCAGCGCACTAAGCCTTCAAAGCCGACTATTTTGAGTCGGTACAGATCGACGATGGGCTGATAGTACAGCGCTAGTTCGTGACGCTCTATCGCTAGCCGTAAATCGGTTTCTAGCTGGAGCAAATCGACGGCTCGATTGTGCATTGCCGATTCAAACCATAGGTAGGCGCTGCCGCTAGCGTCTTTGGCTCGGTACATGGCCACATCTGCGTCGCGTAGCAAATGCTCGGCAGCGACGTAGCTCAAGTCGCCCCAAACGAGGCCAATGCTGGCATTGATAACAATTTCACGACCGGCTAAAGCAAACGGCTGAGCGATCGCTCGTAAAACCTCGTTAGCGATCGCTTCAACCATCGCTCGCTCAGAGACTTTGGTGAGCAATAGCGCAAATTCGTCGCCCCCAAAACGGGCCACCGTGTGAACCGCTAAGTGATCCTCCCCAATCTTGCTGAGCCGACGAGCGACTCCTCTCAGTAGCTGATCGCCGACCCGGTGGCCTAAAGAATCATTGATGCGCTTGAAGCGATCGCAATCCAAAAACACCACAGCAAAGTGCTCATGCGGCTTGATCTGGGCTTGCGCCATCACCTTGCTCAACTGTTTAATAAACGCTAGCCGATTGGGCAGTCGGGTCAATCGATCGGTGAGCGCAATTTCTAAAAGCTGATCATGTGCTACGGACAATAAGTGAGTGCGCTGCTGCACCCGGCTTTCGAGCTCGTCATTGAGCTGCCTTTGGGCCTTTTGGGCGTGATGGAGGTTGATTTGATGACGCACTCTAGCTAGAACTTCTAATGCCTGAAAAGGCTTAGTCACATAGTCAGCAGCCCCCTGCTGAAAAGCCTGTACCTTATCAAGCGGCGCATTTAAAGCGCTTAAAAAAATAATTGGAATGTGGCTGGTCGTGGCGTCAGCGCGCAGATGTTCGCACACTTCGTAGCCGTTCATTCCAGGCATCATAATATCTAACAAAATGACGGTCGGCTGATGGGTTTTGGCGAGAGCGATCGCGCTAGAACCATTTTCAGCCTGGTGTACCTCGTATTCGTTTTGGCTCAGCAGCTTAGAAAGCACCAAACGGTTAGTTAAGGTGTCATCGACAATTAAGACACTGCCTTTAGACTCTTTTAAATCCGAACGGGAAAAAGATACAGTCACAGTAAATTAGCAGTTGGATTGCTTCAAAAATCGGGAAGACTAAACGCTGCCTATTTTGGCTAGCAGAGCTTTCAGACTCTATAAAGCAGAGAAAGCTAACTAAGTTATTTAAAGCGATATTTCTTGAAGGCGGTGTTTCTTAAATAATATTTTATATTTTCAAAACAAGATTTCAACAGATAAAGGAGATCAAGGCAGCATTATTTGCTTATTACGCCCCATTCTATGGCCCTCAATGAATAATCACTCATAATTACTTATTTCTTTCGTTCAACAATTTCTTTAATTAACACTATCGGGACACTATTGGGACACTATCGGGCATTTTTGCGTTTATTTAACCGTATATATTCAGAACGGTATCAGATTCCAGCAAGCCAGTACAGGCATCTAGCAGCAAATCAATTACATAGTCAAAGCCATCTTCTCCGCCATAGTAAGGATCTGGTACGTCCTCGTCCGAATGGCTACGGCAAAACTCGCACATCAGCTTGACCTTATTTGCCTGATGGTTGGAATCTAAGGCTAAAATATCGCGGTAATTACTGCGATCCATCGCCAAAATAAGATCAAAATTATCAAAATCCGCGCGGGTAAACTGACGCGCTTTGCCTAATAGCGTAATCCCTTTTCGCTTAGCGGCGGCTGCCATTCGCCGATCTGGCGATCTGCCTACATGATAGCTAGCCGTTCCGGCCGAGTCGCAGCTAATGCTTGCGCCCAACTGCCGCTGCTCAATTAGGTAGTTCATAATATTTTCTGCTGATGGCGAACGGCAGATATTTCCTAGGCAGACGAAAAGAAGTCGAGTCGTCATCGGTTATCGATTAAAACAGCTAAAACAGATCCTAAAAATGGCTACAGCCCTGGCAAATTCAATCCACCCGTGAGTTCTTCCATTTGCTCACGCATGGTCGCTGTGGATTTAGCGTAAGCATCAACCATCGCCGCTTTAACCAAATCAGAAAGCATTTCTGCACCTTCTGCCAAGGCTTCTTCTGAAATTGTGACGCTACGAGGCTCTTGGTTGCCGCTCATGATCACCTTCACCATGCCGCCGCCCGCAGTGCCCTCAATTTCCATCTGCTCTAGCTCTTCTTGTAGGCGCTTGGCTCCTTCTTGAACCTGCTGCGCTTTTTTGAATGCCTCGGTGAGCTCTTTCATTTTGCCGAGACCGAATCCGAATCCTTGCCCTTTTGTCATGACTTGCGTTGGGTTATGAGTGTAATTTAACTGTCAAACTATAGCATTGGACACCCCATGCCAAGATAAGTGATGCAAATCAGAGCCAAATCGCAGGCTCACCACTTTGTGTTTACTTACTGAAATCATGCTTACTCACTGAAATCATGCTTACTCACTGAAATCGCCGATCATTTTGACTTCAGGCTCTAGCTGAATGCCATCACGCTCATACACCACGGCCTGAGCGTGACGGATTAAGGCCAGTACGTCAGCGGCCTGAGCGCCGCCCAAGTTGACGATAAAGTTGGCGTGAAGGGTGGAAATTTGAGCTTGGCCAATTTGGTAGCCTTTCAAGCCAGCGGCTTGGATGAGCTTTGCCGCGCTGTGCGGTAGCGGATTGCGAAAGACGCTGCCGCAGTTGGGTAAATGGTAGGGCTGGGTCGCTCGGCGAGATTTGAGATCTGCGGCCGTGGCAGCCTTAACGGTGATTGGATCGTGACCGCTGCTGAGCTGAAAAATAGCCGTTGTAACAATGCCATCACGTCCTTGCAGATTGGATGTGCGGTAGCGAAAGTCTAAATCTGAGGGCTTCATTACGGTGGCGGTGCCCTGGGGGCTAAGGACGGTCGCTTCGATCAAGATATCGGCGGTTTCGCTACCGTGAGCGCCTGCATTCATCACCACTGCGCCGCCGACCGTACCGGGAATCCCAATCGTCCATTCAAAGCCTTTGAGACCATAGCGGGCAGCTTTCCAAGCTAGCGAAGACCAGGGCTCTCCGGCCGCAGCGGTGACGACACCTGTAGTCAGGTTAAATTCGCTGTGACGCAGGGCGCGGGTGCAAATCACAAGGCCGTTGAGGGGGCGATCGCTGATCAGCAAATTTGACCCTGCCCCCAACAGCGTCACTGGCAGCGCCTGGGCTTTTCCCCAAGCTAAGACTCGCGCTAGCTGCTGGGGCGTTTTGGGCAGGGCCAAATACTCGGCCATCCCGCCCACTCGAAAGGTGGTTAGTTTGGCTAGTGATGCCTGGGGCTTGATATCTAGCTGATGACAAGAGATCGGGTTCGTGACTTCCATGAAGCAGCGCTCGCAGAATGCAGAATATTTAGGCTAATTCAGTACCGCTGCGGGTTGTATTTCTGGCGAAATCGAGGCTAAATCAGCGGGGCTTTGGTAGGCCGACATCACCTCAGAAATGATCTGATTGAGATTGCCTGCGGTTAAAAAGATCACGATATCGCCGGGGTTTAGGCTGGTTTGCAGCGCGTGAGTGACGGCTTCGAGGCTGTTGTAATACTCGGTGTTGGGCTGATGTTGAGCGATCGCTTCAGCCACTTTTTCTCCCGTAATATTGGCCGTATTCGCCTCCCCGGCGCTGTAAATATCGGTGACCAAAATTCTATCGGCCCCGTCAAAAGCAGCGGCAAATTCATTGAGTAACGTCGCCGCTCGGCTGTAGCGATGCGGTTGAAAAACGGCAATGACATGGCGATCGCACCCCGAAGGCACCGCCCCGCTGCGCTGCACCTGCGCTGCTGCCAAAGTCGCTTTGACCTCACTAGGATGATGCGCATAGTCATCAACAAACAAGATCTCCTGATAAAAGCCACGATGCTCAAAGCGCCTCCTTGCGCCTTGAAACTCAGGCAGATGAGCCGCCAACGTCTCAAAGCTCACCCCTAACTGCCTAGCCACAGCCACGGCGGCTAGGGCATTACTGAGGTTGTGCAATCCCAGCAAAGGCACCGACAAATCGCCCAGTTTTTCACCGCGCTCCCAAATTTCAGCCGTAGTCATATCCGCTGTTTCACGGATGTGAGTGGCAATATAGTCTGCGCCTGATTCTGCCTCTAGGCTATAAGAAATATCAGGTTTCAGGCGGCTTTTCACGGTTGGGCAATCAATGCTGCCAATCACCGTTTCACACTGAGCCGCAAATTTATCAAAAATCGCCACCACCTGATCGAGGCTGCTGTAGTGATCGGGGTGATCTAATTCAATATTGGTAATGACGCCAATATGAGCGGCCAGCTTTACCAGCGAACCGTCTGATTCATCGGCTTCTGCTACCACATACTGACTTTGACCCACATACGCGTTGCCCGACCAGGTGCTGACCTCACCGCCAATAATAATCGTCGGATCAATGCCTGCTTTTAGCAGCAGGTAGCCGACTAGGCTGCTGGTTGTGGTTTTACCGTGAGTGCCTGCGATCGCAATGCCTTTGCGCTCATTCATCAGCGCCGCCAAAATATCAGAGCGATGAAACATTGGACAGCCCATGGCCACTGCCTGCGCATACTCAGCATTTTGCGCCCCAATCGCAGTCGAGCACACGACTTGAGGCGTCGCCGTTTGCCCCTTAAAAAAGGCCAGATTCTCTGCCCGCTGCTGATTGAAAATGTGTACGCCTTGAGCCGCCAAACGCTCAGTGATAGGGTTCAAACGCAGATCTGAACCAGAAACCGGCAGATCGCGACTCGCTAGCACATGTGCTAAAGCCGACATCCCAATTCCACCTATTCCAATAAAGTGAAACGGTCTACCGCTGAAATTCACTGAATTCAGCATGTTTAAATTCCTCTCAAGCCGTGGCACATCATTAATAATCAGGCGTATCATACCAGGAATGGCCAATCTGGCCCTAACCTCAAGTCCCGGGTTACCCGTCTGTTCGCACCTGCTCAAAGCCCTGCTTCTCCAACGTTTAAACAAGACTCATGCAGATCGCGATAGGGTATAAAAACCGACTCAACATAGCCTTGGGGGGACAACGATGCGATATGATAAACGTGCTTATGAAGACTTAACTTGACTTTCATATTCTGCTTTTTTCATATCTGTTTCTAAAGATGCGAGGTTATGCGCAGTGGTTAGAGTAGCGATCAATGGTTTTGGGCGCATTGGCCGAAACTTTTTAAGGTGTTGGCTGACAAGAGAAAATAGCAACCTAGAATTAGTTGCTGTTAATAATACGTCCGATCCCAGAATCAACACCCATTTGTTGAAATATGATTCTTTGCTCGGCACGTTGGATGCGGACATCTCATATGATGCCGATACCATGACGGTCAACGGCAACGTGATTAAGTGCTACTCCGACCGTAATCCTAGCAACTTGCCCTGGAAAGACTGGGGCATTGATCTGGTGATTGAATCAACCGGTGTCTTCAACAGTGAAGAAGGTGCTTCTCGCCACATCGAAGCTGGCGCTAAGAAGGTTTTGATCACAGCGCCGGGTAAAGGCGGCAACATCGGCACCTACGTCATGGGTGTTAACGACAAAGACTATGATCATGACAAGCAAAACGTCGTCAGCAACGCCAGCTGTACGACTAACTGTCTGGCGCCGGTGGTCAAAGTTATCAATGACCATTTTGGTATCGTCAAAGGCACGATGACCACTACCCACAGCTACACGGGCGATCAGCGAATTTTGGATGCGAGTCATCGCGATTTGCGCCGAGCTAGAGCTGCTGCGGTCAACATTGTTCCCACCACTACAGGGGCTGCTAAAGCCGTGGCTTTGGTAATTCCAGAAATGGCTGGTAAGCTCAATGGGATTGCGTTGCGCGTGCCCACACCCAACGTTTCGATTGTGGATTTGGTGGCGCAAATCAGACAAAAATCCATTACCGAAGAAGTGAACAAAGTTTTGAAGGAAGCTTCTGAAACCACGATGAAGGGCATCTTGGGTTACACCGATGAGCCTTTGGTTTCGGTGGATTTTCGCAAAACTGACGTCTCTGCCACGATTGACTCTGAGCTGACTCTTGTACTTGATGGCGACATGGTAAAAATTATCGCTTGGTATGATAACGAGTGGGGCTATAGCCAGCGCGTGGTTGATTTGGCTGAACTGATGGCCACTAAGTGGAAAGCTTAGAGAGCCTTATTCTTTGAGGTTGGTGAGATTGGACAGTTTGATCAACAATTGGATCAATAGTTGGATCGATGATTGGATCAATAATTGGATCAATCGCTTGATCAGCCATCAATAGAAACTGTTGACTACATAAAAAGCAGGTGTGTAAAGCGCCTGCTTTTTCATTTTTGTAAGTTTAAATCCTCGGTGAGAATCTACCTTGAGCGGTTGATTTTGTACGATTTATTTGGTGCTACAGCCAAGCTGTTGGAATAGGATAATTACGAACCTATGTCTTTAGAAACGCTTTACAGCGAAATCTTGGTCTACCGTATCCCGATTATCTTGCTGCTGGTGGGCAGTCCGTGGGTGATTTATTTGCTTTGTTTTGTGATTCCTCAGCAGCGCGAAGAGCCGCTTTTGCTGAGTGTGAATCTAGCGCTTTCAACGCTGAGCATTTTGATGCTGGTGGGCTATTTGGCCTATGCCACGAATACGGGCGGTTGGGCTAAGGTGGTGACTCAAGCCGATGTGGTTCTGTTGTTGTTGCCGCTGTATCATTTGGCGGTTTCGCTGTGGCTGTCCCGCTTGCGGTTGCCGCTTCAGCTCATTCCGGCTTTTCGCACGATGCAGGGGCTGCTGCTGCTAGGTGGGGCTTTTTTAGCACTGTCTTGGGTGCTTTCAAAAATTCGGATTGTGCTTTTTTCTTATTTGCCATTTGGGACGTTTTTAGGGCTAATGGCGCTGCTGCTGGCGTTGGGCTATGCGGGCTATCGCAAGCTGATTGACTAGCCGTTTAAAAATAGATCACAGTGCTAGGCTTAAGGTCAACTTTTATTGACTGCCGACTTTTTTGTGTCTAATTCAGTTTTCTCGATTGAGAAACGTTTGTTTGAAGCGATCGCACCCCAACCCAATGCGGTGCCGGTCATTTTTGCCTTTCCTAACGAGTACAGCGTTGGGATTACGAGTTTGGGCTATCAGGTGGTGTGGGCAATGCTGTCGCAGCGCCCTGATATTGAGGTGAGCCGCTTATTTACTGATGTGCGTGAGCCTTTGCCCGCAGATGCAGAGCTGATGGGATTCTCGCTGTCGTGGGAATTGGACTATGTGAATGTGCTGAATTTATTGGAAGATCAGCGCATTCCACTGCGGGCTCAAAAGCGGGAGAACGAGCATCCTTTAGTATTTGGCGGTGGGCCGGTACTGACGGCTAACCCGGAGCCATTTGCAGCTTTTTTTGATGTGATTTTGCTGGGCGATGGCGAAACGCTGCTGGATGATTTTTTGGATGCTTATCAGCAGGTGCGTGAGTGCGATCGCCCTCACCAACTCAAAGCCTTAGCCCAAGTACCGGGCGTCTATGTACCTGAGCTATACGAGATTACCTACGCAGCTACCGATGGCCCAATTGCTTCCATTGCACCGATTGATAGCGAAATTCCCAGAATTGTTCAAAAGCAAACCTATCGGGGCAATGTGCTCTCAGCTTCGACCGTGGTAACGCCCAAAGCCGCCTGGGAAAACATCTTTATGGTCGAGGTGGTGCGTAGCTGCCCGGAAATGTGCCGGTTTTGCTTAGCCAGCTATTTAACCTTACCTTTTCGCGCTGCTAGCCTTGAAAAATCTTTAATTCCAGCGATTGATCAAGGCTTACAAGCGACTCGAAGGCTCGGCCTTTTGGGCGCTTCGATTACACAGCATCCTGAATTTGAAAGCCTGCTGGACTATCTCAATCAGCCACAATACGACGATGTCCGGCTGAGCATGTCCTCGGTACGCACCAATACCGTCAATCAAAAGCTGGCCGAAACCCTGGTGAAGCACGATGCCCGCTCGATTACCATCGCCATTGAAAGCGGATCGCAGCGAGTGCGCAATATCGTCAACAAAAAGCTCGATACCGACGAAATTGTCGCCGCTGCGCAGCAGGCCAAAGCCGGTGGCCTGAAGGCGCTAAAGCTTTACGGCATGGCGGGTGTGCCCGGTGAGCAAGCAGATGACTTGAGCCAAACGGCGGCGCTGATGATTCAGATCAAAAAGCAGGTGCCGGGGCTAAAGCTGACTTTGGGATGCAGTACGTTTGTGCCCAAGGGGCATACGCCGTTTCAATGGTATGGCGTAAACCGGCAGGCGGAAAAGCGGCTGACGTTTTTGCAAAAGCAGCTACGACCTGAAGGCATTGATTTTCGGCCCGAAAGCTATAGCTGGTCAGTTATTCAGGCGCTGATTTCACGAGGCGATCGCCGCCTTTGCGATCTACTAGAACTCACCCGCGGCTTTGGCGATACCTTAGGCAGCTACCGCCGCGCCTTCAAAGCCCTCAAAGGCAAACTGCCGCCCCTGGACTTTTATGTACATGACGAATGGCCGATTAATCAAATGCTGCCTTGGGATCATTTGGCAGGGCCACTGCCGAAAGCCACCTTGCAAAAGCACTTAGCCGAGGCGCAGCAGGCAATGGGAGAACGCTAGTGTTAGCAACGCTGATTTTAAGCGTCGCTAGTCAAGCTACTGCCGCAGCGCCACTTTGATCAATTGTGGCTGTTTGTCTCTGTAGGGAGATCCGAAGCCGCTCAGCCGCTTGCTCGGCGCTTAGCCCACTTACGTCAATTTCGGGCACAACCCGTTCGCGTTGCTCTAGCCCATAGCGGTAGGTGCGATCATAATAGGTCAGCAAAATCGCAAAGGCTGTGGTGAGATCGCCTGATTGAATCAAGGCGACGGCATCTTGAGTTCTTTTGCCACCTAGTCGTTTTCGAATTCGCTCGGTAGCGGCGATCAGCTCATCCGGATCGGCCTGACCGTAAATATCTACTAACAAAGCCAACCGCTCAGTAATGGGGCGAGTAATTTCTAAGGCAAAGGCTGCTTCCATTTGCTCAAACAGCTCTGGTGGAATCCGGCAAGGGCCAATCCGGCGGCTTTCGGCCTCTATCCAAATCGGGCGCTGCGGATCAAACCGATGCCAGGCGCTGGCGACCAAATTTTCAAACTGCTCGGTGCTGGGCTGGGGCGGCAAACAGACTGCGCCAAAGCTGCTGCCTCGGTGGCTGGCATAGCCTTCTAGATCAAGCACCTGTTCGCCTTTCTGGGCTAGAGCATGAAGGATATCGGTTTTGGCGGTGCCAGTCATCCCGCCGAGTAAAACAATGTTTTTGGGTATGGCTACCGTGCGGCGAACCCACTGTCGAAAGGCTTTGTAGCCGCCTTGTAGGGTGAGCGTGTCAAAACCCGCCAGATTGAGTACCCAGGCAATGGCCCCGCTGCGCATCCCGCCTCGCCAGCAGTGGATGCGCACTTTGTTGTCGGGTGAAATCGCTTTCGCCTGCCGAATAAAGTCTGCAAACTTTGGCCCAGCAATTTCAAATCCTAGTTCTACCGCTTGATTGCGGCCTTGCTGCTTGTAGCAAGTGCCGACTTGAGCCCGCTCTTGATCGCTAAATAGCGGAAAGCTAATTGCCCCTGGGATATGGCCCTGGGCATATTCGCTGGGGCTACGCACATCGAGCAGGGGGCCAGACGCCTTTAGAAATTCATCAATTGAAACGGGTGAAACGGGCAAAATTTGGGGCACAAGACAGTGTTCGGGGGCTGGATCACCCTGTAATTGTAGTGGGTTTGATTGCCACGATAGGTCTATCCGCAGGCGCATCGACCGTGCCGATGCAGCGGCTTTGCCGATAGCCGAGGCGGTGTAAGTCGCTCAGACACTGATCAGTGTGAGCAGCCGGAATGCTCGCTAGCAGTCCGCCTGAGGTTTGCGGATCGAAGAGGATTTGGTATTGGGGCAGATGTGCAATGGATAGATAGCTGACCGAATTTTGGGGCTGGAAGGAAGCGCTGGCAAAGCTTTTTAAGGAAATTGCGCTCTCCATATTCCGCTGGTGCAGCGAACTTAGCCAATGATTACCCAGGCTATTAGCCGCCCCTGGCAATAGCGCAATCTGGTCCAAATCCAGCTCAACACTCACCCTAGAAGCGCGCATCATTTCTAATAAATGGCCCGCTAGTCCAAACCCTGTAACATCAGTACAAGCGGTTGCTCCCCACTGCCGCAAGCAGCCGGCTGCTTGCCGATTCGAGCGCAGCATACTTTTCACTGCCGCTTCGATCCATCGCCCTTTAGCCTGCCTTTGCTGATCGGCGGCAAACAGCGTCCCGGTGCCTAGCGCCTTCGTTAAAATCAGCGATTGCCCTGTCACCATGCCGCTTTTTCGCCATATCTGATCGGGATCAATCCACCCATTGCAGGCAAACCCCAAAGAGAGTTGTGGGCCTTCTGTGGTGTGACCACCGACTAAAAACGTCTGCGCTTCGGCTAGTGCCAGCATGGCTCCCGATAAAAGCTGATAGAGCGTTTCGGCCTGTTTCGCATCGCTACCATATGGAATCGTTGCCGAAGCCAGCACGTTATGGCTAGTTGCGCCCATTGCAAACAGATCGCTAAGGCAGTGATTGACACAAATTTGACCAAAGATAAATGGATCATCGACCAGCGCAGTGAAGTGATCAACGGTGTGAACCGCGAGTTTTCCGCTGGGTATTTGCACAATCGCGGCATCGTCTGGCGCATCTAAGCCCGCTAGGATTGCTACGCGATCAGGCCATTCCGCATCGTTAGGTGATTCAGAGCGCACGCGCTGAAGGACTTGAGATAGCACCGAAGCACCGACTTTAGATCCGCATCCTGCACAGTGCATGGGAAGCTGTTTAGCTTGTGTCCCGGTAGGTGCAGTCCCATTCCTATCTAAAGCAGCATCCGCCTCCATATTAGGAAAGTCTGAAAACGTGGCCATAAACTTTTGGTCGATGCGGTTTTTCCAGGCGCGGCACCATTTGGCGTGGATGGCGAATGGCCCCCAAGAGGCGATCGCTGATTCTCTATCCGTATCAATAATATTCAAATAGCGCCTTTGCGGCTTAAACGGCTTGAGCGGCAGCCCACTGACTTGCCGCTTCAAATTTTCATACAGCGGTGGACCCTGACGCACCGCAAAAACGCCCGCTTTGGGCCGAGGATGATTCACCATTGTGGCCACATCACCCGCTGCAAAGACATTCTCATGAGAGCAAGTTTGCAGCGTGTCTCGAACTGCCAAAAAGCCATTATCAGTCAGGGCCAGCCCGCTTTCTTTTAGCCAAGATGGGGCCGAAGCATTTGTTACCCAAAAGGTGCGATCGCACTGCACCACTAGTCCCGATTCACAGCGCACCGCATCGGCTGTGACCTCACAGACGGTCTGGTTCGTATGCACATAGATTTGCTTAGCTTTGCACAGGCGCTCGACCATACGCTGAGTGCGGCGGTTGCGGCCTTTAGCGAGATGGGGCGATCGCTGAAAAATATGCACCGCAATTTGGTCATTGTGATCGTTCTGATAGTGCCGATTCTGCGAAGGCTGAGCGCCGTGGCTCATCAACTGCTGCAAACGCACCTGCATAGCAAACGCCATTTCTACGCCGCCCACACCGCCGCCCACAATGCTAATCGTCGCCTTTCTTTGCGGATCGATGGCTAAACCCTGCGTCAGCTTTTCCAAATAGCTAGCCCAAGCCTTCAACAACTCTGGCACTGGTTTCGCCGGAATTGCATGTTGCGCCGCCCCCGGAACTTGAGATTTGGCTGGCGTACTGCCAATATCTATCGAAAGCGTATCGAAAGCCAGCGGCGGATGGTCACGGCACAATACCTGCTGCTGCTGTAAATCTAGCCCCACCATTTCATCCATCACTAGCCGGCAGTGAGCAAATCGCGTCAGCGGCCTGAGGTCAATATGGGCCGTGTCAAAGTCATAAAGGCCAGAAATATGGCAGGGCAACATGCCTGAATAAGGCGTGTCGGTCAAATTGGTGACCAGCGTCAAACGCACATTTTCAGGCCACGGATTCATCCCCAGCTGACGCAGCACGAGCGCATGGCTGTGCCCTCCGCCTACTAATACCAAATCTTTTTCAATCGGAACCGTTGGCTGCATAGTCATTGGGGCTTAGGTCGTGGAGGCTTAGGTACTTAAGGCTAGATCATTAAGCGCCCATCATGAACGCGGGAAAGGAAGGTAGCAAGGCATTTCCTGATCTGTAGTCCTGATCTGTAGTCCCTGGCTGTAATTAGCTAAAAAACTTGAAAAAATAGAATTGATTATTAGTGAGTTCAGAAAATCTGTAGCTCAATATACTGTTTTGTTCAGTTTTCTTAAAATGTCAAGGTATGATGACTTCATCTGAAATCATTCACCTGCCTTAATCTCTGATCCTAATCAATGCAACGCTCAAACCGCCTTTTGAATCAACGACAGCTCTGGAGAAATGTTTCTAGGCGTTGGCTAGCTCTCCGGAAACAGTGCGATCTTGTGCGCTGGCGGATGATGTTAGAAGGTAAAGCCGATGCCCTTCAGCCTCGATTTTCGCTTCGGCATATGCTGTGGTCTTGGTTAGGGGCATTTATCGGTATCGCTACCTTAGCCTATCTGACGGCGGAAACTCCGTATCCTTTCATTGCTGCGCCGTTTGGGGCTACAGCGGTGTTGGTTTTTGGGGTTCCCGATAGTCCATTAGCACAGCCTCGTAACGTGATCGGCGGCAATTTGATCGCGGCGGTGATTTGCGTGATGTGTGTGGCGCTGTTTGGTACGGCTCCTTGGGTCTGTGCGATCGCCGTTGCAACGACTATCAAGTTGACCCAAATCACCCGCATGGTTCACCCGCCAGCAGGGGCGGTAGCGCTGTTAGGCGTCCTGGGTCACGCCTCTTGGCAATACATTTTTACGCCAGTTTTGGCAGGATCTGTGGTGATCGTAATTTGTACCGTTTTATTCAGCCATGCGGCACCCGGCAGATCGTATCCTCAACACTGGCTCTAAAGAGCTTAGGTAGATGTGTCCAAACCCGTCCGCACCTCGCTACATCAAAAAGCTATGCGAGCTATGAAATAAAAGCTATTGATCAGCTAATCAGGGTAAAGGAATTATCTATATTTTTAAGACAAAACTACCAGCTGCGAATATTTTTCTGTAACATAGGATACAGAAACTATTTTGAGGTTGCTAACCCAATGCCTAACAGCTTAATCACTATTCCGACATCTGCTCCTACTAAGGCCTCCGTGACTGCGCCTAAAGCTTTAAGCTCGGATGCCGCTACTTTTCAGCCCGAAAGCGATCTGTGGGTAGCGTTGCGCAATCCGCCTTCTGACTATAGCCACCATGAAGCCCTACTGCTCTGTGAGATCGAGTCTGGAGACTGGGTTTCTTGGGTTCCTGGCTATGGGGAACTTATTCTCAATCGCAGTCAGTTTTACCAAAGTGAAGAAGCTTGACGAAAAAGCCTGACGAAGAAATTTTGGTACCTTAAGGTCGTTAAAAGAGTCGGACTCAAGAAGCAGCCGGACGAAGAGATCCAAGTGTAAAGCGTTACCTGTCTTACTTCTGACTCCTATTTTGGGGCAAACTGCTCTAGCGGTTTGACGCTCATCAGCGCCGTACTCAGCTCATCATGTACCTGACCATTGGTTGCCAGAATCCGCCCTGAACGAATATCAAACGGGCTTTGGTCATAAGCGCTGACAGTTCCACCGGCTTCTTCGAGTAAAATCACGCCAGCGGCGACGTCCCAAGGCGAGAGTCCCCTTTCCCAATAGCCGTCTAGCCGCCCGCAGGCCACATAGGCCAAGTCCATCGAAGCTGCGCCACCTCGGCGAACGCCTTGGGTGAGATGAGTGAGGTGGCAAAATTCGGCGTAATTATTGTCAATGGTTTCGCGGCGGTCGTAGGCAAAGCCAGTGACCAGTAGGCTATCGGCCAAAGCAGTGGTGCTAGATACGCTGATAGGCTCACGGTTGCAGGTCGCACCTAAGCCTTTGGCCGCCCGAAATAGAGCGCTATGAACCGGGTCAAAAATCGCGCCAACGGCAGGTTTCCCGTCGATTAATAGGCCCACTGAGCAGCCGCAGAAGGGATACTGATGGGTGTAGTTGGTGGTGCCATCGAGGGGATCTACGGCCCAGAGTAAGCCGTTAGTTTCGGTGCCGATGCGACCCGATTCCTCGGCGAGAATGGCATGGTTAGGAACGTGCAGACGCAAAACCGCTAGGACTTCTTTTTCGGCGGCTTGGTCAGCCTCGGTGACTAGATCGCCGGGGCGACCTTTTTGGCGAACGTTAGCCAGGTTTCCCCAGTAGTGCTGAAGCGCAGCGCCACCCGCACAAGCGGCTTCAGTGGCGACATCAAGGAATCGTTGCAAATCGTCGGAGGAATAGATCATGGGGTTCAATCGTCTTCTAGAGGGAGGCCGACGCGGACTTTGCCTTTGCCGAAGTAGCGGCCAAACTGAAGTTCGTAGACTTCATCTTCGTCTTGGGTTTCGACTTCGAGATCGCTGCGGGGATAGCTAACGCACAGCAACGCATAGCCCTGATCACGCAGATCGGGTGAGAGACCCATGGCTTCGTGCTGATCGAGTTGGCCGGAGAGGACGCGGACGGCGCAGGTGGTACAAGCGCCGTTGCGACAGGCGAAGGGAAGATCGGCGGTTTGGTTTTCGGCGGCCTGAAGGATGTAGCGATCGCTCGGCACCTGCACCGTATAATCGGTTCCCTGCTGGCGATTGTGAATGCGAATAGTATAAATTTCGGACATGAGCGCATCAAGCGAGCGGAAGGTCTTCTCTATGATTACACGATGGTTGCCGGATGGTCGCCCAAGGGTGGCTTGAAAGGTGACCCGACAATTGACTCAAAACTAGCGAAAAAAGAGTTCAGCAGATGTCCCGATGTTTGATAGGATGACAAAGCTGTAAGGCGCAATTAATTGGCGCGTTATATGCCCATTAGGAGAGATGGCCGAGTGGTTGAAGGCGCAGCACTGGAAATGCTGTTTAGGGGTAACTTTAACGAGGGTTCGAATCCCTCTCTCTCCGTTTTTACTATCTGATGTCGCTGTCCTAATCTTGTGTCCTAATTTTGTAGTTAGGCGCTGTGGTAGATATTGTGATTAGGCTGTCGGCTCAGGGACTGGAATGGTCAGGAACTGAGCTTGTCTTGGGCTAAGGCAATACCGCCTACCGAAACCAGCAACGTGCCTGTCCACTGAATAATTTCAAACGTAGCCGTAGGCGCAAAGCTCCAGCCGATGACAACAGCGGCTAAGGGGGTTGCGGCGGCGACCATTGCTGTGTGCACGCCTACTCGGCGCAAGTTGCCGGACTGTAATACATATTGCAATAGATACACGAGCGTCATTGCTAGTCCTAGCCCTAGTCCCCAACCAGCAAAACCCAGCCAGCTAATATCGACGAGCTTGAGCGGCTTTACCAAAAGTACGACACTGCTGAGCACTGCGACGGTCGAGAGCTGCACGATGCTCACCGGGATGGGATGGCACTGTTGCCGGTAGCTGAGTTGAGTCAGCCCAATGTATAAGCCAAAAGCAAGGCTAGCTAACAGAGCCATCCCAATAGCGCTAGGTTGTGAGCTAGTCGATTGGGTGATGTTGGCGCTGAAAATAGGCCGGATTGCTAAAAATCCGCCCATTGCGATCGCTACTAACCCCAACAGCCCTAACCCCGACAAATCGCGCTCTTGACGCAGGAGCTTGCTTAAAGGTGTGGCCGTGAGGGGATAGAGAAATAACAAAACAGCCCCCAATCCGGGGCTAAGATCTCCTAGGCTTTGATAGATCAGCGCCTGTGAAAAAAAGAGGGCAATGCCGCTGCCAATCAGTAAAACGAGTAGCTGATCGCGGGTGTAGATCCAGTCTTGCACTTCTTCCCAGGTATCTCGGTATAGCTGAGTTGCAAGCGCAATGAGGACGGTTACCGTCACGAGCATTCGCAGCCACAATAGAGCAACCGCCGGCACAAATCCGGTGCCTAGCTGACCGATGTTTAGCCCTAGCCAACTGCCGCCTTGCCCCAAGGTGCTAACTACGCCAAAATGCCATGCGACCAGACCCGTGGCGATCGCACTCAACCCCAACCCCTTACGCAGATCTGCCTTGGCCTGATGATCGCGCTGACCATCTTGGGCCTGAACCCCATAGGACGGCTGCGAGGGTGCCCCTGAAGGAGCGGTCGTTATCGGCAGATAAATGGGCTGATCGTAAATAGCCACGAACTCTGCTGTTTTTGCGGTTGGCATCGGACTTGGCGTCTCTCCGGGCAGTTGCGGCCCGACGCTGTGACTGAGACTAGGGGTGCCTAAGGCCGCTAAAGTGCCGGTTTCAGCAGTAGATCGGCTGGATGATTCAGCTGCCTGCACAGCTGATTTTAGTCGCTTGTAGTCGGTTTGAAGGGTAGCAATATTAGCTTGTAAACTCGCTTTAATCGCTTCTAATCGCTCAATATCTTGATGGAGCTGTTCAACATAGCGCTCTTGGGGTGTCTGCGTTTCTATGGGTAGCGGTTCTAAAGGGTGCGCGATCGCCGACTCTAAAGGCGGATTCTCGCTCTGCCGCAGGCTATTATCATCTTCGGAATCTTCGGAGGCGGGGTTAACCGACGTCATGAGTTGATTTCAAACCAGGGATTTAACGGTGAATATACCAGAGATGTCCGTTGCGATGAAACCGAGGTCGGCAAGTCATTACATTAGCCATATGATTACCCAAAAAATTAGGAGCCCACAGCAGTGAGCCCCTAACGCAAAAATCACCTAGTTGACACTGTCCATTTTGCTGTCAATCGGCAATGTGCCCCTCGCTAAAGGCCCCTCGCTAAAGGCCTCTCGCTAAAGGCCTCTTGCTAAATGATAGTGCCGTCTGGAATCACAGCATTTTTCAGCACTACCACAATGCCGCTACGGATGTAATAACCGTCGGCTTCGCGCTCAGATTCTTCGACGTTGTCTTTGTTGATAATCTGTACGTTACGGCCAATTCGGGCGTTTTTATCGATAATGGCGCGGCGGATAATCGAGCCTTCTCCAATGCCCATTGGAATTTTGTCACCACCATCAAACTCACCGTTCTCATCCATCGACTCGTAATAATCGCAGCCGATAATCAGCGAATGGTCAATTTCGCAGTTGGCGTGAATACGCTGCCTCAGCCCAATTACGGATTTGTGAACGCGGCATTTTTTCAGCAGGCAGCCTTCACTGACAATGGATTCAGTGATGTGGCAATCTTGAAGCTTGCTGGGAGGTAGGTAGCGCGATCGCGTATAAATCGGCGCATCTTCTTTATAAAAGCTAAAGGCCGGATTAGGCTGATCGGTCAGCGCAATATTAGCTTCATAAAAAGCTTCAATGGTTCCAATATCTTCCCAATAGCCTTTAAAGAGATAGGCTTGCACATCGTAATCACGAGCTGAAGCCGGAATTATTTCTTTGCCAAAGTCAGTTTGCTCAGGGTACTTATTGAGCAAGTCTATGAGCACCTGCTTTTTGAACACGTAAATGCCCATCGAAGCAATAAACGGCTTGTCCTCCGATTCTTCCGGGGAGAGGCCCATTGCCGTCGTATCCACCTTCATCGCTTCGAGCGCTTCGCCTTTGGGCTTTTCAGAAAACTCTACGATGCGGTTGTTCTCATCAACCTTCATCAAGCCAAAGCTTGAGGCCGTCTTGTAGCCAATTGGTACCACTGAAAGCGTGACATCTGCGCCGCTTTCTCGGTGCTTGCGTATATAGTCGCTATAGTCCATGCGGTAGAGGTGATCGCCGGAGAGAATGATAAATTCATCCACATCCGCTTCTTCAAACATCCACATGTACTTGCGTACCGCATCTGCTGTGCCTTCAAACCAACTAGGGCTATCAGGCGTTTGCTGAGCCGCTAGCACCTCGACAAAGCCATCGCTAAAGGTCGAAAAATTGTAGGCTTTTGCAATGTGCCGGTTCAACGAAGCCGAGTTGAACTGGGTGAGCACGTAGATTTTTAAAATGTCAGAATTTAAACAGTTGCTGACTGGAATGTCGATCAGGCGGTACATTCCAGCTAAGGAAACCGCAGGCTTTGCCCGATATTTTGTCAGTGGATAAAGGCGGGTGCCCGCGCCACCACCCAAAATTATTGAAAGAACTCTTTTCACAACATCAACCTTAGCTTAAGAAAATAGGCCATCCCTTACTTCACACTCAAGTGTCTGCTGGTATCTGCCCGTTGGCAAGGGGGGGGCGGTATATCTTGCGTTTTTTCGGTAGGGAAAAAGTCTTCCTCCAGGGGGAAGTCTCTAAAAAACGCCGCAAAAACGCAACAAAAATGCAGCAAAGCTCTGTCCTCAACTGCTCTCTGCTATACCTTAGCGGTTCATAGGGAGCCTGTATGTAGGGTATATCACCTTTTGTCGTATGGAGGCAGTTAAATCGCTTTAAATCGCTGAACTGCTGACTAACGGGCCGGTTTCTAAAATGTAGGTGGCGACGCCGCGAACAATTTGTTGAATCGCGTACGGGTCGCCGCCGCCGTCAATCGCAACGGTTAGAGCATAGCGGTTGAGGCCAATTTTGACAGCTAGGGTAGAGCCAATGAGCTGGTTGTTTTGACCTGTTTTTTCGCCGAGCCAAGTCACATTTGGCCCTAGATCTTTGAGCCCTGCGTAGCCCAGTTCGAGATCGCGCTGGTTGAGCAAATCGTAGAGCAGTTCTTCATCACCGGGGGCTGTGAGGCTGTAAATTTTGGCCATCATAGTGGTGGCTTCATTGCTTGTTAGCTCATTTGCTAGGGTTCCGGCGTTTGCAGGCATGGCTTCATCGCCTACAAGCTTGTGATCTACCAGTGTCTGTCTATAGCCCAGTTGGCTGAGAGTTTTGGCCAAGTAATCGCGACCTAGATAGTCGATTAGCTGATTGGTCGCGATGTTATTGCTTTCGTTGATCATCCGGGCCATGACTTCGCGCAAGGTGTATGACTTGCCAACTTCGATGTGAGCGCCTTCGGCATTTTCAGTAAAGTTGCCAAAATCGATGAAGATTTTTTGATTGAGGTCAATATTTTCGGTAGTGACTTTGTGCATCAACACAACGGCAATCGGTAGCTTAATCAGGCTAGCAGGGCTGGCCATGAGCTGGTTGCCTTGGTGTTCGCGGCAGCGATCGCTCACTTTTTGATCGGCGTAAACTGGCGAATTGGGGCTTAAACGCTTGTCTTTTTGCTTACCTTGCTGGGCAGCTTGGCGCGAGGCTGCGATTTGGGGCGGTTCAATTTGGCAGAGGGTAATGTGCACTCGGCTCGGATCAATGCCAGCGGTGCGAACAATTTCGGCGAGAAAGTCGCTGTCGCCGTCAATAATTTTGGCTTCAGCATTCTTGGATAGCTGTAAATAAAGATGCTTTTTCTCGCTTGCTTGCTGGTGCCACTCCGATTCGGCTGGAATTTTGTTGAGTATGCTGAGGGTGTGCTGCCACAGGCTGTGCTCACGTCGAGCAAATGACAGGCTGCGGGCAGCTTCACCGGCTTCACTAGCCGCGATCGCCGCCTGATGCGCTTTAACCGCTTGATTGGCCAGTTCAATCGCTTGATCGTAATTCTGCGCAGCAAGATCGCCTGGATTCGCTGGGGTCACAGCGACGGCGGTTTTCTTCAGGTCGATAACCGCAACTGGGGGGGCAAAAGAAGCCTGATTGAAACCGACAACGAGGCTGAAAAGGGCGCTAAAGGTAGTCGCGATCGCAGCGGTATACCAGAATCCAGACATCTATAAAAGCCACTCGCCCATTCGGAATAAAACGTAACACTACTTACCAGCTTTATACATCCAAACGTCAGCGTCTGCAATCGCATAGATTACCTTTAGCAATTATCTGGCTAATCATCTGGCAATACTGGGTAATTATCTGGCAATCACCGGGCAAGCAGATCAACTTAGCTCCCTGGCTATCTGCTACCCTAGCTATGCTAAAGCCTTTCGCTAAAAACCACGCCAGCGCTAGCCAGCGCCCCGGAACAGAGGAACCTTTTATGTCAGCTATCCGCGAGTTGCACCAACAGCTTACGAGCAAAGAACGCAGCGCCGTCGAAATTGCTCAGGCCCAACTCGATCAGGCTGAAGCGATTGAGCCTAAGCTGCATAGCTTTGTGTCAATCACCGCCGAAAAGGCGCTAGCACAAGCGCAAAAAATTGATGCCAAAATCGCTGCCGGAGAAGCGATTGGTCTGCTAGCGGGCATCCCCGTCGCCCTCAAAGACAATCTCTGTACTCAGGGCATTCGCACCACCTGTAGCTCCAAAATGCTAGAGCACTTCGTCCCGCCCTATGAATCGACCGCCACCGCTCGCCTCGATGCGGCAGGCGCGGTTTTTGTAGGCAAAACGAACCTCGATGAATTTGCGATGGGTGGTTCAACCGAAAATTCTGCATTTCACACCACCGCTAATCCGTGGGATATTACTCGCGTTCCGGGGGGATCTTCGGGCGGCTCGGCGGCAGCGGTTGCGGGCGGACAAGCGCCGATTGCCCTAGGCTCTGATACGGGCGGATCGATTCGTCAGCCCGCTTCGTTTTGCGGCATCGTTGGGCTTAAACCCACCTATGGGCTGGTGTCTCGCTTTGGACTCGTAGCTTTTGCCTCCTCGCTTGATCAAATTGGCCCGTTTGGCCGCACGGTGGAAGATGCGGCGATTGTGTTGGGCGCGATCGCCGGACATGATCCCAAAGACGCCACTAGCCTCAATGTCAAAATCCCCGACTACACGCAGTTTTTAAAAAGAAACCAAGCTACCGCTCAAAGGCCGCACCATTGGTATCATTCAAGAAACCTTCGGCGACGGCTTAGCCCCTGAGGTTAGTCAAAGCGTCAACGCTGCCATCGAACAGCTCAAAGCCCTCGGCGCAGACATTAAAACCGTCTCCTGCCCCAAATTCAGCTACGGCGTATCGGCTTACTACATCATTGCTCCCTGCGAAGCCTCCGCCAACCTCGCCCGCTACGACGGCGTTCGCTATGGCCTCAGGGCCGAAGAGCCTAACCTAATCTCGATGTACAACAAAACTCGCGCTGAAGGCTTTGGCGATGAAGTCAAGCGCCGCATCATGATCGGCACCTATGCGCTCTCAGCAGGTTACTACGACGCTTTTTACCTCAAGGCCCAGAAAGTTAGAACGCTAATTAAGCAAGACTTTGATCGCGCTTTTGAAGAAGTGGATGTACTGGTGAGCCCAACGGTACCCACAACGGCGTTCAAGACCGGTGCTAACACCGACGATCCGCTGAGCATGTACCTCTTGGATCTGATGACGATTCCGGCAAATATGGCTGGTTTACCGGGCATGAGCTTGCCCTGCGGCTTCGATGCTGATGGCCTGCCCATAGGCTTACAGATCATCAGCAATGTTCTGCGCGAAGATCTTTTATTTGAAGTCGGCTATGCCTACGAGCAGTCCACCGACTGGCATCTCAAAACCCCCTCTCTATAAAGCCGCCAGAAAAGACTCCCCAGATTTGATAAAATCTAACGTCTGAGTCGCTAACCGCTGGCAAGCATTCGCACCCCTTCGCCAGGGATTTCGCAGTTTTTGTTTCGCAGCCTTCATTTCGCAGTTTTCAAGGAGAATGTCCGATGGCCAAAATGTATTATGACAGCGATGCCAATTTAGATTTGCTCAATGGCAAAACGGTGGCCATTATTGGCTACGGCTCTCAAGGCCACGCCCATGCGCTCAACCTCAAAGACAGCGGTGTGAATGTAGTAGTGGGCCTGTATGAAGGCAGTCGCTCGATTGCCAAGGCCGAAGCAGAAGGCTTAGCGGTGAAATCAGTGGCCGATGCTGCTAAAGTTGCCGATTTCATCATGATTTTGCTGCCGGATGAGGTTCAGCGCGCCATTTATAAAGAAAGCATTGAGCCGAATTTATCGGCGGGTAACGTCGTCGCCTTTGCCCACGGCTTTAATATTAACTTTGGCCAAATTGTGCCGCCTGCCGATGTCGATGTCGTGATGGCTGCGCCCAAAGGCCCCGGTCATCTGGTGCGCCGTACCTATGAGCAAGGCCAAGGCGTCCCGGCTCTGTTTGCCGTCTATCAAGATGCTTCGGGGCAGGCTCGTGATTTGGCCATGGCTTACGCTAAAGGCATTGGCGGTACCCGCGCCGGTATTTTAGAAACTACTTTCCGCGAAGAAACTGAAACCGACCTCTTTGGTGAGCAAGCAGTGCTCTGTGGCGGCTTGAGCGAATTGATCAAGGCCGGATTTGAAACCCTTATAGAAGCGGGCTATCAGCCTGAACTGGCTTACTTTGAGTGCCTGCATGAAGTTAAGTTGATTGTCGATCTCATTGTTGAAGGCGGGCTAGCAAAGATGCGCGACAGCATCTCGAATACCGCTGAGTATGGTGACTATACGCGCGGCCCTCGGGTGATTACAGCCGATACCAAAGCGGCGATGAAGCAAATTCTCAAAGAGATTCAGACTGGGCAGTTTGCGCGTGAGTTTGTGTTAGAAGCGCAGTCGGGTAATGCGGGATTTAATGCGACTCGTCGAATCGAAGCTGAGCACCCGATTGAAGAAGTCGGCAAGGATTTGCGGGCAATGTTTAGCTGGCTAAAGAAAGTTTAAATAGTCTTAAGACTTAAAGCTTAGTAACGTGATTTACGGTTTTAACGTGATTTACGGTTTTATAGATGAGCCCACCTAGGTTACGAGAACTTAGGCGGGCTTATCTGTAAAGTTCTATGCCTCTCTGCTGGTATCAAGTCTTACCGTTTTTGATCGTATCTTATGACTTTATAAGGTTCATCGATACTTGCAAAATCTGGGTATACCCTTGAGTGGTTAAGTTGAGGCAGCTAGATGAAGCGCCGTTTTAGCAGCGCGTGCCATCAAGCCTCATCAAGCACCGTAATCCAGTGCCATTTCACCTATTTGACAATCTATCTTCCTTGTGAGCTATGCAATCGAAAGAAATTAGTGCCCCACCAGTACACGCTACTGTTCGTGTAGATGATGACCGCACAGGGTTAACGGCGGAAACACTGAAACGGGCATTTTTAGATAATTTATTTTACGTGCAAGGGAAATCGCCTGAGATTGCCACGCTGCAAGACTACTACATGGCGCTGGCTTACACGGTGCGCGATCGCATGTTGCATCACTGGCTCAGTACCGCCAGCACCTACCGCGAAAATTGCTCCCGCACGGCGGTGTATCTCTCAGCTGAATTTTTGATGGGGCCGTACCTGGGCAACAACTTGATCAACTTGGGCTTGTACGAGGTGACTGATGAAGCCATGGCCGGTCTAGGCTTAAGTCTTGCCGAAATTATGGAGCAAGAGCAAGAGCCAGGTCTGGGCAACGGCGGTTTGGGTCGCTTAGCAGCCTGCTATCTCGATTCGATGGCGACGCTGCAAATTCCGTCTTTGGGCTACGGCATCCGCTATGAGTTCGGCATCTTTAAGCAAGAATTGCAGGATGGCTGGCAGGTAGAGCGCACTGATAAATGGCTAGCGAATGGCAACCCTTGGGAAGTCGTTCGGCCTGAGTGGTCAGCGGCGGTGAAGCTGGGCGGCTACACCAAGGCCTATACCGACGTTCAAGGCAACTATCGGGTAGAGTGGGTGAGCGATCGCATTGTCAAAGGCGTCCCTTACGACACGCCCATTCTCGGCTACCAGGTCAACACCGCTAACACGCTGCGGCTCTGGAAAGCTGAAGCGCCCGATGCATTCGATTTTGAAGCGTTTAACCAAGGCGACTACTACGGCGCGGTCAACTCCAAAATTGTCTCGGAAAATATTTCCAAAGTGCTCTATCCCAACGACGAGCATTTAGAAGGTAAGCAGCTTCGCTTAGAGCAGCAGTACTTCTTCGTCTCTTGCTCATTGCAAGACATGATTCGAATCATGACAGTAGAAGGATCGCCCTTAGAGAGCTTCCCTGAAAAATACACCGCCCAAATGAACGATACGCATCCGGCAATCGCCGTTGCCGAACTGATGCGTCTGCTAGTCGATGAGCATCAGTTGGAATGGGACAAAGCCTGGGAAATCACCCAAAAATCTTTGGCCTACACCAATCACACTCTCTTGCCAGAGGCTTTAGAGCGCTGGCCGATTGATCTATTTGGCTCACTATTGCCGCGCCACTTAGAAATCATCTTTGAAATCAACCGCATCTTTTTAGAAGACGTTCGGCTCAAATTTGGCCAAGACAATGAGCGTTTAGCCCGCATGTCCATTATTGAAGAAAGCGGTGGCCGCTATGTACGGATGGCTAACCTAGCCTGCGTGGGCTCTCACGCCATCAATGGCGTCGCCGCGCTCCACACCGAACTACTAAAACAAACGGTGCTCAATGACTTTTTTGAGCTATTTCCTGAAAAATTCATCAACGAAACCAATGGCGTTACCCCGCGCCGATGGATGGTACTTAGCAATCCCAAACTCACCCGCTTAATCAATCAGCGCATTGGCACCGAGTGGCCTACCCAACTCGATCAGCTCAAAAATTTGGAAGCGTTTGCGGACGATCCGGGCTTCCGGACAGAATGGCGGCAAATTAAGCAGGCCAATAAAGAGACCTTGGCCGTTCGAATTGAGCGCGCTACTGGCGTAAAAGTTAGTCCAACCTCGATGTTTGATGTGCAAATCAAGCGAATGCATGAGTATAAGCGCCAGCAAATGAACGCATTGCACATTATTTCGCTGTACAACAAGCTCAAGCAGAACCCTGATCTAAAGATTGTGCCGCGCACCTTTATTTTTGCCGGTAAAGCAGCACCGGGCTATTTCATGGCCAAGCTGATTATCAAGCTGATTACTTCTGTAGGCCGCGTGGTCAACCGCGATCCTGACGTTCGTGACCAGATTAAAGTGGTGTTCTACCCTAACTACAACGTCACCAACGCACAGCCAATTTACCCAGCTTCTGATCTGTCTGAGCAAATTTCTACTGCTGGATTTGAAGCTTCGGGTACAGGCAATATGAAGTTTGCCATGAACGGAGCGCTGACCATTGGAACGCTTGATGGCGCAAACGTCGAAATCCGCGAAGAGGTAGGCGCGGATAATTTCTTCTTGTTTGGGCTTCAGGCTCACGAAGTGGCTGAACTTAAAGAGAAAGGCTACAACCCTTACAGCTACTACGAAGGTAATGAAGATCTGCGGGCTGTGATTGATTTGATTGGCTCAGGTATCTTCTCTAGCGGCGATACAGAGCTGTTTAAGCCGCTTACGGATAACTTGCTATATCAGGATCGCTTTATGGTGCTAGCTGATTATCAAGCGTATGTAGACTGTCAGGAAGAGGTCAGCAAAGCCTATGAAGATCAAGATAAGTGGGTGCGGATGTCGATTTTGAATGCAGCGCGGATGGGTAAGTTTTCGAGCGATCGCTCTATCCAAGAATACTGCGACCAAATTTGGCATATCAAACCCGTTCCCGTAGAGCTGCAAGAGTACGCCAAAACGCTCACCATGCTCACGGATAACAGTGCTCGGATGTAATGTTGTTGAGTCCATCCTTTCAAGATTAGCTAAAGATTAAGCTAGCGATATTTTTCTAAGTCTTCGAACTTTTACTGGTCATCAATCTTTTAAACAAGGTTGTTTTGCTAGCTCAAAAGATCGGAGACTTTTTTAATTGATCATTTCCAAAACCTGAAGCTCTAACCATCTTGGATCTGTCGTTCGAGGAACCGCCGCCGGGAAAACTAAAGAAAGAGAATATTTCGATGAGACGGCTGAATGAAATCTGCTTTACAGAAAGGAAAACTAACGATTTGGAAGGACGATAGAGGTTTTGGCTTTATCAAAGCGGACCGTAAATCAGACGGTGACAGCCAGGAAGTTTTTTTACACATCAGTGCTTTGCAAGGTTCGGCTCGTCGGCCAAAAGTTGGCGACACAATTTTGTACGAGGAAGTGACTGAATCCAAAGGGAAGATACGCGCTACTAGAGCTACCATCCAAGGCGTGGTTTCTCGGTCTGTATCTCGACCAACATCTCAGCCGACATCTCGATCTGCCCATCCGTTTCTATCCACGAAAAGACAACAAAGACAACAAGGGCAAGAAATGGGTAGCTGGTTTACAGGGGTTGTCGGCATCGTCACCGTATCTGCGATCGCTCTATTTAAAATACAATTTAGCCCTAGCCGTCTTCCTCCTTTAACAACAGCCATCACCCAGCCCAACTGTACTGTCAAAGGCAATATTTCGCTGAATTCTGGCAATAAGCTGTACCATCTTCCCGGCATGGAGGATTATGAAAATACGGTCATTGATCCAGGCAAAGGAGAAAAATGGTTTTGTACGGAGGCTGAGGCGATCGCTAGCGGCTGGCGCAAAGCCCCAAATTAGAATTCTCCACTTAGAATTCTCCACTTAGAATTCTCCACGCTAGCAAGCGTGCAAACAGATCTCTTGCCTTATGACCCAGGATCTGTAGAAGAGGGGTGGCGGACTTGATGATCGGGGCGATCGCTCTACTCTCCCCCTCCGGACTCTGAACCCCCTGGCAAAAACAGATCGTCAACACTATTAGCATTAGCATTATTCAAATCTCGAATGACTGCCGGAGCGCTGGCTTTCTTTTCTTTAAAAACTGCCTGCAACCCTTGCTCTAGCGTTTCCGCCATGGCAATCCGATTTTTGTAGGCTACCACCACTCTGGCCAAAATCGGCAGTCGATTTTGCTCAGCTTCTAAATAGATAGGTTCTACGTACAGCAGCGATTGCTCAATCGGAATCACTAGCAGATTTCCCTGGTTGGCCCTTGATCCTTGAGTATTCCAGAGCGAAATACGTTGAGAAATTTCGGGATCTTGATTAATTCGAGCTTCTATTTGCTCCGGGCCAAAGACGAGCTCTTGTTTGGGAAACTGATAGAGCAACTGACGGCCATACTGTTCGCCGTCAGAGCGGGCAGCTAGCCAAGCCACGAGGTTGTTGCGCTGAGCTGGGGTAAAGGGACGCAGCAACACAAATTCACCCGCATCTTGTCCGGGCAGTTCCATAATCAGGTAGTACGGACCCACAACCTGTTCTTTGTTGGCGTAGATCTCGTTCGGGGCCCGCCACTGGTCTTCTCGGTTATAGAAGACTTGAGGATCGGTCATGTGGTAAGTGAGAAGCTGGTTCGACTGAACGAGAGAAAAGTCTTGAGGGTAGCGAATATGGGCAAATAAAGTGGGCGGCATGGCCGTTAGCGGCTGAAACATATTCGGAAAAATTTGTGCCCAAGTGCGAATGACCGGATCGCTATCGTCGGCAATGTAGAAGTGTACCGAGCCGTTGTAGGCATCAATGATGATCTTGACGGAGTTGCGGATGTAGTTGAAGGCGTTGCTGCCAGGATCGGCATAAGGGTAGCGATCGCTGGTAGTATACGCATCCATCATCCAGTAAAGATAGTTTTCATCGGATTCTTTTCCGGGTACGGCAAAGCCATCTTCTGCATCCGCGATGACTAAATAAGGGTCATTGTCGTATTGCAAAAACGGAGCAATTCGGCGCACCCGCGATTTAATATTGCGCCGGAACATCAGCTTAGTATCAGCGGTAAAATCGTTGCTGAGCAGCATTTTCCAGTCGCCTAAATGCTTAGCGAACAATAGCCGCCGCCAAAAGCGCCCGATCCCAATGCCACCTTGGCCGTCATAGCGGTTGTAGACGTTTTCACTGCCGCTGGGAAAATCTAGCTCAGAGACAGCTGAGCCGGTCATGATGTAGTTGTTGGTTAGTTCGCCAAAGTAAATGCGCGGCTTGCCGATCGGAATGGCATCGGCGATCGCCTGCGAACTCGCGTTGTGAGCAATGTCTTTGACAAAGTATTCTGGCAAACCGTCTGGGCCAGCAGTATTGACCGGGCTCATGGTAAAGCCATAGCCGTGCGTATAGGTCAAGTGCTCATTCACCCAGGTTTTAGCTTCAGCCGGCACCTGCTCATAGTTCAGCTCACGCGCTGAAATCAGCACCTGCCGCCGGTTGAGCCGATCCCCCTCGCCTGCAAAGGTATATCTATCGACATCGGCATCGGGAAACTCGTAATAAAGGCGGATTTGCTGAAGCTGGCGATTGGATTCGAGTAAAGGGCGCGTATCCCACACGCGAATATTACGCACCGTCAGATCGTTTTCTTCCAAAGCGGCCAGCGTCAGGTTGCCCTGCGGATCGAATGCTTTGGTTTCGATGCTGGTGAGGCCAAAGGCGGCGCGGGTAAAGGCAATGGTGCGCTGAATGTAGGGGACTTCGCGCAAAAGCTCGTTAGGCTGCACAACCACCCGCTGCACGATCCAAGGAGCGAAGGTATTGCCGACTAGGGCAAAGAATAAGTAGAGAGAAATCGCGGCGACTGCTGGCCGCACGCCCATAATCTTCGGGCCTTTGAAGCGGCGAACGCTATTGGGAAAGCTCATGCCCATCATCGCTTTGGGCCAAGTGATGGTACGCCATATCAGCGCTAGCGCTAGCATCAAGGCAATGCCGCTCAAAGCCGTATTCACCGGCAAATCGACGCGAATATCGGTAAAGCTAGCGCCATAAGTGACGCCCTGCTTGGAGTACAGCAGTTCGTAGCGACCTAGCCAATGTCCTAATGCCGTCACTAGCATCAGCCCCGCTGACATGGAATACAAATGTCGCTGCTGGGCTGATGAAAAACCTGCAAAGCGGCCTTGACTAAATGTATCGCCCGCGAGCAAATACTCTAAAAGCACCCCGGTGATCAAAAACAGCAGCAGCCCTGATAGCCAAAATTCCAGCAATTCCCAGGCGGGCAATTGAAATATATAAAAGCTCAGGTCTTGGCCAAATACCGGGTCGGCTTGACCGAAAGGCGTCGGGCTCAGAGCCGGTAATATTCGCCCCCACTCATTTGCAAAAATAATGCTAAAACAAATGCTCAGCACCACTGCGCCAATTCTGACCAGCGTTTGCGGAAAGGCAATGAAGGCGATCGCGCCAACCATCACCGCCCCACCTTTGATTGGCTGCGCAATTAAGCTTCTCCCGAGCGCCCAGTTGGATTCTAAATTGAGCCCTAGCGGCGACGGAATCGGGGTGCGAAAGGTCAGCACTTCATCGACGGCTAGCTGAGCGGTATATAGCAGCCCTGCCCCCATCGCAATGCCTAAGCCAAACAGCACCGGCAGCAGCAATTTTAGCCCTATGCCACTGCGTAAGTTGGCCTGGTTGGGCAATAGGCAGTTTTGATTGAACTGAAGCTGTAGGGCCAAGTTAAGGTTAGAAAATGCCACAGCCAGGCTGATGATCAGCGCAAATAAAGCCAGGATGAGCTGCGCGCGCGATCGCAGCCAAAACTCAGCCGCAAAACTCAGCTCTTTAAACCACAAGCCTTCCGCTAAATAATCGGTGGCAATGTAGGCCACTGTCAGCAATAAGGCAATCGCCAAAGCCAGCGCTAGTCCGATGGGCAAATCCATTGCCTTAGAAGAGCGATCGCCTAAATGTCTGACTCCCCGCTTTAATCCACCTAGTAACGCCAAAGCTTACCGCCCTTCTAGAGAGTATCTCCTAGAGCTTATCTCTAAAAACAAGCCTAGAAACGAGTCCAACAACTATTGCCCCCAAAAATCAATCGCCCGATAGCCCAAATCGGACATCATTTGCCGTAAGAGCGGAATGCTTAGCCCAATCACATTGGTGTGGCAGCCCTCAATTTTTTCGACAAACATGCTGCCTTTGCCATCAGTTGCGAAGGCTCCGGCACAGTTCATCGGTTCACCCGTGGCGACGTAAGCTTTAATTTCATCATCAGAGACATTGGCAAAAAATACGCGGGTCATGCGCGATCGCACGAGCGGTTCTCGCCCCGGCGCAATCAGCGCATAGCCCGTATGCAATTCACCCGAACCGCCGCGCATCTCTTGCCAGCGAGCGATCGCTTCTTTCTCACTTTCCGGCTTACCGTAAATAAGGCCATTGATTGCCAGCACCGAATCACAGCCCAGCACCAGCGCATTGCGAAACTGCGGCGCAACCATCTCGGCTTTACCTTTAGCCAGCACCTGCACCAGCTGCTCAGGGTCTCGAATCACCACCTGATCTTCATCAAAATTACTCGGACAGACAAACGGCTGAATCCCAGCTTCTACCAAAAGCTTTCGTCGAGCTGCTGAAGCCGATGCCAGCACAAATTGAGTATCCGCCATAAAAACCAAGAAGAAAATCGAGAACGCACCGAGAGATCTGCACCGCCTTTAATAAACCGAGAAAGAAGCGACGGTTTGTTTTATCGTGTCTTTGAGCCTTTCCCAGCGCTGCTCAGGAATCGAGGCATTGAAAGTGTAGAGCTGATTTCGGCGCACAATTACACTGGCCAAATCATGCCGAGTGCCCGACGGCAAATTTGCCACATATTCCAAAATGTAATACAGCTTATCGCCTGCGTCAAAAGACTGCGCATTCACCAATTCCACATTGCGATCATCGCTACTCCCATCAGCGCTGATGGAGGTAATGCTTTTTGAGAGCTTGTAGCCAACCTCTGTCGGTGTGCCAATATCAGGCAGCGTTTTGCCACCCGAAACCGGGCTAATTACAACGCTGACATTTTCACTCGGATGAATAATGTCGTGAAAAACGGTTGCAGGCCCACCCGGCACATCTGCCGCGACCCAGCCGGTAGGATAGCGAAACTCATAGCCTTCGTAGCTATCGTTGTAAGCTTGTAGGCTTGTCCCCGGCAAACAACTCTGTAAGCCCAATGCCAACACCACTAACACCAACGCCGCAAATCGCTTCAACATTTCAAATATCCTTCCTTATGGCCTTTAAGAGAGGCCTTCTATCCTAAGATCTAGCCTAATTGTGCCATGCGCCGGGAAATCGCCAAAAGTTCTGAGCGAATTCGATCAAAAAATATTGACAAAAAAGATCCACAAGCTAAGCTTTGCAGATCTTTTTTGTCATGAGCCCAATCCCTTACTCGAAGCCAAGCAGGTCAAAAATATCGCGGTCTTTTAGGGGCTCTACTTCGAGCGGCGTAGCATCTTCGAGCATTCCTTTGGCCAGCTTCAGATACTCGTCTCGCACCACTTGAATTTCAGGATCAGGATCGTCCATTTCAAACACGGTGCATTTTTTCAGCCGACTGCGGCGAATTGCATCAACTGTGCGGAAGTGCGCCAGCGTCTTTAGACCTACCCGCTCGTTGTACTTATCAATTTGATCGGTGCCTTCGCTGCGGTTGGCGATGATACCACCCAAGCGAACTTTGTAGTTTTTGGCTTTGGAGCGAATCGCCGCCACAATTCGATTCATCGCAAAAATAGAGTCAAAATCGTTGGCAGTGACGACCAAGCAATAGTGTGCGTGCTGCAAAGGTGCCGCAAAGCCGCCGCAAACCACATCGCCCAATACATCGAAAATAACCACATCCGTATCTTCAAGCAGGTGATGCTCTTTGAGCAGCTTCACGGTTTGACCGGTGACATAGCCGCCGCAGCCAGTGCCTGCCGGCGGGCCACCGGACTCGATGCACATAACGCCGTTGTAGCCCTCAAACATGAAGTCTTCGGTCTGTAATTCTTCAGAGTGAAAGTCAACGGTTTCAAGAATGTCAATTACCGTTGGCACCATGCGCTTGGTGAGGGTGAAGGTGCTGTCGTGCTTGGGATCGCAGCCGATTTGCAAAACTCGCTTGCCGAGGTGAGAAAAGGCTGCCGATAGGTTGGAAGAGGTGGTGGACTTACCAATGCCGCCTTTGCCATACACCGCAATCACCAAAGCCCCGGTTTCCATATTCATGGAGGCGTCCTGATGAACCTGAAGACTGCCTTCTCCGTCTTCGCCTTTTTTAATAGCGGGGGGACGAACGTTTGTAGCTACCACAATGAACTCTCCTAAAAATTGACTTCTGACTGTTACTTGACTGTTATCTGACTGCTTGACTGACTTCGGATGAACTGCTAACTTTCGCCTTTCATCTTTCTCCTACTTGCCTTTATTTCCTTTACTGTCCGATTTACTGTCCGATTGCGGCTTTGGCCTCGTAAAGCGTGTCTACCGTAATGGCGGTAATGCCGCGATCGCTGGCAAACTTCTCAGTATTGCGCTTCACCTTACCGCGCACAAAGAAAGGAATTTTCTTCAGCTCAGCAATCCCATCGGGGCTCCAGCTAGCAGCGCCAGTCTCTGCATTACCGTTGTTACCAATGGCAGCCGCATCATCTGAGGCCGCTGCCATTGGCTTAGACTCAGCATTCAAAGCGACGGGTGCAGCCGTCTCAGCTGCTGACAATTCGGCGCTCTGGTGAGGGGCTGTATGCAAATGGCTCATATGGCCCTCGGCAAATTCAAAGTCCTCTCGGAACATCCCGATTAAATGTTCCTCCAAACCCATCATCAATGGGTGAACCCAGTCATCAAAAATTACATTTGCCCCTTCCCAACCCATTTGCGGTGAGTAGCGAGCCGGAACATCTTGCACATGAATGGGGGTAGAAATCACCGCGCAGGGAATGCCTAATCGCTTGGCAATATGGCGCTCCATTTGAGTGCCGAGCACTAGCTCAGGGGCAGCTTCGGCGACCGCAGTTTCGACCGCGAGGTAGTCGTCACTAATCACGGCTTCGAGGCCATGCTGCTTGGCGACTTCCCGAATTTGGCGGGCGAACTTGCGGCTGTAGGTGCCAATGCCGACTAGGGTAAAGCCGAGTTCTTCAGTGGCAATGCGAGCGGCGGCGATCGCATGAGTTGCATCGCCAAAAATAAACACTCGCTTGCCGGTCAAATAGGTCGAGTCTACCGAGCGCGAATACCAGGGCAATCGCGATGCTCCCGGCGCGGCGGCTGACGACAGCCGAGCCGCGTTCCAGTTACCGAGAGTGTCAGCTTGCGATCGCGCCAAGGCCCGACTGACATCAATGCCCGCGACCTCGCCAATTTCAGCAATAAAGTCTCTAGTGGCCCCGACGCCAATCGGCACCGTTTTCACTGTTGGCTGATCGAAGCTGCGCTTGAGCCAGTCGCAGGTCGATTGAGCAATTTCGGGGTAGAGACAGATGTTGAAATCTGCATCTGGAATTCGCATTAGATCGTCAGGTGTTGCGCCTAAAGGCGCAATCACATTCGCCTCCACACCAATTTCAGCTAGCAGCTTCAGCACTTCTTGAATGTCATCGCGGCAGCGAAAGCCGAGCGCTGTCGGGCCGATGATATTGGCCTTGGGTCGCATCGCCGGATCGCGCTCAGGCCGTTTACTGCCAGGAGCTAAGACATGGGGGAGCAGGAGCGATCGCACCAAGTGGTACAGCGTTTCACTCGCGCCCCAATTTTCTTTTTTAGAGTAAGCAGGCAGTTCCAAACTCACCACCGGAATCGGCAAATTCATGCTCTTGGCCAGCGATCCCGGCTGATCTTGAATCAGCTCTGCTGTACAGCTTTCCCCCACTAGCATCACCTGCGGCTTAAAGCGCTCATAGGCCTCTCGCACCGAGGTTTTTACCATTTCTGCCGTATCGCCGCCCAAATCTCTTGCTTGGAAAGTCGTATAGCTTACCGGCGGACGGCGATCGCGCCGTTCAATCATCGTAAACAATAAATCGGCGTAAGTATCTCCTTGAGGCGCATGAAGCACATAGTGCACCCCTTCCATTGAGGTCGCAACGCGCATCGTCCCGACATGAGGTGGGCCTTCGTAAGTCCAAAGAGTCAATTCCATAAATCAAGCTTGCCGTTAAAAATTATCGTCAATGTTTAGAGGTCAGAGTTTAGAGGTCAGATTCAGCGTTCAAATTCAGCATTCTAGGCAATCTAAGCCCACAATCTACACGCTCAGCCGCCGCCGCCGCTCCGTTGAGCGCACAAACAGCTCTGCCAAATCAGCCGCCTGGTCATAGCCATGCAGCGGCGAAAACACCAGCTCAATCGACCACTTTGTCGAAAGCCCTTCAGCTTCTAGCGGATTGGCCAGCCCCAGCCCACAGACCGTAATATCCGGCCTTGCCTCGCGGCAGCGATCTAGCTGTTTTTCCACATCTTGGCCTTCTGAAAGCGCGGTGCCTGCGGGCAGCAAAGCAATTTCTGCCTCCATCATCAGCCGGTCAATGTAAGGTGTGCCCACTTCAATGAGATCCATGCCGCACTCACTCGCCAAAAACCGCGCTAGGGGAATTTCGAGCTGCGAATCGGGGAAGAAAAACGCCTTGCGGCCTTTGAGCACTTCTTGATAGCGCTTGAGGCCCGTGGTGGCGCGGGCGACGGCAGGTGCTATAGCCTGCTCAAAGCGCTCATTCTCTACGCCCCAAGCATCTGCTGCTGTTTTTAGCCAAGCGGTCGTACCTTCAATGCCAAAGGGATAGGGAGAAGGCAGTAGATCTGCGCCCCGCTTCATCAAGAGCCGCACTGTTTGACTCAAAAAGGGCTGTGCTGCCAATAGCTTTGTGCCCTTCCCAACACTGGGCAAATCTGCCGCCCGCCGGGGTGGGAAAAAAGCCACCGGGCCAATGCCAAGCTGATCAAACAGCCGTCTAAACTGATCTTCCACCACATCGGCTAAGCTGCCGACAATCAGCAGCGCCGGTTCTTCAGTTTCCTTCTCTGGCAGCACAGGCACCATTGAGCCTAGGCAGGCATCTTCACCTTCTGTAAAAGTAGTTTCAATGCCGCTACCCGAATAGTTGAGAATTCGCGTTTTCGGAAAATAGCGGTGGTTGAGGCGTTCTGCCGCCTTGGCTAAATCGAGCTTGATCACCTCAGAGGGGCAAGAACCGACCAAAAACAGCGTACTAATGTCGGGACGACGCGCTAGCAGCTCAGCCACAACGCGCTCTAGCTCATCGTTTGCATCAGCTAGTCCAGCCAGATCGCGCTCACCCAAAATCGCCGTGCCAAACCGAGGCTCAGCAAAAATCATCACGCCCGCCGCCGACTGAATCAAGTGCGCGCAGGTGCGAGATCCTACTACTAAGAAGAACGCATCCTGCATTTTGCGGTGCAGCCACACGATCCCCGTCAGCCCGCAAAAGACCTCCCGCTGCCCGCGTTCTTTCAGCACAGGCAACTCTGCTAAGGCCACCGCCGACTTGGCGGTAGAATTGGCTACGGAAGGATTGGCTACCGGAACAGTCGTACAAGGCTCTAGCGCCATAGACATTGATCTCCACTTTGGGGTTAACACCCTAATACTTAACGATTCAAGAATTTCGCTTCAAGAATTATTCTCTGAAGGAAAAAACTCCTTCTGAAGATTTAGTATAAGCATCCTCTTTGAGCCGGTTTGGCGCGAGTAGGATTTTATTTACATTCAGCCATCAATGTTTACGCAACGAAGTCTTTTGCAGGTTTTGTTACCGTTTCTTGAGAAAAATGCTTGGGTTAAAGCGCGATATAACTTCATATGACTCTATTAATACTTCTAGCTGACTAATACTTCTAGCTGACGCTTCTCTGACTTTTATCTAAAACCTTTATCTAAATACTATGGCGATCGCATCCAAAACCCCCCTCAAAGACAAAATCGTGCTGATTACAGGAGCCAGCGCTGGCATTGGCGCAGCCTGCGCTCACTACTTTGCAGAGGCCGGTGCTAAGCTCATTCTCTGCGCCCGCCGCCATGAGAAACTTCAAACCCTAGCTGATGAACTGCATACCGAATATGCCGCTTCCACGCTGCTGTTGCCAATAGATGTGCAGCAGAGCGATGCGGTTGCAGCCATGATTGACGGCCTTCCTGCCGACTGGCAGGCAATTGATGTGCTGGTAAACAACGCCGGACTCAGCCGAGGGCTCGATAAACAGTATGAAGGCTCGCTGCAAGACTGGGAGGAGATGATCGATACCAACGTCAAAGGCTTGCTGTACATGACTCGCGCCATTGTCCCGGAAATGGTAAAGCGCAATCAAGGGCATGTGATCAATCTCGGATCGATTGCCGCTCGCGATACCTACAAAGGCGGCAGCGTTTACTGCGCCACTAAAGCAGCGGTAAAAGTGCTCTCAGAAGGGCTAAAAATTGATTTGCTCGGAACGCCGGTGCGGGTCACTAACGTGGAGCCGGGGCTGGTCGAAACGGAGTTTAGTGAAGTGCGCTTTCGAGGCGATCGCGATCGCGCCAAAACCGTCTACAGCGGCATGAATGCCCTGACTCCCAACGACATTGCCGATGCGGTGCTATACGCGGCTACCCGTCCACCTCATGTGAATATCAGCGAACTTTTTCTGATCCCAACCGATCAATCGAGCAGCACACTCATTCACCGGCGGACAGTGTAATGTTCCAGACTATTTATAACCGCCAAAGATTTTTCAAAAAACAATTCGCCTTGCTGCTCGGCTTACTCAGCTTCACGCTAGCAATTGCCTTAGTAGCCTGCACTCAACCCACCTCCACCGCCAAATTACCCGCCGCTGATAGCCCACCAGCAGTGACGATGCCCACCGAATTTCGCATTGGGTATCAAGCGGTTCCCAACGCCGAGCTGTTAACTAAAAGCCTGGGCCTGGTCGAAAAGAAATTTCCCGATGTCAAAATTACTTGGATCTTGTTTGACTCTAGTCGAGATGTGAACATTGCGATGGTTTCAGGCGGTATTGATGTCGGGCTTGCCGGATCTGTGCTGGTTTCTACAGGCATCGCTCAAAATCTTCCCTATCAGGTGTATTACATTCATGACGTCATCGGAGATAACGAAGCGTTGGCGGTCACCAAAGCATCAGGAATTGCGGGCATAGCCAATCTCTCCGGCAAAAAAATTGGCGTTCCGTTTGGCTCTACTCCTCACTTCAGCCTGTTGTCTGCGCTCAAGCAAGCAGGCATCGAACCTAAAAAAGTCCAGATTCTCGACATGCAGCCGCCAGATATGCTGGCCGCCTGGAAAAAAGGCGACATCAACGGTGGCTTCGTCGGGCAGCCGACTCTCTCTCAACTGATCGAAGCTAAAGGCACTGTCCTATTGACTGCTAAGCAGCTAGCTGAAAAAGGGATTGTGACGGCTGATCTAGGCGTAGTGGGTAAAGACTTTGCCGCCGCTTATCCTGACTTTTTGAATGGATATGTCGGTGCGCTCAATGAGGCTACTCAGCGCTATCGGGACGATCCTGAAGCGGCCGCTAAAGCTATCTCTACTGAAATGGGGCGATCGCTAGAGGAAAGTCTTAAGGGGATGGATGACCTGATTTGGCTGAACGCAACTGAACAAGCCTCCGCTAAATACCTCGGCACGCCTGAAGCACCAGGAGCCCTGAGTCAAGTTCTCAAAGACTCTGCCGAGTTTATGGTGGCTCAAGATGCCATTCCCGCTGCGCCTCCTAATATTGATGCATACAAAGCAGCTCTATACAACCAAGCCGTTGCGGCTGAAGCTACTACTAAAGACGCTTCTTAGCCTTTTTGACTTCGGGTCTGAAAGGGTGCAACATCTGCTTCTACAAGCAGAATTCGTACTTTGGCTCCAATGGACTATTCTAAGCTCTGAGTTTAGGCAGAGGAAATAACGGGATATCTTTTTCACAATGGCGTTGATTGTTCATTTATTTAAGAGAGAACACAATGTCTGGTGAAAAGAAATGTGCATTAGCACTTGGACTCATTTTTACGCTGATTGGAATCGCTGGATTTATTCCAGATTTGGTGAGTCTGCCAACAACTGCGCTGGAAGGCGCTGCTCCAATTACTGCCGATCAAATTCCAGCAACGGTTGGGCCTAATTATTCGGCGGCATATCTGCGAGGATTTGGCTATTTATTTGGGCTGTTCCCTACTAACTTGCTCCACAACATTGCCCATTTGGCAGTAGGCCTGTTTGGGCTGTATTCGGCAACGGGCGATCGCGGTGCCTTTAACTACAACCGCTTCTTCGCAATTAGCTATTTACTGCTAGCCATTTTGGGCCTGATTCCTTTGGCCAATACGCTGTTTGGGATTATGCCTATCTTTGGTAACAATGTATGGCTCAACGCAGTTACGGGTGCGATCGCTGCTTACTACGCCTTCGTTGCTCACAAAGATACCGAGGAAATGACGCCCGTTTAAGCCTCAACAAAGTTAAGAGTAACGTCTAGAACGCCCTCTGCCAGCAATTTGCAGAGGGCGTTTTGTGTACTGATCTGACTGATCTGTTTTAATTAGAATTAATTAGAAGTTACTGATTCGAGGGCTTAGGAAGTAGTCGCAAACGGTTTTAGCACAACCTTAATGCAGTTCTCCTCTTTGTCTCTAAAGATTTTGTAAGCGCGCGGCGCATCCTCTAGCGGCAGCGTATGGGTCACCACAAAAGACGGATCAATTTCGCCCTGCTGAATTTTCTCTAGTAAGGGCCGTAAATATCGTTGTACATGGGTTTGCCCAGATTTCATGGTCAGCCCTTTATTCACAAAAGCCCCCATCGGCATTTTATCAATAAAGCCACCGTATACGCCCGGCACCGAAATCTTTCCGCCCTTACGACAGGCTACAATCGCTTCTCTTAGCACCATCGGTCGGCCAGTTTCTAGCCGCACAGCCTGCTTCACGGTGTCGTAAAGCGCCATTGCCCCGGTTCCGTGAGCCTCCATGCCTACGGCGTCAATGCAACAATCAGGGCCAATGCCGCCTGTCATTTCTTTGAGGGCGCTACCGACATCTACTTCTTCGTAGTTGAGAATTTTTGCACCGGCTGCTTCAGCCAAAGCCAGTCGTTCTGGAAATCGATCTATTGCAATTACCTGCTCTGCTCCCAGCATAAAAGCGCTGCGAATGGCAAACTGCCCAACCGGGCCGCAGCCCCAAACCGCTACTGTCTCTCCGGGCTGAATGTCGCAGTTTTCAGCGGCCATGTAGCCGGTTGGGAAAATATCGGTGAGAAATAGTACCTGCTCATCGCTGAGACCGTCAGGAATTTTAATTGGGCCGACATCTGCAAAGGGAACTCTGACATATTCAGCTTGCCCGCCTGCGTAGCCGCCCAGCAAATGCGAATAGCCAAAAAGCCCCGCCGGAGAATGTCCGTAGAGCTTTTCAGCCATCCAGCTATTGGGGTTAGAGTTATCGCACAGTGACCACAAATCGCGGTTGCAAAAAAAGCAGCTACCGCAAGAAATGGTAAAAGGGACGACTACGCGATCGCCCTTTTTCAAGTTAGTCACACCCGATCCGGTTTCGACGACTTCTCCCATAAACTCATGACCGAGGATATCGCCCGACTTCATGGTTGGAATGTAGCCGTCATACAGATGAAGATCAGATCCGCAAATGGCCGTGGAAGTGACTTTGAGAATAGCATCACGCGGATTGAGAATACTAGGATCTGGAACCGTATCAACGCGAACGTCTTCAGCTCCGTGCCAGCAAACAGCTTTCATGGTTTTTCGTAAGAGTAGGGTTTTTCGGAAATGATCGTTTTCTTGAATTGTTTTCTTGACTGTTTTCTTGAAAAGAGGGAATGCCTGAACGTCGTTAGCGTACTGCCGCTAATTTTTTCAGTTACCGCTCAGCGGTCGCAATTTCTCCAGTTTCCATGATTTGTTTAAAGCGGCTGAGCGCATCGCCAATTTGCTGCTCAGGTTCTTCGCCAAAAAGTTTGGCGATCGCCGCTGTCAGCGCTCCGCCCGGCGGGTTATATTCCATCGCCACTTTGACTTCAGTGCCTCGATTCGCTGGTGCAGGCTGAAAGCGCACAAATCCAGAATTCTCAATATCAGCGCCTTCAGTTGAAGCCCAAGCAATGACATGATCCGGCTGATCTTGAACAATCACAGCGTCCCATTCCACGCTTTGATTCATTGGCGCATTGGCGACCCAATGAGAATGACGCTCATCTTGTTCACTCACTGATTTGAGATGCCGCATAAACTGCGGCAAATTCTCCAGCTTTCGCCAAAACTGATAGAGATCGCTCGCTGAGCGGTTGATAGTCACTGTCTTTTCGACCCGAATAGCCTGATCTAGCCCGACGGCTTCTTCTAGTTTTTTCATCGTACTGTTGTTTTGCATTCCTTGATAAAGTAAGCCGCCGCCAGCTGCTGCTAGCAAAACGCCACGCAGCGATCGCTTATGCAGCCCACTCAAAACCAATGCTCCACCCCCCACAATTGAAGCCCAACGCTCCAAATCACTCGCCTGGTTAACAGGTGGGGCGTTAGCTGGTTGCCCTACACGACTTGTGTCATTGCCTGCGTCATTGTCTATGTCATTGTCTATGTCATTGATAATCTCTTCCATACAGCGCTATTTCTCCTTTCTAAAACGATTTAAAACTGACAGTCTAAAATTAGTTAGGATTTTGTTGGTAAATTGCAGATCCCTCCTGATGATGCCGTTAGATTAGGAGGTGATTGTTTCTAATACCTCGTTCAAAAGAGATAAACTCTCGAAGTCTATCGGAAGGCATATTAAGAGTCGTTTCTATTGATGGACGACGCAAATCATCCGCTTAACAATCCGCTTAACAAGAATAGTTAAGACAACTTTGTATAGGTGTATAGGTTTGTATGAGGCAATACCCTACAACTATGACGCTTTTTATCTGAATCACTGCTGCCCAGGAGAGGGATTAACCCTTGCCCTGAGAAAAATGACACTCGCGTTTTTAACCCAAGATATTCTCTACAAAGTCCCCGAACAGGATTTGAGCCTTGATCTTTTTCAGATGCCAGCGCTGCCGAAAAGTCAGTTTATGATCAGCAAGGTGGAGACGATTCATAAAGGTTAAGCATTAGTCTGGCGGAGAAGGCGGCTCAATACCTTTGGCAATATCCATTTCGGTGGCTAAATCCGCTTCTGCTAAGTAATCATCAATTAGGTTGTCTACGGTTGATTTTTGCTCAGATGGAATATTTAGCGTGAGAAACCTGCGAGAGATCAGCGATCGCGGCAATAGCTTCAAAATCAGGGTATTGGGCTTGTCATCATCCCAGCCAAAGGCTTCCACCCGCTCCCAAGGCTGCCAAGCATAGAGGTAGCAAAGCCCATGTTCGCGAATTTCTAAGTTGCTGCGCCCCAATAGAATAAACAAAAGCGCTAGCGACCACCAAAAGAGGATTTGAACAATCCCTGAAGCAATTCCCAATCCCGTGACTAAGCCGCCTGTCACTTGATCTAAAAGGAGGAGCGTCATCGCGATCGCTAAGCCCACTTGAAACAAGCCTACCCACAGTAAAATCTTATTCTGCGAGGTCGGACCGATATTGTGCAGGAGTTCGCCCGCCGAACGCTTGCGCAAAGGCCAGCTAAGTAACCAAAGCAAGACGCTGCCCGTATACAATGCATAAAGCCCAACTAGGCCAAAGCGTCCGGCCAAAGATAGTACAATCGCCAGCGCTGCGCCAAACAGTAGCCACGGGGCAGCGTAAAGCAAGTTGCGACGAGCTGCTTGGGGGCCCAGTAATGCCCTACAAATGCCGTAGCCAATGGCTAGAGCGATCGCTACAAATCCTAGGAAAAATGCAACAAATTCCAAATTTAGGCTCATAACCATATCTTGCAAGTAGGACTTTATCAAGCGGCACTAATAGCGCTTAGCCTACCATGAGGGGGGTCTAGCCTTTGTGGTCCACATGCTACCAAATGGACTATACCCCTGCTTTTTCTTAACTATCCTGAACGTTCTAAAGTCGTCAAGTGAAATTAATTACAAAACACAAAGCGGTTTAATGCATTCGTAAAGGCCCCTTCTGGAGCCTCAAGCTATCCATCCATCAGCTGCGTAATCGGTTTCCCTCGAATTCAGGGAATCTGAGTCCGCCCCCCAAACTTGGGGGCCTTACAGCATGGCAATTGACAATGCCTATGTATTTAACTGCCGTACTTAACTGCCGTATTTAGCTGCATCTGCCCTTAACTGCGTTTGCTCTTAACTGCGTCTAATAGTGTCTTGCAAAGATTGGCGAATTTCTTCAGTCAGTGCCAGCACCGCAGCGCGTCCGGATCGGCGATTCTGCTGATAGTCACTGAGACGCGGGGTAACTGCAATCGGCGGCTGAACGGTGACGCTCACCCAACGCTGTCCGAGCCGAGGTCTACCCGGCAGCTTGTCGCCCCCTAGTCGGGCCAGCATATCGGACATTAATAAGGTGGTTTCAGCGCAGCGCTCAAAGGACGGGTTATCGGGCAGATATTGGTCATCGACGGCGACAAAGCTTTCAACAATGCGCATATGCACTTCTCGCAAGCTGGCTTCTTGAGCGGCCCAGTCGGCAAGGCTTCGATCTAATGGGCTCACTGGCTCGGATAGATCTTCTCGATAAATGTAGCTCCAGCTAGCTTCTTCTAGCTGCCGGCAGCGATCTACAAAAGTGCCTTTGCTGGGCAAGTTGAAAAATTGCTCAGACACCTGTAGAGCCCGATCTAGGAGCTGATGTATGCGCTCAGAGCAATTGTTATTTGATAGGGTCTCTGGTGCAGCATTGGGTGCGGCCTTGGGTGCGGCATTTGGAAATTTTTGGTGATAGCAGCGGCTATAAAAGGCTTCTAGCTTAGTGATGAAATGCTCGCCCAGCCGTAAAATGCGGTGGTAGCAGTCTTTTTCGATAGGCGAGTAAAGAATAGTTTCCGCAGGCGATGCCGCAGATGGGAAGAGGCCGCTTTGGGTTTCTAAATAGGATAAAAGGCGTGCGAGTGCCCCCCAGTTGGGCTTGACGTAGCGGTATTGAATACCGATGGGGACGACAAAGACCTGTTCAGAACGGTGCGATCGCGCTAAATCTTCAGCACACCAAAAAGCCAGCTGAGCCACGCCCGGCTCCAATGGCCCCATTCGCTCACTGTGACCATTAGTGGCCCCTTCCGGCGCAACCACCATCGGCAGATCGCCTTCTAACATGAGTTTGCGAGCCGCTTTGAGCCCCACCCAATCCGGTTTTCGGCCTCGACGCATCGGCACCCCCCCAATGCGCGACAGCAGCCAGCCCAAGCCATCGCCCGCCCAAATGGTCATGCCGCGCTCATAAATAAAGTGAGTATGGATAGGCTGCTTTAGCTGAATTCCTTTGGCCTTAGCGGCTTTGGCAACGGCTCTAGAGCACAGATAAAGGCCGCTGAGCGGATCATCAACTTCGACATGACGCGGAGCCATGATAAACCGAGCCTGGCCTGCTTCAAACTGCGCATAAAGATCCACCAGCGGATCGACATTAGTCACTTCAATCCGCTGAATGCCTGCTGGTAGCCAGGGACGAATTCGCACCTTCACCAGAAAAGGCAGTGCCCAATGAACCGCGCGTATGACCCAAGGATTATACGCAGTCGGAATGAAGTGTAGCGGCGGCTGTAGGCGGCGAGGGACAGGAGCCATGAGGAAAATAAAAGAGAATGGCAAACGTGCGAAAAGAAGGGCCAAGCCGTGATTTTATCAGCGACTTGGCCCTTCACAGATTAAGTTAAATGGCGCAAACCAGCAGGCTCAGTTTGGAATGACTTGAACCATCAGCGATCGCCGATCAAACGTCTGCACCTTGCTAACTTTGGCCAGATCCTCGACCACGCGGGTCAATAGGTCAGTAGCGCGATCGCGGTGCTGGTGCTCACGGCCTCTCAGGCGCACCTGAAACTTCACCGAGTCGCCCCGCTCTAACCATGCCAGGGCTTTATCAATCCGCACTTTATAGTCAGAATCGCCGACATTCGGACGTAATCTAACTTCTTTGACAGAAGTGCGGGCGCTTTGCTTTTGGCGCTTACGGCTTTGATACTGGTGCTTGCCGTAGTCCAAAATCTTGGCCACGGGCACTTCTTGGTCGGGGGAGACCACTACAAGGTCAAGTTTGGCCGTCTTAGCAAGTGCCAGTGCCTCTGACGTGTCGGTCAGGCCGCGATTCGTACCTTCGTTGTCAATCAGAAGAACCTGCGCGGATCGGATCTGTTGATTGATGAGTGGTTTTTTAGCGATTGTATTTTCCTCTTAAAAGAACGCAACAAGAAGTAAAGTATTAAACAGTTGATAAACTCAACAAACTGTAATCTGAGTAATCTGACTGTAATTTGACTGTAGTTTGAGCTTACATAAGCCTAAGCTTACATAAGCTTAACTTGAGCTTAGATTACCTCAGTGAACCTAAGCCAAAACCTAATCTAATTTTAAGACTAGGCCACAGAAATGGCTAACCCACTTTGGGTAGGTTTCGAGTGTATCAGTATTTTATAGGCCATTTTAATCCAACTTGCTAGGGGGAAATCCCAACCTGGCAACTTGTCTTTACATAAAGCCGCCTTAAGCAATGTTTGGAGCACGGCTTAAGGCGGCTTTAATGCTGGCTAGAGGCACCTTATGATCAAGGCTGATGAATCAAGGCTGACCGCTCAGAATTGACTTAAATGCGGACACTGCCACCGTCAAAGAGCGGTACGGTCATGCTGAAGTTTTCGCCATAGGTCAGCTTTTGCTCTTCCAAAATGCCCAAAGCAATCCGCTCACCGAGCCGTACCGATTCATAATAATCGGTGTAGAAATGAACGCCTGCCCAGTCACGACCGATAGCGATGTTAGCCGCGAGCTTGTTGAGTTCGCCTTCGACGCTCAGCGATAGGCCGTGATCAACTGATTCTAGCTGATTGCCATCGCGGGAAATGACGTAGGGCTGAGGTAACACATAGCCATGATCAAAGAAAGCTTTGAGAATGGTGACGCAAGCACCTGCAACCGTGGCATGACCCGCACCATAGGCGGGGTGCATGGGCGATCCTTCCGGGAAGGCCATCGGCATTAGGTAAATATTCTCGCCAGTGAATTCATTTCTAGCATCGTGGCAGCCCGCGCCGAGTTCGGCTGCGTAGCGCTGATTTTGAGCTTGGTTGTGCAAAGAGACTTTGTTCAGGGTATCGCTGATCTTGTCGCTGAGGCGGGCCACAGGTGCGAGGCTGGGCAACTGGGTATTACGCCACTGGTGGATGTAGCCCGCTATAGCTTCCGGTCGAGCCCGTCGATGCACATTAAACTTCTGGTAGCGCACGGCTTTAAGGGCGCGAGTCGCGACTTCAGTGACGAGCGACAAAATGTGCGGCCCGCCAAAGTGAGCAAAGCCCTGCTGGTGATCAAACGTATCTGGACCTTGGAAAGGAATGCCAGGATCAAACGGCACCCCAATCGCCATCATTGATAGGCAGGCGTTGAGATAAGCCTGATAGAGCGCGTCATAGTGAACGTAGGTGGCTAAGTCGCGAGGTGTGGTGATAAAACGGTACTTTTGCTCACCGGATTCATAGGTCTCACGGCGACGCAAGTCTGCGCCATTTTGCACATCGAGCCACCAGGGCCAGGTGGTCACGTAGTCGCGATTAGGTGTCGCTGTGCGCACTTTGTTGGTAAAGACGGTTGCGCCATAAGCCACTAGCCCATCGAGCACACCATCTCTGTCGCCACCGAGTTCAGGCGTGCCGCGCAACAGAAACTGCGAGAGATAAGGGCCCACCTGATCACCAAAGGCTGCGCCGCGAAAGGCGTTCTGCGGCGTCAGGCGACCTCGGCGGCGGGCGCGGGCGGCGTCAGTCAGCGGTAAGGGCGTGTTTTGAAACCAGGCGAGGTTATTGAGCCGAGCAGTGGCTGCGGCTACATCCGGATGGTTGCCAAATTCAGTGAAAGGCACATCTCGCAGCAGCGACATTTCATACAATTCTGCGACTTCAGCAATATACTCATCGCTGTCAATCGTGGGCACAGGCGGCATGGTTACCGATTGCGCATCCGGACCTTCTAGATCAAAAGTCAGCCCAGCGCCAGCACTTTCCCATGCCCGTACGTTCGTGTCAAAGCTCTGGGTGAATTTAGATTTCCACTCAATGGGTTGACCGGGCAAAGAGCCTTTAGGCCCAAGCGGCGTATCTTGGAAATCGCGCGAATTACCCGAATCAATCCCTTTAACAAACTGTTGATAGTCATTAGGATTGCTGATTAGGCCGTCTTTTTCTTCATGGGGCAAGCCTTTGGTGTAGTTCGCGATATGAGAAGCCTTGCCGCCGCGTACCGTGGTTGGGCTGTCATTAAAGCGATAGCGAAGCTCATCCCCATTCGCTTGGTGTTGAACAGGCAGCCGACTTCGGGCGATTTGGGCAGCAGCGTCACGCAGCTTGAGCGCTTGTTCTTTACGAGATTCCATAGCGTTGTTTTCCTGAGATGCAATAGTGAACTTGATGACACTAATTTATGAAAGTCTCAGGGAGAATCGCAGTACCCGTGGGGGCCATCTCCAACCGGGATGTGTTTTGCGCAATCTGCGGCGGGAGATTTGTGGGGATGATAGCTTTAAAGAGAAGGTGGAGAGCTATAGCAAGAGCCCGGATAAGGCGGTGCTGCTGACGGGGTTGATTGTATATGTGGTGAATTTGGTATCGTTGCCGATTAATCCGGCGATCGCAACCATTGTGGTGCTGTGGGTGTTGAAGTTGGGGTTGCGGACGTTTTGTGATTATACGGAGCCCTCATCCCCCAGCCCCTTGCTCCCGAGGGGAGAAGGGGAGCCGATTCAAAGTCCTTCTCCCCTCGGGAGAAGGATTTAGGATGAGGGCTAGATCACCTGACTCATACCTTCGATAACCACAAACAGATTTCTTTCAAAACACTTTCTAGCCGGTCTGATACGGCTTCGTTCTCAAACCGCAAAACCGTTAGCCCGCTAGCAGTTAAACAAGCATCTCTTTCGGCATCTTGCTCTTTTTTCTGGTTATGAACGCCACCGTCAACCTCAATAACCAGGCGAGCTTCATCGCAATAGAAGTCTACAATGAAGCGTCCGATATTATGCTGCCGCCGAAACTTTGCACCGCATAGTCGGCGGCCTCGCAAGCATTGCCAAAGAATTTGTTCGTCGGGCGTTTGCTGATGTCTCAGTTCTCTAGCACGGAGCAATAGAGTTTCGGGAATTTGCCGGTAACGGCCTGTCAGTTGGGAGAGGTCATGTTCCATGGAGGAAGGATGCCCAAGACCCTCACCCTAAATCCCTCTTCCGGGGGGAGAGGGACTTCAGATCTGGCTCCCTTCTACCCTCGGGAGAAGGGCTGGGGATAAGGGCCACAAGAAATAAGTCACTAACCAAGGCATTGAATCCTTTTTCATAAGCCTTCTAGTCAATGATCCAGCCATGGGCAAACGGCTAAGCGGACTGGTTGAACTGCTCGAATAGCTGGGCTACTTCCTCGACGGTGGAGTTTAGGCATTGGGCGACTTCGGTGAGCAGGGTGTCGTCTTGGCTGGTTTGATGAATCAAGGTCGTTTTTCCCAGCGCTCACTCCGTACAAATTTTGATCGAGTTCTGGAAGAGTGCTAGCGAGTTCAGGAGAAGTGTGAGCAGGTTCGGGACAAGTGTGAGCAGGTTTGGGAGAAGTGTGAGCAGGTTTGGGAGAAGTGCTAGCAAGTTCGGGAGAAGTGTGAGCGAGTTTTAGAAAAGTGTGAGCGGGTTTGAGAAAAGTGCGAACGAGTGCAGTTGATGAACCTATCGAGTTCTAGAAAAGTGTTAGTAGGTTTGGGAGGAGTGCTAGTAGGTTCGAGAGAAGTATTAGTAGGTTCGGGAAAAGTCAGACTTGATTCGGGGGAGCGGCTTCGGCTGGAGTGGTGGCAAAGATGGACTGGACTTCTTTCGGGGGGACGTTTAGCGTGGTGGCGACGGCGGAGAGTAAGGCGGCGTCTTGGGTAGCTTGGTAGATGCGTTTGAGACTATTAAGCGCTATTTGTACGCTGTGGCTATCGTTAGACGTTGCGAAAATTTCTAACGCTTTGAGTAGTTGGCTGCTGGCTTCTTCATAGTTTTCTTCAGCCTCTGCCAGTAATCCTAGCTGACCGTAGGTGCTCGCTTGGCTGTAGCGATCGCCGAACTCGATTTTGATATTGAGGGCTTGTTGGAAGTGCGATCGCGCCTGCTCGTACTCTCTGAGTTCCTGCGCTACCCTGCCCAACTGATGGTAGATGGTTGCTTGTGTGTAGCGGTCGTCGAACTCGATGAAGATATCGAGGGCTTGTTGGTAGTGCGATCGCGCCTGCTCGTACTCTCTGAGTTCCTGCGCCACCCTGCCCAACTGATGGTAGGTGCTTGCTTGGTTGTAGCGGTCGTTGAACTCGATGTAGATATCGAGGGCTTGTTGGTAGTGCGATCGCGCCTGCTCGTACTCTCTGAGTTCCTGCGCCACAATGCCCAACTGATGGTAGGTGCTCGCTTGGCTGTAGCGGTCATCATGCGCTTCATCCAAAGTCAAGCTTTGCTGATAAAAAGCCCTTGCCTGCTCAAACTGTCGTTGTGCTAACGCCACATCACCCAAGTCTGAAAGCAGCGGTGAGACATTGGTAGATGATTCTAGAGATCGAGCTTCAGCCAGAGCAAGCTCGTAGATACTCGCTGCTGCCTCAAATTGCCGCGTTTGCTCATAGGCGTTACCCAGCTTACGTCGAAGGCTTTGTCGCAAGGCTGCATCCGGCTGAGCCGCCAACACCTTTAATCCTTCCAGCAAATAATCCCTTGCCTTCTCCGGTCGGTGCTGAGTCAGATAAGCAGACCCCAGCTTGTAATAAATCTCGCTACACAGCAACACATCCTTCGGTGCAATCTGCTTTCCAGAAGGATTGACTTCCATCAACAGTCCTTTAAGCTGATCGATTTGCGCCTGATTGTCACTCGAAGCAATCCGCGACGAAGGTTGCTCAAAGCTTTCTGCCTTCAGCTTCTCCACCGCCTGCACCGCAGTCTGAAACCGAAACAGCCCCGAACTCCAAGCCCAAAAGTCTGGCGCGTACTGACTCACCCGCGTAATCGCATAGTCTGGCAATACAAACAGCAGCGGATGCGGCACGCTCTGGCGATACGCATCGCGAATAAAGTTCAAATCTTGCAGCACAGGCGGATAGGCCCCCACGCCATCGGTGCCAATTGTCGCCTCTAGTCCCTGCACCACCAGCACCAACTTCCGATCGGTTTTAACGTTTTCCAGCCGCTGCACAATGGCATCCTTTAGCCGTCGCAAGTCTTGCTCATGCGAAAAGTTCATCACCTCCAAACGACTATCCGTATCCGCCAGGGCCGTTCGCAGTGCCCCAATTAAAAGCGCCTTATTCGGCTCCTGATTAACCTCAATAAATCCAATCGTCAGCCCCTCAGCAAAATCAATAAACGTCAGCAGCTCTGCAAACTCCTGCCGATTTTGTTCTAAAAACAAACGAGTATCCGGCTGAGCCGCTTGCCCCACCCTCTTAACGAGAACATCAGCAGCCTCAGGCTCAGCCATCTTGCTTCAACAACGCCTGCAAAGCCGCCTTAAACAACTCACTTTGCAACACCGCCGGATTCGGATAGTTCCACCGGTCTAGCCCGTTGTACTCCAGCACCGACGTGTTAAACAGCATGAGCTGTCCGGTTTCATCTTTAGTGATGTTTTTAGTCATGCACACCTTCGCTAGCAGCGGATAGTGATCGTCCGGCACAAACCGCTCAAAGCCAAACTGCTGCTGCTTAGTTGCATACAGCACATCATCCGCCTGAATTTTAGAATGCTTGCGCGTACTCGCCGTGCGGCAGGCATTCCGCATCATTTGCATGAGCTGCCGCACATGCCCGCCGCTGGCCTTCACCAAATCCAACAGCTCCTGCGACGACTCAAACAGCGCCACCGCATCCACCCGCTTTTGAATAATTTGCGAAAGACAAGCTGGCCCGGCAGTGTTGTAGCCCAAGTCGCATTTATCACGCGCTAGCTCGTACACATTCACCATCGAAACCACATGAGGTTCCCCAAACGAGTTGGTAATGTTTTTAGACGAGCACAGCACTGAAATTGGCACCGTATAAATAATCGTGCAGGCCAGCTCCTGCAACTGAGCCGCATAGTCAAAAAACAAATGATCGCCCACATCTGGCGGCACCCGATCTAGATTGTCAAAAATAATCAGAAAGCCCTTTGGATAATACTTCCTGACTTTTTGATAAGCATCGCGCAGCAGCAGATTAGTATCCGCCTTCAGCCGAGAGATATCCTGCTGTAGCGTTTGTCTAATCAGGGTTCTGCGCGTGTCAGCCCCGCGAATCTGCGCCAGCAGCTTAACCATTATCTTGGCCAAAAAAGGAGCCTCGCCCTTCAAGCTCGCCTCAGCCTGCGCATTAATCGAACTCTCAACCGTCTGCTCCGTTTCGTGGGTAACCTGCTTAAACCAGTCCTCAAAGCTTTTACGCAGCCCCGCGTCAAACGCCAGCCCCATCTCTCGCAGGGCAAACTCAACCTGCTTAATCACAATCAGATAAAAGTCGGTGTACTCAGCATTATTAATATCCGTTTCTTCATTCGCTTCGAGGTAAATAACCTTGTAGTCCGTCTCCCACTGACGCCGAATCCGCTGAAGCTCTGTACTTTTGCCACAGCCCCGATGCCCAGTAAACAAAATAGTGCGAAAGTCGCCCGCTTCCTGAAAATCTAAAACGGTGCTGACTCCTTCAATCGCTTCTGTTTTACGAACCAGCGACAAGTCAACGTAGTAGCGCTCCAAGCCTGCACCCAAAAGCGGATCGACATCGCACAGTCGAAACGCTTCTTTTAAAGTTTTAGCGCGAAAGTCTTCCATGCAGGATTTGAGCTAATTGGCTGAGTATATAGCTAACCTACTTATACATTAGTTTTAGTCCCATTGCGCCTTTCAAATCCAAAGCAAAAAGCGAATCCACTCTTCAAAGTAAAACTCTAAATCCTGCTCCTGCTGCACGCTAAACGGATCGCTCACCGTAATCGCATACTCCGACTGCCCATCAATCCTGACCGTCGCCGTAAAGCCCTCAGCCGTCTGCATATGCTCAACTTATCGAGCCCTCACTCCTCGGACTCCCCTGTATACACAACTATGAGACATCGGCTAGGAGCCTACGTGGCAGACCCACCCCCGGCCCCTCCGGCGGAGGGGTGAATGTTGGCTATGGGGGTTGAGGTTATCGCTTCGTAAGGGTTATGGACTCGCTAGCGGTCTCTGTAGCGATTCAGTACACTGAAACACTTGCCAGTCTCCCCTCCGTCGGAGGGGTGGCCGGAGCATAGCGGAGGTCGGGGTGGGTCAACAACCCCTGCGGCCCGCCGATCACAGCGCTCTCGGACTTGTGTGTACACGGTAGCCCATCGGGAGAAGGGCTGGGGATGAGGGCAGCAGAGAGCAGGCAACTGACCAAGTTATTAAGTCCTCGCTCCTAACCCTCTATCTTGACTTTGGCTTCCAAATCTTCTAACCGGCTCTTGAGATCCTTGTTGGTTTTTTTGACCTCATCTAAGGCTTCGCGTAGATCGGCGATCGCCTGATCAGATCCAACCTTCTTCTGTACCTTTTGCGCCGCTTCGTCCGCTCTGCGCTTAACTCGACCATCCGGGCTGTGATCGGCCAGTTTGCGCAAAATCGCTACCGCGCCGCGCACTTCCATTTGCGAGAGTGCGCCCACTGTGGCCACCTGAGTAAGGAAAAAAGATTCTCTTGCCAAGGCTTCTAAGCGCTCTAAAATGCGCTCAACGGCTGCTTTTTCTTGGCCGGTAGAGATTGTGCCCAGGGCGCGAATGGCCGCTAAGCGGAGCGCTTGGGGCACGCCAAGTTCGGTGTAGGGCAGCAGCAGATCCAAGGCGGCGACGGAAGATTTGAACTGGCTGAGGCCAGAAATTGCCCCGCTGCGCACGACTTCATTCCAGCCTGCGCGCTCTTTAAGGACGCTATCGAGCACTTTTAGGGTTTTCTTTTCTTTGTCTTTGCCGTCTAGCTTGGCGGTGCCGACTTTGGCGAGCGATCGCACTGCCGCCGCCTCCACGTAATAGCTCGCATCGCCTTTATCCACCACGCCTTTGATCGCCTGATAGCTCTGCGCCGTCTTCACGGAGCCTAGCGCTTCTACTACGGCTCGCCGCACTTGGGGATGCTCGTCTGCTAGACCTGTCAGCAGGGCTGTCTCAGCCTGATCGAGCTGCACCGATCCGAGCTGTTCGGCTACTTCTGCGCGCACCGCCCAAAAAGCATCGGACTTCAGCGACTTTTCTAGGCTAGCGATCGCTTCTAAGCTGCCTTTTTTCGCTAGCGCCTCAGCTGCAAATATCCGTGAAATCGGATCTGGATCGTAGGCTAGCTGCGCTTTGAGTTCGGCCACCGGATAGGTTAATTCCACCGTTTTGAGCAGGTGATTGCCCACATCAAAACTAATAAAATCTGGCTTGTTTTCTAGCGGAAAATACAGCGCCTGTTCCCGCTCATGAATGCGCACCTTAAATGTCTTAACCACAGGTGCATCTGTTGTCTCTTTATCTGTTGCTTTATTTTTCTCCTCGTCTGTTGTTTTATCCGTCGCCTTATCTGTTGCTTTATTGAGATAGCCAAAGCCAATCGGCACCTTCAGATCAAACAGACCTTCTTGCACCTGCGATTTACCATCTTCTACTTGAGTTTGGGTCACCGTTAGCTTGGCCATATGGCTGTCGCCATCCCAGCTATAGCCCACTTTATAGTCCGGGTGCCCGCCCCGATACACATACTGGTCGAACAAGAATCGAAGATTTCGGCCCGTGGCTTTGTCAATTGCCCGTAGTAAATCAATCGTTTCTACCGTGCCGTGAGCATGGTCTGTAAGCAGCGTACTCAGCGCTCGGGTAAACAGCTCATCGCCCAGCTCCGTGCGGATCATGTGATAGATACAAGATCCTTTCTCATAGATATGTCGGTCGTATAGCTCGATTGCTTCCCGGTAAACGTGAGTCACCAAAGGCCGACGATAGCGACTGCGATCTTCGCTGAGATAATCGCGGGCATGGTTGAGGTGGTAGTACAGCGCCTCTTCTTTGCCCAGTGATTCTTCTATCCACAGCACTTCTGAATAGGTGGCCGCGCCTTCTTTGACCCAAGCCTGCGACCAGTGATTAATCACGATCAGATCGCCAAACCACTGATGGGCCAGTTCGTGAGCGACCAGCGTTTCGGCCCGCAAATTGTCCAAAGCGGCGCGCTGATCAATCAGGCAGCGATCAGTGAGCAGCGTCGTGGTGGTATTTTCCATACCGCCAAAAATAAAGTCGCTGACGCACACCTGATCGTAGTTAGAAAACGGATAGTCGTAGCCAAACCAGCGGCTGAGAGTTTCCATCATCTGAGGCGTTTTGCCCATTGTCAGCTTGGCTTCGGCCTTGTGCCCTTTTTCAAAGTAGTAGCTCACGGCTCTGCCTTGCCACTCGTCTTTGATCTCTTCAAACGCGCCAATGGCCAAGGTCATTAGGTAGTTGGGATGAACTTTATCGAGCTTCCAGTGATAGATTTTGTCGGAGCCTTCGGTTTCGGTGGCGACTAATTCGCCGTTAGAGATGGCCTTGTACTTTTTCGGTACCCGGACTCGAATCTCTGAGGTCGCTAGCTGACCCGGATAATCGAAGCAAGGGAACCAAAAGCGAGAGTCTTCATCTTCGCCTTGCGTCCAGATCTGCACAGGTTTATCTGGATAGTGCTCATCGGGGCCGATGAAGTATATGCCGCGCTGAGGATTTTCAACGGCGTATTCGATGTTGAGCGTAAAGGCTTTGCCAAACTGAGTGGGCGTTTTGAGCGTGAGGTGAATTTGTTCACCATCGTAGTCAAAAACTTGTTGGGTCTTGCCAATTTTGATCGATTTAATCTGTAAGTCTACGGCGTCGAGGGTGAGGCTATCAATGCCGTCGATAATGGGGGTGATGTGCACTTTGCAGGTGCCGCTGTAGCTTTTGTTGGGAATATCAAAGGCTAAATCGAGGGCGATATGGTCTACTTGGCCGGGGCGATCAGGGTTGTAATGGGGATACGCACCGGGCAGCTCAAAGGGCTTTCGGCTGGGCTGATCGAATAGGGAGGAGTAGACGTTAGCCATAAGAATTAGTCGGGAGAATTGGTAAGGAAATGGACAGAGGAATTGGCAGCTAACAACTATTAACTATTTAAGTGCAGGTTAAGTGCAGGCGGTTATGTTTAGGGTACAGCAATTTATTAATTTGATTAGCTATTTCATCGCGCTAGCGCCCTAAAATAGCCACATCAAAGAGGAACCCTGACGATGCAAAGAACTAGACTTAATACGCTGTTCAATCAAATTGTCTTGCGGTTTAGGCAGTGGGCCTTTAACCCTTGGCGGCGGCTGTCGGTGATTTTGATTAGCTTGCTGTTTGGCAATTTTTTTGCGGTGGCGATTTCAGCGACAGCAGGGCAGGCGGCGAAGCTGGATGTGGCGGTATCGGCTATTTTGGTGCTGGGCACAGAGCTGATTAGCTGGCTGTACTATCGCTTCTCGCCCCGGCGGCAGCAGGCGGCTTTGGCCAATCAGCGGTTAGTTCCTTTGATTGGGCCAGATGGTGTGATGCCTGCGGGGACGGATTTTGGGCCAGTGCGATCGCGCTCCACGTTCATCGAAGCGCTCAATGCCTTCAAGCTCGGTGCGGTCTATGGCTTTTTTGTCGAAGCGTTCAAGCTTGGTAGCTAATGCGTTTTGCCGCTTTTATCCGTTTTGGCCAGTTTGTCCGGTGGTAACTTTCTGAAGGCTTGTAACAATTGGCTGACCCACCCCCGGCCCCTCCGGTGGAGGGGTGAGTGTTGGCTAGTATGGTTTGAGGTGCTGATTTGCAAGGGTTAGGAGCTTGTGAATTAGGCATCCTATGAGTGAGTAGAACGGTAGCTGATGTCTTTTGGGGCATCTGCCATATGCAGATGCTTTTAGTCCTGATACTGTTTTATCCAATCAATAATCGTCAAGCAAACTTCATTAATATCCTGCTTCACAGCGTCATCTGAGAATCGTAAGAAGCGCACACCTAATGCTTCCAAACGCGCCTGTCTTTCTTGATCGTGCAGCTGTGCATCTGGGGTGTTATGAACGGAGCCATCTACTTCAATGGCTAGAGCTAACGCCTTACAGTAGAAATCGACAATAAATTGATCCATTGGTTTTTGACGGTCAAAATCGTACCCCATGATTCGTTTCTGCTTGAGCCGCTGCCAAAGCAGCTTTTCACCTGCCGTCATGTTATTCCGCAGATCGCGCGCTCTCGCTGTTAGCTTTGGATTATAAGGAATAAAGTGATTTTTTATGGGCGATCGCTACTCACTGCACTAGCACCGTCATGCCCTAACATGCCCACCAAAACATCCACCACCCTTACCGCACAGCCAGCAAAGCCAACCCCTACTCCCCACCACCAACCATTCACCCCTCCACCGGAGGGGCCGGGGGTGGGTCAACCACTGCAAATAACTAAAAACTGGCTCAAACCGCCCTGACTGCACAGAATATCAATTTCTCCTGAAGATTTGGCGACGACCGTTCGCATTATCGTGAATAGTCGTTAATGATAGGTGTGTGGTGAATTTGCGGAAGGGACAGGTGATGGTTGAGCCAGTGAGTTTGACGGGGGCGGCGCTGGTGGCATTGGCGGCGAGTAAGTTTGTGGAGACGGCGGCGGAAAAGGCGGCTGAGCAGCTAGGCGGGGGCGTGACGGCGGCGGTGCTGAAAAAGGCGGGGACGCAGGTGGATGCGATGTGGCAGCGGGTGAAGCAGCATTTTGCGGGGAACCGGAAGGCGGAGGGGGCGATCGCAGGGCTATTTCATTTTAAAGATGCGCTTGAGGGTATCTAAGCCAAACTGGCAACAGCGCTGAGCTTGAGCCATGTTGACAAACGCATTGTCACGGTAGACGTTGAGCGCAAAATTGCGTGCCACCGCAAAGATTTGCGGCAGTTGATTCATCCGAATGCGCGAAGCATCTTCGCCTTGCGTCACATCGCGCACATAGTGAACTTTGTTCTCCACGCCCCAATAGCCTCGAATTCGGTTGGCAGTCTCAGCCACTGGTTCGATGAAAGAAGCCACGTAGTAACGTGTTTCTTGGGAGTAGTGCTCAAGTCCTTTCACTGTGAAGCGCCGCTCGCTCTCTACGCGGATAAGTGTTTTGAGTCCCGGCCAAGGTTTAATATTCTCTAACTGATGACATAGACTGACCACTCGCTTTTCTGTGCGCCCATGACCTTCACTGATATCGATATGAACTTGTTGCGGGAAAAAATGAGTCTCAACATCTTTGAGCAAGTTACCCTGGTTACCTTTGAGGGCACCGAGGTAGTGATTGCCACTATCGACAATCAACTGACATGTTTTTTTGGGTGCTAATGGCATCAAAAGCAATCACAACACCTTTCAGTGCGAGTTGCTCAATGAACTCAGGCAGCGCCTTAATCTCGTTGGTTTTGCTATCTACCTGATGCGGTTCGAGAATCAGCCCACGTTCAACAATGTATGCACTCACCAACAGAATGGCCGGATGAGGCGGGGACTCGGGGTTGTTCGTCTCTATTTGATATGACCCGCGCAGTTGCTTCCCATCCATCGCCAGCGTCTCCCCAGGTAGCGGCTCGACCGCAAAGAAGCGAGCTAATGCCGCCGAGTACTGTTTGTAGTCGAGCGTCAATAACACTCGCCGAATAGTGCTGTATGAAGGCAGTCTCCGTTTGGGTGGGTTAAATAACTCAATGAGTTCGGCTTGATAGCTCTTGAGCCAATCTCCTATCGCTAGAAAGCCTTGGTTCCCGGCGGCGATTGCCAGCGTGAACAAGGCGAGGCATAGCGCTATGTCATGCCGTTTGCCTAAGCGATGGCGCGTATCAGGAATTTTTGAAAAGGCAGATAGAATCTCAATCTGCTCAGCGTGCGAGCCGAATTGACCCGTTGCAGGCAGCGTTGCTGTAGATAAGCTCATGAGTCATTCGACGAAAGGGCTAGAGGCTAAACGTTAACTCACTTCCATGAAAATGAAATGG
>CAVUFV010000002.1:0-49770 GCA_963740915.1 uncultured cyanobacterium
GGTTATTTCATTCTAAAGAGAGATTTTAGTAAATCGAGCCCCTGTCCGGCTTTGCGTTGAGCTTGAGCCATATTGTCAAAGCCGTGGTCACGATATAAATTGAGGGCTAGATTGCGGGCCAGAGCAAAGTTGTTGGGTAGCGGCTGCACGCGAATCCTAGAGGCATCCTCGCCCTGGGTCACATCGCGGACATAGTGAACTTTGTTTTCCACATGCCAATAATCGCGAATACGTTGAGCAATTTTTTCAACTGGTTCTACCAAGGAGCTGATGTAATATCGAACAGTAGGCTGCTTGATAAAGAGCAACTGGCCTTTCAGAATGTGTCGATAGCTAGTGACCTTGATGATTGTCTTCAGCCCAGCCCACTGGTCAGCATCAGGTAACGATTCGATGTCGCGGCATAAGCTGACAGTGCGACGTTCCACACGACCATGCCCCGTTTCTACCGAGTTGATGTGAGCTTCAGATTGAAAATTTTGCTTGAGTGCTTTGAAGAAGTTGCCGTGATTGCCTTTGAGTGCCCCCAAGTAGTGATTGCCAGAGTCAATAATTTGCTGACAAGTTTTTTTGGGTGTTGAGGGCATCAAAGGCAAAGACCACACCCCGATGGGCTAATGTCTTGAGCACAGGTGGCAGGGCCGTGATCTCATTACTCTTTTTGTCTACTGGTTGAATGGGCAGAATCAAGCCCCTTTCTACAACATAGACCGTGACCAGTTGAATCGCTCGATGAGATTCTGTCGTACTTGCTGGTGTATCGCAAGTACGACCCCCTTAAAACCTTACCGTCCAGGGCAACTGTTTCGCCCAGCATTGGCTCAATTTCAAAGAACTTCGCTAAGCAAAGGCTATAAGCTTCGTAGTTAAGTTCAGCAGCACCCGACGAATCGTGCTGTACGAAGGCAATCGGTTCTTAGCGGGGGAAAATAGCTCTAAAAGCGCCTCTCGATAACTAGCCAGCCAATCACTAATCGCCAGAAATCCTCGACAGCCTGCACTCACCGCGAGAGTAAAAAGGGATAGACAAAGGGCTTGGTCATGGCGGCGACCCGCACCCCGACGTAGGTCGGGTAAGTCTCGAAAGGCTTCTACGATAGCTAACGTACTCATGCTTGGAAAGGTCTCAATCAACGTCTCCCCTTATGTTTCCATAAATCTGTCTAGAATATTGCTCTTAGTATGACAGTCTATTCAAAATATTCGATGTATGTAAGGTCTATGACGGAAAAGTTCCGATTGACATCTATATGGCTGATGATTGGCGGAAGCTTTCTGTTTTGCTTTTTCTGCGCCAGCTTAAAGCACTGGTTATTTCTATCGGCAGGGACGGATTTAGGCATTTTTGATCAAGCTGTCTATCTCATTTCTCAAGGTCAAACGCCGTTTTCTTCCTTCCTTGAATTTCATATTTTAAGCGATCATGCGGCACTCATTCTCTATCCTATTTCATTGCTCTATCGCATTTATCCCAGCGTACATTGGCTATTTGCCGTTCAAGCCTTAGCCGTTTCATTGGCGGCTTATCCTGTTTTCCGGCTAGCGCTTTTAGCCCGTCTGACGTCATCTCAAGCAACCATCGTCAGTGCTATATATTTACTCTATCCAGTTGTTTTGAATGCCTGTCTGTTCGATTTTCATCCTGATGTAATCGCGCTACCTGCCATTTTTTGGATGATCTTAGCTGCCCGCTCAAAGCGGCTGGCGCAGTTTTGTGTAGCGATGGCGATAGTGCTGAGTTGCAAAGCAGTGCTAAGCCTAACAGTCGCTGCTACGGGAGTATGGTTGCTGCTGTTTGAAAAGCGAAAAGGATACGGCGTAATCGCACTCATAGCAGGCATCGCCTGGTTCCTCATCGCTACAAAGCTCATCATTCCTGCATTTGGCCCAGACGTAGAAACTGACTTGATTACCCGCCATATTTTCCGCTACGGCGATTTGGGCAATACCTACACAGAAATTGCTAAAAATATTCTGACAAAGCCTCAATTAGTTTTTGGTAAGCTCTTTTCGCCTAGCACCTTAGAATACTTATTTTTGCTGCTTGTACCAGTTGCCTATTTACTGACAGCCATTCCCACCGCGATCGCAAAAATTCCCAAACTTCCGAAGGCACTATTTTATTTAACGCCAGCTATTCCTGTACTGGCCATGAATATACTGTCTACTCAAAATAGCCAAAGGAACTTAGTGCAGTGGTACTCTCTGCCGATTGTTCCGTTTATTGTTCTGATGGTAATTGCCTACTTCCAATCACGCGTATACCTCAGCGAAGCTAAAAAGCGCAAGCAGAACAAGCTCATTATTGGTTGGGCTGCGATCGCATTTTTGAGCCTCTCCCGCTTAGTCTCACTTGTGAGTCCACCTTACGAATCAGCCGACACCTTTCAAGCGGCTAGAACAGCTATTTCCAGAATTCAAGGTGACGAAAGTTTACTGACGACGTCAGAATTCTCGCCCCATCTCTCCCATCGCAAAACCATCCGTTTCACCGATGGCACAATCCCACCCGAAAAAATAGACCAATTTCATTACATACTTCTCAACACGCGGTATCCTGGCTGGCGCAGCAGTGTTCCACTTGCAACGACCACAGCCAACTATTTGAAAGCTAATCAGCATTTCCAACTTGATTATCAAGAGGATGGCGTTTACTTATTTGTTAAAAAACAATCGTCACAATTCTTAGATCAATACTCCGATTAGAGTTAGAAGGCTATGAGGCCATAGTCACACAATTTCTGATAGTTGGGATAGCCTTTTATAGGCTGAAGTGCCTACGCCGACAGGGATTTAATAGAAAACTAAAGGCATAGGGTAATAGCGTCGAAATCATCGACTCGTTCATTGGCGATTAGCTGTGACATAAATGCTATGCCTTTGGATGCTCCCCTACGTTACGGCAATTTGCTTTTTTTCTATGATTTCAGCAAACTATGAGTGTGTTCGCCTTACTGCCTTTTGAGCAAGCACTTGAGCAAGCACTTGAACAAGGATTTGAAAGAGAGGTCGCGTAAGACTTGTTAGTAATGGCATACTAATAACGATCCACGCTGCTAGGTTCTATTGTCATGCCGCTCAATCGTCGTCGCTTTTTGCTGTTTAGTGGGCTAGCTATTGGGGCTGCGGGCAGTGGTGTTATCGCTTGCAGTAAATCTGCTAGCCAAGCCACGGCTCAACCGGCTAATCAGGCTGATAAATTGGCTGATCAATCCTCCACTGCATCAGCCGCTGCCAGTGTTAGTCACGCAGCCATCGGCCCAGCAGGCTTTTTTGCCCCGCAGCGCGGTGATATTCGCCTTGCTGTGATCAGCGATCTCAACAGCAACTATGGCTCTACTGACTACCTTCCGGAAGTGATTTCTGGCGTCAATGCTTTGCCTGACTGGCAGCCTGATCTGGTAATTTGTGGCGGCGATATGGTGGCGGGTCAAAGCCTGAGCTTGTCTGCTAGCGAAATTGCGACGATGTGGACTGCTTTCGACGAAAAAATTGTTTCTCCTATTCGCAATGCTGGCTTGCCTTTTGCGGTGACGGTCGGTAACCATGACGCCTCTAGCTACCAAGACCAAGGCCAGTTTGTCTATGTGCTAGATCGTCAAGAAGCCACGAAATATTGGAAAGGTCATCAGCCTGATACGGACTTAAGCTTCATTGAAGCCGAGGGCTTTCCTTATTACTATAGCTTTCAAAAAAATGACATTTTTTATCTGATTTGGGATGCGTCTTCAGCTAATGTTCCGCCGGAACAGGTGGCTTGGGCAGATCGCGCATTAGCTAGCCCTATGGCTCAAAATGCCAAGCTGCGAATTGTGATGGGTCATTTGCCGCTGTATGCCGTTTCGCAAAAGCGCGATCGCTCCGGCGAATACCTCAATCAGGCCGAGGCTCTGCATCAACTGCTAGAGCGCCATAACGTTCATACCTATATTAGCGGCCATCACCACGCTTACTTTCCGGGCAAAATCGGCAATCTCAACACGCTCAATCTCGGTGCCCTTGGCAGCGGCCCAAAATCTTTGTTAGCAACTACGACGGCTCCTTTTCAAACGCTGACGATCATGGATGTATTTTTAGAGTCTGCTAGCACGGTCTACACGACCTACAACATGAATACCCGCCAAGTTGTCAACCCGCAGGCGCTCCCTCGCCAAATTGTTGGCCCTAATGGCCGTGAACTGCGTGAAGATGTCAGCCTAAGCGATCTCACACCGGCTGAGCAGGCCCAGCAATATGTTCCGAGCGAAGCCTAGAGGTGACGTTTAAATCGAGAAAATCTCTTCACCCGTCGAGGGATGGATGCCGATAGTTTGTTGCAATTCAGGAACCGTTAAACCTTTTTTAAGAGCGGGTAATAGGGCCTGAACCAGATCGCCAGCGCGCGGTGCTACCATATGGACGCCAACAATCTTTTGCGTTGAAGCATCGACTACTAGCTTGATGAAGGCTTCTAGAGAAGGGGTGGCGATCGCATACTTCAGCGGTCTAAAGCAGCTACGATAAACCTCAAAATTGTCGCTATTGTCATACTGCTCTTGAGCCGCTTGTTCGCTCAATCCCGCTGTGGCCACTTCGGGATGTGTAAATACAGCGCTAGGCACCCAAGTGTAGTCAATCGTAGCCGAATCGCTAAACATCGCCTCAACAGCCGCTATGCCTTCAGCTTTTGCCACGGGTGTCAATAACATTGTCGCCGTGCAGTCTCCTGCCGCAAAAATATTCGACTCTTTTGTCCGTCCGTGAGGATCTACGACAATCATTCCTTTTTCAGTTGAAACTGCGGTCGCTTCTAAATTAAGCGTATCAGTATTTGCAGTGCGACCGAGCGCACATAGGATCTGATCTGCTTCTAAAGTTTGGCCTTCACTTAGCGTCGCCATAAAGCCTTGTCCCCGTGGCTCAATCGCTTTTAGCCGAGCTCCATTGATCATCGTCACGCCGTCATCTGTCAGTACCTGTTTGACTCGCTTTTGAAGATCGCAATCGAATCCATCTAATACAAAAGCATTTGACTCGACCAACGTAATGTGGCAACCGAGGCTGTGCAGCACCTGAGCAAGTTCAACCCCGATATAGCCGCCGCCCACTACGATCAAAGACTTGGGTAACTGCTGTAGTGCAATTATGCCGCGCGAGTCAATCGCATGTTCTATGCCGGAAATATCAGGCATTTTAGGCCGTCCGCCTACTGCCAAAAGAACAAACTCAGCGGTGATTTTTTGCGCTTCTATTTGCAGGCCATGAGCATCTATAAATTGGGCTTGTCCTCGAAAAATATCTGCCCCTTCTAAGCTGTTGGTAGCTTGCTCTTGCAGAGAATCAAGGTGCTTGTCCATGGACTGCTTAAAGCTAGGCCAGTCGAATGTTCCTTGGAGATTTAGCCAACCGTAGTCACGAGCGATCGCCCGCTGCTGCGCAAACTCAGCGGCATAGACCATCAGCTTAGTGGGAATGCAGCCTCGATTAACACAGGTACCGCCAAAAGCTTCTTTTTCCGCGATCGCTACCCGCTTACCGAGACTAACCGCTCTTTTCGCCGCTGCTAATCCTCCAGAACCAGCCCCAATTACCACCAAATCATAGTCATATTTTGCGCTCATTCGATCTCATCAGTTCTTTCAATAATCTTCCTTCAGATTAAAAAAGAAAAAGTATCTTCACCTCCGTCTGTAGAGGCAATCCTCGTCAGTCCGAGCGATTTGGAAAAAAGAAGTTGGGTGACTCTAATATCAGGCGGTGCCTGATGGCCAAAAGCTCTGATTAAATCAGATTTAATCGGCTTCTTTAAACAGCTTCTTCTAGTAAAGCCGCTTCAGTTTTTTGAGCGTCTAATTTCATCATAATCACACTCAGCGGTGGCAAGGTGAGATCTAGCGAATAAGTACGACTATGAAAGGCCCAATCTTCTGACCATTTGCCGCCTAAATTACCGATATTCGCGCCCCCAAATTCGCGGGCATCGCTGTTGAAAATTTCTCGATAATAGCCCTTGGTTGGAACCCCGACCCGATAGTGACTGTGAGGCTGAGGGGTGAAATTGCAAATAGTGAGAATAAAGTCTTCACTCTCTTTGTCATAGCGAATAAATGACACCACGCTGTGGCGGTTATCGCTACAGTCTACCCACTCAAAGCCTTCTTGAGAAAAGTCTTGCGTGTACAGAGCTGGCTCACGACGATAGAGAGAGTTCAGCCTTTCTACGCAGTGCTTAAGGTTTTTGTGAGCGTCAAACTGGAGCAGATGCCACTCCAAATCACCCCACACATTCCACTCGCTCCACTGGCCAAACTCCATGCCCATAAACAGCGTCTTTTTACCGGGATGCGCGTACATAAAGGCATAAAGGGCCCTTAAATTAGCCATTTTTTGCCAGTCATCACCGGGCATTTTGCCAATCATGTGGCTCTTACCGTGCACGACCTCATCATGCGAGAGCGCCAGCATAAAGTTTTCACTAAAGGCGTACCAAATGCTGAAGGTGATGTTGTTTTGATGGAACTGCCGGAACCAGGGATCCATCTCAAAGTAATCGAGCATGTCATTCATCCAGCCCATGTTCCACTTGAGATTAAAGCCCAAGCCGCCTACATAGGTAGGCCATGACACCATCGGCCAGGAGGTGGATTCTTCAGCAATCGACAGCGCCCCTGGGTAGTGGCTAAACAAAACGTGATTGACCTGCTTAAGGCACTCTGCGGCTTCGATGTTTTCTCTACCGCCGTATTCGTTAGCGACCCATTCGCCGGGCTTACGGTTGTAGTCCAAATACAGCATTGAGGCAACCGCATCCACTCGAATCCCGTCGATGTGGTACTTATCAAACCAGAATACGGCGTTGGCAATGAGAAAATTGCGCACCTCATGGCGACCGTAGTTGAAGACGAGTGTGCCCCATTCCTTGTGCTCACCGCGCCGAGGATCTTCGTGTTCATAGAGGTGGGTGCCATCAAAAAAGGCTAGGCCATGACCATCTTTAGGAAAATGTCCGGGTACCCAATCGACAATCAGGCCAATGCCGTGCTGATGGCACTGATCGACGAAGTACATAAAGTCTTCAGGGGTGCCGTAGCGCGAGGTGGGCGCAAAATATCCGGTGACCTGATAGCCCCAAGAACCGTCAAACGGATGCTCGGCAACTGGCATGACTTCAATATGAGTAAAGCCCATTTCTTTGACGTAAGGAATTAGCTGAGCGGCTAGCTCTCGATAGGTCAAAAACCGAGCACCGGGTTTGAGGTCGGCAACTGTGACCACGGGGGCGCTACTGCCGTCGGCTTGCTGGGCGGGTTCGGCTGAGGGCGCGTGGAGCCAGGAGCCCAGGTGCATCTCATATACCGCTATGGGCTGGCTCATGGCGTCGGTTTGGCGGCGATGCTCCATCCAGTCGCTATCATTCCACTGGTAGCTATCTAAATTGGTCACTACAGAGGCGGTTTTGGGCCGCACCTCTTGCTGAAAGCCGTAGGGGTCTGATTTTTCGTAAATGTGGCCGTCTAGGTTTTTGATTTCGTACTTGTACGAGTCGCCCGGTTTGAGCTGAGGGATAAATAGCTCCCAAATGCCGCCGCCGCCTTTGCGCATTTGGTGCTGCCGACCGTCCCAGCTATTAAAATCGCCGATGACCGAGGCACTGCGTGCGTTCGGTGCCCAGACTGCGAAGTAAACGCCAGCAATGCCGTTTTGGCTCATGGGATGTGCGCCCATTTTTTCGTAAATGCGCTGGTGGTTGCCTTCAGCGAATAGGTGCACGTCAAAGTCGGTCATTACGGGCGATTTGAAGGCGTAGGGGTCGTAGGTGACGTGTTCGCAAGCGCCTTCTTTGTAGCGAATTTGGTAGTTTGCGACTTCGGTGACGTCGGTAATAATGGCTTCAAAAAATTGAGGATGCTGATCGTTGCGCATCTCGTACTCTTTGCGGATATCCGGTAATATCACCCAGGCTGCATCCGCCTTGGGCAAATAGGTGCGTACTACCCAAACCTGCTTGCTGCCTTGCTCTGTTAGATGGGGCCCAAGCACTTCAAATGGATTTTGGTGCTGATTTCCAACAATCCGTTCGATTTGCTCAAGAGCAATGGTTGAAGACATGTATATTACCTGACTCGCTTTAGTTTTTATTATGGATTTGATATGTGTGTAAGCTTAACAAAACGTAGTGACTTTAAATCGGCTTTTCTGATGAAAGCACTGATCTCGATGCCGTTGTTTGTAGTTTGAATGTCTGCTGCTGTGCTATTGGCTACGCTTGCATTTTGCTCGAATATCCGAGGATACTTTTGTATGGATATCTGGGTATGAACATATCAATAATTTGCCATTACTTTTGTTTAGTTGATTTGGCTGAAGATTGCGTGCCCATTATGGAATAAAAGCATTATGGAATAAAAGGAAGAATAGGTTTGAGGGTTCGGCGAAATTGCAAGAGTAAAATCAAGTTACGAATGTTTGAGCTAATGAGGCTGCCATCAGCCGGTGTATTTTCAATTGATTCCAGCAGTTGAGCATATTCGGCGGCGCTGATGGGCTCTCCGGTTAGGGGCGATCGCGCCTCTGTAATAATCTCTGTTCTCAACAGCTCTTCGGGAATGTCGTCAGCTGCCTGCACCGCTAGGTTCTGAAGCCTTTCGGCGGTCAGAATTTGCAGATCACTGGACAATTCACTGGGCAATTCACTGGGCAATTCACTGGCCGGTTCACTGGGCAATTCATTTTGGGCGCTACTGCTTTGTGCTATTCCTGTCAGCCCTAAACCCGCGAGGGCAATAGCAACCGCTAGCTTTGTGGTCCTGCTTAAAATCATCAGTGTTTTTTCCAAGACAGCTCCCCTAAGTGTCCCATAAGATATCAGTAGCGATTTAGATTGGCTTAGATTTGTGGTTTATAGCAGCTTAATGGCAAAGATTCGAGATCGACGGGTTGAGTCAAGCTGTTGTGCAGCTAGCTAACTAGCGGGAACCATTTTTTAAACGATGAAATTTACTCAAAGGTCACATATGAAGGTGTCAGAAGTCGGCCAAGTTAAGCAAGTCAAGCGAATTAGGCAAACCGTTGAGCGAACGGTTATTCAAAAAACGATCAGTGCGCTTTTGGCCGGTGCTGCGGCGCTAGGGGCCGTTGGTTTAGCTCACAAAGCGGCTTTTGCGCAGGCGATTTTGCAGCAGCAAGGAACGCTAGCCCCTATGGAAGATACCTACACGTTCAGCGCCACAGCGGGGCAGACGATGACCATTGAGCTAAAAAGCAGTGACTTCGATACAATGCTGCTGCTCAAAGGCCCGAATGGCGAAGTGCTGACTTCAAATGATGACTATGGCGGTTCTTTGAACTCGACAATTGTGATTGAGCTAGCAGAAAGCGGGACTTATAGCGCTGTTGCCAGCTCATTTTCTAGCCAAGGCGGCAGCTATCAAATTGAAATTCGTCCGGCTAGCGAATATGAAAAAGTTTATAGCCGCGCCTATAACTTTATGGTCGCGGCTAATTATCCGGATGCCATTGAAGCCTACACCGCTGCGATCGCTTTGAATGACACGGATTCAAGCGCCTATCTAGGCCGAGCTGAGGCTACCATCAACCGCACCTATGCTGAGGCCACAACGGATCTAGCAAGTCCTAGTGATTGGCCTGAAGCGGTGGTCACGTCGGTCGTAGCTGATTACCTCAAAGCTGCTGATCTGCTAGAGCAGCAGGGTGAGAGTGCAACTGCTGCCTCCTTGCGCGAACAAATTCAGTACTTTAACGGGACGCCGCCTGAGCCGCAGCCTGATCCGGCGGTACAGCCCGATTTGCCCAGTGAGGCCATTCCGGTAGAGCCCAATGGTGGCATTGGTGACGGTGCAACTCCGCTTCCAGCACCGACTTCACCCATTGCACCGCGTTAGAGCGGGTAAAAGAGCAGCTTTGATTTAGGGTTTAATCAAGCTGCTGTAGAACGCCATCGCGCTCGCACAGATCACTGACCTGCGCGCGATGGCCACATTTAGAGCAAATAGTGCTGGGGCCCGCGTTAGTCGCTGATGGGTCTGTGGCTTTGGGTGGGGTTTCGGATGGGGTTTCGATTGCGGCTACGAGCCAGTCAATATAGAGCCTTTGGCACTGTGGGCATTTTACCAGAACATTTTTAGGAGACATTGGCTGCGATCGCTTGCTTTGTGGAGTAAGAGCACAGTCTATAGCTATAAGCTATAGCAGCTACACCCGTAGCCTTTTGAATAGTCGCCCGTCTAAGACAGTCAAACCGCCCAAAATCAGACTCATACCGACAAAAGTAAGCGCATCTACATGCTCATGTAAGAAAACAGCGCTTAATACCAGTACGCTCAGCGGGACTAAAAACGAAACGAGCGACGTGTTGAGCACACCCACTTCGCTCAGCATCCGAAAGTAAATAAAGTATGCGATCGCTGTCGGGATAACCCCTAAGGCCAAAAGCGCCAGCACAGATGACCACTGCCAGCCAGTAATCAAATGACTATTGCTAAATCCACCGTTGCTAAAGCCACTCAGCAGCGCAAAGGGCAAAATAATGGCTGCGCCTACCGCTACCGTCAGGGTCGAGACGATCTGGGGCGACGTTTTTTGAAACCGCGCGCCAATAAACCCAGACGCAGCGTAAGCCATAGCAGCGACTAACGCCGCAAGTTCGCCAAAGCCTTCAAGGTTTAATCCGCTAAGTACCTCCGGCCCCACTAGCACAACTACGCCTGCAAAGCCTAGAACAACGCCCAAACTGCGTACAAACGTAAGCGGTTCTCCCAGCCAAAAAATGGCCATTACAACCGTAAATATAGGTGCAGAAGCAATTAAAATCGACGCGAGGTTAGCGCTGATGTGCTGCTGCGCCCAGCTCACTAGCCCAAAGGGCAGTAAATTATTGAGTAGGCTGAGTCCACCGCACTGAAACCACACCAAAGGTGGGAGCGATCGCAGCTTTGCCCGTTGGCTAGCCTGACTCCACAAAACACTGCCCATCACGATCGCGGCTACCACCAAGCGGCCTGTGACAATGGCGACCGGCGAAAACATGGGCAGTGCTATTTCCATCAAAATAAAGGCGCTGCCCCAGCAACAAGACAGCAACCCTAACCACAGCCATTGACGTAAAGACACACCCAATCCTTGCTTTTAAAGTTCGTCAACAGCGTTACTGCTTAATTTGATCAACTGCAATCTGCCTAGCTAGCGACCTTGTGGCCTGCTATTTCAATTGCCTGCTTGATGGAAGACTCAGACATGTCTGAATCTACCTCAACAGTTTTGTTCTCAATGTCAACGGTCACTTTTGCATTTTCATCGTGAACTTTGATTTCTTCTGTAATGCTATCGGCGCAGCCTTCGCACTTGATGGAAGGAACTTGTATGGTCATGCTCATGGCATAATCTCCTATTGTTGTCTTTATGATCGTAATGATCGTAACTGTATAACGGATCACTTCGCGGCTGTGACCCGCACATTTGATGGTTTTCTGACTACAGAAAGAGTCATCAATCACTCTAAAAGAGATAAGTCGAAAGAAATAATCTTTTGTTTGCTGACGCTAAGCTCTCTCCAACTCCTTTACAAATTGCCCACAAATCGCCCTGGGCTCAGTAGTCGATGGGGATCGAACTTTTGCTTGATATCGCTCATAACCCCCAGGGCATTGCCGCTGTAGCCCCAAACTTCAATAGACTGCTTGAGCGATTTCGGGGCTTGCAGCAGCGTTAAAAATCCTGCGTTTTTTTGGCAGTGCGATCGCAGTTTTTCTAGCCCGATCACCATCTCTTCAAGGGTTTTATCCGCTATTTCAAACTGAATCCATCCCAACCCGCTGCTGCCATATAGCCGCGCTTCGGCTCCTAGCTTGACATCATCAATCAATTCAATCAGCCAAGGAATGCCGCTAGGCCGCAGGCCCACTTTGCACAGCCCGGTATCCGGCTGAATGTCTGATGCTGCTTTTTGCCAAAAGGCTGCTTCTTCGTCGCCATCTAGCTGCTGACAGGGCATTGAGTGAGTCGTCGCAATTTTTTTGAGTCGCAGGGTTTGCTCTTCTACGCCATCAGCAATGCCTTGAAAGCGAGTGATGAGGCTGAGGGCTGTTTGCTGATGCGTCCTTACTAAGGTCACATCTAGTACTACCGGGGTTAAACCGGATAGTCTGATCTCGGCAGTGGCAGCTTCAATCGCCTGCGCCCCACCAGAGAGAACGAGCGTTCGAGAAAAACTTTGTACCGGATATAGCCGAAACGTCAGCTCGCTCAAAATTCCTAAGCTCCCATACGCACCGGTCATTAGTTTCATTAAGTCGTAACCGGCCACATTTTTGACAACTCGCCCGCCCGCTCTAGCGATTTCGCCGTCATAGCGAACAAACTGCACGCCGATGAGCAGATCGCGCAGCCCCCCGTACCGCTGTCGGAGCGATCCCGTGTCGGCTGTGGCCACGATTCCGCCGACGGTTGCCGCTTGCGCAAAGGCCGGATCGATGGCTAAAAATTGGCCCTGTTTAGCCAGTATGGCCTGTAAGTCGGCGACCTTGATCCCAGATTCTACGGTTACCGTGTAGTCGCCGCTGGCGTGATCAATTACATGATTGAGCTGGGCTGTACTGATGATCACATCGATTGACTCAGCCAAACCGCCCCAGCTGAGCTTGCTGCTTTGTCCCGTCGGGAGAACTCGCCAGCGGTTTTGAGCCGCTATGGCCATTATCCGAGCCAGCGCTTTTACGGTAGTCGGCAGAGCCATACAGGCGGGCGGGGTGTCGGTAGCCAGGGCATTTGCTATTTGCTGCTGTTTTGCAAACGGCACCGTTTCCCAAGGGATCACACTGGCTTCACCCGGTATCTCAGCTAGCGCTTTAGATAGCTGATCTGCGATCGCACTCATACCGACACCGATAAACACAAGATAAACAAAGAGCCTTGATCACAAGGCCACAATTACCCTACCTGATTAATCCATCCACTCATCAATTAATCAATCCCTATGGCCACCGGGCCAGAAGCTGAACCAGTCGCCGGAGCACTCGCCGATGGGCCAATGCCGCGCGGCTTGCGGAAATCGCTATAAAGCCGATCACGCCACTGCCAAAACGCGCTAAACGCCGGATCATCGGCTAAACCCGGCACGCCTTTATTGCAAATGCCCACGGGCAAATCCACATAGATTTCTGACGGAAACTTGAGGTACATCGACAGTCCAGCCACTGCCAAATCGGCCAACGTCGGCTGATCCCCGCAGAGATAGGGCTGCGCGCCTAAAATCAGGCACAGCGCTTCTAAATCTTGCCGCAAAATTTCAGTGGCTGACTTGACAGCATCGGGGCCAAATCCGGCCCCGACCCCCAGCAAGCTCAAAAAGTCGCTAGGCACTGCCCCCACTACCTTTTTGACCAAATCAGGGGTCGCAACTGGTAGCAGCGCCGTGCGAAAGTTGGGATGCTGATTGAAAGCGCCAATCATGGCTTTACGGCCATTGAGGCCAATCGACTCGTCGGCCCAAGCTTCCATCATCAGGCACAGCCCCTTTTGCTTCGGATCAGTCGGAATGATGGGGCGATCAGGATATTTTGTATCGAGGTAGCGGGCGATCGCACTCGAATCCGGAACCACCTCATTGCCATCTTTGAGCACCGGCACCTGCCGTTGACCCGACAGTCTATAGAGATCTATCTGGCCTAACCCTGGGGTAACTTCAATAGTTTTATAGGGCAATTGCTTGTAATCCAAGACTAGTCTTACTTTCTCGCTGTAATGAGACGCCTCAAACTGGTGCAGTTCTAACATCCGAACATCTCCCTAATAACAGTAAATTTTCAATTAATTTTCACTGCGTTCTCCGTGAATTCTCGGAGAGGATCGCAGCCGCTAGATCGCTTTAGTGACTTGGCTTAGTCCTACTTACGTAGAAGCGCAGCACCGATCTTTCAGCCACCGAGTGAGCAGCCTTCAAAAGGCATATTTATCATGACGCGCTGCTGGCTAACTGGCCTCTACCGTATGTGCGAACAATTTTACGGGCAGATTATTCGATACACTTTACAAGCACTTAATGAACTTTAGTTAAATCTTTACGAAATTAAGTGAAGCAGTAGTTGAGTGCCGCGCCCCGAATAGCCTCCTATCGGCTGCGAACTGTCGATCCCTTGCCGGGCTGACAAGGCTAATAACCTGCTCATACCGCTCATTACAGATCTAAATTTCAAATCTGAATTTCAGATCGCTCACCAAGACTCAAGAGGTTCTATGCAAGTTAATCACAACAACCGATTCGTTAAAAAATTGATGATCGGCCTATTTGCTAGCGGGGTTGGTAGTCTCGTCGCTTTGCCTAGCGTAGCGCTGCCTGCTGCGCCGACAGTTGCACCCGCCACCGATGTCACGACCGATGTCACGACCGATGCCACAGGAGAGGCTACCGGCGAAATCACAGAAGTTACGGCAGTAGAAGTCGTGCCCCAGCCAACAGCAACAGAAACGCTGCCCTTGGCCGATCCTTTGGCCGATCCTTTGGCCGAACCCTCAGTTGGCGAGTTAGAAACCGCACCTGTGGCTGAAGATGAGATGCTAGAAACCGCACCTGTGGCTGAAGAAGAAATGCCCGAAGCCACACCTGTGGCTGAAGATGAGATGCTAGAAACTGCACCTGTGGCTGAAGAGGGCATGACCGAACCCGCACCCGTGGCTGAAGATGCTAGTGAGACCAGTGAATTTACAATCGCTGAACTCACGGGCAGCAGCGCTTCTTTTAAGACGCTGACCGCCGCGCTAGAAGCCGCTGGGCTAACTGAAACTCTCAGTGGAGAAGGCCCTTACACCGTCTTTGCTCCCACTGATGAAGCGTTTGCCGCTTTGCCTGAAGGCGCGATTGAACAACTGCTACTGCCTGAAAACAAAGATGTTCTAGTGCAGATTTTGACCTATCACGTTGTTCCTGGAGTCGTTCATTCAAGTGATCTGGAAACAGGAAGCATCGAGACTGTAGAAGGCAGTGACTTGGCTGTGGACGTGGGAGATACGGTCACGGTCAATAATGCAAATGTGATCGTTGCCGATGTAGATGCTAGCAATGGCGTGATTCACATTATTGATCGGGTGATTTTGCCGCCTGCTCCTGAGCCGAGCGCCGTCGCCCCTGTTCAACCGAGCCCTACCGCTCCTGTTCAATAAGTCAGCTGGGTCACCAGTTTAGGTAATTTAAAACAGTAAACGCTTGTGTAGTTTCACTCTCGCGCATGTCTTGTATTATTTCCCTCAGTTGTGTATTGACTGAGGGTTCTTTTTGAGTTTTTTTATGGCCCTGGTTTGGTCGTTAGTCCTGGTTTGGGAGCTAATTCTGGTTTGGGGGCTAATTCTGGTTTGGAATCGAGCGGTGCTGAAGAATTGGACGTTTTGCATTCAGCCGTGGGATCTACTGAGGTTTCGACCGTCACGGTGTCAAACCCAGCGCCCTGGAGAAGCTGAGTGACCACTAGCTCGGCGCGATCATTCGCTTGAGCGAGAATATTTTGGTCGCAGGCAGCTTTTTCAATTTCACTAAGCGCTTCTTGCTGGGCGGCTGACTGTAGCTCTGGGGCGCGATCTGGACCTAGATTTAAAAAGCCTCGGCTGTAGTCGTAGACGCTGGAGCGGGCGACGTCTATTTTAGTATCTAATAGCTTGGCGGGGGGCAGGGTTAACGTAACGCTCGTGCCGTCTTCAGAAGGGGTAATATCGGCGGCGCTGATCTCTTCTAGGTTCACGCCCGCGCGGACTTCACCGTAGGCAATGTAGAGTAAGTTGGTTTTGCCGATGGTGTAGTCGCCAATTTTGCGATCGCTCTGCGCTGGCACCACCGCTTCCATCGTAAACACCGCTGTCGTCAGCTCACTTGCCATCCGAATTTGCTTGACGACGACTGTGCGCACATCCACCGTTTCTGCGGGCGGCTGAGGCGTGAGCGCTAGCTTTACGCCATCGATAAATCGACTGCCGGAGCGTAAAAAGGCCCAGCCTGCCAAGCTGGCCACAATCACCGCCCCGCCTGCTATCGAAATCGCAATTAGCTGCAATGAACGGAAGAGAGGCGATCGCTTAGTAGCGCGATCGCGCTTCAGCAGCGCTGGCTTGTGGCGATACGGATCGGGCATACGCGATTTCATGATGCATTCTCAATTTCAATTTACAGCTATGCAAGCAGTATAAGCTTCGAGATTAGCTTTGAACTTGAGCGATTACAGTCAGCAATCTGCCTCTCGCCCACCTTTCAGTAAATATACGGGGTAGACTCAAGAAAGCAGATCCGCCAAACAAAGCAATTTAGATAAAGCCACAAATACGCTCAGTAGATACCGTCAACAAACTCAACCCTACCCTATGAGAGGTAATCGACCATGACTGGCATTCTTCTTCCAGAAACTCGATTCGATTTACCTAATCTCTGCGGTTCGGAAGCCAGCATCGCAGCTATTACCCACCACTCTGATCTAATTTTTCTACCGCGTACGAATCTGCGCATTCAAGATATCACCGCTGGATTCGCCTGCGCCCTACATATGCACCAGCCCACCATTCCAGCAGGCCCCAACGGTGCCCCCATTAGCAACCTGCAAAACATGTTTGAAAACCCAGGCGATGGCGACAATCACAACGCCGCTGTTTTTGCTTGGTGCTATCAGCGGATGGGAGAATGGATTCCGCGGCTCGTAAGCCAAAACGACAATCCTCGGATCATGCTGGACTATTCTGGTAATCTCTTTTGGGCTTTTCAACAAATGGGCCGAGAAGATATTCTCAATCCTCTCAAGCGTCTATGTGAACCGGCCTATCAACCCTATGTAGAATGGCTCGGAACTATGTGGAGTCATGCGGTTGTGCCCTCTACACCCATTCCAGATATCAAATTGCACATTCAGGCATGGCAACATCACTTTGCCGCTTTGTTCGGCAATGAAGCGCTGGCTAGAGTCAAAGGCTTTTCGCCGCCAGAAATGCACCTGCCGAACCATCCCGATACGCTGTACGAATATATTAAAGCGCTCAAAGACTGTGGCTATCGCTGGCTGCTGGTACAAGAGCATTCAGTCGAGCGCTTAGATGGCACAGGTCTGGATCAAGACGATAAATATATTCCTAACCGGCTGGTCGCTCGCAACTCAAAAGGTGAAACTATCAGCATCACCGCTTTGATCAAAACGCAAGGATCGGATACTAAACTTGTCGCTCAAATGCAGCCCTACCACGAAGCCAAAAGTCGAGGCCGTCAGCAGATCGGCGGCGTATCAGTACCTAGCTGCGTCTCGCAGATTGCCGATGGTGAAAACGGCGGTGTGATGATGAATGAATATGGCCGCGACTTCGTACCCTTTTGGTCAACGATTCGAGATAACGGGCGAGGCAGTACTGGCGTAGTTGGCCTCAATGGCACTGAATACATTGAGCTAATCGAGGGGGCTGGCGTGAATCCAGATGATTATCCGGTGTGTCAGGCGGTGGGGCAAAGCAAGATATGGCAGCAGGTGGAACCCGATAGCGCAACGCCCGCAGCCGTTGATCAGACGATCAAAGATCTTCAAGCGAACGATCATCAGTTCCATATGGACGGCGCTTCTTGGACAAATGATTTGAGCTGGGTGAAAGGCTATGAAAACGTGTTAGGGCCGATGAATCAACTGAGCGCTAAGTTTCACCAAAAATACGATGCTTTGGTGGCAGCCGATCCGGCAACTACTCAACGCCCTGACTATCAGGAGGCTTTGGTTTACTTGCTATTAGTTGAAACGAGTTGTTTTCGCTACTGGGGGCAGGGCACTTGGACGGACTATGCCCAAGCGCTGTATCAACGCGGGGAAAGACTGTTACAGGGATAAAAACTGATTGTTTTATCCCTCGGTTTCTAGCTTACAAATCCTCATTCTATGGACAGCAGTCTTTTAGCAAGGCGCTGCGTCACGATCCCGCAAGATCCGACTGCTCACGAACAGGATTTTTCACTTTTGATCAGGCATTTGTCCGTCACCACCTCAGTTGGCACTGGCCTAGAGAGATGTATTAAACATCCTCCGGCTATCCCTATTGATCTGGCCGATTTCTGGCCGATTTCTGGCCGATTATTTAAGTGAATCGGCCGACTCACTCTATTTTGCCAGCTAAATAGGGTGAGTCGGCCTGTTTTGACCGAACGCTTATTGGAATTACAGGTCGAAATGCCTAGAACAAAACGCTCAAAATAAAACGCTCAAAACAAAATGTCAGAAACGAAGTGTTAAAAATGAAATTTGGCTAGTTTTTCCCTTTTGACACTGAAGTATCAGGGTCCAATATTTGGATCAAATTTAGACTAAAATTGTTGACCATCTGCTTAATTTTTGAGCAGGCGGTGTTGAAAGATATCTACCGCTCCCTCAATTGCTGCGTCGCTTATGTTGATGAAAACGTAGAGCACTATTGCGGTAGCGAAATTATAGAGCATTACTGTTAAGGCCAGCATGTGGGAAAACCAGCATGTGGGAAAAAGTGCGGGGCAGGGTACGCAGCCTGATATAAGAAGCAAGAGTGCAAGTAAAAAGGTGAGAGCGATCGCCTCTGAGGAAGGTGCTTTTGAAGTATTCTCAGCAGTGTGAAATATATTTTGAAATATATTTGCGGGTATTTTTGGCATCATTTCTGTTGGATAGTGAAATTTGAGTTAATATTGTTCTCGAACGAATTGAATGATGAATAATAATTTATGGTTAAAGCAGCATTACCCCAACTCAAAGAAATCGAGTCAGTGCTAGCCGCACAAGAAACTACGATGACCCAGGAGCTGGGTGCGATTCAAGAAAAGCTGAAAGGCATTCGTATCGTGATGTCGATGTTTGACGGCTCTTCTGAGAGCATCCCTACCCTAGATACTTCTATCTTAAATGGGGTGGGATCGCTCAGTTCTGCAGCAGCAGGCACGGCAGCGTCATCTTCTCTAGCAGATTCCGAAGACTCTTCAGATCCTGAAGAATCTGAAGAGTCTGACGATAGGGATGACTCAGCAACAACGAAAACTGCCGTCAAAAAGGGAGCCGCCAAATCTGACAGCAAGCAGCGCAAAAAGGTGAAAAAAGACGGTCGCGCGGCCACTTGGCAGAAGTACACGCGCACGGGCGTCAAGCAAACATCTATCCCCGAAGCGGTGCGCCTAGTTTTAGAGACTCAGCCTAATAAGTCTTTCAAAATTATTGAAATTATGGAAGCCCTCTTTGAAGAAGGAATGCCCAAAGCTCAATATCTCAAAGCACGTAACCGGATCTCTAACGTGCTCTCAGGCGGTGTTCGAGATGGCGAGTGGCATCGGGGCGAGCGCAGCAGCTATCGTCTATCAGAGATGGGCTAGGGGCCACATGATTGAGATGCGGGGCATGAAAGCGTCGCATCTTTGAAGAGCTTGAGTTTTTGAAAAGTGAAGATTGCTGACAGCGATCTCTAAGTTCCCTGGTGTAGCGTTTCTATGCCAGGGAACTAGCGTTACTGGCTGCTGCTATTGGCAGTGAGCTAAAGAATTAACTCATGGTTCACTCGAAATCATTTGAGGTTCGGGAAAATACTGGGGTAGCCATGGACTCTCAGCCTTCTGACCATTTTTTGACCAACAGATGTCCCGCCTCAAGGTAAGTTTTTGTACGATTACTTACTCAACCAAAATGTCATGCCATTATACATTTAGTATTTGTGAGTACTTGTTTGAAGCTTGCCCAAGTTTTAAAGGGGTGCTGAAGTGAACACTGCCAAAGCCAAGGCAAATGGGCATTAGGTAAGAGATCACGCGGTGTTCGTTGTGGATATAGCCATGAAAGTAGACCCTGATTCTAATCAAGAACCGAAGTCAAGCGGCCAAAGCTGGTGGCAGACGTTTCCAGGTGTTTTAACTGCCACAGCGGGCATGATTACGGCCTTAGCGGGACTGATTGTAGCGCTGAACCAAGCGGGCATTTTCCCAAAAACCGGTGAGCCAGCGACCAGTGATGACATCACAGCAAATTCGAGCGATAGTGCCGATAGATCAGCCCCTGAACCCTCGGCTTCGATTGGCGAGACATCTGGATCGCCAACAATACCATTCAACTCTACTTCCCAGCCGCCAAGCTTTGCTCCCTCTGATATGGAAGTGACCGTGGGTGATTCGATTTACAAAGTTTTGGAAGTTAGGTTGCTGCCCTTCGGCACAGAGAACAAATCTCTAAAGCTAAAGATTCGCTGCACGAATACCAATAGTCGCTACGGTGTTGCGTTCTATAATTCGTCTCTTCGACTAATTGTAGATGGTGTTCCCCGTGCGCCATACAGCAATTTTTATGAGGTAGTCGACGCTCAAAGCGCTAAAGAAGGTGAATTTGATTTTGAAGTGCCTGCTTCAGCAGGAGAAGTCATTCTTAAAGTTTTTGATGACTCCACTGGGGCAATGGCCCAAATTCCGCTTGATTTGAGTGCTGTAACACCTTGATCTATAAATAGTTTGCATTACTGAGATAAATGAGCAAACCTCAAAAACTAAGTTGAGAGAATTAAGTTAGAGTTTGATCGTGTTTTTTTAATTTGATCATGTTTTCTAATGATGATGTCGCCGCCATTGCCCAACACATGATCGCTCAGCGTCAAGAAACCGGCTGGCGACGCGCAATTGACGATAGTTTGCTGATTACTGGCAGAAACTTAATTCGGCTGAAGCGCAACCCAATTGTGATTGTCGCGATCGCAATTTTTCCAGCTGTTTTCCTCGCAGGCTTCTGGATTATCGGCCAAAAGCTCATGGCCGCTCAAGGCGTCAACTACATTCAATATCTCACCCCCATTATCAACTTACAGGCGCTGTTTTTTTCTGGGCTGGGCTCAGCTATTATGCTGGCCAAAGATATTGAAACCGGAATGATGACCCGCTGTCGGGCCATGCCGATTGCGCGGGTGGCTGTTATTGCGGCGCTAGTGATGGCCTACATGGTTAGGGCGCTGCTAGCCACGGCTGTGCTGCTGGTCGTTGCTTATGGCTTTGGTTTCCGCTTTCAGGGCAATCTGGTGGACTTTGGCGGATACCTGACGCTGGTGATTGCCTTTACCGCTACCTGCATTACCGGATACAGCGTTTTAGCTTTAAAGCTGCGCAATCCTACCTTGGTCGATGCGGTGGCGATCATTCCTTACACCCCGCTGCTGCTGCTCAGCAATGGCTTTAGCCCCACCGAAAACTTTCCCATCTGGCTACAGCCAATTGTCCGCTATCAGCCGGTGAGCGTCACCTGTGACGCCTTACGATCGCTGAGTACCAAAGTCAGCCCGTCATTGACCAGTGGCCCGGATGCTAGCCTATCTCTCTTTTTACTCAGTCTGAGCTGGCTGGTAGGACTGATGATAATTTTAGGCGTGTGGTCTACTCAACTGTATAAAAAATTAGCTTAAAAAAAGCCAACCTACTATCGTCCAAACGCCCGTTATTGAGAAATCACCCGCAAAGCATCCATCCTTTAGTTTGGGAAAATGAGGTCATAATGGCTGAGAACAATTTGAACTTCCCTGCTGTCGGCAGTGCCCCGGCGCTAGATCGTCAGCAGCTTGCAGCGATGGTAGCTGCTCGGCAAGAAGGCGGGCTGTGGCGCAGTTTGCATGACATTAGCATGGTCGGCTGGCGCAATATTTTATTAGAAGTTCGCAGCCCTGCTTCGCTGCTGGTTTCTACCTTTTTCGCAATTTCTTTGCTGTATGTTTTTACAGCTAGCTTTGCTCAAGTCGTTGCCCCGGGTGAAAGCTACAGCACCTATGCTCAGTTTTTGTTGCCCTTCACGATTATGCAGGGGCTTTTGTTTAATACCGTGAATATCAGCAATTTTTTCTACGAAGACTTGACTCAGGGTTTGGATAGAAGGCTGCGGGCGATGCCGGTGGCTCGGCTCTCAACCCTGGGTGGAAGGCTGGTTTCTGCCGGTGCGAGGCTGCTGTTTCAGGTGGTAGGGATTGTGTTGGCGGGCAGTTTGTTGGGGTTTCGGTTTCGAGGCGGAGCGATCGCAACCCTTGGCTTTTTTCTATTGCCTGTTATCTTTACCCTAGCGGTCGCTCTGATTGGCTTTTATATCGCAGTTGGCGCCAAATCTTCGGAAGGGGTCTCAGCCGTGATGAATCCTTGGATTTTGCCGCTCACTTTTTTGAGCATTGGCTACGTGCCAAAATCAGGATTTCCTGACTGGGCGCTCGGCTTTGTCACCCATAATCCGGTTTCCATTGCCTCAGAAGCGATGCGATCGCTAGCTAACGGCGAACCAGCGGCGGGTGCGGTTAGTATTACGTTAGCCTGTAGTCTGGTACTTTATCTCACTTTTGGACTGTTAACGCTCAGGGCGTATCAGCGAAAAATTTGAAGTAATTCAAATAAAGTCGTTTACGCTTTAGGAAAGCTTCCTTAGCTGATATCTCAGTTGATATCTTCCAAATATCTCCCATTTTTTCTGCTCACTCTTCTAGGATTTTTTTATAGCTATGTCTATTGCCGGTATGTCTCCAGCTAGTATGTCTGCCGCTGCTCTGTCGGTAGCAGGCGCTAGCGGCGAACATTACGACGTGATTATTATCGGCACGGGCGCAGGGGGCGGCACTTTGGCCCATCAGCTAGCCCCTAGCGGCAAGAAAATTTTGGTGCTGGAGCGAGGCCCTTTTTTACCGAAAGAAAAAGCGAATTGGAGTACCGGGGCTGTCTTTCGCGATGGCCGCTACCAAACCCCCGAAGTCTGGGCCGATGGCGCGGGTAATGACCTGCATCCTGGCATTAACTATTACGTGGGCGGCAACACCAAAGTATACGGCGGGGCGCTGTTTCGACTGCGCGAAAAAGACTTTGATGACGTCCAGCTACACGAGGGTGTTTCACCTGCTTGGCCGCTAAAGTACGCTGACTTCGCGCCTTATTACGATCAGGCAGAAGCGCTGTATCAGGTGCATGGCAAACAGGGCCTAGATCCTACCGAGCCCCCACGCAAGCATGATTACCTTTATCCGCCGGTCAGCCACGAGCCTCGCATTGCGGCGCTAGATAAGGCTTTTCAGGCTAAGGGGCTGAATCCGTTTTATCTGCCGCTGTCTGTCAAGCTGAATGAAAAAGATGCGTTTTTGAGCGAGTGCATTCGCTGTAATACCTGCGATGGGTTTCCTTGTCTAATTGATGCCAAATCAGATGCTGATATTAACTGCATTCGTCCGGCGATGCAAAATACCCATGTTAAGGTGATCACCGAAGCAAAGGTGAATAAGCTGCACACCAGTGCTTCGGGGCGAGAAATTACGGCAGTAGAAACAGAAATTGACGGAGAAAAACAGCTTTTCTCAGGCGATATTGTCGTGGTTGCTTGCGGCGCAGTGAATTCATCGGTACTGCTTTTGAATTCTGCGAATGAACAGCACCCCCAAGGGCTGGCTAACAGATCCGATCAGGTTGGGCGCAACTTTATGAAGCACTTGGCAGCGGCCATCATTGGGCTAACGCTGAAAGAAAATCACAGCGTGTTTCAAAAGACCTTAGCGATTAATGATTACTACTGGGGCGAGCCGGGATATGACTATCCGATGGGTCATATTCAGCTGTTGGGCAAGGTGAATTCTAAGATGCTGGCGATGGATGCGCCTAAATTTTCACCGATGTTTGCGCTGAAAATAGCGGCTCAGCGAACGGTAGATTGGTGGCTCACTGGCGAAGATGCACCAGATGCTAACAACCGGGTAACGGTAAAAAATGGCAAGATTACGCTGAACTACACACCGAACAACATGCATTCTTTTCAACGCTTGATTCGGCGGTGGGTGCGAATGGTCAGAGAAGTGGATAATCAGGGGCGAATGCTGCCAGTGTCTTGGTATTTTAGTAAGATTTTGCCGATTGATGCGATCGCTCACCAGGTTGGCACCTGCCGTTTTGGCACCGATCCGGCTACGTCTGTGCTCGATCTCAACTGCAAAGCTCACGATCTAGATAATCTGTATGTGGTGGATGGCAGCTTTTTTCCCTCTAGCGCAGCGGTCAATCCGTCACTGACGATTATGGCGAATGCGATGCGCGTGGGCGATCATTTGATCGAGCGGTTGGGATAGCGCGGGCTGTCGAGACACTATTGGGAAATGGTGATCTGTGAGCCTTCGCTACTTTTGCTGACATCAATACGGGTTTGAAAGGCGTCGCGAAAGTGGGGCATGTGTGTGATCGTGAGAATGCAGGCAAAATCTGGTGCGATCGCTTCAATTGCGGCAATTAGGCGATCGCACCCGGCCTGATCTTGCGTTCCAAACCCTTCATCGACAATCAGCATTTGCAGCGCCGTACCGGATCGCATAGCCAAAAGGCGGGCGATCGCGAGGCGAATTGCAAAATTTACCCGAAACGCTTCGCCGCCCGAATAGGTTTCATAGGGGCGGGTGCCTTTGACATCGGCAATTAAAATATCGAGCGTATCAATCAGCTTTTTGCCCCTGCGTCCGGCCCGCTGCGTGACAAACTGCACATGTAGCTGATGGTCACTCAGCCGACTTAAAATTTGATTGGTTTCAGCTTCTAGCTGCGGTAACAGATTTTCAATCATGAGCGCCTGAATGCCGTTCCGGCCAAAGGCGTCAGCCAAGGCCCGATACACTTGGTACTTATGGCGACTATCGTCGAGCGTTTTCTGCTGCTGCTCAAATTGCGCTTGAACGGTATCTAATTGAGAGATCTGCTGCTGCACTCTGCCGATCTGCGAAAGCTGACGGTCGCGCTGTTGTTGGTGCGTCTCTAGCGTTTTTTCTAGGGCGGTGATAGCGACTTGTGGATCGGCTGACTTTAAAAGCTGTTGCTGAAGCGCTGTAACTTGGCTGGCGGTTGCTTGCTGGGCGATCGCTTGATCTGCTTTAACTGCGCTTAGCTGCGCAATTTTCGCCTGCTGGCTAGTCTGCTCTGTCTGCGCCTGCTGCAAGGCGTGATACTGGGTTTGCCACTGCTCTGCCTGACGCAGTTTTGCCCTCAGCTGATTGTGATCGCTCAGGCTGTAGTCGATGTCAGCTAAGCGCGCTTCGACCGCCGCTAAAGCCTGTTGAATGTGCTGGTTTTCAGTTTGATCATTGACCTGTTGCAGCGCTTGAAGATCAGCTTCTAGCTGAGATCGCTGAGTTTTCTGGGTCTGTAAGCGCCGCTCAGCCTGCTTAATTTCGGCGTATTTGAGTTCGCTCCAGCGCAGCCTCTCTACTTGCGATCGCAGCAAGGCGTGATTGCGCTCATCATAATTCATCTCTTCAATTTCACTTTGCACCTGCTGCCGCTCTGCGTGAAGCCCTTCCGCATATTCATGGGCTTGCAGACAGCGCTCTAGCTGGGCGCGCTCAGCGGTCATTGCCTGCAACTGATCTTGCAGTTTGCCGACTGAAGCGAGCTTAGCTTTGAGCTGCCCGCGTTCTTCTAAAATGGGCGCGTATTTGGCTAACTCTTCTTCTAGCACCCGGTATTCTTGGCGCAGCACCTGAATTTCGCTGTCGCTGACCGCAAGCTGCTCGCGAATCGCCCACACCTGGTTTTGTACCTCGTCTCGTTCGCTTAGCGTGCGATCGCGCAATGCCTGCCAGCGCTGACCGTCTAGCGGCTGCTCACACATCGGGCAACAGGCATTGTCAGGATCCTCCTCTAGCTGGGTCAAGGTTTGGTTGTGCTGGGCGATCGCGATTTGATGGTGAAGCTGATTAGCCTGCAACCGCTCCATAAAGTTGCGGCGCTCTAAACCCTTTTGGCGCAAAGCTTCTTGATACTCGCGACGCTGCTCTAAGTAAGCGATCCGATGCGAGACTTCAACCGCGGCCTGCACAAGCTGCGGCACCTGGGTTTGCTGGCTGGAAATCTGCATCTGCCGGTTATCAAGCTCCTCAATGCGAGTTACAAGCCTGGTATGGGCCTGCTCTATTTGGCCTTCTATTTGCCGTAGCCGCAGGCGCAGTGGCGAGCTTTGAGCCTCGCTTTGGTTGAGCTGATGCAGCTCTTTTTTAGCCGTTTTGAGCTGTTCTAATTTGCGCCTTATCTCGGCTTTGTTCTCTAAGGTTTGCTCAGCCGCCCGCATTTGCCCATCGAGATGCTCTAGCTGAACAGTTATCTGCGCAATTTTCGCCTGCTGTTGCTGCTGTTGTTCATTGACCTGCTGCTGTAGCTGAAGGCGCTCCGTCTGGGCCGCTTGAAAAAGCTGATAACGCTCGACCATTTCGGCTTCAGCGGTACGCAGCGATCTTAACTGCTCATACTGATAGCCAATTTCAGCAGCCTGGGCCAGAATGGCCTTTGTCTGCCCTAGCTGTTGTTGGGCTTGCGTTAGATCTGTTTCGGTGGCGTTCAGCGCCTGTTGCTGATGTTGCTGCTGCTGCTGAATGAGCGCTAGCTGTTGCTGAATGAAGCGGCGCTCTTCCTGTTGCTGCTTGAGCAGCACTAGCGCCTGCTGCTGTTGCTGCTGAATGTGCTGCTGCTGCTGCAACTGCTGCTGCAACTGCTGATAATCGGCTAAGGTCTCTTCGCGAGTAGCGATTTGAGCAGAAAGCCGCGCTAATAAAGCTTCTAGCGGCGGTAATTGGGCTTTGTAAGTGCGAGCTTGTTCTTTGGCTTGATCAGCCAAATAGTCATAACGGTTGAGCTTGAGCAAATCGGCTAGAACTTGTTTGCGATCGCTCGCGCCTTTCAGCATAAATTCATCCGCTCTACCCTGCCGTAAATAGGCCGAATTCACAAACGTTTCGTAGTCGATTTTGATCTGACTGAGAATGTATTGCTGCGTCGCCCGCACGCCTTTTTGGGTAATACTTTTAAAGGTCGAATCGCTTTTGATTTGAAACTCTAACCCGCTAGTTTGAGCCCGCCGCCGCAGTCGAATAATCCGATAGATCTGGCCGCTGTGCTCAAAGCAAAAGCTCACCTGCGCTTCAGTGGCACCTTGGCGAATAATGTCATCTTCGGCGTTGACCCGGCTTTGGCCCCACACGCACCAGGCGATCGCTTCTAATAAAGAAGATTTTCCAGCCCCGTTTGGTCCACAGACACAGGCCACATGCAGCCCATCAAAATCCAGCGTTACCTCGCGGTAACTCAAGAAATTTTGGAGCGTAAGCTGCTTCGGGATCATGCGGTTAGATCGTCAGATGATTAGCTTATAGCTGCTGTGAAGAGCCCTGATCCCTTTTACAGCAAGATCCCAATCATAACAATACAAACGATCTGAAGTACAGATGATCTGACTTAATCTAGTTTTTATCCAGTTTTTATCCAGTTTTTATCCGGTTTTTAAATGGGTGCAATTGCCGTCGATCCGGCTAGCTTATGGCCCTCTATGCTCTTGAACCTCTATGCTCTTGAACCTGAACCTCTATGCTCTTGAACCTCTATGCTCTTGAACCTCTATGCTCTTGAAGGGTAAAGGGCTATTCTTAAACAGATCAGTTTAGCTCGCCTGCTTAGCTCGCCTGCTCCAACGTATCAAGTGCTCATTTGTACTATGTCGTTCTAAAAACAATTGCTGTATATTTTCCTGCATCGCTTCAAAGCGTTGGTCTGATCTCTGCCGGTCGGCAATGGCCTCTTGCCTTAGTACTTCAAAAAGCTGATTGCTTTCGGCCATCTGCTGAATGAGCCCTCGGAACTCAACTTCGTTGGTAGAGACAGCGCCTAAGAGCGTGTCTATCTCGCTGGTATTTGTCGCTTGCTGCTGATCCGTCTGATTGAGCACGGCCTGTGTTTGCTGCAACGCACTTTGTGTTTGCTATAACGCGCTTTGTGTTTGCTGTAGCGATGCGTTCATTTCGTTTTGCCGCTCGGCAGTTGCAAGCAATATTGCTTTGACTCGATCAAGTCGTTCGGTCATTGGGCTGCCTCATGGGCGATAGTTGGATAGTGCGCTGGTGCAGAGTCGCCTTTCTAGATATTCGTTTACGAGACATTCGAAAAGCTGCCGCAATAACCCTTCTAAAACACATTGTTTTGAATAGTCTAGCTGTGTGGCAATCCAACGTGCTTTGACAACGTGCTTTGACAACGTGCTTTGACAATGCTAAACGCTCCGCTCTTCTGGCAAAACCTGACAGGTGCTCTGCCCGTGAATGCTCACTATAAACGGCACCACATAAGTCAATAGCGCCGAGACCCAGCGGCTATAGCTCATTTCATGGGCAATCACAGCGCTTCCATGATTAATGATGAATAGAATCGTGCCGACTATGAGTGCGACTCGAATCGCTGTTGTCCGGCAGGGCCTTCGCGTAACCGTAAAGTAAATAATTCTAAGTTGATACATATTTATTGACGATAATGAATCCAAAAATAAAGGCCAAAAAAAAGCAGAGCCTTAAGCTCTGCTTCCTTTACTGAAATAAAATTTGCTTCAACTTTCTCTGAAAAAAAATAAAGGAAAACAACCGCAAAAACTGTCTTGATTGAACAATTTCATCCAAATTTATTTTCCCTGTCTTTTCTCTAAAATTTTGCTGGTTTCGCTAGTTTTGTTGAAGTCAGCAGCAGCAATTACTCGTCATCATCTTCAACATCGTCATCGGAGGGATACTCAAAGCTATTGGACTGATTGGTCAGTACAGATTTGCCGAGAGAAAGCGCGCGCTGAGCCTGAATAGCTGCTTTGCGAGTCCAAGTAGCTCGGCGACTGTCGCGTTTGGATTTGGAAGTTTTCTTCTTAGGAGCAGCCATGTGCGTAACTTAAATCTACAAGATTTCAACCTTGCTAGTATAGTGCATTTTTGGAACCCTTAAAAGGGCTAATGCCAAACATTTAATTAAACATTTGGTCAAATCTCCTACTAATCAGCTTGGATTGATCTGCGATTAAAAAACGATTAAAAGCGATTAAAAGTGCCGAAAGCTTTTGTGGCTAAGCGGTATGCTTATGGGCGTAGGCTTATCGTCCGCTGTCCAAAAGAGCATTTGCACTATGCCTGTATGGGTGGTTTGGCCCAAAATGACTGCGCCACTAGCCGCCGCAAATGAGGTGGCTAGATCGGGCGGCAAACACAGCACCAGCTCAAAGTCTTCGCCGCCGTAAAGGGCCCAGTTAATCGCCAGATCTGAGCCGACGGCAGCACTAAGCCCAGGGGGTAAGGGAATGCGTGATCGCACAATATCCATCCCTACTCCACTGCTTTTACTCAATTGCAGGAGCGCATTTGCCAATCCGTCGCTGCTATCCATGCCCGCGATCGCTAGTCTTGGGCCTGCCTGCGGCATCTGCTGATTGAGGTCAAAAATCGCATCAAATCGCGGTATCGGCTGCTGATGTGATCGAATCCAGCCCGCTGCCGCTGTTGGGTCACATCCATCTAACTCGCCTAGCAGGATCGCGAGGCCCGCTCGCGATCCGCCATGAGTCCCGGTGACTACCACGCTCATCCCGGCGACAGCCGTATCTCGACGAATCGCCCACTCCGGCCAGACCTGCCCTAGCGCCGTAATGGAAACGGTTCGCTGCGCCGCCCGGCAGACATCGCCGCCGACAATTGCGCCGCCATACTGGCGCAGACAAGCTGTCATCCCCTCATACATGGTTTTGACCCAGGCCCAAGGGGTTTCGGGCGGTAAGCCTAAGCCTACGGTAATGCCCAACGGCGTAGCGCCCATGGCGGCTAAATCGGAAAGATTAGCGGCGACGGCCCGCCAGCCCACGGTAAAGGGGGGCGTGGTGCGATCGCTAAAATGCACCGTATCGACCAGCATATCCGTTGTCACTACCAGCCGATGGCCTGATTCAACCGCCATCAGTGCCCCATCATCGCCCACCGCCTTAGGCTCACAAAAAGGCTTGAGCCGCTCAATGAGGGCCATCTCCCCGAGATCTGCAATAGTCAATGATTGCTGCTCTACCATTTATCTGCTATCTCTTTGCTATCTCAGCAGATTCGCGAGGCTAAACCTTGGGCTGTACCAGATTCTCCAATCCATCGACCACTTCCGCCGACAGAATCTGATCGCCTGCTTTGAGCTGTCTGAGCACGTCTTTGCCGTCAATCGTATAGCCAAATACCGCATAGCGACCGTCTAGCATATTGCGGCCCGCAGGCGTCAACTCCGCCTCAAATAAGAAAAAGAAAAACTGAGAAGATCCGCCATTATTGTCATTGCCAGGACGCGCCAGCGCCAAGCTGCCATATGAGTTAAACGGCAAAACCGGTTCATCCATATATTGACCAATTTCTTCTAGCGTGTAGCCATAAATTGGCTTGCTATCTCCCTTGACCAGAATTTCCATTGGAATCGCTCGATATTCATTGGTTTTCGGGTCAATGTAGCCTTCTGCTGGCCCATCGGGATCGCCGGTTTGCAGGACATAAAAATCTTCGGCCCGAATAAACGGCAGGCCGTCATAAAACTTTTTGCTGACTAAATCAATAAAGTTGCCCGCTGTCACGGGCGCACTATAGCCGTCCGCCACAACCGTTACATCGCCTTGAGTCGTGGTAAATTTCACAGTGGCTCGACCCTTGAGCTGAGGCAAATTATCATATTCTGCGGGCACCTCAAACGGGTAGCCGTTCACCATCAGTTCTTCTAGCGCCCCGACTTGATCTAGCATCAGTTTGCGCTGCATCCAAACGCCCTCTTTATCTTTGGCTGTGATCGCGGCCAAAATGGGTTCCAAACCCTCGCTCAGACTATCGAGAATCGCGCCTGCCTGCGCCTGCCGCTCAGCCGGAACTGCCGCCAAAATTGCCTCACGCTTGCGCGTTAGTACCCGCTCCACCTTCGTCACATCTTTTTTCATCGGCCCCCAGCGCTTGCTGCGCAGCCACTCCGATATACCCTCTAAATCACCTTGCACCGAGCGAATCTCTGGGTTGTCAATCGGCAAGGAATACCGTAGCAGCGCCGCCCCATCGGTCACCGCATTGCCCGGTGGCAGCCCTGCTAGTAGCGGACTTAAGCTGGGGCTAAAGCCGCCGCTGATGAGGCTAGCTTGGGCGGGAGCCGCTGCTCCTAAAAGGCAGGTAGCAGACAAAATAAGGCTTAACGTGAGGTTAGTCGCTAAGCTAATAAACGGTTGTTTAATCGAGCTTAACCAGCCGATAGAAAAAGGCGATCGCAAGTTCATGGAAGAATTTTGGTAAGAATTTTCAAAGGGGCAAAAGTTGGCGCTTACTTATGATCTTGCCATAGTCTTGTCATTACTATGGCCATAGTCTTGCCATTGACTTGCCATTCCTCCGGTCATTAGTCTAGCCACACCCAAATCGCCTCACAGCCAAGTCACCTTTGAGCGGTACAATAAGTGCCGATTGCTTCAATCGCAAAACTGCATTACGCAACTGCACTGAATCCTCCTTAAAGCTATTACTCTCCCGCTATCACCATGATTTCAAGTAATGATTTTCGTACCGGCACCAGCATTGAGCTAGATGGTTCGGTGTGGCGCGTTATTGAGTTTTTGCACGTCAAACCGGGTAAGGGCTCTGCGTTTGTGCGTACCAAACTCAAGAACGTACAGACCGGCAGTACGGTCGATAAAACCTTTAGAGCGGGCGAAACCATGCCCCAAGCCGTGCTGGAAAAAAACACCATGCAGCACACCTACAAAGACGGGGAGCAATACGTCTTTATGGATATGGAAACCTATGAAGAAAGCCGCCTGAGTGAGGCCCAAATTGGCGATCGCGTCAAATATCTTAAGGCCGAGATGGAAGTCACCGTGCTGATGTGGAACAACCGCGTTTTAGAAGTAGAGCTTCCTAACTCCGTTACCCTAGAAGTTACCCAAACGGATCCCGGCGTCAAAGGCGATACCGCCACTGGGGGCACTAAGCCTGCAATCGTTGAAACCGGCGCTCAGGTGATGGTGCCTTTGTTTATTTCTCAGGGCGAAAAAATCAAAATCGACACCCGCAATGACAGCTACTTAGGTCGTGAAAATTAAGGCCAGAATGAGGGCCAGAATGAGGGCCAAAATTTGGACTAGTAGATTTGGACTAGTAGATAATGTGGGGGCCTTTTCGTTTAGGAACCTAGTTTTAAGATATGGAGTTTTAATACGTGAATCTTAGTGTCAACGAACTCTGCGAGTTAGTCACTGCGCTCAATCAGACTGATATCGCCGAATTAACCTTTAAAAACGCTGAGTTCGAGCTGACCTTACGTAAGCCTGCTGCTATTCAGTCGGCTGCGACCCTGAATTCGGCCCCGGCAGTGGCTTTGCCGGCGTCTCCAGTGATCGCGACCTCCTCACATCCCCCTGCTGTACCTGCGCCAGCGCCACCGTCGCCGCCGCCTGCTACGGCACCCACTATTGATGCGGCTTTAGTCGAAATCACCGCCCCGATGGTCGGAACTTTTTATCGGTCGCCGACGCCAGATGAAGCGGCTTTTGTAGAAGTGGGCGATCGCATTCAAAGCGGCCAAACCGTCTGCATTATCGAAGCCATGAAGCTAATGAACGAGCTAGAGTCCGAAATCTCAGGTGAAATTGTCGATATTCTCGTTGAAAACGCAGAACCGATTGAATTTGGCCAACCACTCATGCGCGTTCGACCCGCTAAATAAGTCAGATATGTAGAACCCTTGATGCATCTTTCAGTAGTTCCACATAGCCCCAGTCTTTTCATGGATATTTTTGAGAACTCACGATTGGTATTTGCTATCTTGTATAAGCGCTGATGAGCTGTTATACGTAAAGCTAAGCTGCCACGATTTATGTAAAGATAAAATAACCGCAGCTATGGGCTACAAAATTTTGATTAAAGGCGACGGAATCTTATCCTCGTGTGCAGCAGCCCTCGGATGCCGCAGGTTGTATTTAGGAGGAAACTATGGCAGAAGGCATGATGAAGAACAGCACCCGTCAGGAACACTCTCCCAGCGATCGCTCTGTCACTTACGCTGCTTCTACGCCGAGCCGACTCTATCACCGTCTTGAAGAAGCCCTACATGCCGGTAGTGAAGTCTGGTTCCGAATGCCGGGAACCCGCTTAGTCGGCATTCCTATTTTTTTAGACACCGACTACGTTGAAGTCGTCGATGTCGATGTTGCCGAAGGCTTTGAAGATGAAGAGCTTCCCGATGAGCCCTATCAGCGCACCGTCTGGCTAATTCGCCTAGAAGAAATCAGCGCCATCTCTTATGCTACCGATCGCTGGAGCAAAGAACGCTTCGAGCGGCTGCTAGAGCAGTCTCACAAAGACGACGAATCCACCTCTGAGTCTCACGAGAGTCACGAGAAAAACTAAGTACCTCATTCGAAATCGACTTAGCTCTTAGAAAATGGCCACAGCGTAGCGCTGCACAACATTGCTGATGCAGCGGCTACGCTGTGGCCATTTCAGGTTTCAAGTCAGGCGATGCTGGCTCAAAATGCAATACCATGATCTGCTCTGGGCGCAATCCAATGGACTCAAATGTTCGTCCATTGCGATCGCTAAACTCAACCTCAAACGCTGCACCATCCGCCAGTAGCTCAACTACGGTTCCGACTTGTCCACTCCACAGGTTGCATTCAGGCAAATCAACTGTCAAGGCGACGACATCTAGCAATTTGGCTGTATTCTTCGTCACTTTCATAATCTCTAAGTCCTACAAGGGATAGCAGGTTGTTAGCCCGGAAATTTTCGAGTCATGCTCGACAATCCAACCCCTCCGAAGAGTTGCACTTCTATTTTGCCATTCAATCTTGAAATCCAGAATTTAGCGTTGCCCAAACCCATCTTTGCGTCCTAACTGATCTTCACGAATTTTGATAACTTCGAGTAAAATTTGACGTAATTCTTCAGCGTTATTAGCCGTCATGCCCAGAATTGATGAAAAAAGCCGATCTTGATGCTTTCCGTCATTGTGCTCTGAATTTAGGCAATAGTCACTTAGTTTTCGACTATCAACGACTGCATTCTCTGCATTCGGGATGACCATATTCAAGACAATACAAATAGCCCTCAGCCTACCTTTGTCCGAGGTCATTTAATTCTAGACCTACATAAATGAACTGTTAGGCCTTCAGTCACTGTTTGCTTCTAGCCTGAAAGGCTAAAAGGGCTCATTTTTGCAATTCATAGAATCTGAAAATAAGAATGAAATAGCCTTGGAACTATAGTGTCAAAGACTGGGCGTTATTTTCAATCAGATCGCAGAGGTCTTTGAGAAAGGCCGCGCCATCCGCGCCATAGATAATCCGATGATCGCTAGTCATGTTCACTCGCATCTGAGTGCGGGTGCCAAAGAGGCCGTCAGCTGTGGCCACAACCTGCGGTCTTGCGCCCCCAATGGCCAAGATTGACCCTTGCCCAGGTGGCAAGATCGCATCAAAGCTATCGACTCCAAACATCCCTAAGTTAGAAAGCGTAAAGGTGCCGCTGTTGTATTCTTCGGGGGCTAGCTGCTTAGTGCGCGATCGCGCCACCAAATCTTTCCAAGTCCGTGACAGTGAATAAATATCCATTTGATCAGCGCCTCGCAGCACGGGCGTAATCAAGCCACCGTCTGGCATCGCAACCGCTACGGCAATATTGATGCTGCTGCTGTACTGAATGCCGGTAGGGGCAAAGCGCGCATTTACCAAGGGATGCTTCGTCAAGGTGACCGCAACAGCTTTGGCCAATAGCGCGGTCATGGTGACGCCTTTGGGCTTAATTTGCTGATAGAGCTTGTCCAAGGCGTTGGTCGTAATCGTGTAGCCGACTCGGAATACAGGCACTGAGAGGCTAGCGTCCATGTTACGAACGACAGCCTGCTGAAGCGTGTTAAAAGCGACGAGTTCGCCCGGTGTGCTGGGCGTCGCAGCAGACGGCGTAAAGGTAGCTGTAGCTGCGGCAACCGGATCTTTGGTCGCAGCGGCTGGTGCGATCGCGGCAGCGATGGGTGCTGTGAGGCTAGGCGTCGGCGCTTGACCCGCGGCTAGCTCAACATCTTGCGCCACTATGCGGCCATGAGGGCCAGAACCCTGAAGCCCACTGAGATCGACTTTTAGCTGCTGGGCTAGCTTACGGGCGCGCGGAGAAACAATGGTTCTACCCGAAACGGTTCTGGTGGTAGTTTCGGAAGCGGCAACCCCGTTTTGAGCGGTCGCTACTGAAGTCGTAGGGGTAGCTACCGCTTTAACTACTTCAACCGCCTCAGCTGTTGCGTCAGCGGCTGCTGAGGCGGTTGAAGCACTGCTAGTCGAAGCGCTACCGTTCTTCAGCGCAGTCGCTCTTTGCTTGGCTTCTTCAATCTCGGCTTCGGTATCTGCGAGGAAAGCGATCGCATCATTGACCTGAGCCATTTCCCCGGCTTCAGTGATAATGATTGCCAAATAGCCTTCATAAAAAGACTCGACATCCATGTCAGCTTTATCAGATTCGACAACGACGACGGTTTCGCCTTTCTCGACCTTATCGCCAGCAGACTTGGCCCAAGAAACGATCTTTCCCTCAGTCATAGTAGAGCTGAGAGCAGGCATGAAGACTTCGCGAATCATGGATGGAGGGTTGGGGAATGGACAGTGGAGGAAGCTGACAACCGCCAGCGCGACTTATTGTATCCCGTTGTGTGGCGTTGTGGTGTGCTGCGTTGAGTCTCTAGTTGAAGTCTCTAGTTGAACTCTTTAGAGCTCGCCGCGAATATCTTCAACGACACCATCGCGGAGCAAAATTTCAACCTGCATTTTTTTAATCATATGATCGCCCACCGCAACGTGGAAAAAACTGTCGATTTGGCCCTGACTAACTTCTTTGTCTAGCTCTAAAGTCTGCACCTGCTGAAGCTGCTGAAGAAGCTGATTTTTTTGCTGAAGGAGCTGGCTTTTGTCCTGGTTAAGCTTGCCTTGAACGCTGGTAATTTGCTGCGAAACAGCGGCATCGGTCGGACTAGCGCCTTGCTTTTGTATTTCACTCAAGAGGCGCTGACTTTGCATTTCAAGCTGCTGTAAACGGCTGTCAATTTCATTGAGCTGACCCTGTAGCTGCTTTTGAGCTTCATCTTTCCAAAGTGGCGTGACAATTGCTTTGATATTAACGACCCGCTTGAGCAGCAGTTGAGACTGAGAAACATCCATAGTTGAAGTTATAAGAAAGGTAAGCGACTGGAAAAATTTGAGTCTTTAGGCGCTTTTGAAGCGCTTTTGAAGAAAAAATTAGAAATCAATGACGGGTTTAGCCTAGAGCTAGATGGCGAGTAGATCAACCCTGATTGTGATTTAGTTGCTATTGAGCATTGCTGTTTGAATTGAGCATACAAAGCCTTTGTTGCTTTGTTTTTACTGGTGTATTTAGCGGGTAAGGCCGAGTTTCAGGATAGAGGGCGATTTAGGCGCAGGTGGGTAAGCGAGTAGAAAGACGGATGTTAGGGGTACAGATGTTGAGCTCACGGACTTTAGGCATAGAGAGCGGCGATGGTTTCTTGATAGCGATCGCTCACCACATGCCGTTTCAAACTCAGCTTTTGGGTCAGCAGGCCATTCTCTACAGTAAACGGTTCTTCTAATAAAGCAAATAGGCTGATGCGATCATCCGGGCGATAGCCGGGGCGATTAGCGACTTCGCGCTTTAGCTCTTGCTTGAAGAGGTTTTGTACGGCCTCAGCTTTAAGATCAATTGGCTGGCCTTTAGCCCAACCTTCTAATGTTTCTTTATTCGGCACAATTAAGGCTCCTAGGGCTTTTTGGTCTTGACCGACGAGCATTATTTGATCGATATAGGGGCTGCGCAGACAGGCGTTTTCAATGGGGGTGGGTTCAATATTTTCGCCGTTGGTGAGCACAATCGTATCTTTAGCGCGGCCCGTAATAATCAAATCACCTTGGGCCGTCATCTGGCCCAAATCGCCGGTATCGAACCAGCCGTCGGCATCAATGGCTTTGGCAGTAGCCTCAGGATTTTTGTAGTAGCCCTGCATAATCTGCGGGCCGCGCAACAAAACCAATCCGGGCTGACCAATGGGCACCGGCTGACGGGTTTCGAGATTGACAATGGCGGTTTCAGCTCCCGGCACGGCTTGACCGTCGGCGCCACGGAGGTTACGCCAGGGCCGACGAACGTGGGTAATAGGGGAGGTTTCAGTTAGGCCATAGCCGCCTAAAATTTCAATTCCAGCGATTTCGTAAAAGTCTTCTAGATAGTCAGCAATGGATCCGCCGCCGCTGACTAGATAATCAACTTTGCCGCCCATGGCCGCGCGGACTTTGGTGTAGACGATGCGATCGCCGATCTGATGAATAGGCCAAAGATAAATCAGCTTTAGCGCCGCAACTAGTTTTTGCACAGGCGAACTTTCTAAGTTTTCTAGATTTAATCCGGCCAATGTGCGCTTACTCACGATGTATTCGCGGCTGCGCGTGAGGAAAAAATTCACTAGCTTTTGCTTACTTTCCGGCTGCTCGCGAAATTGCTTTTGCACTCCTTCATAAATTGACTCCCACAGCCGAGGCACAGCTACCATGTACTGCGGGCTGTGGTCTTTAAGGTCTTTTTTGACGTAGCGGATGTTGGTATAAATTTGGGTGACGCCTTGAGAGAGCACAAAGTATTCAAAGGAGCGCTCGTAGGCGTGCCAAATCGGCAAAATGCTCATCACCGTTTGCGCCGGACCTACACTGACAACCGCAGACGCGCCGGAGATTTGAGAAAATAAATTATCGTGGCTGAGCATCACGCCTTTGGGTAAACCAGAGGTGCCAGAGGTATAGATTAAAGTGGCGGTGCGATCGCGCCCATAGTCCACGGGCGTAAATGGGCGATCTGAAGCCTTTGCAAGCGCCATTAGATCGGTGAAGTTTAGCAGACGTACGTTGGTTCCCAAGCTTTTGGCCGCTTCTGGATCAACAGCTTCGTCTGTGAGCAAAATTACAAACCGCAAAGCCTGCTCTAGCTGACCTACACCAGCAGCTAAGCCCTGTGAGAGCTTTTGCAAAGTCGCTACATCCTGCACGACCAAACCAGTGCTGTCACTGTTGTTTAAAATAAATATTAATTCGCTAGTGTCAGCATTCGCGCCGCGTACCGCATCTATTGCCCCGGCAGTCATAATCCCTTGGTCAGCGACTAGCCAACGGGGGCGATTTTCACTAAAAAGGGCGATAGTGTCATTGGGCTGCACGCCGAGGCTCTGTAAACCCGTGGCAAACTGCATAATGTCAGCGGCTAGTTCAGCATAGGTGTATCTAGTTTCAGGATGGGTATGAGGGTCGCGCAGGGCGAGGCTATTGCCGTATTTTTTCGCCACAATTGGCCACACTTCAGGAATTGCCGAAACTTGGCTATAGTTGATAGCCTTAGCCCAGTTGTTTTTTTCTTCTCTGTGTAGCGCCGTCATGGCCTGCTTTACCCCTAAGTGTCGGTGTATACCAAGGATACTTGATAGAAGAATACCCGGATCTCTGGCCGCTGTACATTTCAGGTTGTGACAGTCGGCATGGCTGCTAAGCCATTTAGAGAAGCGGCGAGATCACCTAGACTTTTGCGCCTGCGCGCTACTTGAGGGCTATTGGGGGGTTACCATTACTTGCAAGCAGCGTTGGGCAGCGTTTTAAACCTTTAAACTTCTGACTTCTAAACTATATAAGTAACTATTGAATTTGGACTATGGCAGCTACTGCATTGGATGAATTGGGAAAGTTTTTTGGGCAGATTTTTGCGCAGATTGAGGTGGCTCAAATTGGGTGGGCTATAGCGGCTATTGTCTTGGTCGAAATGGTGCGCGACCTATACCATTTTCTTAGCCACCAGTGGGCCCCGCTTCAACAGCTGCATAACTGGCATCACCGCGCTTACAAAAAAGATTTTTCACCGCTTAGCACCGAGATCTATCGCAAAGCGCAGCTCTATAATGACGCGCCAGAATCTGCATTTATGATCGCAGTGATGGCGCTAGCGGCTTTGGCAACTGGTATTAGCGGACTTTGGGCAGGCGTAGTTTACGCGGCTGGTTTTTTGGTGGCGGCGGTAGCGCGATCGCGTGGCCTCCTCACCCGCACCGATCTCACCCACGAACCCGGTCCTCTCACTGGCATTCCGGGCTACTGGAAAGTCAACCGCACCTATCACTGGCGACATCATTTTGACGACACCAACGCCTACTATGCAGGGCTTTTTCCGATTAGCGATAAGCTTCTCGGCACGGCTCTTTCGCTCAAAGGCAAAACCGTTGCCGTTACAGGGGCATCCGGCACCTTGGGGGGCTCGTTAATTCAAGCCTTGGCCAAACAGGGCGCAAAACCGATTGCGTTGACAACTTCTAAGGGAATTTCTCCGGCTGTTAATATCGCAGGAGCTACCAAAACCATTGCTTGGCAAACCGGACAAGAAGCGAATCTGCGTGACGCTTTTAATAAAATTGATATTTTGATCATCAACCACGGCATTAATGTCATGGGCGAAAAATCTATTCACGCGATTGAACAATCTTTAGAAGTCAATGCGCTTTCAGCTTGGAGACTAACAGAGATCTTTTTAGAAACTGTTGATAACCGCACAGGCCGCGCCACCAAAGAAGTGTGGGTCAATACTTCCGAAGCTGAAGTGAACCCTGCCTTTAGCCCACTATATGAAATCTCCAAAAGACTCATTGGAGATTTAGTTAACCTGCGGCGAACTGATGCACCCTGCGTCATTCGTAAGCTGGTGTTAGGGCCTTTTAAAAGTAACTTAAACCCTCACGGAATTATGAGTGCGAAAGCGATTGCTGATGCCATCCTCTTTTTGGCCAAGCGAGATGTCCGCAACATTATTGTCACCATCAATCCCCTCACCTATTTACTTTTCCCCATCAAAGAACTTGCTCAAGCCCTCTACTTCAAGTTATTTGCAAAGGATTTCACCCCACCACTTCCCCTCGCCGACTCACCAAAAGCAAGCTAAACGCTACAGCTTGATTCTTAACCGATACGCCTCAATACTTACACCTCAACCTATACTCATAATTGGCCGTATCAACCGCCTATAGGACAGAACAGCAATGCGTAACGTAACTCTTCACGCCTTTAACTGGAAATATGCCGACATCACCAAAAATATCGAGGATATTCGAGCGGCAGGCTATGGCGCGGTACTGATTCCCCCTCCGCTATATTCCGATCCCAAAGGCGATCAGTGGTGGCAGCGATATCAGCCTAAAGATTATCGAGTATTACTATCTTATTTGGGCGGCAAGAAAGACTTGGAAGCTCTAGTTACCGCTTGCCATCGCGGGGATTCCCCGATTGCCGTTTACGCGGATTTGGTGGTGAACCATATGGCTAACGAGGCTCGTGAAGATCATTTCGATTTTCCGGGAAAAGCGGAGCTAGCGCGCTATCAAAAGGAACCTGAACTGTACGAAGAGAATCGTCTGTATGGGGATTTGAGTGAAGGGCTTTTTTCTGTTTTTGATTTTAACAATGCTGGCGAAATCGAAGGCGGAGAATGGTCAGATAGAGGCGTTGTGCAGTATCAAAACTTGTCAGGACTGCCCGATCTCAAAGATTCTGATTGGGTTCTAAAGCAACAGCGGCTGATGATCGAAGCGATGGCAGAGATGGGCTTTGACGGGTTTAGAGTCGATGCGATTAAGCACATTACCGAGAGAATGATCGATAACGCTGCAGATGATGAAACTGTGCGTGAGAAATTTTGGTTTGGCGAAGTCCTCACGGGCAGCGATTATGACGAACTGATTTTCTTAGCGCCTTTTCTGCAAGAAACTTGGATCTCCGGCTACGATTTTCCGCTGTTTAACACGATTCGTGAGGCCTTTGGATTTGGTGGATCGCTGCGATCGCTAGCGCATCCTGAAAGCGATGGCAATGCCCTACCTTGGAATCGCGCGGTGACTTTTGTCGTCAACCATGATATTCCGCATAACGATGGATTTCGCTCGTGGCTACTGTCACCTCAAGATGAACATTTGGCCTATGCTTATATTTTAGGGCGCGATGGTGGGGTGCCGTTGATTTATTGCGATCATAATGAGTCGCATTATGAAGCGGATCGTGATCGCTGGATCAACACTCACAAGCGCCCCGACTTAACGGCCATGATTCAATTTCACAACGCGGTTCAAGGCGAACCCATGGCCGTTCTCTACGAAAGCGATCTGCTCTTGGTTTTTCGCCGAGGCGAAAGCGGTATTGTCGCTATCAACAAAAGCGGCTACGGCGAATGGGCCACTTTCAGCACCTGGGGTCTCAAAAATCCAGCTCAGTTCAAAGATCTCATTCACGGCTATGAGCTAACGCTGTCAGGCAACACATTCTCTCTCTTTGTGCCTCCTCAAACTGCTCAAATGTGGCTGTTGCAATCATAAGCATTGGGTCGATTCATAAGATCTTCGTTCTTTTTCTGAAGCGGATTAAGCACCGATAATTCAAATGCGAGCTTCCCGCCCAGTATAAGCAATAGCTAGCCGTTGGTTAAAGGCGGAGCGTGCTACATTCAAACTCCAACTTCAACTGCTAGCGACCCTGTAGCGGTAGATAATATTTGATCGCCCCATTATTCTGAAACTATATGATTGATCAATATCTTTGATCAATCATACTCGCGAACCCTCCGCTGATCGTCCGTTCCCCATTAGGATAAAAAGGTGGAATGACAAGTGTAATAGCAGATGGATATTAAATCGGGATTTGTTGGCACGGTAGGCAATACGCCGCTGATTCGGCTGAATAGCTTTAGCGAAGAAACGGGCTGCGAAATTTTGGGCAAAGCAGAGTTTCTAAATCCAGGCGGATCGGTGAAAGATAGAGCGGCTTTATTTATCATTGAGCAGGCGGAAAAAGACGGCAGGCTGAAGCCGGGCGGCACCGTCGTCGAAGGCACCGCTGGCAATACGGGTATTGGCCTTACCCATATTTGTAATGCCAAAGGCTACAAGTGCGTTATTGTCATTCCTGAAACGCAGTCTCAAGAAAAAATTGACCTGCTGCGAACGCTTGGCGCAGATGTGCGCACCGTTCCGGCAGTGCCCTATAAAGATGACAATAATTATGTCAAAGTTTCAGGTCGCTTAGCCGATGAAATAGACAATGCCATCTGGGCCAATCAGTTTGAAAACCTCGCTAACCGTCAGGCCCACTACGAAACCACGGGGCCCGAAATGTGGGCTCAAACCGGCGGTAAAATCGATGCCTGGACGGCAGCTACTGGCACCGGCGGCACCTATGCAGGCGTCGCCATGTTCTTGAAAGAGAAAAACCCTCAGGCCCATTGCGTCGTCGCTGATCCCATGGGCAGCGGCCTATATAGCTATGTGAAAACGGGCGAAATCCAGCCTGAAGGCAATTCTATCACCGAAGGCATCGGCAATAGCCGCATTACCGGGAATATGGAAGGGGCACCGATTGACGATGCCCTGCAAGTCGATGACCATGAAGCGCTCAGAGTGATCTATCAGCTGCTGTATAAGGAAGGACTGTTTATGGGCGGCTCTGTGGGTATTAATGTAGGAGCAGCGGTAGCACTGGCCAAATCAATGGGGCCTGGGCACACAATTGTGACTGTATTATGCGACGGCGGCTCTCGCTATCAGTCCAAAATATTTAACCGTGAGTGGCTTGTGAGCAAAGGGCTCTGGTCTGATGGCTTTTTGCCCAGGTAACGTTTTCAAGCTGAGCGCCTTTTCAAATCTACGTCTTGAGATAGATTTATTTTTTAGCTTGCTAAATCGTACTCGTAATGAGTATGATTTAGTGGTTGGCTACGTAAGTTGCAGCGTGAGTCTGCAAGTCTACAGTGTCAACTTTGTGTGGCTTGGTACCGCCTTGTTTTAGGTATGGCACTTTCGCGCTGACATCGCATTTTATTTTTTAGGAGATGATTGTTTCATGGCATTAGAAAATCGCGAAGGTCAAAAAGTCCCTAACGTTACTTTTCGTACCCGCCAAAATGACGAGTGGGTAGAAGTGACAACTGATGAATTATTTAGCGGCAAAACTGTTGTTGTGTTTTCGCTACCGGGTGCGTTTACGCCCACCTGCTCCTCTACTCACTTGCCGGGCTATAACGAGTACGCTGGACTCTTTAAGCAAAACGGCGTAGATGACATTATCTGCATGTCTGTCAACGATACCTTCGTTATGAATGCTTGGGCTCAAGACCAAGAAGCCGACAACATTCGGGTGATTCCGGATGGAAACGGTGAATTTACTGACGGCATGGGCATGTTGGTCGGCAAAGAAGATCTGGGTTTTGGCAAGCGCTCTTGGCGCTATTCCATGCTAGTAAAGGACGGCACCGTTGAGAAAATGTTTATTGAGCCGGAGGTGCCTGGCGATCCGTTTGAAGTCTCTGATGCTGAGACAATGCTGAACTATATTAATGAAAAAGCCGGTAAGCCTCACCGTGTCTTTTTGTTTAGCAAGCCTGGTTGTCCGTTCTGTGCTAAAGCGAGAGACCTCCTAGATGCGCACGGTATGGGCTATGAGCAGGTAGAGCTTGGCAATGGCGTTACGACTAAAGCGCTGTATGCGGTTTCGGGTGCGGGCACGACGCCTCAAGTCTTTATTGATGGGCGTTTAATTGGAGGCTCTGATGATTTGGAAGCCTACTTTAGCAAGCTAGGTGTAGCTTAATCGGTAGCGCTTGAAGCTTTTCATTGCCCCCTTTTTGGATGAGATGGCGTTCTAAATTTTGAGCGTTATCTAGGATAAGGAGGGGGCTTTTACTGAGAATTTATTGGGAATTTATTGAGAATTTGTTGGGTATTAAGGAACACCCTCTAATTAATTCCTTATATGATCTATGTGGACAGGCAGCTCTCAAGGCTATTTAAAAGGATATTTATCTGTTCTGTATTGACATTATTTTTTTCTTTAGGAGCGGCTTATGGCTTACGATTTTGATCTTTTTGTGATTGGTGGTGGATCGGGTGGGATTGCGACGGCTCGTCGAGCGGCTTCTTATGGAGCAAAGGTGGCGGTGGCGGAGAGCGATCGCCTAGGCGGCACCTGTGTCAATCGTGGCTGCGTCCCCAAAAAGCTGATGGTATACGCTTCTCGTTTTCCTAAGTACCTGTCAGAAGCGGCTGGCTATGGGTGGGATATGGAAGCCCATAGCTTTAACTGGAATAAGATGATCACCGATGTTAATAATGAGGTTAAGCGCCTGAATAGCATCTACCAGCGGATGGTAGATGCCGCTGAGGTGAAAATATTTCCGGTTCATGCCAAGCTGCTAGATGGCCATACGCTCGAAGTTGGGGATCAGAAGGTGACCGCCGAGAGAATTTTGATTGCCGTGGGGGGCGAACCTGTTAAGCCAGATATTCCGGGCATAGAACATGCGATTACTTCTGATGGCATGTTTGAGATGACTGAGCAGCCTAAGCGGATGGTGATTTTGGGCGGCGGCTATATTGGCTGCGAATTTGCCTGTGTGATGAATGGCTTGGGCACTCAGGTGACTCAGGTGATTCGTAAAGACCAGATTTTGAACGGCTTTGATAAGGACGTGCGCAATGAGCTGCATGAGGCGCTGGTAAAGCAAGGCATTAAGCTGATTACCAATGCGGAAATTCTGGGGATTGAGAAAACCAGTGAGGGGGTTACAGTCACTATTAATGACGGCGATGAGCATGTAATCGTAGCGGATGCGGTGAGCTTGGCGGCGACCGGACGGCGGCCTAAGCTGCACAATCTAGGCTTAGAAAATACGGCGGTAGAGACGCACAAAGGCGCGATCGCAGCCGACCAATACAGCCAAACCGCAGAACCCAGCATTTATGCGATCGGTGACTGTACTGATCGCATTAACCTCACGCCAGTCGCGATTAATGAAGGCCGGGTGCTGGCCGATACCCTCTACGGCGGCAAATCTCGCCTGATGAGCTACGAGGCAGTGCCTTCGGCGGTGTTCACGACGCCTGAAGCAGCGAGTGTGGGGATCACTGAAGATGAGGCGATCGCGCAATACGGTGAAGACAACATTCACGTTTTTCGCTCTCGTTTCCGCTCAATGTACTACACGCTACCAAATAAAGACGAAAAGACGCTCATGAAGCTGATTGTGCATACCGAAACGGACAAAGTTTTGGGGGCCCATATGGTCGGTGATAGTGCTGCTGAGATCATTCAAGGCGTGGCGATCGCCCTCAAAATGGGTGCGACCAAAGCTGACTTCGATGCCACCGTTGGCATTCACCCTAGCTCCGCCGAGGAATTTGTGACAATGCGCTAACAGCAACGGCTGATTAGAGAATTCTCATAATCTTCTTAAGAAAACACGGAATAAAACAAATCTTACGCCTCTAGGAATGCTTTACTAAAAAACGTCCCAGAGGCTTTTTAATGGCGTTCTAGGGTGTTTTTAGGGCATTTAAGACTGTTGCTAAAGCATCTTTTACTAGGCTTAAGCCAACATTTAGCTTCAAGGCGGCAGCTTTAGAAGGGTACATAAGTTAAATCTTGATGGATTCATAAAAAAATAGACGCTAGCGTTTAACAACAAGACTGTTGTTTATCTAATGTCTTCTTGCGAAAATGCGACCGTAAGCCTCTGACTACAAGGATCCGTCGGTCGAAGGTCGGTTGCCCAAGCAGGCTGCCAAAACAGTAAAGATCCGGCTAAGACGCATGGGCCATATGTGAATTTTGCATATTTCCTTGAAAAATGTTCTTAGCGAACCCGCAAACAGAAATTCTATGTCTAAGATAGTCAGCGGATAGAAATAATTAACGGATGAAAAACATCAGTGGCTACAGACTTAGAGTTGCTCTGGAAGACCCCCAAAAAACTTAGAAGCCGCCTACTAGGACGCTTAGCAAATGTGACACATTGACCAGGCAGTCGTTATCAGCCGCCGCTAACCTATAAATAGCGAATGATAGCGAATGATAGCAAATACATAAAGCTTGCTCAGAGCGACTTTCTCCAGCCTGTTCTTTGTACGCCGTCTTTAATGCAATCTTTATTAGAGCTTTAACTCATTCATTTAGTATCTGTTGTTTGAATTAAATCACCTTCTATCTCGGTGGATTTTGGTATCACCCTGGGTATGTTGTTTAACGACTACCACTATTTTTATCAAAATCCATCGCCCTTTTCTTTGAACTGAAAACAGTTCTGTCACTATGTATTCCTCTTCTCTGCCTAGAAAAAAGAAAACCTTAGATCTCTTGCAACCGGTGAAACACCGAATTGAGCAGATCCCGGTTGAGAACCCTAAAACTGCACATCGCATCGTGGCGCTGATCCCCGCTGATTGCCCTTTTGAAAGGGATATCAAAGTCTTCGGGCATACCCTGCTACGGATTCCGCCTATGTGCAAAATTAACCCGCTGTACGACCAGCTGATGATGTTACGGTTTAAGGCGCTGTGCTACCTCGTCGATGAATGCGGTGAAGACGCAACGGCTTTAGGCTAAAACATAGGTTAAAACATAGGCTAAAACAATTTTTATCTGGTCTGCTCTTAGCGAGCGTTTTGCGTTAGCTATTGGACGTTCTCAGCGCTGAGTCCCATCGTTTGGCAAATCGTTTCGGTATTTAGTACAGTCAGCAGCAATTGAATGATCGCAATTCTTGCCTTTTTGACGAGCTTTTCAAAAAAAATATTGGTCTGCAAGCTGATCTGTGACGCTAGCGCTCAGCGGTGAGGCTAAAGCCTACTTGCCTTAGCAAATTCATGGGGCCAACGTCAGCGAGCTGCCGAAAGGCGTCTTTGTTTTTGACCAGCAGCGAACCGGCAAACCCTAGTGAATTGACTGAAATACCAGCGTATTTTTCCTGTCTGCGGGGCACTATCATCATCCACTCGCGAGTGCAGAGGAAGTTGTAGGCTGCTGTTTGGGTGCCTGTCAAAGGGAAGCGATCGCTGCTCGTAATGCCTACGGCTTCAAGAAGCTGATGGTAGCCCCCTAAAAGCTGATGCGCGGCTAATAGAGCATCCCTAGCAAAGCTGAAAGGAAGCACAGCATGGCAAAAAGGAAAGGGTAAAAACCGCATCTCATCACCCGGTTTGCGCTCATCTTTTTGGGCCAAAGCCATCATTGCCTCAATCGGGAATTCTTTTAGCTCATCAGAATAGGGCACAACTTGTAAATGCTTGTGTGGCTGACTAGCGCCAGCAACTTTACCGCCGTTAAAAAAAACCAGCCCGTCTACGGCTAACAGACACTGGGCCAACGCTCGAAAATCGCCTAACGTCAGCCAGTTTTCTTGCGACTCATACTCACGAGTCACAATTAAAAAATGGTGATCGACCACATTGAACTTATTCAGCAAGCAGAGATGAGTGGGTGAAAGGTCACTGACGTAGAGATCGGTTTCGTAGGGCAAAAAAGGATTCGCCGGAATGGTTTTACCCTGCTGCTGGCGGGCTTTTTCCTTGCGCGAAAGATTGGCTAACATGCGAACTACAAAGCGAACTCCGCCTGATTCGATGTGCTCAATGATGGTTTCAATCGGTTGCAGCGCACCGACCGCTAGCCCATGCTGGCTAGCTGCCTTTAATCGGATCCAAAATTTGTCTGCTTCCCAGGGAATCCGATTTTCGTCAGTTCTAGTTGCGCTATCGACCATGCCTATTCGTCAGTTAATGATCATTCAGAAGCCAGCGTACCGCACTGGGCCTGATGCCGTAGTAAATGATCGCACAAGACAAGGGCTACCATCGCTTCGAGCATCGGTACGGCTCTGGGTAGGACACAAGGATCATGGCGACCTTTGGCTGCCAAAATGGTTTCTTGCCCTGTGCTATTGACGGTTTTTTGGGCCTTACGGATAGTGGCCGTTGGCTTAAACGCGACTCTAAGGACAATGTTTTCACCATTAGAAATGCCGCCTTGGGTGCCACCAGAACGGTTTGTGCGAGTGCGAAACCCACCGTCCTCGCCGCGATACATTTCGTCATTGTGCTCAGATCCGGTGAGTAAAGTGCCCGCAAAGCCTGATCCCATCTCAAAGCCTTTGGTGGCTGGCAGCGACATCGCTGCTTTAGCCAAATCAGCACTGAGCTTGTCAAATACGGGTGAGCCTAGCCCTTTGGGAACGTTCCTCGCCACGCACTCGACAACGCCGCCAATCGAGTCACCGTCTTTACGCACCTGATCAATGCGCTCGATCATTTGCTCGGCTACGTCTTGATTGGGGCAGCGCACCATGTTGCTTTCGATGTCTTTCAAGGTAACGGTATTGCTGTCTACCGTAGCTTCAATATCTTGAATGCGCTTGACGTAAGCTAATACGTCTACGCCGCAAGCTTGCTTGAGAATTTTTTTGGCGATCGCCCCTGCCGCTACCCGCCCAATCGTCTCTCTAGCCGATGAGCGCCCGCCCCCTTGCCAGTTGCGAATACCGTATTTAGCATCGTAAGTGGCATCGGCATGAGAGGGCCGGTAGGTTTTTGCCATCTCATCGTAGTCCTGAGAGCGCGCGTCTTTATTGCGCACTAAAATGGCAATCGGCGTGCCCAGCGTTTTGCCTTCAAACACACCCGAAACAATTTCGCAGGTGTCGGTTTCTTTACGCGGGGTGGTAATTCGGCTTTGCCCCGGACGGCGGCGATCTAGCTCAAACTGAATTTCTTCAGCAGAAATTTCTAACAGCGGCGGGCAGCCATCAATCACGACGCCAACGCCGCCGCCGTGAGATTCGCCAAAGGTGGTGATGCGAAACAAATGTCCGAAGGTATTGCCCATGAGATGCCGAATGCGGTGAGAAGAATGGAAGTTTTATCGTTAGCCTCGATCCTACCGTATTTAGCGAACCAGTCGCGGCCACTGAGGGATCGAAGGGAGGATTGCTACTGCCTCTTCCCCAACAGTTTTCTACGAGTGTGGCTAGCTTAGTTATTGATGTCCATCTTGGGCTCTCTGCTCTAACCATCGTTGAAAAGACTTTTGGCTTTCGCCAGAAGGTTGTCCAATGATGAGATTTTGAGTACTGATGTCTTCGTCTAGATCGCTCCAATGAATACCGCTCCCGCCGCCAATAAAGCGGTAGTTACCGCGTTCCTGGGCTGAGCCGTGCGTTAGTCGGGGATACCATACCAGCGGAACGGAAATAGTTCTACCATCAGACAAATCCACAGTAAGGGTTTCGTCGGTGATGTCTAGTTTTTGAATAGTTGGGACTTCTAGTAATTCAATCGTTAAAGAATTCATTCCAGCCTTTTAGCAGTTCCTCGTGGTGTTCTTCAACAAGCTTTTGAATACGATTCAGCTCAGTTCGGCTGAATCCTCTGTTCTTTTGAAGACGGATCGGATCGAGCCAGTACTTTGACTCATCTTCGTCACGTTCAACATGAACATGAGGTGGCTCATCTCGGTCGCCTGCGTAGCAAAAGAATCGATAGGGGCCGACGGTTAGGAGCGTAGGCATTCAAGATGACTCATGCGAATACGTATAACATAGTACATACCTTTGGTTTAGCGGCAGGCCATCTTATAATTAGACCAAAATTAATCGTCTTTACGCAGCAATATGCCGAAATCTGACCCTGCTAAGCTCAAACAGGTTACTGTGAGCCTGCCGTTTGGCATTGGCTCGGCTTCTTGGGAGGCTGACCCGACTGAACGCAATGCGGCTTGGGAGCTGTATGTGGAACTGGTGACGCGGGTGGCGGTACAGAGTTTGAATCCGCAGGAGGGGTTGGTGCGGGAGGCAATGAATTCGCTGTATAGCTTGTTTGGCTCGACGCGGGAGATTTTGCGGAAGGCGGGGCCAAATGTGGGCGCGTCGCATGATTCGGTGGGGGGAATTGCGATCGCAGTCCTCAACAATGGCCTACGCCCGTTTTTATCCAAATGGCATCCGCTGTTGCAAGAGTGGGAAGAAAAGAAGCCAAATGGAACGAGTCCGCAGATGCACGAGAAGGCTTGGGATAAGGAAATAATTGTGCGGGGCGAGTTAGATGCACTGCGAGGGGATTTGGAGCAGTATGCA
>CAVUFV010000003.1:0-140323 GCA_963740915.1 uncultured cyanobacterium
CTTGACAGATAAGCTTCAAGAAGTATCCCTACCAGGGACTAGTGGTATAACGGCTAAGTTGAGCGGCGGCTAGTATCCTCGGTATCTCCACCGGATCTCTCGCTCGTCCGCTCCAACGTGTTGCTAGATTGCGATACTAAAAAGATATGTAGACAAGTAATACATTGGCAGGTTTATCAAGTTATCGTGCTTCACATTACTCTACTAAACCTGTTCCAACTCCTGTAGTTGTAAATTTAAGCATTGTAGCCATGACAAATGCTGGGTTAGCTCTGTTTTTCCTATTTAATGTAAAAATTACACGGCTACTATCACAAATTTCATTTGATTGAACATGACATAGAACAGGCAATTCATTTACAGAACCTATTGTCAGGCGAAGATTGGCAGGATTACCTTCAACTGTACTAACAGCAGCTTTCAACCTAGCCGTTACTTCTTTACAACGACGTTCAGGAGTATAACCTGAGCTACTAAACTCTGGAGATTCCCAGATGAAGAGAGGAGGAGCAATTTGAGTAGTCGTAGAAGTAATAGGTCTTGTCGCAAAACGTGTTCCGTTAGTCTCTAGGGGAACACACTCAAAGTTATATTCTGTGGAGGAACTAGCAGCTTCATCACTTGCTTTCACAGGAAGTGAACTTTTAGAAGCAAGCAATACTCCAAAAATTACAAACCTTAACAGCCAATTTCTGCTACTCATAGAAAGCTAATATCCTTATTGATTCACATAACTTGGGCGGAAATAGCTCAGAACCTCGATCGCGTTTGTTTTAACTACTGAGTCTTGATCAGTCGCAAGTTGTTCTAGAGTTTCGACTACTTCTTCACCGTTAAAGAGCCGAAGGGCGAAAGTTGCACGGGCACGCACTTCAGCATTTTCATAAGTAGTTGCTTTTAAGATATAAGGTAGAAAAATTTCATTACCTGTGTTACCAAGTAAATCCAAGAACGCTGGTAGGGATTGAGATTCTTGTGTTAACACAGCTTTCTTACCTTCTAGCCAAAGCGTAATTCTTTGAGCAAGCGGTTGATTCGTCTCGTAAGCGTGCTGTGATAGACCTGCAAGAGTTAACCCAGCATTTTCGCGAAGGATTGGATTATGACTTTTACGAATAAAAGCTTGTAGTTCGTCAAACAGAAGATCCTGCGGCTGTTCAAGTAACATAATCTGAGGCAATACGAGCATTACCTTGTCCTCATCTTGACGAAATTCTTGCAGCATATCGCATAATGCTTGCTGAGCTTGTGGCGTTCCTTGAGAAGATAAGACTCCAACAGTTACTGCAAGTAATTCCATGCTGCTATTGTTGTTCAGCAGCACTGCTTTTTCAACCTCTTGTGCAGCATTCGCATTTTGTTGCAAAACTTTTGTGAGATCTCGAAATACGCTATGGCGGTTCATTGCCTGGGTTAAATCTGGATAACTGAGCCGCCAAGAATCAATTTTTTGCTGAAGTTCAGTAGACGAAATCGCTTCTGATGGTAGTAGCTTAACGGATATACTAGGATTCCAAAAATGGTAAAGACTTAGAGAAGTTACCAGTAGCATGAATACCAAAAGAATCCAAAAAGGCTTGAATTTACTTTCTGATATTAAACGACTCTCAATTTTTCCAGACATAGATATCATGAGTTACCTCTGCTTAAGCTAGGACTTAATTTGAAGAGAGACAGGTTCATCAAAGATTACTGTTTCATTTTCTGCTATTTTCTCACCTCCTATAGTGTCAGTTAGCAAAGGCTTGTTGTTGCCCCAAGGTATATCGATTTTTTTTGCACCTGCTGAACAAGAAAGGTCTTGTTCAACTTTGCCACCGATACAAGCGACTTGTTGCGCGTTAAAAATTACTCCAATAGGAGCAAGCCCGCCCAAGTTTCCTTCCTTGGCTTCAGGCCGATTCTTATACGCCGAAAGCTTCACCTTCATAGAAGGTTTGCCGTCTTTAAACACAAGCTCTGAGTTATTTATAAATTGGGGGCTAGTTTCTAGAAGACGTGCACGAGAATCAAACCCAACTCTTCCTGCAGCTTTTACACTAATAGATAGTCTGTCTGGCACAAACTTGTGAAATAAGTTCTCTGTGAGATCAATCAACTCATTAGCTTTGCTATTAGCTTCCTCCAGCTTCCAGACTACATCTAGAAACTTTCTTGCGATCGCTTTCGTGTCTACTACATTAGAACTTAGTAAAATTTGATTCCGTACGAAACTCTTGGCCACTTCTCGTACTTTTTTCGAGGCAGAATACTCAACCCATTGATTATATGTCTCCCACTCTTTTGTTAGATCGCCTACTCTCTTCTGAAGGTCTAAAACTTGACGGCTTAACCTATTTTTCTCTGCGCTCAATCCATCTTTCGTCTCTTTTGCCTTTCTCAAGGCTGAATTGAGATTATCTAAATCTGATTTAAGCTGCTTTCGTGCCTTATCACAAAGACCTAAAGGATCAAAGCGGCATAATTTGTTTGCTAAACTATCTCCTTTTTTGGTTACTTTTTCGTTTAAATCGATTACCTCTTTCTCCGCATCACTCAGTGACTTATCCACCCTTTCTAGATCTTTCTGTGCCTTTGTCTGCTTTTGGGTCACAGTTTCAATTGCTTCAGAAGGTTTTGGGATCTTTAAACCCAAAGCCCAGCATACCTTGTCCGCCTCCGAACCAGAAGCTTTCCCTACTTTTATAAATAAGTCACAAATCTGCGACGTACTGAAAGGCGCAGCATCAGTACCAATTAAGGTACCTTCGATTTGATCAAGCATAGGAAGTACAGTTTCATCCATAACCCTATTTGCAAGATCGTTCAGCAACTTTTCGTCTTCCATTGCATTATCTACACTTTTAAGCACAAGCTGAGCTATTGCCTCTTTTTCATTCTTCTTTAAGGTCATGCTGGAGAAACTGTAATTCCCGTAACCTTTATTACTTGTAAAGCTAATGCCAAAATCTTTCTCACCCGATGCCTTTGCTTGTGCACCAAAGTAACCATTTGAGCTGATACTGATATCTGAATAGATAGAGGAGTTGACTTTGAAGGGTGGAGCAAAAGTGACGTTACAAGTTGGTTTAGCAATGTCAATCACTACATCTCCAGTGACTCCAATACCAGCACTTGCTGAAGCTCCTTCTGTCTTAGCTGAAACCTTTCTCTCAAAGATTGGAAACTCAAACTTTCGTATAAATTCAGGAGCACAAACAAACTCCGACGTGAGAGATAAGTTATTAAGCTTTGAATACTTATCAGTAATATTCTTTCGGATACTAGCCTGTATGCCACTGAGATCAGATTGAGCTTTTTGTAGATTTGCTTCCAGTGCTTTTCTCTTCGATTCGGGCACTTTATCTAGTTGAACTTGGTAATCAGAAATAGTTTTCAAGAGCTTTGATGCTTCATCTTTATTCTTCTTTAGACTAGCTTCAATTTTCCTGTATTCAGCTAGAGTTGCATCTAGTGGGGTTGCTCTAGGCACCTCAAGTGTTTTACTAAACTTTGCCCAGCTATCATCCATTTTAGGATCAACTTCAAAACCTATCTTGTTCTCTTTCAGCTTTTTGGAAGCCGCACTTTCAATATATTGGGGAACACCCTTAAGCAACAAACCATTGAAAGTCAACTCGGCTTGTCCTAATTTTCTTGATCGATTCAACAGTAAATCTTGATCAGAAGCTTCACCTTTGAAGTAAATCTTGAAATGCGGCGGCATTTTGTCCACATCTGGAATCTCATGCTGAACTGCAAGGTCTGCTTCAACCACTGCCCTGTTTCCGCTTAAACTTAGCTTCGTCGGAAAGGCTAAATTCCCTGAGCCTGTTAGAACTACTCTCCCTACTCTACTTCTTACAGCTTTCCAACTAAGTAAAGGTTCTCTAAAACTTCTTTTGTCTGCCGGAATTCCTTCTGTTTTGTCCAATTCGACAGCAAATTCTTGCTGATTAGCATTTTTAACTAAGAAATCAGCCATTCCAGTAGAAAAGCCTTCAAGCCCTGAAGTCAGATCGATATCATTGGTGTTATGTCTACCAACTCCTGCTATAACAACTGCATTAGCACCATTGTTAAGAAGGTGTGTTGTATAAGTAACTCCAGCTAGTTTAGACAGATCAACTGAGCCAAGCCGATTTTGTCTGCTGGCGACACAACCAGATAACTGTTTTGCTAACTCTTCAACGATTTCTGTCTGGAACGACTCTTGGCTAAGTGTTTGGAGCTGTGAAATCGGGTACTCGCGTGAAGCACTAGAACAGATATAAGTTTTCTCCACCTCGTCTAAAGCAGTTTGAAAACTAGCCTGTCCAAGTGCAACCGGAGTCCAATAGAGTCGTATTAGAAAAGATACGAGGAGTCCTAATAGCCCAATGACAATGAAACGAAGCGTTTGAATGTGTTTCATACCTCAATGTATTAGGTGAGACTGGTCGTTTTCTGTGTTTGTACACACCCTGATTACGTTCGTCCGGAAGATTTCTCTAAAAGTGTTTAGGAAAGTTATCTACTTAAGCTGAATTAGGCTGTAATCAACTCAAATAGATACACTTTTTTAATTGCGCGATTAGCACCTCCAGGCAAATTCCAGGGACTTTTGCCTGGAAGGGGATTTTCTTGAAAGATCGCCTTTACATCTTTTCCACCATTTATGCTGGCATACATCTCAAAGGCAGGAAACTCATCTATCTTTCCATCGAATCCAACAGTTCGTGCCCCAACGTTAATTGTGATCGTACCTTCGTAATCTATATCGGGAGAACCACTCTGACAGGGATTGTTTGCTGCTGCTTTGATATCAACCTGAATTACCCCAGATGAACTACGCAGGTTCGAGAATGACATACGTGAGGTGTTTCCACTCTTCGTGCATTCCGATTTTCCATCCTCACAATCAATTTCATGGGTTGTGTCACACTTATGCATCTGAGATAGGGTGGTCACCCCTGCCACATCAATTTCAATTTCAGAATGCATCCGCGAAACTGCCTTAATGTCTGGATCAAACCCGCGATTATCCGTAAGGTAACAATCAGAAATCCCAGGGATAGGCCCCCTGAGCATTGTCTTGCCAGCGTGGGGGCTAGGTGCTTGCTCCGTTAAACTATCCACGTCTTTTGGAATGAAGGCATTGAGCCAAACTTTAACAGTCCGAATTGTGCTAGGAGTTGTTGCTGTCATTGGTTACTTATGTTTTTATTAATTTTTGCAAGAAGCAATCTAACTATATATTCAACAGCAGATCTGCTAAATAATATCCTAAATTTCCATATTACCTATCGATTCTGCTGTATAAGACACCTATTCACAGAAGTTAACTGCCATTTTTGCTGTATAAATCTGGGAAAGCAGGGTGTTATCTGGCACTTTTGACAGGTTAAGTATAAATCCAAAGGTGCTTATCCGGGAAAGCTGCTGTATAATCACCCGAATATTCGGCTTAATTCATCATTTAACTGATGTCATCGCATCAACCGCCCCGACTCCTCGACTAGGTTCGGGAATTTTTAGGCTTAAGCATTTCAGCCTGTCAACGGCGAAATGATGCGTTTGCAAATCGGGGAGTTTTTTTGGATGCTTGAAGTTAAGTGCGACGTTGGCTGAGATCGAAACGCGATTGAGTGCGGACCGACGGCGCGGTTGGGTTGGTTTATAGTGGACGGCGATCGCACCCTAAGCGCAGAAGAAAAAGCCGAAAAACTGACTGCCCGCCTACGTGAATTAGGTGAAGATCTTGAGAAACTTTAGCCTATCCATTTTCTCGAACCCACTGTCTCAACCGACGGCTAGCTTCAACTCGGTCGTAGGCCAATTTTGCTGAGCGGGTATCACCTACTGCCAAAAGTATGGCCAGATAGTCTTTTCAAGCCAAATGGTTGAATATGACCCTTTGAGCTCCAGTGGGGTAAGCCCTATTCATTATCGGCGGCGATAATGAAGTAACAACCATGTCTCCAGCGCCCGTCCCACCACAAACATCTACAGCCTATCCAGTCAATTCAGCTAGATAGGTGCAATTTATCCATTTCTAGCAATCTCTTTCTAGCAACTGTTGTTGCGCCGAGTTGTTGCAATGCAGCTTGTTGTGCAGGCGTAAGTCCACTGGCTTGTTCAATATTCAGGGCTTCATAGGGTCTAGGCATTCGCAGCGTTTGGGTCAAGGTTGGCGCATTTTCTGAGCGTGTTGTGTGCCAAAGCTTGATAGTTTCATCTTGACTACAGCTTGCTAGGGTCAAGCCATCGGGGCTATAGGTTAGAGATTTTACCCAGCGGTCGTGGGCCTGCGGAATGGCCTGATGACCGCTGGTTTTGAGATTCCATAGCTTGACGGTGTGATCGGTGCTGCTGGTGGCGATTTGTTGACCGCTTTTGTGAATGGCAATGGATAGGACTGGCCCTGAATGGGCGATGTGGGTTTGCTGGCAGCGGTATTTGCCAGCATCGTCAGTTTGCCAGATCTTGAGGATTCCATCGGCACTACCGCTCAATAGCATTTGATGATCAGGGCTGATAGCAACGGCGCGAATCCAGCTCTGATGACCGCTGAGGGTATCGATCAGATGGCCGCTATGGGCATCCCAGAGTTTGAGAGTTTGATCTTGACTGCCGCTGAGTAGCCGGGTGCCGTCTGAACTGAGGGCGATCGCCCAAATTCCACCGCTATGTCCGTCACGCTCTCTATCAATTGTTTGCAGACAAATCCCTGTCTCTGTCCACTGCTTTAAGCTGCCATCTAAACTGCCGCTCCAGAGCGTACCTTGGGGCGTGTACAAAAGGCTGAGCACCGCATCCTTATGCCCGGTGAGTAGATGGCGCTGTTGCTGCGTGTGAATATCCCAAATCCGGATGGTGCAATCTTCGCTGCTGCTGGCCAGCGTCGGTTGAGTAGGACTAAAAGCAACTGACCAAATCCAGCTAGTGTGGCCCGCTAAGCTGCCTAACAATTCGCCCGTTGTGGCTGACCAGAGCCGCACCCGCCGATCTTGGCTACCGCTGGCCAGCAGGTTGCCGGTGGGGCTAAAGGCGACCGACCAAATGCCGTTGCTGTAACCCTGCAACTGCCGCTGACAGAGGTTATTGTGCCAGATCCGAACGGTGCGATCTTCGCTGCCGCTGGCGAGGAGGTGATCGATGCTGAAGGCGATCGCACTAATCCAGCTCGTATGCCCCGACAGCACTTTAAGCAATTCGCCGGTACGGTAATTCCACAGCCAAACTTTGCCATCATCGCTGCCGCCAGCGAGCGTACGGCCATCGGGACTAAAGGCTATGCTGCGAATCGGCTGCTGGGCATTGAGTAATTCTTTGCAGGAGAACCGCTGCCATCGTGACGCTCTGATCGATTTGACCTGCCACAGCTTGAGGTAGCCCGCCGCGCCGCCGCTAGCCAACGCTTTTCCATCTGGGCTAAACGCCACCGATCTCAGCTTAGTAGACCCTTTTAAAACCTGGGCGCACTCGCCGCTGACAGCATCCCAGAGTCTGACGCTGCCGTCATAGCTAGCACTCGCTAAGGTCAGCCGCTGACTATTTTGAGCCTGGGGAGCAAATGCGACTGATCGCACTTCGTCGGTATGGCCGCTGAGCTGGTGGCGGAGCTTGCCGCTGCGCCACTCCCAAATGCGCACCCACTGGTCTTCGCTGCCGGTGGCAAGCAGTTGACCATCGGGGCTAAAGGCGACTGAGAAAACGCGATCGCTATAGCCACTCAAGCTTTGCACCAAGTCTCCGCTCTGCACATCCCAAAGCTGCACCAACTGATTAGCGCTACCGGCCAGCAACTTGCCATCTGGACTAAACGCCACCGACCAGATCCAGCCTGCTTGCACCGTAAACGTGAACAAGAGCTGGCCATCTGCCACCCGCCAGAGCTGAATTTCGTGATTGACATCGCCGGTTGCTAGCAGCTTGCCATCTGGACTAAAGGCAACTGCTAACACCTGACTAAAAGTTTCGCTAAACGCCGAATGTGAAAGGTCTGATTGGGCAAAGCTGACCCGATGCAAGGTGACATTTTTGAGATAAGCGCTCCAGATCGGCAACTGTGAAAAATCCCAGCCGCTGAGATCAATTTGCATTTGAATCAGCAAATTGATCAAGTTACCGCCTGCATAGCCGGTCTGTGAAGGAATTTGGCGCAATTCGCCCAGCCACTGCCGGATTGTTTTCGTCCAGTCCGCCTGAGCGCTCAGCGCTAGCAGCCCATCAGCAATGGGTTTAAGAATGAGCCGAGTCTGCGTCTGACGGATATAGTCTGGGGCTTGAGCTTGAATGAGAGCATGGGAGGCTAGCGGCGAATGGGCGATGAGCTTGCGGGTCAGCATTTGTTCGCACACTCGCTCAATCAGCCGATGGGTAACGTATTCCATCACGACGGGCTGTAGTGTAAAACTGGGCTGGTGCTGATCTAAAGAGGGCGGTAATTTTTCAATTAGGCTCCGACGCTCTAGGGCTGAAAGGGCCGCAAGCAGTTCGCCTAGCCCTAGTCCCAAGATGGGTGTAAAGTGAGCTCGAAGCTGGGAGAGGGTGATGGGTTTGCGGGCGATCGCCAGCCAGTCGAGCGTCTGTTGCTGTAGCACTGAGAGCCGATTAATTTGCTGGCTCAGCAAATCTTGAATATCGCCAAAAATAGTCTCTCCCGCTTGCAAGCAGTCCAGAAAACTCCCTACTTGCCCATCAAACAACTCTTGAATGACCGCTGCGACCATTTTTAACGCCAGCGGATTGCCTGCATAGTAGGCCACTAATTGCTGCCATTGGGGAGCACTACCTTTAAAACTACCCTTAAGATCAAACAAAGATTGAGCGAGATCAGCGGGCAGTCCGGTGAGTCGGAGCGATCGCACCGGTAGGACATTGCCTTCGTAAGCGGCAATGCTAGGGGGCTTTTCGCGGCTAGTGAGTAAAATGGTGCTTTGGTGCTGGGTTTGTCCTAACTGCTGCCAGAGCATTTCGTAAGGAGATGGACTATCTATTTCGTTTGGCTGCATGACGGTTTCACCATTGTCTAGCACAATTAAACAGCGATGTTGTCGTAAGCAGTTAAGTAAATGAGAGAGCTGTTGACCGAAGGTTTTAGCGGTAGTCTGCGAGGGTGAAAGCACCTGAAGCAAGTCTGTAATGAGATCGGCTAGGGGGGGTGCATTTCGCAGCGATCGCCAAATAATTTTAGAGAAATGAGATTGTTGATTGAGCTGCTGGGCTAAGCGAATGGAGAGGGCGGTTTTGCCGATACCGCCCATGCCAAAAATGCCGATCAGCCGACAGCGATCGCCTACCGTCCACTGAATGAGTTGTTTGAGCTCAGCTTCGCGGCCATAAAAGCAAGAGACATCCACCGCATCGCCCCAGTCAATCTCCGGTGTCGTCGATACCAGTGTCGATACCACTGTCGATTCCGCCGTCGATCCCGCCGTCAATTTCATTGTTGACAGGGCTGATTCGCGCAGAGACAAGCTGCGCTGCAAGGTCAGCCGCACATTCCGCTTAGTGACTTTTTGCGCCAGCGCCTGTGAGAGCAACTGCCAAAGCTGCGAACCGGCTTGCTTGACGTAGCTCAGCTCATAGCCTAAGTGCTTGGCAATTTCACCATAGGAACGCGCTTCCCAAGCATAGCAAAAGACAGTGCGCTGCAATGGGCTCAGCCCACTTTTGATGCGGTGGTTGTGACAGATCGCTTGGTCAACAAGCGCAAGAGCTTCTTCCGAGGTCATGCAACTTCAGCGCTATGCAGTACCTAAAACGCTAGCATAAAGGCACTTTATCAATTTGCGCCGTAAGGCTTTGTAAGCAAAGACACAATTTGCGCTATATTAGCAACACTTTTATGGCTGAGCTTGATAAGCCGCTAAGAAATATTTTTTGATGAATCAGTGAATTTTGAATTGAATAGCGGGAATTATCGGTAAGCCTAACGCTAGTCGAATTAAGTCAAAGGTCTGGATGTAGGTAGCTTCTGTCATGCCGAATCATTTTGTGGCTCGGAAATGAAACAGCGCTGAGCGTAACAGTTGCCTATTTTCGCTCATTTGTAGCTCACATATTCTCTAAAAAGTGGTACGTCTTAATGGCTGATGATATCAAAGCAATTTTTGCTGGCGTAAAAGACGAGGCTAAAGATTTTGCGACGGCGCTGTGGGAATGCTGCGAGAAAATTTATAACGAGCTACCGGAAAACTATGAAGCCGATATCGATCCTGAGCTTCAGCTCAAGTTTTTGACGGATAAGTTGAATCAGGCTGTGACAACGCTTTGCGATGGGTTGGATAATCCGACTTTGATCTTGGCCACGACAGGGACGACTAGCAGCGGAAAGAGTTCGCTGGTGAACTTGCTATGCGGTGCGGAATTGATGCCCAGAGCAGTGCAGGAGATGAGTGCTGGGGTGGTGACGGTAGAGTATAGCGATCAAAAAGCGATCAAAATTGAGGAGACACCGGGTGCTACTTGGAAGTGTGGCACTTGGCATAATGTCAGTAATGAGGACATTTATGACCGCCTTGATGGGGTCATGAAAGCTTACTTGAAACATAGAGCAGCCGGTGATAGTCATGTTGCTTGCCCTCAATCGACGGTTTATTATCCGTTTAGGCTGGTTGCTGATCCCGATCTTTTAGAATTGCCGGAGGGGACTACGGTAAAGATTATGGACTTGCCTGGGCTGGCGCATGTGGGCGATGAGGGTAATGCCGAGGTTATTAGAAGATCAAAAGAAGCTTTGTGCTTAGTGACTTACAATAGCGCTGAGACAGATAAAGAAAAGGTTTCCCATCTGCTGCAAGAGGTTGTAGATCAAGTAAAGGAGCTGGGTGGTTCGCCTGCAAGGATGCTTTTTGTCCTCAATCGGATTGATGTGTTTCGCAGCAATAAGGACTGGCCCGATAGCGAGAAAGAATTTATTAATAAAACCGTGCAAGATATTCGCCTGAAACTAAAGGAAAGTTTGGGAGAGTATGCGCAGGCAATTAACAGCATAGAAATCACTAAACTAAGCAGTTTGCCTGCGCTGCTTGCATTAAAGATGATCAGTGGAAGCGATGCAGAAAAAAATAGTGCTGCTGCTGATCTAGACAGTCACTTCAATTTTTTAATGCCGGAAGATGTGCTTGATGATCTGCCCAGAAATGTCAATAAATGGACAGATCATGATCGAAAGCGACTTTATGAAGGCGTTTGGAAAGAAGCGAATGCCGGAGCCTTTCACCAACACTTAAAGCAGCATATTTTAAAGGAGTATCCTGATCTTATTATTCCTCAGCTCATTGGCAAACTTAAAGACAATGCAGCTTCTGAACTTGTGAGATGGGCTTCTCAAACGACTAGCGCCGTGATAAACAGCTCGGGAGAGAAATATAAGATTGAGTGCAAAAGAGTTGAGGATATTAGATCAAGACTTGAGAAAAGCGTTCAGGATAAGGCAAAAGCCTTAACATCTCCTTTTGACGAAATTAACAACAGTTTTCAAGACTTTTTAAGTGGGAAAAAGAATATAGACCCAAGGATGGCTTTAGATCAAACGATCAGAAATCTGAAGGGCAACCCTTGCTTTGGCGAACAAATTGTAGCTCGATTAATACCTCTTTATGATTGGGATAGGGAACTTTCTAAGGCAGTCGACAAAGTTACAACCTGTATTCTTAATGCATTGCAAGACGGTAAAAGTGTCAACCTCTTAAATGAAAAAGCTTTTGAATACGCCACACTTGGAGATGTTTCTTTGTTGGAAGGACTCATTCGAGATTTAGCTAAAGGAAGGTTACTCAGGGTATGCTGGCAAAAAATTTCAGGCGCGCACTCCTGTAGAAAAAGAGAAGCTTAAAACGCTTAATCAAAAGCTTAACGATCTTTCTTATGTGCTGAAACGCATTGTTAATGATGTCGCTAAGAAAGTAATAGATCGAGAGATGGTAAGAGTTGAGGATGCAATAGAAAGTCTATTTGTTTTTCATTTAGAGTCTATACAAAAAGAAGTAACCAATATCGCACCTGATTTGGCAATTAATTTTCCACAGGCAGAGCTAACAAGAATTAGCTTTAAAGCAAAACCAGAATTCTCATTTGAAATTGGCTTTCCAATTATTCAAGAACCCTATACCGAAAATGTGACAAAAAAGACTGGAACCAAGCGAGTTTGGTTTTTCTTTAAAAAGACGTGTATACCGACTACGGCAGAAAAGCGCTCTAGTGATAATGCCAATATTCCTTCCTTTGATGATCTAGATAGGGGATGGCAGCTTCAAAAGCAACGTGGCGAAATAGATGCCTTCAACGTAATGTCAACTTGGTGGCTAGAGCAGTTTGATCATTTTCATAGGGAAGTAGAAAGGTTTCAGGCAGATAAAATTGATGAGTATAAAACCCGGCTTGACCGAGCCTACCAGGATAATCGGATAGACTGCGTATAGCCAAATGGAAACTGGCAACCGCTGAAGGACGAAGTTGACTTGCTTGCTACCCAGATAAATCAGCTAGGAGAAAAATGGAAGAACAGAGGCTTTGTTGCACCAATATGCCACAAGCCTTATAAATCGAGGCTTTCTCATTAACGGTTTTTATTGAGAACCTTTATGTACCAAGGCTCAAAATATTCGTGCAACAAAGCCAAGAACAGATAATAACCATTCAACCTTAAATCTTTTCTATCGCATATCAAAAAGCTCTGAAAAAATATCTATGACACAAGAAAAAGGCTACAGCTCTATCCTTGAAAAAGTTCTTCATGATGTCAAGGATCGTAAGGAAGGTGTTCTATACGCATGTATAGAAATCATGGCTCCAGAAAATTTGAATGAGATTATCGAACATTTCTCAATCCACCAATCCGCTTCCTTTTATGATGATTTGCAAGTCCTAAATAACGTACCTTCGTTTCAGCCTATTTTAAAGAGAGTAGATCTAATGAACATAAGAAACCTGTCTGTAGTAGGGCTGGCGAGAAAAGACTTTAGACTGGAATCCTGGCTTGTCTATAGGATTAATTATTGTTGTAGCCTTAATAGTCGTCAGTTTATACAGTCTTTCAGGAGATGAGGATGTGTTTGGGAGGAAACAATTTGGAAAACTTGCAAGCCAAATTAGAGAATTTCTGGCCTAGAAATAATATAGACAACAATCAGCACACATCTTCACCGCGAGAGAAACGCGGCGCGGATCTTTGGCTAGTAATTCCCTGCAAACGTATTGATTCATTTCTTAGAAAAGACCTGTTAGATAACAATATTTCTTATAACAAGACAGTCCTGATCGATGAATCAGTTTATTTTCTGGCAACAGAAAGAGACAAAATACGATCCTCGGATACCAGCTAACAACGACTGGCGAGCTTTTCCAGAAAATGGTGATTTATTTGTTCAACTTTATATTCCTGATGGAGGCGATCTAATCGGAGACGATCTTAAACGAAGTTTGTCGCGAAGAATTTCTGATAAAGAGATAATCACTATTGAAAAGATAGCTTTACTCAGCGACTTCAACGGCCTACAAGATTTTAACAGAGCTTAGGAAGAATGAAGATGGATTGGCAGGAAGCCTCGGCTTATTACGAAGCAAAACTAACAGACGTTCTGAACGTGCAGCGCTACGCCCTCAACTTAGCCAATCTGCCACAGACGGGCATTGGCGAAGCTGAAAAGAACGTTTTGATCGATGAGGCAATCCCGGCTAAAAAGCAGCTTGAGCGGCTGAAAAAACGCGAATTTAGAATCGCTGTGGTCGGCTTAGAAAAAGCGGGCAAAAGTACTTTTGTAAACGCTTGGTTAGACTGTGACTTGCTGCCCTCCAAAGGCGATCGCTGCACCTTTACCACCACGCAAATCTTCTCAGTACAGGCCGACTCTCAGCAGGTGCTGGCTGTAAAAGCCAAATCGCCCGCCCAATTTGCTCAGCTCCAGAGTGACCTAAAGCTGGCTGCGAAAACCGAAGAAAACGCCAGAAAAGACCTGGAAACCATCAGCCGATACGCCACCACGCTTCAGCAAGTGATCGACGAAGGCAACAGAGAAATCCCGTTCTCTCGCCTGGAAGACATTAAAGAACCCCTACAAAAGTACGTAGCCGACGAGCGCTTTGCCCATGCTGTCGATGAAATTTGGCTGTACACCAACAAGCTTGCCCAAGCCGAAGGCATTGTTTTTTATGACGTGCCTGGGCTCGACTCCGGCCTAGCCAAGCACGTAGAAGAATCCAAAGAAATGCTCGCCGACTGTGATGCCGTCATCATCGTACAGATGTTTCCAAGCCTGCGAGAAGCCGAATGCAACATTATAAAATTTACGGCAGAAGGTGATCGCAATGTCAAAGTCGCCGACAAACTCTTCGCGTTTCTAAGCCGAATCGACTCAAAAAATACCCCTGAAGCTATTAAAGACCACATAGCCTTAGCCAAAGCCGACTGGATCAGACAGGCCAATTTGCCAGATCGGAGAATCGTTGCCGGAACAGCAGGATCGCACTTGGTGCTCAGCGGCGTCGCCAGTGAGCAAACGCTGAAAGAAGTTGGTTCACTTGAGGCGGTTCGGCAAAAGCTTGAAGGATTGACCGGGATAGGCGATCGCGATCAGCTCCTCGACCAAGTGACGGGCATCAGAGAAATCAAAAGTAGAGTCAACACCTACATCAACACCGAAAGAGTTGACGTGCTCAAAAAGCGCTGTGAAGCTTCCATCAGTCAGATATTATCGACCTCAGAAGGTATTAGGTGCACAGTCAGCAAACGCTACTCAGATAATCCAGAAGACGCCAAACGGCAAGAAGAAGACAGCAAGCGAATTGACTTTTCGGAATGGTGGGAAGCTAAGTGGGAAAAGATACTCGCTGAACTCTCCGACTACTACGACCTCAACATTCGACCTTCTGATCGAACTCACAAAAGTGCACATCAGCTAGCACCTTCCAAAACTCAGGCCAGTTTTCATAGTCGGTATCTAGCCCATGTAGATGAGCTGTTTTCAGCCTTCCAAGAACAGGCCACAAAGCGCAGAGAACTCATCTTTAAGCAGCATTCAGCCATTAATTTTGACAGCCAAGAAACCAACTTCGACTGGCGAGAAGAACTCTACGCCGACATCAGCCAAATGCTGCAAGACATTTCAAAAGAGCTTGCTATAGAGCTACGCCAGGAAGCTACAGCACTGGTGGAACACATCTCTTCGCTCATGTGGAACAGCCCTCAAATAAAACTCCGCCTCATTGAAGATGCCGAAAACTATGTAGAAATGCTCAACCGCAGCTTAACCGTTCTCTTTTTACGCTTTGCCCGGCCAATGGTAGAAGCCTTAGTCCGTGGCCCAGTCGATAGTGAAATGCGCGGTAGCATCATCAAAAGACTCGGCCCAGACATTGAGATACTAGATAACTACTACAGCGGTGAAAACGCAGAATTCAAAGTTCTGAAGCGATTTGCTAACTACGGGATGAAGCTTCTGTACGACCTGACGATTAGAGAAAAAGTGCTTGGCCTCCAAGCCGTTGCCAAGATGGCACAGATCGTCCAAATTCCACAGATCTCAGATGCTGTAGAAGCAGTAGGGCAAGCAGTTCAGCCAGCTTTAACCCCCGAAGAACTGCTCATCCGTGAAGTCGAAGCCGACTTGAAAGCAGTGGAAGTGTACTTGAAAGAAGCCATTTTTGAAGCGGCTGGTTTTCGGCAGTACTGCGCCCAAGAACTCGATAGACTGCGCGATAAGTTTATTAATTCAAAGGCAGTTTGGAACGGCGTTGCGATGAATGAATGGCTTGGCGAGAATCCGCTACTGCTGTCAGAACTGCCAGAGCATTTGAAAAAGCACGAAGTTAATCTAGAGGTGAGCGATCGCCTTCGTCAGCTAACCGTTGCCCTCGATAAAACTGTGTCGCTTACTTAAAAAACTGAGCGGTAAAGAATCATGGAATGGCTTTGCGTCCCAAACAATAGGATTAAGCCTGTAGCAGATTGAGACTGTAACAAAAATTACAATTCTCTTTCTCAAACAGCAATGTTGCACACTTTTCTCGCACCTTTCTAGGTTCCGCTACCTAATTTAGATTGATAGACTCTTGTTCAATTCTTCGTTAAGGAATTGCCAACATGAGCAATCGTCAGTTGTTTGGAATGTCTCGCCGCCAAATCATTCGTGGATTGTTAGCAACCAGTGCCTTTGGGCTAACGGCAAAATTTGGAACAGGCTGTAGCGCCGATTCTGGAGCCAGTACGGTGGCTGAAAGTGGGACAGCCAACAGCAAAGATGAGCCGATGATCCTCGGTTTTATCTATGTTGGCCCTAAAGACGACTATGGCTACAATCAGGCCCACGCCGAAGGTGCAGCTGCCGTAGCTAAGAAATTTTCCTGGGTGAAATTAGTTGAAGAAGCCAATGTGCCTGAGACAACGGCTGTCGCCGAATCTATGCGCAGCATGATCGATATCGACGGGGCCAAGGCGCTGTTTCCGACTTCATTTGGCTACTTTGATCCACACATTCTTAAATTAGCTGAAGAATACCCCGACGTACAGTTCTTCCATGCAGGCGGGCTTTATCAAGAGGGCACTACGCCCAAAAACATCGGCAGCTACTTCGGCTATATCGACGAAGCGCAATATGTTGCAGGCGTTGTCGCGGCACTCACCTCTAAAACAGGGAAATTAGGGTTTGTCGGGGCCAAACCGATTCCGCAGGTGCTGCGCAACATCAACAGCTTTACGCTAGGTGCGCGCAGCGTAAAGCCTGAAATCACGACACAGGTTGTCTTTACCGGCAACTGGGCAGAACCGATTAAAGAAGCTGAAGCGACCAACAGTATGGCCGATCAGGGCATTGATGTAGTGACCTGTCATGTGGATAGTCCCAAAGTTGTGATGGAAACCGCCGAAAAGCGAGGCATTTTCTCATCGGGCTATCACGCTAATCAGCAAGCACTTGCGCCCAAGGGTTATTTAACCGGCGCTGAGTGGGATTGGACCAATATTTACACTCAGTTAGCCGAAGAGATGCATGCTGGCAAGCAGCTCATGGATGGCGGCATTCCACATATTCTGCGGGGCGGGCTAAAGGAAGGCTTTTGTAAACTATCGGCTTACGGACCGGCGGTCAGCAGTGAGACGCAGCAAAAAGCTGAGGCGGTAAAAGCTCAGTTTATGGATGGCAGCATGGTGATTTATAAGGGCGAAGTCAAAGACAACAAGGGCAATGTGGTGGTTGCGGCGTCAGAATCGCTCAAGCAACAAGATCCAAAGCTAGAGCAGATGGATTATTTAGTAGAAGGGGTCGTGGGCTCAATCGGCAGCTAGGACAATGCGAAGCGCATTGCCCAACAAAAAATGAGCTAAGATTAAAAACTTAGGAGAAGAAACCCATGCAATCTTGGCGTCGTACATTAGAATCTCTCTGTTTGTCGTTTGGCGCAATTGTGGTCGGGCTGCTGTTGTTTGGCGTGTTTTGCGCCTTGGCGGGAGCCAATCCTTTAGAGGTTTATCGACTCATTTGGAAGGCGGCTTTTGGCAGCACTAGCACCTTTCAAAATACGCTGATTCGCGCCTCACCGCTGATGCTGAGTGCGCTTTGTACGGCCTTGCCAGCGCGATTGGGGCTGGTGATTATTGGCAATGAAGGGGCGCTGGTGATGGGTGGGCTGGGGGCGGTTGCCGTTGGCCTAATGCTGGGAACGGCGCTGCCGCCGCTGCTGGTGCAACTCGCGATGGCAACGGCCGGAATTGTCGCTGGTGGGCTATGGATTGGTGCGGCTGGGGCATTGCGGCATTACCGAGCTGTCAATGAGACAATTAGCAGTTTATTGCTGAACTATATTGCGATCGCGCTCCTCAACCATCTTGTCGGTGGCCCCATGCGCGATCCCAGTTCACTCAACAAGCCCTCTACTTTTCCATTAGCCGATGTCAATATGCTGGGCAGCATTCCCGGTACTAGGGTGCACTGGGGTCTGCTCTATGGCCTGGTTGCCTGCATCATTGCCTACTTTTTAATGCAGCGCACTACCTTTGGGTTTGCTGCCCGTACCGCTGGCGGCAATGTTCGAGCAGCGCGAATTGCGGGCTTGCCGGTTGGTAAGCTGACGGTGATCATTTGCTTTTTGGCGGGCTCTTGTGCAGGGCTAGCTGGCATGGTGGAAGTGGCAGCGGTGCAGGGCTCAGCCAATGAGTCGTTAAATGCGGGCTATGGCTATGGCGGGATTTTGGTGGCCTTTGCGGCGCGGCACAATCCGCTGGCGGCGGTGCTAATTTCTCTGTTAGTGGGCGGGATTTTGGCCAGTGGGGGGATTTTGCAGCGATCGCTCAATCTCCCCGATGCCACCGTGCTAGTCTTTCAGGGTCTGGTATTCCTAGTCGTGCTTTACAGCGATTCACTCTACGGCAAAATTCCGTTCTTCAAAGAAAAGCCCATTATCACAACCTCAGCGTCACCGCCTGCAAGTCCGGGTGAGGAGCCTGTGGTCACAGCATAGGATTAAGGCATACTCTCGCACCCTCATCCCCAGCCCTTCTCCCCAAGGGCTACCGTGTATACATAAGTCCGAGAACGCTGTGATCGGTGGGCCGCATAGGATGCCAACCCACCCCGACCTCCGCTATGCTCCGGCCACCCCTCCGGCGGAGGGGAGACTGGCTAACCGTTTTAGGGTGCTGAATCGCTACAGAGACCGCCAGCGAGTCCATAACCCTTACGAAACGGCGACCTCAACCACATAGCCAACATTCACCCCTCCGCCGGAGGGGCCGGGGGGTGGGCCTGCCACGTAGGCCATTAGCCGATGTCTCATAGTTGTGTATACACGGGAGCCCCGAGGGAGAAGGGGCCAGATCTAGCTTCCTCTCCCTCAGGGAGAGGGCTGGGGTGAGGGCTATGAGGTCTAGAAAAGTGGTCAAGTTGTCTAATTATCATTCCTTAAAAGTCTCATCTATCTGTACAAGAGAGAAAAGCAACAGAAAAAAGGAGAGTCCAGATTATGTCAGAAGGATTGGGCTGGTGGGGTGTACCCCTGGCGATTATTGCTGGCACTATGCGAGGCGGAACGCCATTCTTGTTTGTCAGCTTGGGAGAATGTCTCACTGAAAAAAGCGGCAAGATCAATTTGGGTCTAGAAGGCACGCTGCTAACGGGGGCAATGTCGGCCTACGGAGTCTCGTATCTCACGGGTTCGCCTTGGCTGGGCATTCTTGCCGCCGGGCTGGCCGGACTGGTGTTGGGATCTATTCACGGCTGGCTGTCGCAGCAGTTCAGGGTGAATGACGTGGCCGTTGGGATTGCCATGATTATTTTTGGCAGCGGCATTGCGTTCTTTTTGGGCAAGCCCTTTATTCAGCCCTCTGCGCCGCAGCTACCGACGCTGAATTTAGCCGGGAGCGGGGCTTCACCCGCCGTTCAGGCGGCGCTGCAAATTAGTCCGCTGTTTTTGTTGGGTTTAGCTATTGCCCCCCTAATGAAGTGGTTTTTCAATTCCACCCACTGGGGTCTGTACATCCGCGCGGTAGGCGACAGCCCGGAGGCGGCAAGAGCCATGGGCGTATCAATTTTTAAAGTGAGAATGCTCAGCATTATGGCAGGCAGCTTTCTGGCGGGCATCGGCGGCGCTTCTCTATCACTTTACTATCCGGGCGTTTGGACCGAGCGCATCTCTAGCGGACAGGGGCTAATGGCCGTAGCGCTGGTGATTTTTGCCCGCTGGAACCCGGTGACTTGTCTGTGGGCTTCGCTGCTGTTTGGCGGGGCGCAGGCATTAGGGCCGTCGCTGCAATCGGTGGGCATTGAGCAAGGCTATTACTTGTTTAATGCAGCGCCATATGTGCTGACGCTGCTAATTATGATTTTCACTTGTTCGCCGAAGCGATCGCTCGCAGGCGTACCGGGCGCGCTAGGCATGGACAATTAGCGCCGATCAAAAATACGAACTTGAGGGCGCAGGTTAAGCACAAATTTCAAACGTAGATTTGGAGCATAAATTCACATGGGACGTTTTGTAGAAGCCGATCCATACCCCTATCCATATAATGGCGATTTACGGCCTGACAATACGGCGATCATCGTTATTGATATGCAAACCGACTTTTGCGGCAAGGGCGGCTACGTCGATAAAATGGGCTACGACTTATCGCTTACCCGCGCGCCAATTAAACCGATTGCTCGGTTGCTCGATGTCGCGCGCTCAGCGGGCTATCACGTTATGCACACCCGCGAAGGCCATCGCCCAGATCTGGCAGATCTGCCTGAGAACAAACGCTGGCGATCGCAGCAAATCGGCGCAGGCATTGGTGACCCTGGCCCCTGCGGCAAAATTTTAATCCGGGGTGAACCCGGCTGGGACATCATTCCTGAACTAGCGCCCATGCCGGGTGAAGCCATTATTGACAAACCGGGCAAAGGCTCTTTTTACGCCACCGATCTCGATCTGTTGCTTCGCCAAAAAGGCATTCAAAACATTGTTCTCACCGGCATTACCACCGATGTTTGCGTGCATACCACCATGCGCGATGCCAACGATCGCGGCTACGAATGCCTGATGCTCTCTGACTGCACAGGCGCAACCGATTATGGCAACTATTTAGCCGCGCTCAAAATGATCAAAATGCAGGGCGGTGTATTTGGCGCTGTCGCAGACTCTCAAGCATTGATTGAAGCTATTCAGCCATAAAGTAGGAGACTTTTTTTAATGACCACCCTCTCTTCACCCCCTGCACCTGCAACCGCGCTGCACCCTAGTCGCCCGCCCGATCTGCAAGTCAAGGGCATGACTAAACAGTTCGGCAGCTTAACCGCGCTCGAAAACCTGTCCATGCACCTCAAACCCGGCAGCTTTCACGCCCTCCTCGGTGAAAATGGAGCCGGGAAAAGCACCCTCGTCAAATGCATCATGGGCTTTTACACACCCACCGCAGGCGAACTGTTGATAGATACTCATCCGGTGCAGATCAGCAATCCTCGCGACGCCCACCGCTACGGCATCGGCATGGTGTATCAGCATTTCACCTCCGTACCCGCGATGACAGTTGCCGAAAATTTGGTGCTCTCTCGCTTTGGCAAAACCGGCGTGATTAACTGGAAGGCTGAAATGGAGGCGCTGAGAGCCTTTATCTCGACCTCACCCTTTCAAGTGCCGCTCGAAATTCCAATTTCTCAGCTCGCAGCAGGCCAAAAGCAAAAGCTCGAAATTCTCAAGCAGATTTATCTCAATAGCCGCATTTTGATTCTGGATGAACCGACATCTGTACTGACGCCTGCCGAAGCCGATGAGGTGCTGGGCTTACTGCGTGAGCAGGTGACTGATGGCAAGCTCAGTGTGCTGATGATCTCTCACAAGTTTCGAGAAGTGATGGCTTTTGCCGATGAAATTACGGTGCTGCGCAAAGGCAAATTTGCCGGTAGCGGCCTAGTTCGCAATCTAACCGTGGCGGACATGGCCGAAATGATGATGGGTGAGAAAAAAGAACCTACCCCCGTCGAAAAAACCAGCCAGATCAATCCCGTGGCGGTATTAGATGTCCGGCAAATCAGCGCTAATAAAGACAGCGGCCTGACGGCGTTTTCAGGCATTGACTTAACTGTTCACAGCGGCGAGATTGTTGGCATTGCGGGCATCTCGGGCAATGGGCAAAGGGAGCTAGTAGAAGTCTTGGCCGGACAGCGAGAAGCGGTAGCCGGTGAAGTGTGGGTCAATGGCGAAATCTACCACGCCACCCGCGAAGAAATGTACCGCCATCAGGTTTTTGCTCTACCCGAAGAGCCTCTGCGTAATGCCTGCGTCGGCCATATGAGCGTCGCCGAGAACATGGCCTTGCGTACTTTTGATAGACCGCCTCAAGCTAAAGGGCCACTGCTGATTTTGCAGGCAATTCGACAGATGGCCGTCGGGCTGATTGGCCAATTTTCAGTCAAAACACCTTCTCCTGAAACTCCGGTGCAGAACCTTTCGGGCGGCAACGTGCAGCGGGCGGTTTTAGCCCGCGAACTTTCAGCTAACCACATCAAGCTATTAATTGCGGCCAACCCCTGCTTTGGCCTCGACTTCGCCGCTGTTGACTTTATTCACACTCAAATTATCAATGCCCGTAACCGAGGCGTGGCCGTTCTGCTCGTCAGCGAAGATCTCGATGAGCTGTTGAAACTCTCTGATCGCCTAATTGTTATTAGCGGCGGTCAGTTTTCCTACCAAAGCCCAACCGCCACCGCCGACTTTGCCACCATTGGTCATGCAATGGCTGGCCATTGATCAGAACCCTTACAGGAGAATAATTCGATGACCGCTACGCTTAGCAATCCTGTCGCTGCTCATACTATTTCGGCGCTGCCTTACGATTACCCCTGCCTGACTCACTCGATCAGCTGGCGCTGGTGATCATTGATATGCAGCGTGATTTTTTAGAACCGGGTGGTTTTGGCGACGCTTTGGGTAATGATGTGACTCAGCTTCAGGCTATTGTGCCGCCGCTTAAAACGCTGCTTCAGACCTTTCGCGACCTGAATCTTTTGGTCATTCACACCCAAGAGTGCCACGAACCTAATCTGTCTGATTGTCCAACCTCGAAGCTTATTCGGGGGAATTCGGCGCTGCGGATTGGCGATCGCAGCGCCATGGGCCGGATCTTAGTGCGCAATGAACCCGGCAATGCGATCATTGCAGATCTAGCCCCGCTGCCAAATGAAGTCGTCATTCTAAAACCCGGTAAGGGCGCTTTTTACAACACGCCTTTAGCCTCAATTCTGCAAAAGTACCAGATCACCCACTTACTCATAACAGGTGTCACCACCGAGGTTTGCGTTCAAACGACGATGCGCGAAGCCAATGATCGCGGCTACGAGTGCCTGCTTGTTGAAGACTGTACCGCAAGCTATTTTCCCCAGTTCAAGCAGGCCACCCTGGAAATGCTGCGGGCACAAGGTGGCATCGTTGGCTGGACCTCGACGCTTGATGCCGTTTGCCAAAACCTTTTGGCTCATAGCGGTGCAGCAGCCTGAACATCATGATTCTAAACAATCTTTTTGCGATCGCCGATTGCCCTGAACGGCTAGCTTGGGAGCCTTTTCGCCCTGGCGTTACCATCCATCGTCTGTACGACGAAGGTCAGCAAGGCTCCTCAGCCGCCCTACTCAAATACGATCCAGGCGCAGCGGTGCCCACCCACAGCCACACAGGCTATGAGCACATTATTGTATTATCGGGCGCTCAAAGCGACTATCAGGGCACTCATAAAGCCGGAACGTTGGTGATTAATCCGCCCGATAGCAGCCACCAAATTGCCAGTGAAGAAGGCTGCATTGTGCTAGTGATTTGGGCTAAGCCGGTGGTAATTGCAGAGGTAGAAGACTGATCGCTGTTGGGTCTAAATCTTTATTTTTTCAGGCTTATTTTTCCTCAGGATGCTGAACCGCTTCGCAAGAAACACCTAACTTGCCCAGGTAGCGAATCATTTGATGCAGTCGGCCCAAATCTCTTTGATTAAAGTGCAAAGCGAGTCTCGGCAGCGCTTCTGTTTCATCACCACGCTCTATTGGAAACGCCGAGACTTCTCGAATTTGGCCCTTGCTCAAAATATCAGCAAAGTTTTCATTGAGCTGATCAACGCCGCCAGGACACAAGGGCGCTTTGAGTCGAATTACGAGCTGATCATCTACGTAGCGAATGGAGTGATACAGCCGGTAAAAGCTTTCAATATAAGCGAGGGCATCGTCTATGCTGTCAGTCAGGTAATACAAGCTGGTGTCATCTGGGCTGATTAATCTCTGATCGAGCAGACGATTGCGTACGTAGTAATCCCAGCTTTTCCAATAGTCGCCGCCAGGGCGATCAATCAGCACTAGGGGCAGCGGGGCGGCTTTGCCGGTTTGAATCAACGTCAGCGCTTCAAAAGCTTCGTCTTGGGTGCCAAAGCCACCTGGAAAAAGCGCGATCGCGTCACTCTCCTTTAAGAAAAACAGCTTACGCGTAAAAAAATACTTGAAATCCACCAGCTTTGGATCGCCGCTCATCACAGCATTAGCTCCTTGCTCAAAGGGCAGTTGAATATTCAAGCCAAAGGAGCGATCGCGCCCTGCCCCTTCATTGCCCGCCTGCATAATGCCGCCGCCCGCTCCGGTCATCACCATGAAGCCTTGCTGCACCACCCGGCGCGCAAACTCAGCCGCCATCTGATATTCCGGCTGGTTATGGGCGATCCGAGCCGATCCAAAAATGCTGATTTTACGAACGTGGCGATGCGGAAAAAATGACTTAAAACCCTCCTCCATATCCAACAGCGAGTGGCTCAAAATTTTCCAATCGAGCCGTTCAGCTTCTTGATTCGCCATCCGTACCAGCGTTTCAAAAATCTGTTCCATTAACTCTCCATTTTCCAAGCTAGGCAGCTTGTCCAAGACCTGTGTCACGTTTGAGCGCAGTTGATTTGTGCGTGCACTGCCTGCTTTTGAACCGGCTGAGCGACTGTTTGAATCTGAGCTTTGACCTGGCGTATTTAAAGGAGAAACATCCATAATATCTGTGAGGTATCTAAGAAAGTATGGGCAATAGAAATAGGGTCGGGCACTATTTTAAGCTTGAAGTGCCCAGTCGCTACATTGCCTATGTAGCTAAGTTTTTGGATACTCAGTTTTTTATGCCCCTATTTTCTAGGCGAGGCTAAAGCTCAATTGGGTCAAACCCAAAACTTAAGACTAAAAAGGAGGGCTATAGCGATCGCCATAACCCTCCTTTTCTGATTCAGTCGTTTGCAATAAGGGTTATTGAACCCCCAGGATTTATCTCTTACGCTTTAATTCCCACGATCTCTATAACTTACAAAAATTATAAAAATTAAAAGTTATAAAAGTTATAAAAATTTTGATCGTCACAGAGAGCTTTCTAAAAGGTTCATAAGCCCATAGCTTACAAATACTTTTCTAACGTATTAGCCAGCGTAGTCTTCGGAACAGCGCCTACTACCATATCAACTCTCTGGCCCCCTTTGAAAATCATCAAAGTGGGAATACTGCGAATTCCGTACTGACTAGCCACACTAGGATTTTCATCAGTATTAACCTTGACTACCTTCACCTGCCCGTCGTACTGCTCAGCAATTTCTTCTACAACGGGAGCAACCATCCGGCAAGGCCCACACCAGGGAGCCCAAAAGTCAACCAAAACGGGAGCTTCGCTTTCCAAAACTTCTTGCTTAAATGTCGAATCAGTTACCTGTGCGGCTGACATTCTTAAAAACCCTTGTCACTCATATGTATTGATATTACCACAGCCAAAGCCTGCTCCGATTCCTGCCTATTTATAGATTTTATCCAGCTTTTTTAATGAGATTTCAATGCTATTGCTTCAACTACTCATCCAACGACCGAGCTTTAGGCCACATCGGGCGGCACTCGCGGCTTCATATTTTGACTCAGCTGGCTTTGAAATAAAATCTTGAGATCGCTGCGGCGCACTTCTATGGCCTGATCGCGAGTATTGCTTTCCAAAAAAATCAGGCTGTCCACGGGCTCAATGGCTGGCAACTGAAACAAAAGCCGAGCCACCGGCACCGGCAACGCCATCAGCCCGGGGCTACTTTGGGCTAGCTTGTCGGCGGCAGCGGCAGCTAGCGAAGGATAGGCATAGATCACCCGTTTCGGCTGAGTCGGTTGGTCTTTATGCGCCACTGTCGCCTGTAGCCACTGCTGATTGACCGACTGCAAAACGTAGTATTCCGAGTGCTTTAGCTGCTGAGCGATCGCCACAATCACAGGCGAAACCGTTCTAATTGCCTGCTTCAAATCCGCCTCTGGCGGTGCTCCCTCAATGAGATCTTGAAGTTGCTGGTCAATATCCATAAGTAAAGTACAAGGATTATACCTATCAACTTTAATACTTCTATGAACATCCATCAGAACTGTTTAGAACCCGAATGAATCTGTCTATGCTCAGTATTAGTGCCTGCTAATCGAGAATTCAATCCCGCTTTGGCTATTTAACTATCAGGGAATCAAGTGTCATCAGTTGTGGAAACGCTTTTTGATCGACTGTATCTAGAACTTAAGCAGTTTACGCAAGCTTCAGAGCGCAATTGCCGTGAAGTAGCAGGCCGCATTGCCGACGAGGTGCAGCGAATCTGCCGCGAAAGCCAGCGCATTCAGGCGACGGGCAATGTCGAAGGCTGGGCCAATGAGCTAGCCGATCTGCGGATCAAACAGTGCCGCCGATATATCCAATTAGGTTCTACCAAAGGTCGGTTAGATCTACACAGCAGCCTCAGTGCGATCATTTATCGGTACATGAGCCCGCCTCAAATGCAGGCTAGCTATCAAGCGAAGCTGTCACTCATCGAAGATTTTTTACAAAATTTCTATGTCGAAAGCATCAATGCCTTCCGCCGGGAAAATGCCACTGCCGCTGACTACCGGCCCCGATTTGCTTTAGAACTCGCTGAATATTTAGCCTTTACAGAGCGCTATGCCAAGCGGCGGATCCCGCTTTCACGGGGTCGCTCTCAGCAGCTAATTATTTTGCGCACTCAAACATTTTCTCGGCAGCAGCCGCCAGAAACCGCAATTGATGTTCAGCAAGTCATCGAAGGGGGCGAAATCGATCAGCAGTCTAAAACCATGCCCCTCCATCGCTTAAGAGAGGAATTAACCAGTGCTGACGAACCCACCGACGGTGAAGGCACCGTACGTGAGCGAGTCATTGAACAGCTTTTGGCATATCTAGTCGAAAAAGACCAGCCTCAGTGCGCCGACTATTTTAGTCTGCGACTGATGGATCTGCCCACCGCAGAAATAGAAGCGATCTTAGCGATCACGCCCAGGGAGCGCGATTATTTGCAGCAGCGGTTTAAATACCATTTGCTAAAATTTTCATTTGCTCACAACTGGGAGCTAGTTCACGAGTGGCTTGGGGCAGAATTAGGCAGGAACTTAGGGCTCACTCCCCAGCAATGGGCGTCTTTGCGCAGCAAAATTAATCCCCATCAAGCTACGCTCCTTGACTGTAAGCAAACCGGGCTCAGTGATATAGAGATCTCAAAAAAGCTCAATATCACCGCGACTCAACTGCGAAAACAATGGGCGAAGCTGCTGGAGCAGGCGTGGGAAATACGCAATACTGAGTAAGAATCTTCACGTTTGCTTTAATATTTGTCTGAGTACCTAGATTCGTCCGGACTAGGATAGCGGCCTATGAATAATGACTCAGATAACATTCGCAGTTTGCTTTTGTGGCTTCTTGCCAAGTGCGGCCCGACACTTTCTATACCATCAGGAAATGGGTCTACATCAGAAGCCAGTTTAGAGGGTTTCCTCCCAAAAGCAAGTCAACTCGAAGTCGGGTCTGATGCAACGTCTATGAAGCCTACCTACCAAAAAGGGTTTGAAGACAGTTCTACACAGCTGTCTGCTGATCCATCTACATCCGCTAGTGCGCTGCCCCCTAGGGTATCAGGCGCTAGATTCTCGGAGGCTTCGAGAGATATGTTTCTACATAACAGAGTTTCTCAGACGGCTCAGTCGTATAACTTCGGAGAAATCCACGCTGTGCAAGAACGTTTTGAAGCGCTATTAAAGCAACGCCTGCTTTTAGAGTATGAAAAGAACCCTCCTTTGTTTCCTTGGGAATCAGAAGTCGGTGAGTATCCGACGGAGATTAATGATTTAGCTGCGGTTGCGGCAGCGTCCTCGCTTTGGAATGCTCATGTGAGCAAGCTGAAGGTATCTGGGCTTTTGCCAGAGGGACTTTTGAACTGTCTGTTTGAGCGGTGTCAGGTAATCGCCTGCTCACCTATGAAGCAAGGCGTGCAGTTGGTACGAGCGGTCGAAGCGCTGTTTCCGGCGCAAGTTGATCTGCTAGAACCGATTGCCAATATGGTATTGGTGCCTGCCTACCGTTCAGATCGAGCTAGTCAAGATGCGGTCACGCAAGAGCTTGTCAATGTTGCCGGAGGCTATGACTCAGCTTTGCCTGCTCAGCAAATCGCCCTCTCAATGATGGCGGCTAGAGAAATTTTGGGCGCATTGACCCTTTGTGTCGGAGATGAGCAACCCTGCGAAAAAACCCGCTGGATTACGCCGCGCGGGGTGCTGGAGCTAACGGCTAGCTATCAGTCTAGTCAACCGGCTAATCAACCGGCCAATCAACCGGCTAATCAACCGGCCAGCCAACTGACCATTGCTGCTGTACTACCGGATGGCGGGGAAATTAGGCTATGGGATGGTGATATGGAGAAGCGATCGCGACGATCTGCCCCTGGTGGGCTCGACATCGTGTGGACTCAACCAACGGCTAATAAGACCTATGGCTTAGAAATTTCTTTAGAAGGTGAAGCGCAATCTTTAACCTTTGCTGTTCAAATCGCGACTGACTATTCTGTCGAGCGAGTCTGCGGATAAGCAGGTTTTTTGGCGGCTGATTTTTCAGCGGCTGATCCTTATTAAAGGCTCATCAAATACCTGATAGGCCAGCTCTACTAAAAGTGCTGGCCATTTTATTGAGGCGGTAGCGCAACGAGTGTAAGCATATTAGGGCTAATGACAGGGATTTATGACAGAAATTGATTAAACGAGCGCTAGGATTAAGATCAGGCGTCAATTGCAAATATGCAAATATGCAAATAATTGACTCCTAGCTGTAAGGCTTTGCCTGAGAAATCATTTCTTTAATCCCTCTAAATTTCTATGGCCTCTTCAACTCTATTGTCTGATGCACCGCTAGCTAGCCCCGATTTGGCCAGTTCGCAGGCTGTTGAGCCGGTTTCGACAGGTTTTCAGCCAGCGGCATTTGATCAGCATGTGATGGCGACTTATGGTCGCTTTCCAATTGCGTTAGAGCGCGGCGAAGGCTGTCGAGTATGGGATTCTGAGGGGCGTGAGTATTTGGATTTTGTGGCTGGAATTGCTACCTGTGCGCTGGGTCATGCCCATCCGCAGATGGTAGAAGCGGTCACCGCGCAAATTCAGAAGCTGCACCATGTTTCTAATTTGTACTACATTCCTGAGCAAGGGGCGTTAGCTGAGTGGTTGACGGCGAATTCTTGCGCAGATCGAGCGTTTTTTTGCAATTCAGGGGCAGAGGCAAATGAAGGGGCGATCAAGCTCGCACGCAAGTACGGACATACTGAGCTGGGCATAGAATCGCCCATCATCATCACGGCGCACGCCAGCTTTCATGGTCGAACATTGGCGACGGTGACCGCGACTGGTCAGCCGAAGTATCAAAAGAACTTTAATCCGCTGGTGCCTGGATTTCACTATGTGCCTTACAACGACATTGAGGCGCTGAAAGCGGCGATCGCTACCCTAGATGCCGATCAGCGCCAGGTCGCGGCGATTATGCTAGAACCCATGCAGGGAGAGGGCGGCGTTTGCCCTGGCAATCCAGTTTATTTCAAGCAAGTGCGGCAGCTCTGCGATCAGACGGGCATTTTGCTGATTCTCGATGAAGTGCAGGTAGGCATGGGCCGCAGCGGCAACCTGTGGGGCTATCAAACGGTGGGCGTAGAGCCGGATATTTTCACCTCGGCGAAGGGCTTAGGCGGTGGAATACCGATTGGGGCGATTTTGACGAAAAGTCACTGTGATGTGTTTCAGCCCGGTGAGCATGGCAGTACGTTTGGCGGTAATCCTTTTGTTTGCGGAGTGGCGCTGCGGGTGTGTGAAACGCTAGAGCAGGAGAATTTGCTGGCGAATGTGCGATCGCGCGGCAAGCAGCTTAGAAAAGGACTCAGAGCGATCGCCCAAAAGTACCCCACCCTCTGCACCGGCGTACGCGGCTGGGGGCTGATCAATGGTCTTGTGCTCAACCCTGATACAGACGTAGTCGCACTAGATATCGTGAAAGCAGCGTTAGCCGAAGGGCTGCTGGTGATTCCGGCGGGCGCTAAGGTGGTTCGATTCATTCCGCCTTTAATTGTGACTGAAGCGGATGTGGATCAGGCACTGGCTTTGGTTGATAGAACGTTGAGCAAGCTGGTTTAAAGTTAGCAGCAAAATCGATTTGCTACAGCGCCGCCGCCACCAGTGCGCCTTGATCGACCGTCAGAATCTGGGAAGCTTTGAGCCATTGCGCGTCAAAAGCGCCCAGATGCGTGGTGGTAATGAGCGTTTGAAACCGATCTTGAATGGTTTCGAGCAGCTGATTTTGTCGCTTCATATCCAGTTCGGCCAGTACGTCATCTAGCAATAGTAGAGGCGGTTCGCCAATGATGGCTTCGATTAGCTCTAGTTCGGCTAATTTCAGCGAAAGTACGAGGGTGCGCTGCTGACCTTGCGATCCATATTGCCGAGCGGGCGTTTCGTTGATAACAAAATCAATATCATCGCGATGCGGGCCAACGAGCGAGGTGCGCTGATGGGATTCGGCCACAGCGCGGGACTGAATTTTTTCCAGAAAAGCTTGCTGAATCTCGCCCGGATCGTCTGCGGTCGAGGCGGTTGATGCTCCTGTGTCTGCGGTGTCTGCTAAGGTCATAACATTAGGCTGATAGCGAACTTGCAGGGCTTCGGTGCTGCCGCTAATCGCTTCGTGCCAGCGTTGGGCCAAGGGGGCAAGGCGATAGATGACGCGCGATCGCCGTCGAATCACCCGCGTGCCCGCGATCGCTAGCTGAGCATCCCAAATGGCCATTTGAGTCCTGTCCAGATTGGCTACCGCTGACGCTGAAACGGTGGAACCAACGGCCTGTTCGCTTTCCATCGTTTGCTGCTTAATAAAAGCGTTGCGCTGCTTCAATGCTTGGTTATACTGCTGCAAAATATAGGCATAAAGCGGCTCTAGCTGAGTCAGCAACGTATCTATCCAGATTCTGCGCTCACCTGGCCCACCGCGTACAAGCTCCAAATCTAAGCTAGAAAACTGAACCGCATTCAGACTGCCTAAAAAATCCTGTTGACGCTTGAGGGTTTCGCCATTGCGCATAGCGATGCGACGACCGCCGTTTTTAAGCACGAGGTTGAGATTGCTCACGCCCAGATCCCGTCGGACTTGGGCTTTAATTTGACCTGTGGTGCTGCCGTCGTAAATTAAATCGCGATCGCGGCTCGTCCGATGAGACTTCAGCGTCGCCAATAGCTCTACGGCTTCCAGCAAATTGGACTTGCCTTGAGCATTATCTCCCAGCAAAATCGTCTTCGGAGCTGTAAAGGCCACAGATTGACGGCTGTAGTTGCGGAAATTCTGTAAATGGAGGTGCTGGAGAAACATAGTCACCAGTTTAAGCTAGGCTACAGCGACTCAGGAAAGAATTAGATGCCGCAGATATTGAGCGAATTGAGCAAATTCGGCGAATTGGGCTTCAGCGCTTGGCCAAATCATTGGCCAAATCATTGGACAGATCCTTGGTTAGCTTTGTTGGGTCTGCTGATTGCCAGCGCGATTGCCAATGCCGACTTTCATCGGCGCTTTCAAGCGTCCATTCGCAGCGCCCCTCGGCTAGATCCGATTGATTTACCCAAGGCTTTAGAGACTGAGTCGTTTAGCGATGCCAATACTTTGCCTAGTATTAGCGTGATTGTGCCGGCCTACAACGAAGCCGTGAATATTACTGACTGCTTAGCCGCTGTGTTAGCGAATGATTTGCCAGATTATGTTCAATTGCAGGTAATTGTCGCAGATGACGAATCGACCGATGAGACGAGCCAGCTCGCGACCCTAATTGCCGAACAGGACAATAGAGTTCTGGTATTTACGGTGCCACCGCGCCCTGAGAGTGATCAATGGCTCGGTAAAAACTGGGCTTGCGATCAGGGCGCACAAAAGGCAGCAGGCGACTATCTGCTGTTTTTGGATGCCGATGTCAGGTTAAATGAATGGGCTTTGAGGCGATCTATTGCCAACGCGGAGCAGTATCAAACTGACTTGTTGAGCTGCGCGCCCAAAATTATCTGCGGCTGCTTTTCTGAACAGCTAGTGCAGCCGCTGATGGCGCTATTAATCGCCGTCGGTTTCAGCTTTGAAGGTATTAATGACCCCACTTTACCGAATAGATCAGCCGCTGCTGGGCCTTTTATGCTGTTTCGCAAAGTCGCTTATCACCAAATCGGCGGACATGCTGCCGTTGCTGGCAATCCGGTGGAAGACTTCGCCTTGGCGCATGAAATCAAGTCTCAAGGGCTTAAGCTTCGCTACGTGCTGGGCTTAGATATTGCCAGCGTCCGGATGTACCGCTCCTTTGGGGATTTGTGGGAGGGCTGGACCAAGAATTTTCATATCGCCGGGGGCGGCAATCTATTGCTGACGATGGCGGCGGCTGGGGCGATCGCCCTTATTTTTGTCATGCCCTGGCTGGGGCTAATCGTTTCTGCTGTTGGCCTGTGGCTAAAGGTTCCGGCGGCGGGACTAACCCTGCTGGCGGCTAGCGTGGGGTTAGCGATTCAGATCTATATGCGCTTATCAGCTCGTGATGTGGTCGCTCAGCCGCTGCGGTATTTGTGGTTAGGGTGGTTAGCTGGCGGGCTAATAAGCGCGATCGCACTGACTTCTGCCATCAAAACTGAGACTGGCTGGGGGTGGACTTGGCGCGGGCGATCTTTAGCCAAAACGTCTGCCTAAAGCTTTACTTAGTATGCTCTCCAAATATCTTGCCAAATATCTTTGAGAGCCTTGCAGCAAACTCGACAGCCGATGCTACAATACCTAAGCGAAAGCGTTGGGGTGTCGCCAAGTGGTAAGGCAGCGGGTTTTGGTCTCGCCATTCCTAGGTTCGAATCCTAGCACCCCAGTTATTAACTCAGCACAAGCGACTTAGCGCCGTCTTCATACCCGTACCGATCGCGTAATTAGCAGGCGAGTTGGCGTTTTATCGGCTCGACTTCACAGATCCCTAAACTATGGAAACCCCTCAGACTTCTGTGAGTAACGCTCAATCAATGGCTACGGGCTCTATTGCTAAAGAGTCTAATCGCGTTATGAAAGATTCACTAGGCTATTCTAGGGCAGCGATCGCCCGCGCCCAAAGAGCGGTGAGATGCTCTCCCTTTTATTACCGGCTATTGGCTGAAATGCGCACCCATAGCGTTAGTGTCCCTACGATTGCTGAAGATAGCGGCATGTTGAAGGGATACACCCAAAGGCCCCTTTCAGACGTTGCTACTGAAACAGAACTGCTCTGGCTAGTAGATGTCGGAATGCTGCGCCGAGAAGTTGATGGTCAAGGTCTCACTGACAGCTTTCGGCTAACACCGCTAGGCCGTCAGCTCGTCGATCTTTGGCAATCTCAAGGTTGTCCAAACCGCCGAGCTAACCTGGCGGATTACATAAAAAACGGAATAATTCGGCGACTGCGTATTCCCGATTGGTTAGGCTAGCTGCTGGGAGCTTCGCGCGATCGCTTTTAACCAAAGATATGAGCCAGAGGTATGGGCCAAAGATATAGCCTAAATACGCAATGTTTCCCTTATTTTGTGCCCACATCCTACCAAGTTTGGGTAATGTGAAAGATGTATAAGCATTGAGGGGAGCCGGTGGTGAAGTCAATAATGGTGGTGGGTACGACATCCCATGCAGGCAAATCCATGCTGGTCGCGGCGCTGTGCCGTATTTTAAGCCGCAAAGGCTGGCGAGTAGCTCCTTTTAAAGGGCAAAACATGGCTCTGAACTCCTATGTCAGCACCACGGGCGCTGAAATTGGCTACGCTCAGGCTGTGCAGGCATGGGCAGCAGGCGTTCCGCCTCAAGCTGAAATGAACCCAATTCTGCTCAAGCCACAGGGCGATCAGACCTCTCAAGTAATCTTAAAGGGGCGTCCGATTGGCACCACGACGGCGGTAGATTATTACAAAGATTTTTTTAGTGCAGGTTGGCAGGCGATTCAAGAAAGCTTGGCGCGGCTTAGTCAAGAGTTTGATTTGCTGATTTGTGAAGGGGCAGGAAGCCCAGTAGAAATCAACCTCAAGCATCGCGATTTGGCAAATATGCGCATTGCTACTTATTTGGAAGCGCCGACTATCTTAATTGCCGATATTGAGCGCGGCGGTGTGTTTGCGCATATTGTCGGCACGCTGGAGCTGCTAGAGCCAGAAGAGCGGGCATTAATTAAAGGTATTGTGATCAATAAGTTTCGCGGGCAGCGCTCAATTTTGCAGCCCGGTATTGAGTGGTTAGAAGCGCGTACAGGCATTCCGGTGATAGGGGTGATTCCTTGGATTAATGAAGCGTTTCCAGCGGAAGATTCCCTGTCATTACTAGAGCGTACAGCCGTGAAATCTCAGGCAGAGATTACAATAGCGGTGATTCGTTTGCCCCACATTTCTAACTTTACTGACTTCGATGCGCTCGAAGCTGAGCCTTCGGTAATGGTGAAGTATTTGAATCCAAACGATGATTTGGGGTATCCAGATGCGGTGATTCTACCAGGAACGAAAACGACGATTGCAGATCTGCTGGTATTAAAGCAAGCCGGTATGGCTGAGGCGATTAGTCATTACGCAGCAGCAGGCGGAACGGTGATGGGCATTTGCGGTGGGTTTCAAATTATGGGGCAAATGCTGGCCGATCCCGAAGGGCTAGAAGGCCAAGAAGGCCGGTTTGAGGGCTTGGGTCTATTGCCGCTGCGAACGGTAATTACCCAGCAGAAAGTCGCCAGACAGCGCACCGTAAGTTCTAAGTATCCGCAAGAAGGAATTCCAGTGATGGGATACGAAATTCATCAGGGTCGCACTCAGCTGGTGCTACCTACGGGTGAAGATACGAGTAGCCCCTTTATGCCGATTTTTGATGATCGCAGTTTGGGCATTGTCGATGAGGCTCAGTCGGTGTGGGGCACATATTTACATGGCATTTTTGACAATGGGCCTTGGCGGCGGGTTTGGCTGAACCGGTTGCGTCAGCAGCGTGGGCTCAGGTCTTTACCCACGGGCATTGCCAACTATCGTGAGCAGCGCGACAGCATGCTCAACAGTTTGGCATCTACCATTGAGGAGTATGTCGATCTTGAGCCAATTTTGTCTTGATGACGGGACAAGATTTAGATCGAGTTTCAATTTTTATGCGGGTAAGTGGGTGACGCTCATTACAGTAGTTATTTTGTCAGTGGCTGGCTTAGTTTCTGGGGTTCTGGCTGGCTTTTTAGGAATTGGTGGGGGGACGTTGCTAGTACCTGTTTTGGTACAGCTTGGGTTTGCACCGGTGCAGGCGACAGCGACCAGTAGCTTGGCAATTTTGGTGACCTCTAGTGCAGGCAGCTTGCAAAATTGGCGGATGGGTTTTCTCAATTTGGAGCAGATTGTGCTGTTGGGGGCTCCGGCAGTGGTGACGGCACTTGTGGGAACGGTTTTGGGCGATCGCCTCCCGCCGGCCTTACTCCTCGTGGGCTTCGGCCTTTTGCTATTGAGTAACATCTATTTGGTATCGCTCAAAAAACGAGTGGTTCTCAGCGCGCAGCTTCGAGATCCGCGCATGGGAACTGGCCCTGCAATTAATCCCTTGCTGGCTAGGATCGTAACCGGTGCAACCGCAGGCTTTATGGCTGGGCTGTTTGGCGTGGGTGGCGGCGTAATCCTGGTGCCGTTGCAGATTCTACTGCTAGGCGAAAGTATCAAATCAGCCGTGCGCACTAGCTTAGGTGTGATTGTAATCACCTCAGTTGCCGCTTGCGTGGGCCATGCGCTCAATCAAAATATTGACTGGGTGGCCGGTCTGATTTTGGGCGTTGGCGGATTGATTGGGGTGCAGGTGAGTACCCGGTTTTTGCCTAAGCTGAGCGATCAAACCGTGACGCAGCTTTTTAGAATTATGCTGTTGCTGCTCTCTGGCTACATTTTTTGGCAGGCTTGGCAGCTCTGGCAATCTTCATAGACCAATCTTTATAAAGCAATAATCTTTATAGACCAATCTTTATAGACCAATCTTTATAGACCAATCTTTATAGATCGGGTAAGCGCCGCCGAGAGATCGAGGTCTTAAGCTTCAGCTAATAGAGCTTCGGCTAAAGCAATGTCAAAATAGCGAGATCCATGGGCGTTGCCAGCAATGACTTGAAAGGGCGCGTTGGGTTCCCCAAAGTCGCTGATGACCAGCGTAGCTTTCGCGAAGTCTTGCTGACGAGTGTAGTCATTGACGGTGACAATAGTTTTGAGCCCGCTTTGAGTCGCTGATAGCAGACCATTATTAGTATCTTCAAAGCCTAGACAGTTTTCAGGGGGCAGCTTCAGGTGTGCTAGGGCGTATTCAAAAATGTCGGGGGCGGGTTTTTTCTGCGGAACCATGTCGCCTGCGGCAATCACATCAAACCAGTTTAGGCTGTCGGCTCCCAGGGTATTTTCAAGCAAGGCTTGAACATTGGCTGGGGTAGTGGTGGTGGCGATCGCTAATCTGATACCTTTGGCTTTCGCTTCGTTCAGCAGCCGTTCTACACCAGGGCGCAAAGGAATTTTGCCAGCGGCTGCATACTGCTTGTAATAAGTGGTTTTGGTAGCGTGCAAATGCTTAACAAATTCACTGAGATCGGCAAATCCGCTAGGTAACACAAAATTGGGTTGAGACTGCTGAACGTAGGCAAGAATCCGTTCTTTGCCGCCAGAAACTTCCAACAGATCGCCGTACAGCGCTTCTGACCATTGCCAGTCCAGCCCGGCATCGGCAAAGGCTTGGTTAAAAGCAGGCCGATGCCCGTCGCGTTCGGTTTCAGCGAGGGTGCCATCGACATCGAAAATCAAGGCTTTTAGCTGAGCGGTTGAAGAGGCCACACAATGCTCCTAAGAAAATAGCGTCAAAACAAAATCGTTCGGCCTGATCCTACCGCTAAAAGGGTCTCTATCTTTTCTTTACAAAGCAGCCTTGGTCGCTATTTCTTGGTCGCTATTCCTTGGTCGCTATTCCTTGGTAAAAATAGCCCATGACCTTGGGCAGCTTAGGCGCATAGAATTCCTTGACTTCAACTTGATCAAACACCTCATTGACTAGATCGGCAATTGGGCGATTGAGATGGCAGCCGTCCGCCACGATGCGCTGCACAGGTGTGAGTCGATTTTGCCAAGTTTGAATGCCCAGATCGGTGCTCAGTCCATGCTCAATAAAGAAAAATCGGCCACCGGGCTTAAGCACTCGGTAGGCTTCGCTCAGGGCCTGGTGAGCGTTGGCAATGCTGCATAGCGTCCAAGTGCAGACTACATCGTCAAAGCTGGCATCAGCCATCGGCAGGTTTTCGCCGCTGAGAGTTTGGGTGGTGATGGCAATTGGGCTAGCGTCAATGCGCTTTTGGGCGATCGCCCCCATTCCCCCATTCGGCTCAACCGTCGTCAGCGACGTGACGCTAGCCGGATAATGGGGCAAATTCAAGCCAGTGCCAAATCCAATTTCCAACACGTCTCCGTGCAAATCTTTTAAAAGCTGCTGCCGGTAGCTCGTCATCGACTCTGAAGACATGCTCAGCTCTAGCAGCCGGGGAAAAATCACCTGTGAATATAAGCCCATAATCTATCGATCCAAAATATTCGAGATACTGACTGAGGTATGGCTGCAAGGTATTGAGCGTCGAGAGCAACGGCGAAGCCTTCCAAGAGAATCGCGCCTAAAACGTCACGTAATCTAGCAATAGCCCCTAGCGCCTATTCCCTATTGCTAGAACTTCTGCTAGCGTTTTAACTTGCATCGCAGTCAACTCCTTAGCACCCATCACCATTCAGGCAAATCTATGGCGGCACTTAAAGGGCGAAGTCTTCTGAGCTTAGCGGATCTCACCAGCGATGAGATGCTTCATTTACTCAATACTGCTGCCCGCATTAAATCGGGAGAAATTAATCCCCAATGCCCCCAAAAAATCTTGGGCCTTGTCTTTAAAAAAGCCTCTACCCGCACTCGCGTCAGCTTTACCGCAGCTATGTACAAGCTAGGCGGCCAAGTGATCGATCTCAATGCCAACCTCACCCAAATTGGTCGAGGCGAACCGACTGCGGACACTGCCCGCGTGCTGGATCGCTACCTAGACGTACTGGCCATCCGCACCTACGCTCAAAGCGAGGTCGAAGACTTTGCCCATCATGGCAATATCCCTATCATCAACGCGCTCACCGATTTAGAGCACCCTTGCCAAATCCTGGCCGATTTGCTCACTGTTCAAGAGGCATTCGGCACCTGTGAAGGGCTGACCATGACCTATTTAGGCGATGGTAACAATGTCGCCCATTCTCTCATTTTAGGCTGCGCCCTGGTCGGGATGAATGTCCGCATCGCTACACCTGAAGGCTACGAGCCCGATAGTGACATCGTTAAAAAAGCAGAAGCGCTTGCCCAAGGGCGCAGCGAAGTGGTCATTACGCACGATGCCAAAGCTGCGGTATCAGGAGCCCATACCCTTTACACCGATGTTTGGGCCAGCATGGGCCAAGAAGAGTTAGCCGAAAAGCGAATTCCTATTTTTGAGCCCTATCAAATAAATGCTGCGACCCTGGCAATAGCAGATCCCCAAGCCATTGTGCTGCACTGCTTACCGGCTCATCGGGGCGAAGAAATTACGGCAGAGGTGATGGAGGGCGCACAGTCTCGGATTTGGGATGAGGTAGAAAACCGGATGCATGCTCAGCAAGCGCTGTTAGCAGCCGTTTTGGGCGCAATTTAATCAGACTTAAAGCAATCAGACTTGACAAAAGCCCTAAGTTTTTGGCTGGGCGGTTTTAGCAAACTGCATGGCAATTAAGCTCAGTAACACCAGGCCCAACAGTCCAGCCAGTGGGTTGCTGTCGATGCCCGTAACCCATTCCGGCACCTGCCCGGTGTACTCGCTCAGCCCACCGACATTAACAATGTAATAGCCCCAAATCAAACCGGCATGGAGGCCGATGGGGTAGCCGAGCCGGGTGGGATTATGGCCTCTAGTTGAACCTGTGGGCGATCGCCTCGCCCACACCAGCACCACGCCCAAAGCCAGCAGCCCAAAAAACTGCGGAAACGTGCGCACAATTTCGGCCCACGGCTTAATAAAGTGAGTGAGTGCAAAAAACAGCGCGCACATTGCTAGCGATGCCTTCGAGCTGTAGTTTTGCTCAAGTTCTGCCAGCAGCCAGCCGCGAAACAGCATTTCTTCGGCAAAGCCAACTGCTAGCGCCATCAAAAAGCCTTCTAAAATAAATCGAGCCAACTGCGAGTTAGGTGCGAGCGGCGTAGCCCAACCCAACAACGTTTCTAAACCGAATAGCGCAAACACCCCTAGCAAACCAATCATTAGCGCCAGCGCTAAGTCACGCGCCGTTTGTAGCTGAAAAATCAGCCCACAGCGCTGGAATGGCTGAGGCCAGTGGTGAATGCTATGGCCCCACCGAGGCAATCCCCACAAAAAACCTGCGTACAGAAGTACGAGCGCTAAAATGCTGGCAAATCCGGGGTGATTCCAGGCATTACCGAGCCAGGAGAGTGTTAAAAAGAAAGGTAGCCAAGCGATTAGCAGCAAACCCAAAAATACCGCTATTCTTCGCCAAGCGCCTTGATCTCGTATCCAATCTCCTAATCGTTTTCCTAATCGTTTTTTTGCCCGTTCTTTTTCAGATGAGCCCACAGCCAACCGCTCTTTTGATTGATTAAATCGTTAATCGTCCGGCTCAATAGTACTCGTTAGACCTTTGCTACAGAGCGTTTCGCAGTAAAACTCAGCATGTTCTAGCTCGCAAATAATTACCAGCCCTTTGCCTGAATTGTGAGCCTGCATCATGATGTCAATCGCTTGCGGCGCAGTCAATGCGGGTACCGTCTGTACCAAGCATTCAACCACGTACTCCATACCATTAAAGTCGTCATTATGCAACAGCACTCGGTATCTAGGCGCTATTTGACGATCTGTAGAAAGGACGGTTTTTTCAATGGTTCCAACAGAGGTCGGCATAGTGATGAGGTTGCTCCTTACACGATAGTTCTGGTGCGATAGTTCTGGCACGATAGCGAGTGGGCTTGAGCGAATGGTCCCAGCCGACTGCTACCTAACTTAGATCGCCCTTAGATCGCAGCCCTATGTCTCCAGATTTTATCGTCAGAATTTATTTTTAACCCATCTCATTTGCAGATGTTTGGCCACAAGGCTTACTCCCTACAAAAAGATGACTCCATATCTGCAAAAAGATGTCTTAAAGAGGTAATCAAAAGGGATGCTACGATAAACATGAACGAAAAATCTAAGAATCTTAATATATCTTAGAAAAAGTAAAACAATGCTTTTTTTACCGGATTACCCTTAATGGGCGCTTATAAGCCTGCTGCCCTTAGTCTATGACGGGTGCTAGTTCTCCATTTCATTTAATATTCCTGCTATCTCAACCACTATGAGCGCTGTTCCTTCGCAAATTCTTTATCTAGAGCATGGGTCTATGCGGCTCTACGCTGAGGCTATTCAGATAGTGGCCACTCGCCACCTCTGCTGGGCAAGACCTACGCTGTTGATTCGAGGATTACCCGACAGCACTCAAAGCCTACGTCAAGAGGCGATCGCTGCGGCTGTGCAAAATCCTGAGCGTTCCAAACTCCATCTCTACGACTTAGAAGGTGGCCCTGACCTGATTTGGCCGCTTGATCTATTTCAAATTGCTTGTGATGTTGATTTTTTCTCATTGCTAATCAGAATCAAGATGAGTTCTGAGAATATTTCCTATCACCATCGCAGCCGCCAGCTCAATGACTTTATCCACAGCTTTTGGCATTCTGATAGCAACGATTTTCACACCTCTAAGCTATCTTCTTTTGATGCTCAATAAGATCACCCCTAAAAAATTACCGCTACAACACTCAGAAAGGTGGGCACCTGAGGAGACAACGCTGCATCCATATGCATCTGAATTTTGGCTTCTTGGCAGCTATAACAACGGGCTGTCATCTATCCGCAATTTCCTTAGAAAGCTTTGCCATCGCACTCAGCCTTACTGTGCCTATATTTGATGTGGCCACTACTGACTTCACCGAAATCGAGAGGCTTGATATTAAAGTTACTGATTCACCTGTAAATAAATCTGATTCTACAAGCCTCTTTTTTACCTAGCCACCAAAATTCATGTCTTTTTGCACTTGACATTTTTCATTTAAAGAAAGATAGAAAATCTCAATTTAGTATTTCATAAAACATAAATTTATATAAATCTGTGGCAGACAAAGATCAGCTCAACCTGCCTAGTCGTAGCCTCAGGCACAATTTAACGGCAAGAGATCTCTATTTACCTCGGGCAAATTTATCCCATTAGAGATAGGGAAACAAAATCCATAAAAGACTATCTAAATAAAAGATAAACAGCTTTTGATTGGCTGTTGATTGGCTTTCATCAAGTCTTGACTGATCATCTCCCGTTTTGTTTTTGAAATGCTTTTGGGGAGCAGTTTTCAGCTTCTCTACCGTTCTGAATTCTCAGCGTTATCGATTGGGTAACCTAACGAAATACAAGCTTCCTGAGGCTGTAAATCATGTTTTGTAAGCTGAGTAGCTGGTTTGTCGCTAGTTCGTCGCTAGTTGGTATCTGGGAGTACGGAATTTTCAGTGAGGCTAAAGTTAAGTAAAACTACTTGCTCAAAACTTTAAGAAAGCCCCAGCAAGGTCAAGATTAAGCAAACATACGGCTGGCATACAGCGTTCTTAGGTGTGAGCAGTTAGGTTTATGGGCAGGCACGTTCAGCGTAGATGTAAATTGTGTAAGACTCGATCACCCGTTAACCGCCAGTTAACAGTTTCATATAACAGTTTTTCGTATATTTTTCGTATAACAGTTTCGTAAACTAGCAACGGCTTACTATAAAGCTGACCGAGGAAAGAGTGATATGGCTACCTGCAACCCTTCTGTTACTGTAATTTGTCCCTCTGGAATATTAAATGCTGAGAGCGCTTCTCAATTTGAGCGACAGCTAATTTCAGCCGTGCACGATAATCTGGTTGATGAGCTGCTAGTAGATATGAGCAACGTCGAATCTTTAGATAGTGCGGGTTTGGTTTCCTTTATGTCTGCGCTTAATGCGGCTCAAGCGCAGCGTAAGCGATTAAGAATTTGTTCTGCGCCACCTTCTGTGCGTATTGTCTTTGAGCTGACTCAGCTTGATCGCATCTTTACCATGGTCGATCAGATGCCAGTGGCAGTGGCGGTAGCCGCCTAGGACAGCATTGATAGCTTATCTATGCTATTTTTCTGAGCTTTATTTCTCTCGGCTATAAAGATGGCTATCGAGATAAGGCTATAGGGTTTGCGATATAGTTAGGGCTCTAAGCTCTTTTATACGATTTGCCGTGCCTATTGCTGTTGCTGACTTGCTTAATGCTGATATTTCCAGGCCCGCTCGCTATCTGGGAAATGAGCGCGGGGCAGTGCACAAGCCTTGGCAAACGGCTGATATTCGCTGGGTGCTGACCTATCCTGAAATTTACGAAGTGGGTGCTTCTAATTTAGGGCACATCATTTTATACAGCATCTTAAATGCACAGCCAAGGCAGCTTTGCGATCGCGCCTATCTCCCTGCCACCGATCTCGCTCAAAAGCTCAAAGCTAGCAGCACTCCACTTTTTGCTGTAGAGTCTCGGCGCGCGCTGCCAGAATTCGATATTTTGGGTTTCAGCCTCAGCTATGAGCTAGGCGCTACCAACATTTTAGAAATGCTCTCGCTAGCTCAGGTGCCTTTAACTTGGCAAGAGCGCGATGACGCCACCCAGCCCTGGAATGTAGCAACGGGTAGCTGGCCCCTCATTTTTGCGGGCGGCGGCACGGCGACCTCTAACCCTGAGCCTTACGCCGAGTTTTTTGACTTTATGGCCCTTGGCGACGGGGAAGAGCTGCTACCCGAAATTGGCCTTGTGCTTGAAGAAGGTAAAGCCGCTGGCCTCACTCGTTCGGAAATACTGCTGGACTTAGCCCAAGTACCGGGGGTTTATGTGCCTCGGTTTTACGACATGGCGGCTGATGGTTCGGTGCATCCTAATCGCGCTGATGTGCCAAGCCGAATTTTGCGCCGAGTCGCGCCGCCCATGCCAGAGTATTCGATTGGCTTAGTGCCCTACGTCGAGACGGTGCATGATCGGCTCACGGTAGAAATTCGGCGAGGCTGCACTCGTGGCTGTCGCTTTTGTCAGCCGGGAATGCTGACTCGTCCGGCTAGGGATGTGCCGCCAGATGAGGTGATTGACACCATTGAGCGAGGAATGCGTGAAACAGGTTATAACGAGTTTTCGCTGCTGTCGCTAAGCTGCTCAGATTATTTAGCCTTGCCAGCAGTCGGCGTGGAAATTAAAAACCGGCTCAAAAATGACAATATCAATCTATCGCTGCCCAGTCAGCGTGTGGATAGATTTGACGAAAATATTGCGCATATTGTCGGCGGACTGCGGCAGACGGGGCTAACCTTTGCACCTGAGGCCGGAACCCAGAGAATGCGCGACATCATTAATAAAGGGCTGACAAATGAAGAGCTGCTGCGAGGGGTGAAAACGGCCTATGAGCAGGGCTGGGATCGGGTGAAGCTGTATTTTATGATTGGCCTGCCTGGGGAGACGGATGTGGATGTGCTGGGGATCGCTGAAACAGTTCGCTGGCTCCGCAGTGAGTGCTTTATCAAAGGGCGAAAGCCGCTTAAGCTCAATTTGACAATTTCTAACCTTACGCCCAAGCCTCACACGCCTTTTCAGTGGCACTCGGTTTCGACCCATGAGTTTGCCCGTAAGCAGGGGCTGCTGCGATCTGAACTAAACACTATGCGCGGCGTCAAAGCTAACTTTACAGACGTACGGATTTCGGCGATGGAGGATTTTGTCGGTCGAGGCGATCGCCGCTTGTCAGCCGTTGTGCGCAGAGCTTGGGAACTGGGAGCGGGTATGGACGCTTGGTGGGAGAGCTTAGAAAAAGCGTTTGGGGCTTGGACACAAGCAATCGCTGATGCCGGACTTGATTGGAAATATCGTCAGGTGGAATCGGGGGAATGGAATCTAGATGAGACAATGGTGATCGCCTCTAATAAGAGAGAATCCAGCCAAAGCGAATCCAGCCAAAGCGAATCCAGCCAAAGCGAGTCCGGCCAAAGTGGATCTATGGAAAGCGATCCCATTAATCCAGCAATGAACACCGTATTAGCCCGCCGCCTGCCTTGGGACCACATTGATACCGGCATTGACAAGCAGTGGCTCAAAGATGACCTTCTGCGAGCTTTAGAAGCGGCCACCGTACCCGACTGCTCCTTTGACGGCTGCTCACACTGCGGCATTTGTGGGCCAGATTTTGGCCATAATGTGGTGGTACCGCCGATCGCAATTCCTGACTTTGCAGGGCACTTCAAGCCCGATCAGACTCGCGCTCAGCGGCTGCGCATTAAGGTCGGTAAGCTGGGTGATATGGCGCTAATTGGCCATTTAGACTTTGCCAGAGTAATGGATCGAGCGATTCGACGGGCGGCGCTGCCGATTGCCTTTAGCGGTGGTTTCCATCCTGGCCCTCGGATTTCTCCGGCGAATGCGCTGCCGCTGGGCCTGACGAGCACGGGCGAGATTATTGATTTTGAGCTAACGACAGTGGTTATGCCTGATGAGTTTGAAGCTCGACTGCGATCGCAGCTACCGGAGGAGATGCCGATTTATGAAACCACTGAAATCTCTTTGCAGATGCCTTCAGCGACAAAGTGCTTAGATCAAGCAGAGTATCTGCTGGCAGTTAATTCGCTTGAGGATCTAGACATTGACTGGGAAGCGCTTGTCCAGCAGGTGCTAGCAGCTGATCAGATTATGCAGAATAAGCAAACGAAGTCCGGAAAAGTTAAGTCAGTAGATCTGCGATCGCGGCTCTCGACACTGGCCATCGCTTTCCCGACGAAGCTGGATTTGCCTGAATCAGTCCGCCGTAAATTTCAGAACCAAACCGTGCTTCACTACGTTGGCAGTTGCCGCAACGATGGCACTTTGTTAAAGCCTCAAGATGTGATTACAATGCTGGAATCGGTGAGTGGCGATCAAGGAATCGAGTTGGGGCATGTCCATCGAGTTCAGCTTATACTTTCACAAACGGCTGAACCGACAGCGGTAGGAATGACTCATGGCTAGCGTTCGAGAGAGCAGGCAAGTTGTCGGGAAAGCCTTCCGCAAAGCATTCTCTTACATTTGTTTAAAACCGAGTGCTTTAAAACCGAGTGTTTTGAAACCCAGTGTTTTGAAATCGAGTGTTAAGAGCGTTTTTATAGGCATGATGGGGAGCCTAGTGCTTGGCAGTAGCGCGATCGCTGAAAATTTGCCCATCCAGCTATCCGATATAGATCGCTTTCCTCTATTTTTACCGGCTTCGCAGGGTCAAGTCGTTGCCGCTAGCAGCAGCCTTTCGCTGACTGAGATCAGTCAACCTAGCTTGATTTGGATAGAAGATCAGCTCGGTAACCGCTATGGTAGCGATCGCTTAGTTCAGCAGTGGCAGGCTTACCAAACTGCTGAGGGCTTTCAATATGTCGATGTTGTCGTCAATGAATCGATTTGGAATCTGCTCAGTTACTTCGAGCGCTACGGTTTTATTTTGCAGTTTGGGACAGCGGCCAAAAGCTACGGCTATAATTTGCGTGTTTTTCACAGTGGCGATGTCGTCAACCGCCAAGAGGTGATTGGTCTTAATAGGGTATCTCGCAGCGTCGCCAGTCGATCAATTGCTTTGCGCGGAGCCTATCTGTGCGATTTCTCGGATCTCGCTAGCCAAGCAGATGCCCTAGCCGCCGAGATTCCTTGCCACATTTTATTAGACGCTTCCTCCAGTCGTCGCCTGGGCAGGCAAGTCTTCTAAAGTTTTCTCAAGCGCTCTCGCTCTATAGCTAATTCACTCTACAGCTAATTCACTCTACAGCTAATTCACTCTATAGCTAATTCACTCTTAGAGACCAGCTCTAAGCTGCTGCCACACCGCAAAATAAGCCGCCTGTAGATCACTTGGCAAAGGCAACAACAGCTCACTATGAGCCCAATCTAACTCTGACAATAGGCCATCGGTCAAAGCCGCCGGTAAGCGGGCATTCAAGTTGACATCATCGCTCAAAAACAGGGGTGAAAGCCCCTTATTTGCAATAGAAATTTGAGTTGCAGGCCCCGTTTGCCAGCAAAAATCTATCCATTGCTGGGCCGCTTTACTCATCGGTGCGCCTTTAGGTCGCACCCACATATCTGCCGATAGCAGGCTGCCCCCAGCAGGCATCACCACTTTGAGATCTTGGTAGCGATCTAGGGCAGCCATCACCTCCCCTGACCAACCGACCGCGGCTTTAGCATCTTCGTTGACCAAAGCCTTAAGGGAATTACTCGCATCGTAGGCTTTGACCTGCTGATTGAGTTGAGCAAAGGGCGCTGATAGGGACTCAGTAAGGGCCGCTGATAGGGCCTTGGCCGGTAAGCTAACGTTACTGCTATCGGCGTTGATTTCAAAGGTAAAATTGAAGCGATCGCGCTGAATTTTTTGGGCTAAGCCCAGCACAATACGGGGATGATCGGGCAAAATTATTTTTTGGCGCAGCGCTGGCTGAAGCAGATCTTTCCAGCGCTTAAAGGGTGGATTTTCAATAGAAGCCTCAGGAAACTGACTCTGGCGGTAGACAATCACCAGCGCTTGCACCTTGTAAGGCGCGGCCCAAATTTTCTGGCCATTAGCCGTGTCCGCCCGTTGAGCCTCACCCGGTTGAGCCAGTTGGCCAGTAGGGGTGCGGCTGACAAACTGCTGCCAAGGAAGCGGCAGCTTGGCAAGGGTTGCTGCCGGAATTTCAAGCGGTTCGAGAAGATTTTGAGCGATCGCACTCGTCAGCCAATAGTCACCTAAGCTCACCAAATTATGCGGCATGGCTTTGCTCGTAACCTGACGATTAGGCAGCCAGCGATCAATCACCGAACCGCTGGGGGCTGACGGCTTTTGCCAGCGCTGCAACTGCTGAAACACGCTCTGAAGCTGCGCTACCGACTGAAACTCTACCGGCTTAACCGCTTGCTTGCGAAACTGCTGCAGCACCTCAGCAGGAACAGCACCTTCTAGAAGCGTCACCTTTAGCGCATCGGCGGCGTTTGCGCCACAGCCACTCACGCCGCTACCCAGCGTCAGCGCTGCTGCTCCTAATAGTAATTGCCTGCGATTGATCATCTTTGATTTCATTACATCCGCACGGCGGCGGCCCAGATACGGGAAGGACAAAAAAGCGCAGAGAGGTTTCCTCACTGCGCTTAAAGTCTAAACCTTTATTTGTTTACTTTGAGTCAGCTTATAGAGATCACAAAGCTATAGAGATCACAAAGACTTGGTTTTACCCGCGCCCCATTTGTCGCCCATGATCTTAGGCATAACTAAGATATGAGCAGAAATCGCTTCTAAATCATCCTCAGTCAGGTTGCGCATCTTAGGATAGATGTCGCTGCTTTTGGTGCTAGGGTGAAGTTCAGAAATTTCGACCAAGCCGTCGTAAGTGGTCGGATTGTGCAGATAATCCACTAGCGCGGCGAGGTTGTCACGAGCGGGGAAAGCCCCCTCTAGCGATTCCGTATCAAGGCCAACGTTGGGATTGGTTTTGGTAATACCCGCCACATGACAAGTGGCACAGGCTACATTGAACTTTTTGCGGCCAAGTAAAAATTCTTCTACCGGCAGCGTCACTGTCTCGCCTTGCTCATTCGCTTTAATCGTGCGAGTAGCGGCATCTAGCTCAGCCGCTAGGGCTTCACCACTGCCAAATGCGCCAACGCTTAACACACTTGAAACAAAAATGACCGCCGCCACCATCAGTGAGGCGCATCTCTTAAACAAATTTCTCATCTTTCCTGCTCGTTTCTCAGACACAGCTCTCAACCCAGAATCTTCAGTAGCCGTTCAATTTTCATTGAACCTAATTATTGTTTTATCATGCCATGAATAGGGCGATAGAAAGGCAACCCTCTCGGACAAATCTGCTAGGCAAAACCTGGCGAGTTCAGTCTCTAAAAGACTTTGGAAAGCCTTTTAAAAGGATGTAGGACGGGATTTGTTGTTTATTTTTGCTCAGATTTGTTATATTTCTTCATTAAAAGACAGCTATTCGACGGATATTCCATAGACAGTTAGGGGGTGCATTCGATAATTATTCAGCGCCTTTGAGCACGGTTTCTACCTGCTTGAGTAGTTCAACCGGCTTGGTGGCAGCAACTAGCCTTGTTTCAACCGGACGATGGAGCCGAATGAGCTGAGCCAGCATTTGCTTAAGCTCTGGTCGGGGCACAATTTTATCGACAAAGCCGTGGCGCAGCAGGTATTCTGCCGTTTGGAAGCCTTCGGGAAGCTTTTCTCGCACGGTCTGCTCGACGACTCGACGACCCGCGAAGCCAATCGTCGCCTCCGGCTCGGCCAAAATAATGTCACCTAGCATCGCAAAGCTAGCGGTTACGCCGCCGGTTGTGGGGTGGGTGAGAATAGGAATGTAAAGCAGGTTTGCTTCGCGGTGGCGCTCTAACGCTGCTGAGATTTTGGCCATTTGCATGAGGCTGAGCATTCCTTCCTGCATCCGGGCTCCGCCTGAGGCGCAGACGATGAAGACCGGCAGGCGCTCGGCGCTGCCGCGCTCTATCAGTCGGGTGAGCTTTTCGCCGACCACTGAACCCATGCTGCCGCCCATGAAGCGAAAGTCCATGACCCCAAGGGCCGCAGGTTCACCGTGAATATTGCCAATCCCGGTCTGTACGCCGTCGATCAGCTTGGTTTTGGCCTGCGTATCGCGCAGGCGGTCGGCATAGGCTTTACGATCGCGAAACCGCAGCGGGTCTTTGGGCGCAATTTGAGTGTCTATAGCGTTCCAAGTGCCGTCATCAATGAGCTGCTCGATGCGATCAGCGCTAAAAATCCGATGGTGAAAGCCGCACTCCGGGCAGACCTTTTGGTTAGCGCGTAAATCCTTGGTGTAAGTGAGCACATCGCAGCGCTCGCACTTTGTCCAAAGGCCGTCAGCGATTTCGCGCTCGTGGCGATCCTCGCTAATTAGACCCGTTTTTTTGCGATTGGCAAACCAGTCAAACAGTGACATTTTTTCGCTCATCAAACCTGAGTAAGTTCGCGGCCTCACCAATCCACTGATAGCGGCGATCGCTTTACTCGAATGTTCCTGTATTGGCTAAGCGCCTTTTTAAAACGACAGGAAGATAACCGGCAAAGCGGCGCGCAAAGTGACCTGCAAAGTACGAAGGGGACCGCACTCTGCGATAAACCAGTGATTTCAACGAGACCGATTCCTTATTCATCCTACTGGCTGGATTCCCTAGTTGAGCAATTTGGCTGAAGATTCTTATAATATGGGCGCTTCTAAGCGGCGGCGTGTTGCCTAAAAGCCTAGCGGAAAAAACACGGCCAGATAGGCTCCAATTAGCTGATCGCCATAAAACAATGTCAGCACAGCGCCCAACGCTAGATAGGGGCCAAACGGAATGTGCTGCTTGCTGTTTTCAGCCCCAATCGCGATCGCACCTCCCCCAATCACCGATCCTAGTCCCGCCGCCAAAAAAGTCGCCAGCAGCAGCCCCGTTCCACCTAACCAAGCCGCCATCATCGCCGCCAGCTTAGAGTCTCCGCCGCCCATCGCTGGCTTACCAAACGCTATACTGCCGACTAGGCCAATCAAATCAAACAGCCACAGCCCTGTCAAACTAATTACCACAGACGACATCACGCCAGCCACTACATGGATCAGTGTCGGCGTTTGCAAATAGCTCATTGCTCCCTGATACCCCCAACCCAGCACTAGCCCCGAAGCGGTGAGACTATTCGGCAAGGTCATCGTATCGAGATCAATCAGCGCCAGTGCCAGCAGCCAGCATACAAAAATCCAATGCCCCGGCGTTTGCCAAGTCGGGCCAAAAAACATAAACACCGCCACAAACAGAACGCCTGTCGCCAACTCCACCATCGGGTAGCGAACTGCAATCGGCAAACGGCAGCTTCGACACTTGCCTTTGAGCCATAGCCAGCCAAACACCGGCACATTGTCATAGGGCTTGAGCCGAGTTCTGCACTTCGGGCAGCGAGAAGGCGGATAAATGAGTGACAGCCCCGCTGGTAGCCGGTAGACCACCACGTTTAAAAAGCTTCCAACCGCAGATCCCAGAATAAAAACTATCAGAATAGGAACAAAAGTATCCACTCAGTTTAGGTACGCAGTCGGCGATAAAGGGGATTAAATACCTTTTCAGAGTGCCCCGTTTATTCGATATGCACTATTGCGATATGCGCTATTCCAATATGTATTAAATGAGGCCAGGTTCGATTTGGCTGAAAGGGACAAAGCACTCTTGAGGCAGCAACACAGGTTTGTCGCCAAAAACGAGCTTGCCGCGATAGTTGCGGCGGCCAATCGCAACGCCAATTGGTCGCTGCATGACTTCGGGATGCACTTCATAAAAGGTGCGATAAATGTGGCGTGCGGCCTTAATAAGCTCTGGATTGAGCAAGACCGAATCATCTCCAAAGGCAAGCGGATCGGTGCTTTCAGGCAGCATGTTTGACGTTCTCATCTGGCGTGACGACAAGCCTCTAGGCGGTGCGGTAACTCCATTCATCTTAAATCAACTCCTCGTAGCTCTAAATAACAGTGAACTTTACAGCAAAGATCGGTAAATCGACTAAAAAATTGGCTAAAAACAGACCAACCATGCCCAAATCATGCCCTAAGTAAACCCAAATCATCACTGGGGTTCTAGCGCCTTTTGCAAAGCCTGCCCCATGCCCTTACAGCCCACAGCTTTCATTCCCGGTGACATAATGTCTCCGGTTCGGTAGCCTTGGTCGAGTACAGCCAAAACCGCTTGCTCAATGTGATCGGCAGCAGCGGGCTGATTGAGCCCATAGCGCAGCATCATAGCAGCGCTGAGCACTTGGGCCAAGGGATTGGCTTGATCTTGTCCGGCAATGTCAGGCGCTGAGCCGTGAACGGGCTCAAAGACGCCGGGGCCGCTTTCGCCGAGGCTTGCCGAAGGCAACATGCCGATGCTGCCAGTCAGCATTGCTGCCGCGTCCGAGAGAATGTCGCCGAAGAGATTGCCCGTAACAATAGTGTCAAATTGTTTGGGGGCGCGCACGAGCTGCATCGCGGCGTTGTCTACATATAGGTGAGAAAGTTCTACATCAGGGTATTCGGGGCTCAGAGCGGTAATGCGATCGCGCCATAGCTGCGACACCTCCAGCACGTTCGCTTTATCCACCGAACACAGCCGTCCTTGCCGCTTTCGCGCGGTTTCAAAAGCCACTCGACCAATTCGATCAATCTCGCTGCTGCTATAGACCATCGTGCTGACGCCGCGCTTTTCACCGTTTTCTAACTCAAAAATGCCCTTGGGCTGTCCAAAGTAAATGCCGCCTGTCAGCTCACGCACCACCATAATATCGACCCCTTCGACAATTTCTGGTTTCAGCGAAGACGCTCCTAGTAACTGCGGCAAAATTGTTGCAGGTCGCAGATTTGCAAACAAAGCTAACCCTGATCGTAAGCCCAGTAAACCTGTTTCTGGTCGCTGCGCTCTCGGTAAGCTATCCCATTTGTAGCCGCCAATCGAGGCGAGCAGGACAGCATCGCTGGCTTGACAGGCTGCTAGGGTCTCATCCGGCAGGGGCGAACCGGTCGCATCAATTGCTGCACCTCCTAGCAAGGCTTCTGTAAAGTGAAAGTCAAGGTTGTATTGGGATCCAATTTGCTTTAAGACGGCCACCGCTACCGACATGATTTCGGGGCCGATGCCGTCGCCGGGAAGGAGCGTAATGCGAAAAGATGCTGTCATGGTGGCCAAAAAGAGGAATAAACAGAAGACGCAGCCATAATACCTGATGAGCATCGCGGTAAAATGCAGTCAGCGCTTTTCTCATGGAGCGCTTCTTTAATTAATCGGTCGATTCTAAGCGATCGCTCCTCTGTATGGCTTTTCTGCGCGATGATTTGGCTCAACTCACTGCTTACCAGTCACCTCATCTGGCTGAGAAAACGACTGAGCCAGCCAACGAGAAAGCAGCCGTCTTGCAGCCAGCTTTAGATCCACCCGTTTTAGATCCACTAGATACCAACGAGAGCCCGATTGATTTGCCAGCATCAATCAAAGCGGCGTTGGCTAAGCAATATGAACAAGCGATCGCGGCCAACCGCTATCCCGACGGCGATCAGCTAGCTCTCAAGCGCGCTGTCATGACCTACGCCATTCAATCAGGCAACATTGCCCCTGCATCAATTGCCCCCACAAACATTACCCTCGGCAACGGCTCCGACGAACTTATTCGTTCTGTGATTATAGCCACCTGCCTTGGGGGACATGGTTCAGTGCTGGTTGCAACCCCCACGTTTTCGATGTACGGCATCTTAGCGCAGACGCTCGGCGTCCCGGTACGCAGCGTCGCGCGAACACCCAACTTCGAGGTAGACTTAACCGCTGCCCAAGCAGCCATTGACGCAGCCGTTAAAGATGGCCCGCCGGTACGGGTGATTTTTATGGTGCATCCCAACTCACCGACCGGCAATGCCCTTACTCGCGCAGAATTAACTTGGCTTCAGCAACTGCCGACCGACATCTTAGTAGTGGTCGATGAAGCCTACTTCGAGTTCAGCGGCCAGACCACGCTAGCTGAGGCTCTCAACCGCCCAAACTGGCTAATTACCCGTACCTTATCCAAGGCCTTTCGCCTAGCCGCTCACCGCGTTGGCTACGGTATCGGCCATGCTGACATCATCGCTGCTTTAGAAAAGCTCAGACTGCCCTATAACCTCCCGAGCCATTCTCAAGCCGCCGCCCTCACCGCCCTCGCTCACGCCGATCAGCTACTGACTCAAATTCCAACGATCCTTACCGAAAGGCACAAGCTCCTAACAGATCTGACAAATAACCCGGCTTTGCAGGTATGGCCCAGTCAGGGCAACTTTGTATATATCCAGTTGAGCAATCCGCCAAAAGCGAGGCTTCGCCACCGCGCCCTCACCACCTCACCAGCCACAGATCCAGCTACAGCACAGGCCACAGATCAAGCAGACGGCCTTATGCAGCTATCCGATCAGCTCAAAGCTAAAGGCACTCTAGTTCGCTACACGGGCGGCGGACTACGCATCAGCATTGGCACCGCCGCCGAAAATCAACGCACCTTGATCAACTTGCAAAAGATTCTCGGAACACGCATCTAAGCTGAGCGTCACGGTCTGAATATCACGGTCTGAATGGCACGGTCTGAATGGCACGGTTTGAATGGTACGGTCTGAGCGGCGCAGCCTGATCACACTCAAATACTACGGATAAATCACCAAGCAAACCCTGATCGAACCCGGTGAATAGTCTGCGGCAGCACTCCTACCAGCAGTGCAAAAGCTTCATTCGGCACCAAATCTACCGTTTCTTGGTCAAAATACGTTTTGAACTGCTCCAAAATCATCCGAGCGCGATCATCCGGGCTCGCCTGATCGGTGAAGTTTTGCGTCAACCGGATCCACTGCAAGCGAATTTTAATCGCATTCTGCTGAGATTCATGGGAGTCGGGCTTTAGCAGCGAAAGCTTGCCAATAGGAATGACTTTAACGATATCGCTATCGAGATCGCCACCGACCGCTGCGCCAGGGCCAGCAAATTCGGCATGAAACTCTCGCACCACAATGAGACCATTGCGGCGACGACTATTGACTACCCATAGATGAGGGCCTTCTAGCTTTTGCTCTAATTCGTCAACTTGCAGATTGTGAGTCACAGATGCGCCGAAGAACGTCCAATCTCCCGCTTTGGGCGGAGATCGATCTAATAATTTCACAGATGCGGGCTGCAAATCTGATCGCTGAGGAGGAACAGTGACGGTTGAAGAAACTGCTATTGAAGCTTCTTCAGCGGAAGGAAAATCAATATCTCGAAGCATTCATTCAACGTATCTAGCGATATCAATATGCGACTACTCTAAATGTGATACGAATCCTCGATAGATCGCCAAAGAACAAATAGTTTTTATTCATTCTTTATGGCAGAGCCGACCATGCTTTACACATAGAACATAAAGGTTCTTCTATATAGTCGTCGTAAGTATCTAGATACGTGGAAAATTTGCCTTGTACCTCAGTATATTTAAGTAAGTTAATCTATCAGCTTTCTAACATACCGTTCTGGGCAATTACCCAGCTTATAAAAAGTCTTAACGATCAGTCTTAACAATTTATTGATTCGGAGTGATTCGGAGCTATTGCTTGGAATCGCTAAGGAGGTTGACTTACTTGATTGGGCTCTGTCTGCTTGGGCCTATCTGTTTGGCTAACAGTAGGCGCTGCGGTCTAATAGATAGGCCCGACAAAATTGGATTGCTCACTTCATAGACGGTGTAGCCAGCTTGCGCATATAGTGCTTGAGCGGCTGGGTTATCGGCCATCACATGCAAATAGATATGGTGAAATCCCCAGCTCAAAGCAATGCTGTCGCAGGTCTGGAGAAGCTGCTGGGCTGCGCCTTGTCGCCGGTACTCAGGTTTAACTGCAAGGTTGGATAGATAGGCACGCTTAGGCGGGAAAAGCTGCCATCGCTCACAGGGACGCTGCGAGATCTCGGCGGTGCCGATCACTGCACCTGAGTGAGCAGAGTCAGGATCAATTTGAGTGGCAACCAAGCAAGCATACTGGCTAATGGGCAGTTTGAGACGGGTTTTGATGTCTTCTTGAATACCGATGCGCATTAGCCAGTAGAGCCATTGGGCAGCTGGCTGAATGGTCAAAACGGGCTTGTAGAAGCTCGCTAGTAGGACATGGATAATAGCAACTAGATCTTTGGGCTGAGCCGCGCGGACGCGAAAGAGCGATCGCTCAGCCGGGATAGAGGGTGGCAAAGCAGGTTCGGCATTAGCCTGCGACATAGTAAAAACTCTAAAGAGGGTGGGCACTTTATATGGGACGTTGCACAGCTTTGGCCAAAACGAGAGATTGATGCATGGCAGTTAGAGAGCGTAGTCGAAGGCAGAAAATCGCCAAGCACACCATCTTGGTAGTCGATGATGAGCCGGATAATTTGGATTTGCTTTACCGCACATTCTACCGAGATTTCAAAGTGATCAAGGCCCAAAGTGGCCAAGACGCGCTTAGAAATGTTGGCTAGCCAAGGCGATATTGCCGTAATCATCTCCGATCAGCGCATGCCCGGAATGAGCGGTACTGAACTGCTGAGCCTAACGGCTGATCGCTATCCCAATTCTATTCGGGTGATGCTGACAGGCTATACCGATGTGGAAGATTTGGTTGAAGCTATCAACGAAGGCAAGGTGTTTAAATACGTCACTAAGCCTTGGGAAGAAGATGACTTGCGCACGGTGGTGAATCAAGCAGTTGATACTCACAGTGTGCTGAATGCCCGGACTCAGGAGTTGAACCGAGTTCTGCGTCAAGAAACGCTGCTGAATGCGATTACCAACACCATTCGCAGCGCTCAGACCTCGCAAGAAATGCTAAAGACCATTGTTGAAACTTTAGGAACCGCATTCGAGCTAGATTACGGTGTAGTCAAATCGCTAGCGGCTTCTGAGCTTAACTCGCCTGCTTTTTATTACATGGGGACAGCGGTACCAGAAGATCGGCGATCGCCTCATACCCTAGCTTTACTGGATCAAACCGTTTGGGAAACTCCGTCAATTCAATATTTAGAAGCCCCAGAAGAGATTGCCGCTGCCGCCCCTACTCCTGATTGCGCCCGAGCCTATCAGTTGCTAGATATTCAGACTAGCCTGCTGCTGCCGCTCACCTGCAAGCAAGACGTATTAGCGGTGCTAGCGCTACATAAGTGCAGTGCTCAAAAGCTGTGGCACGAAAGCGAAATCAAACTGCTGACGACTCTAGCTGACCAAGCTGCTTTGGCGCTCTCCCAAACTTGGACCTATGAGCGAGTGCAGTCACTAGCGCAGCGCGAGGTTTTGATCAACACAATTACCCAAGCGCTGCACGCCAGCTTAGACCCGGCTGAAATTTTTGCGGCGATCACGCAAAAGCTAGGGCAGGCACTGATGGTAGATAGCTGTAAGCTGTCGCTATGGACAAAGACGCATTCTCAATGTGTAGGCCGCTACAAAGCCGGTTCTGAGCAATTGCCGGTGGTGCCCGAAGCCGATATTGCGATCGCGGAAGACAGTATTTTTGCCAAATTGCAGGCGACGAGAGCGCCAGTGACTCTTCACACTTGCCCAGATTCTACTGCTACCGCGCTGATGGCCGTTCCGCTTTTGGCCGATGCCAAGATCACCGGCTGCATTGTCTTAACACATCGCGATCGCCAGTGGCAGCCCGATGAAGTAGCGTTAGCGCAAGCCGTGGCGAATCAGGCCGCGATCGCTGTGCGTCAAGCCAACTTATACCAAAAAAGCCGTCAGCAGGCCAAGCAGCTTCTAGAGCTAGATAAACAAAAAACCGCCTTTTTCCAAAACATTTCTCACGAATTTCGCACACCCCTGACGCTGACCATCGGCCCTTTAGAATCTGCCGTAGAGCGCGGCGAAGGCTTAGATGCGGCTCAGTCAGTGATCGCTTTGCGCAATTCTCGACGACTGCTGCGGCTCGTCAATCAGCTGCTGGATTTACAGCGGCTAGATGCAGGCAAAATGCAGCCCACCTTTAGACCCTGCGATTTGGCCCAATTCACTATCGAAGTAGTCGAAGCGTTTCAAACCTACTGCGAGCGCAAGCAAATTACGCTCACCACCGACATTGACGATTGTGCTCCGGTCTACCTAGACATGGAGAAATTTGACAAGGTACTTTACAACCTCCTCTCCAATGCGATGAAATTTACCCCTAGTGGTAAATCAATTACGGTGCGGCTCAAAGAAAGTGAAGGCAAGGCCAAACTTCAGGTACAAGATGAAGGCATCGGCATTCGCGAAGATCAAATCCTTCATCTATTTGAGCGATTTCGTCAGGCCGATGGCTCGGCTAATCGCCACTATGAAGGCACCGGGTTAGGGCTATCGCTCGTCAAAGAACTCTCTGAAATTCACGGCGGCGAAGTGTCAGTACAGTCGGTATATGGTGAAGGGACGACCTTTACCATTGATCTGCCGCTAGGATCGGGGCATTTGCCCGCTAGCCAAGTCGTAGAGCAAGCGCTTTCTACTGAAAAGGGGCGCGCTGCCGTCGAGCTATCTGATATTGAAATGGCTTCAGCAACGGCAGATAGAGATGTCAGCTTACCGCCCATGGCGGCAGGAAGCCAAGTTGAGAGAGCTTCCTTTGAAGGATCTCAAGTGCTAGTAGTCGATGACAATCCTGACTTACGCGCCTATGTTTCTAGCGTATTGCAGCGCCAAGGCTACCGGGTGCGCACGGCTGAGCAAGGGGCCCAAGGGTTAGAAATGGCGACTAACTACAAGCCGGATTTAATCATTACGGATTTAATGATGCCGGGCGTCTCTGGCTTAGAGATGATTGATCGAATTCGTCAAGACGAGACGCTGCAAGGGACGCCCGTTATTTTGCTGACGGCTAAAGTCGATGATGAAACGCGATTAGAAGGCACCGAAAAAGGTGCTGATGCCTATCTTTCTAAGCCGTTTAATGACCGTGAGCTATTAGCGGAAGTTCGCAATTTGCTTGCCCTCAAAGCGAATGAGCGCAAAGTCGCTCAACTCAACAAATATTTAACTGAATCGGTATTAAAGCGCTTTTTGCCGCCTTCAATGGTGAAAAAAGCAAATGAGGGCACCTTGCAGCTAGACTTACGGCCTGAGCCTCGCTTGGTGACGATTTTGTTTAGCGATATTGTTGGCTTTACACAGCTCAGCAATACCTTGCGATCGCGTCGCGTTGCCGAACTCTTGAATGAGTACCTAGAAACTATGACCCGCGCTATTTTCAACAATGGCGGCACGGTTGATAAGTTTATGGGCGACGCGGTGCTAGCGCTGTTTGGCGCGCCCGAAGAAATGAGCCCAAATGAGCAGGTAAAACGAGCGATCGCGGCGGCTCGTCAAATGTACAGCGATCTTGAGGGCCTCAATCAGCGCTGGGCCACCCAGGGCATTGGCCCGGTTCAATTTCGCTGTGGCATTCATCAGGGCACGGCTGTTGTGGGCATGTTCGGCAGCGCCGAGCGCTCAGACTACACAGCGATTGGCCCTAGCGTTAATATCGCGGCGCGCATTCAAGAAGCGGCTACGGCTGAAACCATCTTGGTATCAGCGGCTGTAGCCGATTATTTAGACGAGCAGGAAATTGTAAAATTTGACCCGCTACAGCTCAAAGGCATTGATGAAACTGTGCTGACTTTTGGGGTTAAAACCCGGCTATAAACCTGCTTACAGACTATTTGGATTAAAGACTTTGGAGTAACCTTCTCCCTCTCATTTCCTATGCCAATAAGCAAGGTTCATCATGATTGATATATTTCTATTTGAGCAACAGTTTCAACGGTTTAGAGAGCATGTCATTAAAGAAAGTGGGATGGATTTGACATCGTTTAGCTCAAATCACTATACAGAGGATCAAGAGAGCTATAAATATGATTTATATCGTGATGCTAGAAAATCATTAAAGTTTGAAACTTGGGAAAAATCTGATATTGGATCTGGAAAAATTGCCCGTTCTGTCGTTGAAGCAATTGAGCTACCTGATAATAACCTAGTCCAATGGCAGTCAAGATATGGTGATGAAAAAAGACCACATAGCGCTTTGTGCATTGCCTTAGAAAAGCAATCAAACATTGAAGCTTTTGACTCAGCATTTTACTCTTTATATCGTAAGTCGGATGACCTCAATATTTTTGGTAGCTTAGTTGATTTATTTGGTCAAAAGTACGCACTTATTTCATATTTTCTATTTCTCAAGAATCGAAATCAGTATATGCCAATAGCTCCAACCTATTTTGATAGAGCGTTTTCCTTACTGGGGGCAAGCTTCTCGACAAGTCACAAATGCTCTTGGGAAAATTACTTAACCTTTAATAATATTTTGTCAGAGTTGAAAATTCTGCTCACTGATAAGTTGGCAGAAGAAGTTTCTCTACTAGATGCGCACTCTTTTGCTTGGATGATTTCGAGAACTATCAAAGACAATAAACTAACTAAAAATGACATTGAATATTTGGAATTGTCAGAGAAACAACGGGAAGCAACTGTAAAAGCAAGGATTGGGCAAGGATATTTTAGAGATGCGCTGATGAATTATTGGGGAGAGTGCGCAGTTACTGGATGCAAGGAAATTTCTTTATTAAGAGCATCTCATATAAAGCCTTGGTCAAAGTGCGACTCGAAAGAAGCTGTCGATCCCTTTAATGGCTTTCTCCTTTCGCCTACCTTTGACGCCGCCTTTGATGCAGGCTTTATAACTTTTGATGACACAGGAAAAACATTGATTTCAATCCTTTTGAAGGAATCAGATGCAGAGATATTAGGAATTTCCTCTTCCTTATATTTAAGTCGAATAGAGCAAAGGCATCGACACTATCTTAAGTATCATAGAGATCACATTTTCCGGAAATAAGCTTTTTCTCCATTCCTTTACATGAATGCACTGCCAGTTAGCGAACTATGAGATTTGTCCTGTCTAAGCGCAGACAATTCGAGTGTGGTATTCAGTTTCACTCATCAAATTTAAGGGGCTTTCGACACGATCTAAAAAGACTTTGCCGCTGATATGGTCGTATTCGTGCTGAATGATGCGGGCCACAAAACCGGTAAAGATTTTTTGGTGCGGCTGAGCGTAGCGATCGCAATAACGCACTTCAATTTCACGCGATCGCTTCACGAGTCCTCTCATGCCGGGCACACTTAGGCAGCCTTCCCAATCTTCCACTAGCTCATCGGATCGCGATACAATTTCGGGATTGATCATCGGCGTTGGCTCCATCGTCGGCGCGTGCAAATAGCGCAAATTGGGCCGTGAAGCCACGATAAAGAGCTGCCAGCTTTCAAACACTTGCGGGGCGGCAATGCCAACGCCGTTGGTTTTATTGACGGTTTTGAGCAGATTGTCAATCAGCTTTTGAATTGAGGGATCTGCGATGTTTTCGATAGGGCAAGCGGGCGATCGCAACACCGGATTACCTAATTCTGCTACTTTTAACACCTTAGCCATATTGCCAATTTTTTCTAATGCTAGGCTCTTATTTTAGCGGTCTAACCCAGCAATGAACCCTAAGCAAATTCTGATGATCGACGATGAAATCGATATTCAAACCATTGCCTGTATGGGGTTGACCTTAATCAACGGCTGGCAAGTCTTAACCGCTAGCTCTGGGCGAGAAGGCATTCATCAAGCCCAAGGGCATCAGCCGGATGCGATTTTACTGGATGTGATGATGCCTGATATGGATGGGGTCGCGACATTAGCGGCGCTTAAAGCGGATGCCGTGACGCAGGCGATTCCGGTGATTTTTTTGACGGCCAAATCCAAAGCGAGCGATCGCCAAAAACTCTACGCGCTCGGTGCCCAAGGCGTGATTAACAAACCCTTCGACCCCACAACGCTAGCCAGCCAAATATCCGGCTTTTTGGGTTGGCCAGACTAGCAGGCCAAACTTAGCAAGCCAGACTTAGCAAGCCAAACTAGCGCGTTAAAAGCCACAGCACGACTGGCAAGCTGAGGAAGCTCAAAGCCGTTGAAAGAACAATAGTTTTGGCGACTTGCCGGACATCGCCGCCAAATTCACTAACCCAAATTAGCGTGTTGACCGCCACCGGCATCGCCGACTGGATGACTAGCACTGACAGATCGAGTCCTTGCAGTCCAATGAGCCGCCCAATGCCATACGCCGTCAGCGGTGAGACAATCAGCCTGAGGCTAGCGGCAAATAGCTCATAGAGACTAAACGCTAAACGAATACGCGATAGCTGAATGCCCAACATCAGCAGCGCGGTCGGAATTGCCGCATCACTGAGCAATTGCAGCGCCCGATCCACTGGAACGGGGACTTGCCAGGTGAGCACTTGAAGTACAATGCCGATTAGCGTTGCCCAGAAAACGGGTAGCTTTAAGGTGACTTGAAAGCCAATCTTGAGCCCTTCACCTTTTAAGAAAATTGGGCCAATGCTGGCCACAAAAATAGCTGAAGCGATGAGATAAACCACCGCTCGATCTAACGCTGCTTCGCCGAGAGCAAAAAGTACAAAGGGCAAGCCAATATTGCCTGAGTTAGCCAGTAGCGTGGTGGCAACTAGGCTTTTGCGGCTGTCCTCGGAGAGGTTGAGCGCTTGGCCTAAGCCTTTTGACAGTAGATATAAAACAATAGAATAAAGTAAGAAGCCGACGACGATGCCGACAGCGCTGCTGAGCTTCAGCGTCGATTCGTAGAGACCCGTCAGCACGAGTGCCGGTAGGAGCACGTAGATATTGAGTCGCGCGAGGGTTTTGAGGTCTAAATCGAAGACGCGGCCAACCCACACCCCAGACAGCGCCACTAGAGCGATAGGCAATACTGCCGAAATCAATACGCCCATAAAGTTTTTGGCAGAGTTTTTGGCAGAGTTTTTGGCAAGTTTTGTTTCACAGAGGCTTGCATATTATCTTGCACGTTACATCGTCTCAACTATTTGCGCTTCGATAAAAGCCAACCTTTATGCTGGAGAAGTCCGCTCGAAGAAAAGGGATCTGAATGTATGAGTGCTAATGGGAACGATAATTTGGATAATAATTTAGAGGCCAAACCAGATTTTGCGGAGATTACTCAGGGGCTGAATTCGGAAAAGTTTGGCGATCGCATCAAAGCCATCAACCAGCTACGTACCATCGATCCAGCCGTCGCCTTCCAACTAATTTCGCCCCTATGCGACGACCCGAATACTCGCGTTCGCTACGCCGCTGTTAGCCAAATCGCTACCCTTGGCGCGCAAGATCCAGCCGCTGCCTACCCGCTACTGAGCGCCTCACTCGGTGATCCTGAGCCCGATGTCCAAGCCGCTGCTGCCGACTCTTTAGCCGCGCTCAAACTCACCGACGCTTTAGAAGATCTGCAAGAGCTATACGAAACTACGCCCGAATGGCTCGTGCAAATGAGCATTGTTGCCTGCTTGGGGGAAATGGGCGATCGCCGCGCTTTTGAACTCCTCCAATCAGCTTTAAAGTCTGACAATTCACTGGTCGCGGTTGCAGCCATCGGAGCCCTGGGCGAACTCCAAGACGAGCGCGCTATTCCACTTCTGTTGCCCTACGCAGACAATTCAGACTGGCAAGTTCGGCATCGGCTAGCGCAAGCACTCGGCCACTTTTCAGATCAACCGGAAGCCGTTCAATGCCTCCAAAAGCTGGCCCAAGACACTTCGCCATTAGTTGCAGAAACCGCTCAGCATTACGCCTAGATCATCATCCGCATAAGCATAAGCATCCTTAGATGTACCTAAATGAATTGAGCCTCAAGCATCATCTACTATCACCAATAAGCGTCTCCATAGCCAGCATGAGGCTAACTATATTTCTCAGGATAAAAAAATACTTTCCTGATGCTTGAAACAATTTGAAATACTTATCACCCAGGGTTTCGCTGCGATCATAGCGAAACCCCCTTCAAAATAGTTTTCGCCTCACGGTTTGATCGCAACAGTAATTATACGGAATAGGTTTAAATCTATCCCGAATTTATTTAATAGTTACTGTAGAAACTACTTGAACTTCAATGTATTTAAAACAACAAGCTATCACTTATTAGGCAAATTTACTCAACTTACAAAGAAGTTTTGTGCCCGTCAGAACAGCCATCATGATCAACCGTAAAAAATTGTTTTTAGCGGGCTATGCTTTTGATACTTGAGCAGATAAAAACAATTTTTCGATTAAAATTAGTTTCTTCACTAAAACTTCACATTCTGGCAGGTAAGTTTAAACGGGAGCGTTTGACATTGCCGGAAAAGGCCATAATCTTTTGAAATAGAGGCTTTGAGCTAAGTATTTCTCGTTTCGAAAACCGGTTCCATTTGATTTGCGTAAACCTTTGCCCGTTGGTGTCTGTGATTTAAATCCGCCCTGCGGCAGCTTATTTCTAATAGCAACCATAGGGATATCACGGGCGATCAATATTTTTTACACTTTCGTCTGTGTACTTAATTCGCTATGTACTTAAATGTTCTGATAAGCTAGAGACATATCAAAGCGAATTAATTTTAGATTTTTAAAAAATTGTATTGATTAACACATTTTTCACCCGTTGATTTATGGGCTTTTGTCAAGGTTAAGCAGTTCTGTTTTTTTAGTAAAAATGTTCTTCACCTTGTTGTAATCGTTTGTTGTAAGGGTGAGAGTTTGCGTTAAGAGTTGAACTCATGCGAGCAGGCATAGTTGCCACTGTAGCTGGCTCTGGCCAAAGGACTACTTGCTGAGTCGAAGTTTGTTGGGAGAGTCGATTGAGTGATTTACGCTGCACCTAAAAAATCGTCTATCGTAGCGCCGCTACCTGTGAATTTGCCGGTTAAAAGCCTATCTGTAAAAAAGTGGGAAAGCTTGAGCTTTACGTCTACTTTGTATCTGCGTCCGATCTTAGATGCGCTCTTAGAATTTATGCCCAATCCCCTGCATGACGAGCTGCGGTTAGGGTTACAGGAGGCTTTAGTTAATGCCGCCAAGCATGGCAATCATCTCGATCCGCAAAAAGTAGTTTCGGTGCGTCATGCGAAAGCTGATGGCTATTACTGGTGGATTGTGACAGACCAAGGCGAAGGGTTTGAGCGACCTGCTGGTTGCACTTGCCCTTTAGGCGAAACAGTGCCAGGCAATCCTTTGGTAAGTGAGTGCGGACGCGGACTGTACATTTTGCATCAGGTGTTTGATCAGGTGCGTTGGAGTGAGGATGGCAGAGAAGTTCATTTGGCCAAGCAACTTCAACCTGAGCCTTTGATAAGGTTCATCAGTGTGAATCATTTTGTCAGAACGTTGGTCAAGATGATGGAGAGCGGGTGGCAGCGGTGGTCATCAATTTCGGTGCATGGCGCAAGTTTGTTTTGACCAGTTATGTTGACGGACTATTTTGGCGGGCATATTTTGGCGGGCGGCTGTTGCTGGGTTCGTCCTAACTATGAGAATGCGTCGGGCAAGGCGGCGCTTTGAGCGTTTTATCTAGCCAGCCAACTGCTTGAGCTAATCGGGGTAGCGCTTCTTCGGGCTGGTCTTTGAGTAGGTAAACTAGGGCCGCAGCGGCTTGTTCGCGGGCTCGAGCTGAGCGGTTGGCGCTGAGGCGATGCCAATCATTCGGGCGGATTATGAGCTGCTCGGCTAGGGCTTGGGCTAGCGCTTCAGCGCTGAAAGACTGAAGGATCGCACGATCTGCTGGCGATGTAGGTTGAGAATTTGAATCAGAAAAGACAGTGGAAGTGTCTTTTCTGATTTCGGGTGATAATGAAAAGTTTGCCAAGACAGTGATTCTCCCTATACAGTAGTGGCCATTTCCACTCTACTGCTTATGTCATTATTTAGGAGCCCGTCTCAGGAGCATTCTTCAGAAGGCCCCCGCCTCCCGACGAATGCTCAGACCAATCATGCTCAGGCCGTGCCATCTGAGGCCCGAATGACCTCTAGGCGAAAGCAGCCTCGCCAAAAAGCGCCCCATCTTCCGTCAGATGAAGCGCTGGCCCATTTTGAGATGGATCTTAAAACTACGGCTGATGAGTTTTTGGTCTTGCGCGATCGCTTCTTTGCCATTCGCCGAGCCAAAGCTAAATACGAACAGGCGGTTTCGGCTGATCTTTCGCGGCTGCCGCGTGAGGAATTAGAGCAGATGCGCGATCGCATCGAAGCCTTACAGCTCACCCTCGAAAGTCAGCTGGTTCCGTGGAAAGAAACGCTCGATCCACTTTGGCAGATTTTACGACTGGGCGGTTCGGGGCTAGTCATCGGCTGGCTTTTACATAGCTGGCTAGGTTAGCGCGATAATATCTCTAAATCTCTATACCCTTTAAATTTTCCCAATGCCTGCTTTAGAACGCATCAAGCACATTCTCACAGCCGGAATGCCCGGTGAAACCCTGACCATTCAAGGCTGGGTAAGAACCAAACGCAGCGCCAAAAAGTTTACCTTCATTGAGGTCAACGACGGTTCGGCAATGGGCGGATTGCAGGTGATTGCCAGTGAAGAGATCGCTAACTATGCAGCTAGCATGGAGCGCATCAGCACAGGCGCAGCGGTAAAAATCAGCGGCACCTTAGCTGAATCGCCGGGTAAAGGCCAGCGGGTAGAATTGCAGGCCAGTGAAATTGAAGTTTTTGGCGAATGCGACGGCGAAACCTATCCCTTGCAGAAAAAACGTCATTCGTTTGAATTTTTGCGCACCATTGGCCACCTGCGCAGCCGCACCAACACCTTGGGCGCAGTTTTTAGAGTCCGCAATGCTTGCGCCACTGCTATTCATGAATTCTTTCAGAGTCAGGGCTTTTTATGGATGCACACGCCCATTCTCACCGCGAGTGACTGCGAAGGGGCCGGTGAAATGTTTACGGTCACCCGATTCAACCTCGACAGCATTCCTCAAGGTAAAGACGGCAAAGCCGACTACAGCCAGGATTTTTTTGGGAAACCTGCCTATCTCACCGTCAGCGGCCAGCTCGAAGCGGAATGTATGGCCATGGCCTTTAGCAATGTCTACACCTTTGGTCCGACTTTCCGAGCCGAAAATTCCAACACCTCCCGCCACCTCGCCGAATTTTGGATGGTTGAGCCAGAAATGGCTTTTTGCGATCTGGGCGGCAATATGGATTTGGCTGAGGCTTTTCTCAAGTACGTGTTCAGCTATGTGATGGAGCACTGCTGTGAAGATATGGAATTTTTCAATCAGCGGATTGATGACACGGTGCTGAAAACGGCGGAAAATATCATTCACAGCGAGTTTGCCAGAATTACGTATTCCGAGGCGATCGCCCTCCTCGAAAAAACCATCGAAACCGGCAGCAAAACCTTTGAGTATCCCGTTTCTTGGGGGATTGATTTGCAGTCTGAGCACGAACGCTACCTTGCCGAAGAACACTTCAAAAAGCCCGTCATCGTCACCGATTATCCCACTGGGATCAAAGCCTTTTACATGCGCCTGAATGACGATGGTAAGACCGTTGCGGCAATGGACGTACTCGCTCCTGGCATTGGTGAAATTATCGGCGGCGCGCAAAGAGAAGAGCGCCTAGACATTTTAGAGCGCCGCATCACCGAAGCTGGCTTACCGCTAGAAGACTACTGGTGGTATCTAGATTTGCGTCGTTACGGCACCGTCCCTCACGCTGGCTTTGGCCTGGGCTTCGAGCGGCTCGTACAGTTCATCACTGGCATGACTAACATCCGTGATGTGATTCCTTTTCCCCGCACACCTGACAATTTGGACTTTTAAGCGTCGTAACAGGAACGTCACAAACAGCCATCATTCGGCTCGATAGCTCTATTCTTAATTGCATTAGTGCACTCAGTGCGCTTAAGTTTGATTGACGCTTTTCTGTCGGCCCCGGCCTTTATGCCTTCTGCAAAATCTCCGCGTATTTTGGTTATTTTCAACGGCAAAGGCGGTGTTGGTAAAACCACCACGGCTGTAAACCTTGCCGCCATCTTTGCGGAAACGCAATCCGTGCTGTTGGTCGATGCCGACCAGCAAGGATCGGCTAGCTGGTGGGCCGATAGAAACGCAGGTGCCGACAGTGATACCGACAGTGATACCGACAGTAATACCAACCGTGCTATCGGCTTTGATGTCAGTCAGGAAACCAATCCGACATTGCTTGGTAAACTAAAAAAGATTGACGCTTACGATCTCATTGTTGTTGATACGCCTCCGGCCCTTAGCTCAGAAGCCTTGGCGGCGATTTTGCCCATTGCTAACTACCTGCTATTGCCCACACCGCCCGCCCCAATGGATATCGCCGCTTTAGTGCAGACGGTCAGGCGAACGATTGTGCCTTCTGGCATTCCGCATCGGGTACTGCTGACAAAAGTAGACTCTCGGAGCCTCAATGAAGCGCTAGAAGCGCAAAACATGCTGACGGAACTCAATATTCCAGCTTGCTACGCCTTTGTTAAAACCTATAAAGCCCATGAGCGCGCCGCTTTAGAAGGGGTGCCGATTACTCATCTAAAGGGCAAAAACGCCGTCGAAGCAAGGGCCGACTACATTAGAGTTGCTGACGAAATTCAAACCGATTGGAAAGATTTATGACTAAAAAACGAATTGCGGATCTACTCAAAGAAGAGGTGGAAAAATCATCCACCGCAGTGTCAGCCGAGGAAAAATCAGCTCAAGATGATTCGTCGGCCAAAGCATCAGCAGCTAAACCGGCTACTGCAAAAACCAGTGCCCATAAAAGTGCTAGCGAAGGGACCCGTAAAGGTGCCCCTAAAAGTGCCACTAAATCTGTTGCCTCAGCGTCAGCCTCGACCAAAGCCGCTGCGACCAAAGCTGCTGCCGTAAAAGCAGCAGACGCTCAAATTGCCCCAGATCTAGCGCCCAAAGTCGCTGATCTAGAGGCCAAACTAAACGAGGTACTCCAGCAATCATCCGCTCAAATCAGTGCCTTACAGGGCGATATTGACACCCATCAAAGTCGCATTTTTGAGCTTAAAGATAGCCTCGAAAAAACCGAAAATGACGGTAAAAAGAAAGACGCTCAGATTAAAAAGCTAACGGCTGATCTAGAAGCCGCGAAGCAAACCATCCTCAAGCTGACTGACAAGAGCAAGGCCGCTGAGCCTGCTGCTGAACGACCGGATTCCCAGCCAGCAACTGCCGAAAAAGCCGCTGATCAGCCCAGCGATCGCCCCGCACTGAGCGTCAGGCGATCGCCCTACTCCGGCTACAAATCCATCCCCGAATATGCCATTCAGCGCGGCACGCCGCCGGCGGGTCAAAGCAATAGCATGATGAGCGATGACGATATTGGCTGGGTGGATTAGTCGTATGAGAGTTGTGAAGCCGAGGCCGATCGCGCTGTTGTTTGCTCTGATGCTGGGCCTATCTAGTTGCAGTGGCAATCCTGCAACCACTGTAAAGGCCGAAGGCGATCAGGCCGCGTCCGCCCCATCCACTCCAGCCGAAGCCACTCCAGCCGAAGCCTCACCGTCCAATGACGCCGAAGCCGAACAAGCCGCTCGGGCTGAATTTGAGGCGCAAATGGCACAGGTCAAAAGCGTTATCGACAGCATGGATCGCGCTGATCTGATTGGCACTTCACCGACCAAGGGGCCTTTAGACGCCAAAGTCGTGCTGATTAAGTTTTCAGATTTTCAGTGTCCCTATTGTGCGATCGCTGCCGCCGATATGAAGACCTTCACCCAAAATCACACAGACGATGTGCTCTACGTGTACAAGCAATTTCCGCTGACGCGCATTCACGATCAGGCCCTGCCCGCCGCCAAAGCCGCTTGGGCCGCCGCTCAGCAGAATCAGTTCTGGCTGTATCACGACGGTCTGTTTGCCTATCAAGACCAGCTGGGTGAGGCATATTATGTGTCGTTAGCCGAGCAGATTGGGTTGGATATGGAGCAGTTTGAGCGCGATCGCAATAGCCCCGAAGCCGAAGCCGCAATTAACCAAGACATCGCCCTCGGCGAAGCCTTTGGCATTAGAGGCACCCCCACCTTTATCATGAACGAGTTGCTGATTCCAGGCGGCGCACCGCTGACCTTTTTTGAAGAAGCTGTCCGCCAATTCAAAGCCAGCGCCGACGCACCGTAGCCACCCGCAATTCTGGAAGCTGTTTCAGCTTATCCGTCTAAATCATGGCTGCTTTTGACTGTATTCTCGGTATCGACATCGGTACAACCAGTACCAAGGTTGTTCTATTTGCATTGGATGGTCAAGTCATTGGTCAGCATTCTATTGGCTATCCGCTGCTTTCGCCCCAAGCAGATGTGCAAGAGCAAGATCCCGACGAGATTTATCAAGCAGTCGTGCAAAGCACTCGGGCGGTAGTCAATCGCTATCAGAAGCAAGCAAGCGGCATTATTGGGCTGTCTTTTAGCACCGCTATGCACAGCCTGATCGCGGTAGATAGGCAAGGCCAGCCACTGACTAATAGCATTACTTGGGCGGATCGCCGCAGTGCGCCATGGGTCAATGAAATTCGGCAACGCTGCAACGCACATGATCTTTACACGCGTACAGGGATGCCCCTTCACCCAATGTCACCGCTGGTAAAGCTGCTGTGGCTACACGATCAGCAGCCAGGTATTTTTGCGCAAGCAGCCAAATTTATCTCGATTAAAGAATATGTGCTCTATCGCTGGTTTGAGCAGTATGTGGTGGATTATTCAATCGCCAATGCCACGGGCCTTTTCAATATGAAAACGCTGGATTGGGACGAGGAAGCGCTAGATCTCGCTGGGGTGAGTGTGCAGCAATTGTCTCAGCTGGTGCCGACTACTCATGTGCTCTCGCCGATGACGGCAGTAGCGGCCAGTAGCTTGGGCCTCTCTGCGAATACGCCGGTTGTGATTGGAGCAAGTGATGGCGTGTTGGCAAATCTGGGGGTAGGCGCGATCGCCCCTCAAACCCTCGCCATCACCGTCGGCACTAGCGGCGCTGTGAGGACAATGCAAAGTCACCCCCAAACCGATGAAAAAGAGCGGCTGTTTTGCTACACGCTCACCGAAAATCACTGGGTAATTGGTGGCGCGACGAATAACGGCGGGATTGCGCTGCGCTGGATTCGCGACAATTTAGCCGACACCGAAGTCGATACGGCCAAACTCCTCAAAAAGGACGCCTATGACATTCTCACCGAAATTGCCGCGACCGTCTGCGCAGGCTCAGAAGGGCTAATTTTCCACCCTTACTTAGCAGGCGAACGCGCCCCGCTGTGGGATGCCAATGCTAGAGGTAGCTTTTTTGGCTTGGGGCTCAACCACACCAAAGCCCACATCATCCGCGCGGTTTTAGAAGGCATTGTCTACAATTTGTACAGCATTTCTAGCGCCCTGCAAAATATTTCTGGCCCTGCTCAGAGCATTCGAGCAACCGGCGGATTTGCCCACTCGGCGCTGTGGCGGCAGATGCTAGCCGATGTTTTCAACCAAACAGTAACCATTCCAGAAAGTCACGAAGGCTCTTGCTTTGGCGCAGCCGTATTGGGGCTGTATGCGCTCGGTCGCATGGAGAATCTCGATCAGGTCAGCCAAATGCTGAGTAAAACGCAGGCTCATCTACCGATTGCTGAAAACGTTGAATGCTATCAAAAGATACTGCCACTATATGCGCAATTGCTAGAAAGCTTTGCGCCGCTGTACGCCGATATTGCGACCATTCGTTCAACGCACTAGCAATTCGCTGGCTCAATTTACGGGCTCAATTTACCGGCTTAACTTACGGGCTCAACTTGCTGGTAACTCAATCGTTGCTTGCATAAGTCATCAAAATGGGTTCAAAATCAGTACATAATGCTCTCCCTGCCAGGCCATTTTCTTGGTAGGGTGACCATAACCAGAGCGCTAATGGAACTGCCGTGGCATACGATGCTAAAACCTATGGTCAAAGTCCGTTTGGCGGTGCCCAGCAAAAGGGCCAAGGCGCAGACGATGCTGGCCAGTCAGACGGGTTAGATAAGCTGTCAGAAATATCCACCGATCCAAAAGCGACTGAAGAGAGTGGCCTCAATCCAGGTTCTTCAAGCGCTGCTGCCAAAGCGACTGATGCCCGTAAAGCCGGGGGTAAAGCCGGGGGTAAAGCCAGTAGTAAAGCGCGATCGCCTTGGCAGGCTTCGCCATCGCCTGCCCCCACTCATCGATTTGCACCCCTTTCAAATATCTCTAGCCTCTCAGATCCTGCGGCCACGACAGCTAACTCTACCTCCCCATCTCTCCCTAAAGCAGATGCCATTAGCCCGAGAAAGTCGCGCAGCACCAGCGGGAAAACCACCGCTCGTAAAGGCAAAAAAAGTAAAGCGAGTAAACCCCCTACATCCGAAACAGCACCCGGCAAATCGACAATTGCCCAGCGGTTTTTAGCAGAAGATCGCAGCGCCTACCTGTCACTGCTGTACAAAACCGGCATCTCAGGGCTGGTATGGGCCGTATTACGTCTCTCTCGCTACGAGCTGTCTGGCAGGGCCATTACGCTGATCAATATTGCCATTCACCCACTAATGATTGCCGCTATTGCTTTTATAGCCGCCATGGGCCTCACTTTTTGGACACGCTACCTGCTGAACGACTTAGCGACGCATACCCAGCAGCTTCACAGTGAAGCCGAAGCCCCAGACGGCCAAAACTACCGCCCCACGCTAGAAATTGTCGGCGATGCCCTCGAATACAACCCCAAATTCCGCAAAAATCTGGCGACTTTATTCAACGCTGCCTCGATTTTAATCTGTAGTTTGGTAAGCTATCTCATCACCTTTGTCCTCTTTCCGACAAAATAAGGCATACCTTCTGGGCTGTGCGACTATGACGACTTCATCTCAACCCAAAATCATCGTTTTAGATGACGATCCGACTGGTTCGCAGACGGTACATAGCTGTCTGCTGCTGCTGAAATGGGACGTAGAAACGCTGATGCTAGGATTGCAAGATGCTTCGCCAATTTTCTTTGTGCTGACGAATACGCGATCGCTCACCCCCGAAGCCGCCGCTGCCGTCACCACCGAAGTCTGCGAAAATCTCAAAATCGCCTTGCACAATACCCAAACCCAAAATTTCCTGCTCGTCAGCCGCTCCGACTCCACGCTGCGCGGCCATTACCCGATAGAAACCGATGTCATTGCCCAGCATCTCGGCCCCTTTGATGCGCATTTCTTAACGCCTCAGTTTTTTGAAGCGGGCCGGGTGACGGTTGGCAGCACTCACTATATTGAAGAATCCGGGGGTAAACGCATTCCCACCCACGACACCGAATTCGCCAAAGATTCTGTTTTTGGATACAGCACTAGCTATTTGCCTGACTATGTAGCAGAAAAAACAAAGGGCAAAATTCTCGCATCTCAAGTAGAACGATTTCTGCTAAAAGATATTCGCCAAGGCAGCTTGGATCGCCTCATGCACCTGAACAACAATCAATGCGTCGCAGTCGATGCAGAACAACAAAGCGATCTAAACAAGTTTTCAACAGATTTACTCACCGCTGCTGCTCAAGGCAAAAAATTTCTCTTTCGCAGTGCTGCTAGCCTACTCACCGCCCTCGCCAAGCTTCCTCCACAGCCAACAGACTCAGAACACATGAATCGCATCACCCGCAACTCGTTCGGCGCGGTGATCATCGGCTCTCACGTTCAAAAGACCACCCAGCAGCTTCAACACCTGCTCAAGGCTCCTGGCATTGTTGGTATCGAAATTGACGTGAGCCGTATTAAAAACAATCCCACTACTAGCCACGACGATCTGCTCGGTGAAGTTCTCACGCAAATAGAACAGATTCACGCCAAAGGTCAAACCCCCGCTGTTTACACGAGCCGTGAAGAACTCACCTTCGCTGACAAAGAAACTCGCCTTGCCTTTGGAGAAGCCATCTCTACCCTGCTTATGGAGATTGTGAAAGGCTTACCAGCCGACATTGGCTTTTTAATCAGCAAAGGCGGCATTACGTCTAATGACACGCTGAGCAAAGGACTTTTGCTGACGTCAGCGCGACTGTTAGGACAAGTCATTCCAGGTGTTTCAGTGGTAACGACAGCTAGCGATCACCTTCAGTTTCCTAATCTGCCAGTCGTGCTTTTTCCCGGAAACGTAGGTGATAGTGAAGCCTTAGCTTTAGCCTATCAGCGCCTTTCTCAAAGTTAATCGCTCAAAGTTAATTGCTCAAAATTAACTGCTCAAAATTAACTCTGAAAGTAATTGCAAAGTAACGAACCAATCGCTGAATCTCTCGATACATCAGTAAGCTTTTTCAAATAGCTGCTTTTTCAAATAGCTATAGATTAAAATAGCTGTAGAAATCTGTTCTTACAGAATCTGCTCGCCCCCAGCATGGATAGTTTCTAATTTGTCTAGGCGAATAATGGTGCCGTTTTCTAGTTTGCAGTAGTCTGCACCATTACTAGCATAAATATCCACTACCTTGCTTTCTGTTGTAGCAGTGCCGCCCGCGTCACTTTGGTAGGTGATTTTGGCAGTGCGGTGAAGGGTGGCGATAGCTTCTAATTTGTCTTGGAGGCCACAGCTAACGGGGGTATAGTCACTCATGGTTATTTGCTACCTAATTTAATCCTAGTTTGATCTAGTTTGATGTTAGTCAATTGCTTTACGCTTAGCACTTTTTTAGCACAGGCGAAGCGCTCATTGACTCTACCCGTGGTTAAGCCTTGCGCTAATCGAATACGAGTGAATAAAAAACATAAAACTATCAGACTTTTTCGGGCGGCATCTGACTCATTTTTTGTAAGTCTAGGACTTCGGTTAAAGTGGCTTCATCCATCAAGTTACTTTCTAGCACTAGCTGACGCAAAGATTTGCCAGTTTCGAGTGAGGCTTTGGCGATCGCTGCTGCATTTAGATACCCAATGTGCGGATTCAACGCTGTTACGAGCGCTAAGCTGCCTTCTGCATAGTCCAAGCAGCGTTCAGGAAAAGCTGTAATGCCTTGCAAGCAGCTGGTATCTAGTGCTGCAATGGTATTGCCTAAAATCTCAATGCTGTGGATGAGGTTGTAGGCAATCAGTGGCATCATTACATTCAGTTCTAGCTGACCAGCTTGAGCCGCAAGGGCAATAGCGCTGTCATATCCCATGACCTGAAAGCACACCATTGAGGTCATCTCAGCCATCACCGGGTTGTACTTACCCGGCATGATTGAAGATCCGGGCTGGACGGGCGGGAGCTGAATTTCTTTGAGCCCGGTTTTTGGCCCCGAATCTAATAGGCGTAAATCATGGGAGATTTTTACCAACTCCTGCGCGAGGTTTCGCAAGCTGCTGCTCACAGCGACAAAAGGAGCCATGCTCTGCATCGCTGCCATCAAATGAGGGGCGCTGGTGACTGGCTGCTGAAGATAGTCACTCAGCAGTTCAGCCACGCGGAAGCGATAGCGCGGGTGAGTATTCAGGCCAGTACCTGTGGCGCTGCCGCCTAGGCCTAAGCTCGCTAGCTCTAAGGCGGCAGTTTGAATTCGCTGCTGGTGACCCGTAAGAATGTGCTCCCAAGCCCGAAAGTTCTCACCGAGCCGCACAGGTACCGCGTCCTGCATATGAGTGCGGCCTGAGCGAACGATGGCTTGAAACTCGGTGGCTTTGGCTTGGAGGGTAGCGATCGCACCTGCCAACGCTGGATACAGCGAATGCTCTAAAGCCAAAATGCCGCCGATGCGAATCGCCGTTGGAATCACATCATTTGTCGATTGGCCATAGTTCACATGGTCATTTGGGCTGAGTCGCGCATAGTTGCCTTTGGCCTCGCCCAATATTTCCAAGGCGCGATTGGCCAGTACCTCATTCACATTCATATGGTGTGAGGTGCCCGCGCCCGCTTGGTACACATCCACCACAAACTGATCGCGCAGGGCGCCATTGAGAATTTCATCGGTGGCGGTGACAATAGCTGCACTGATATCTGCCGGAATGCAGCCTAGTTCACCGTTTGCGATCGCGGTTGCCTTTTTGATCAATAGGCAAGCATCGACATAAGCCGCCAAAGGCCGCAGCCCGCTAATTGGAAAATTTTGAACGGCTCTGAGGGTTTGAATGCCGTAATAAGTTTGTGTGGGGATGGCCAATTCTCCCATTGAGTCTTTTTCGAGGCGCACGTCCAAATGGGTATCTAAACTGGCAGAATCCACGGCAGCTTCAGGCATGAGAAATACGAGGGCAGAAATGACTATTAATCATCTTAATAGGTGGGCGGCTTTCTTGTAAGCAGCTGATGAATCAGGGCAAGTGAAAGGCAAGGGTGAAGGCAACTGCGCACCCGCCTGCGTGGCGAAGCGGCAAACAGGCTCATATCACTACGATTTTAAAAGACAGGGGTTACTACTGCTACCCCTTTTGAAAAAGCTGATATCGGCAATTCTCTAGCGCCAAAAAGAATACTAGAAAATCAGTGCGGTCACACCCATTGCCTTAATCGCCCCGCTTTGAGTGCCATTCAAGAGATGACAGCCTTGACCCATCAAGGCTTTTTAGTTAAGACTTACGCAGGCGAGAACTTAATGTCAGGGTTTTTGAGCTGTTGAATTAGGTAGTCATCCAGCAGCCCATGCTTGAGCTGATAGAGAGTACAGCCTGTTTGGATGGCCCGTTGATTGGGTCTTGCCCACACCAATAAAGCACAACCGATATAGTTACGCTGAATTTTGGCTAAACGACAAGAGCTTTGATACGGTGCGCCATCAGCCGGACAAAATCTCTTCGATTCTGTCCGGCTGATGGCGCACCATGAATTAACTGCAATTAATTAACTAGACTGTCTCTAATTACGCTAGAGGTGATATCGACTACACGCGGAGCGCTTTGCGGTGCAGCAGTAGCTTCAGAAGTCGTTTGGGAAGAAGCCGCATAGCGATTTTTCAGCAATTCAAGCAGCTGGTTAGCTTGTTTTTGAGCCTGTTGTTTGGCTTGGGGAAAGAAAGTTTGCTTGAAGGTATTGGCCAGCGATCGCACTACTTTTATCAATCGCTCAGTCATGTCCTTAGTCTCAGCTTGTTGTTGCCAAGTTTGATTGACGGTGTTAGCCGCCTGCTGGCTTTTTTCCTTGACGGTTGCAACAGTTTTAGTGCTTACTTCTTTGGCCAAAGGGCTGATCACAGTACGGCCATCTTTAATTTCGGCAGAGACCTCGGCGGCAGTTTGGGTAAAAGCGGTATGCAAGATTTTTAAAATTCGCTGCGATCGCATACCACTCTCTTTTTGGAGAGCTTTAAGCTGCTCGACCGTGGTCGCAAAATCAGCTTGGCTATCGGTTTGGCTATTAGTCTCGACATCGGTCTGGTTGGTGTAAGTCATGAGAGAGTTCCTGAATAAAAGAGAATAATTGGACAAAAAAAAGCTGAGAATAAAAAGCTGGAAACCGGCTGCTAAGCCCTATTTATTAGGATACAGAAACCGCCTCAACGGTAATGGTTTTAGCATCATCATGGGCCTTTGCGTTAAACGGCTCGGCTCGAAAAGACTCGTTAAAAGACTCATTGGCAAAAGACCGCTTGCGCTTGATCTGCTCTGCCATCATTTGACCCACCTCGCTCACCAGTAAGCTCACCACTAAGCCATCGTCAATCCAGCCCAGAACGGGGAAAACATCTGGAGAAATATCTAAAGGACTGACCAAATACAACAACGTTCCTAAAATCACTAGCCAGCGATACTTGGTGTGCTTGAGAGCCTTGCGATAGAGATCATGTAGCGCTGTCGCAAAGTGTTGTTTAGGCGCAGACGATGAGGGTTGCTTGCCTGATTTTTTCATGATAGGAGAGTTCCTTGAACCAACATATCTATCATCGCTGGTAGCCCTTATGGTGTCAGGTGTAGATTACGCACCGAACTTTTGACGGGGCGGTTTGTTTGAGGCGGTACGGTTTACCGGAACTTTAAGGGCGGTTGAAGCTAGCGATGATCACAAGAATTGTTTGCAGCTGCTGATGGCAGCCCGACCTATTGAAGCAGTGTCGCAAGATGCACTAGCTCTGGAATAATCAGCGCTTCCATCGCTAGCCGAACGGCGGCGCTAGAGCCAGGGACTGAAAAAATCAGAGTGCTTTTGCTATTGTTGGGAGCCCTGTGCGCTCTAGGACAGGTATGAATGCCTGCGATCGCGCGTGAAGCCATTGCCCGCGACCCAATTTCAGCGTAGCTGAGCTGACGAAAGAGTTCTCCAAAGCCTGGTAGATCTTTTTGCAGAAGAAAGGCGATCGCATCGTAAGTCGTATCGCGCGGCGCAATTCCCGTGCCACCGTTGAGCAAAATCGCTTGAATGTCGTCGCGTCCTGCTAGGTTTTGCACTAGCGGTGAAATCTGATCTGGCTCATCTTTAACAATGTCATAGAATCCGATTTTGTGGCCTGCTGCAACTAGCAGCCTCTGCATAAGCTGACCGCTAGTATCGGTGGTATGAGTGCGCGTGTCGCTCACGGTCAGCACGGCGCAAGAAACAGCGAGGCTGCGTGAATCAGGATGGGGCTGAAGGGTCATGATCAATCGCTAAACCCGTATAGTATAGCCAGCGGATGCGGACTGAAGTAAAGGCGATGATCAATGACGGTAGGTACAAGAAAGGCGCGATCGCACAAAGCTTCTATCAGTAGCCGAGCTCGATTTGGCTCAATGCCCATTTGCTGAGCGCTTTGCAGCCAGCTTTGGCGAAGCCGAGGGCGGCGGCGGCAAGGTTGACTGCTACCGGCTTGAAATAATAACTCATACGCATCAGGTAGTTGATGTTTAAGGCGTAGTAGGGCGGCTTTGATGCGAGGCTGAACCCGATTACAGAAATCTTGGCTGTGCCGATGCAGATCAGGTAACAGATCCGGCAAAGCGGTATCTGACCCAATTGCCCATCCGTGCTCGTGCCAATAGGCGCTAATACTGCCCTGGAAGGTAGTGGCAATTTCTAGGGCCACCACTCGCAAAGAGAGCGGATGCCCTTGGTAAGCGCAGCCAATACGACTGAGGGCACGACTTGCTGCGGAATCAGGTGCCGGTGAAAGTCCCATTTTTTGAAATAGCAGCATCTGTGCGTCAGGGCTCAACCCCCCTAATGCTTGGGCGCACCAGCGATCAGGCCAGCGATCGCCCAGCATATCCAATTCATTGGGCAGATCTTGAGACGTAATAATAAAGCGGCTCTCAAAAACATCCGCTTTCAAGATAGCTTGAAAAAAATCTGGCCAAATCCGATTTTGGAAGTGACTCAGGCAGGTGTCCGGTTCGGTGTTTAGCAAATGCTCGATTTCATCAATAAGGAACAGATACCGGTGTTGCTTTAAATGATCAATCAGACGGTAAAAGTTGAGACGAATGGGATCGGGCGATACAGCTTTTTGTGAAAGCGCGTGGGCTAGCTCGGCTAACGTTAGCGGCTTAGAGCGATCGCAGTGCAAATGCACACAGGTGTAGCCTTCATGGCCTAACGTCTTGGCGAGATGATCAGCCAGCGCTGTTTTGCCAATGCCAGTGAGGCCAGTGAGTGAAAGCAGCCGAGTCGTACCGGTTATGCTCGCCTGTAGCTTACTGACAAGCGCTGATCTGCCAACCCAGCTATTAGGCCAGCTATCAGGCCAGCCATCGGTGGCTGATGGCTGACCTGATAGCTGCTCAATGCTTTCAATAATTTCACCACTATCGATATTGATCGCTCGGCAAATGGCCTGAAAGCTGTCCTGTCCAATCGGCACACTTCGCCAGAACCGCTTCAAAGTAGCCGCGCTGACACAGGCCGTATCCAAAAAAATAGGACTGTTTTTTTGCCAGCCTTTTTGGACTAATGCCTGCTTAGCCTTTTCGAGTCCTAGGGGGGAAGCTTTAGCCGTTTTGCTGACAGGCATGATGTGTGAGCGGCTGAGGGGGCCAAAGTGAGCATGAGCGCGCTGATGGGGGCCTCAGCGCAACGCTCTTAAAAGGTGCCCAAAATGTCATGACGGGAATAAAAAATCAGGCAGCCAATGGCGAATCGTTTCCCAAATTTGGCTAGGGCCAATGCCAAAGGCTAACCACAGACCCAGGAGAAAGAGGGCAACCAGGAAGGCCGTTTGAATGGTTGTTTTGACAACGCCTACTAGCCAAAAAAATACGAGGGCCGCGATCGCAAAGGCCCCTAACGTCAAAGCTAATCCCATGATTGTGTTCCGCTTAATCACTACCAATATTACAGAGGGCAGTACTACAAAGAGCAGTACTACAAAGGGCAGTACTACAGAGGCCGCCCTAGGCTAACTACTAAGCCATTGGCGCTAAGCCAGCGCGGCACTCAGCTCTGTAACAACAGCTCTAGCCCATTGATCTACGGCTAAAATGTCTTCCAGACTAGGCGTTGGATTGAGATCGACTTGGTGGCGATCGCACACCTTCTCAATTACCTTCGCAATCTCTAGATAATGAATTCTCTCATCCAAAAATAGCGCGACTGCTTGCTCATTGGCCGCATTAAGCACCGCCGTCATCGTACCCCCGGCTCGGCCTGCCGCATAGGCCAAATCCATACAAGGGTATTTCTGATGATCCGGTTCGCGGAAAGTGAGATCGCCCGCTTTAACCAAATCTAGCGGCTCCCAATCGGTATAAATACGCTCCGGCCAAGACAGCGCATACAGCAGCGGCAAGCGCATATCTGGCCAGCCCATCTGCGCCAGCATAGACGTATCTTGCAGCTCAATCAGCGAGTGAACAATGCTCTGCGGATGAATCACAATATCAATGTTGTCGTAATCCATCCCAAAAAGATAATGCGCTTCAATCACCTCCAGCCCTTTATTCATTAGCGTCGCCGAGTCCACCGTGATTTTGCGCCCCATCGACCAGTTCGGATGCTTAATCGCATCGGCCATCGTCACCTTCACCAAATCTGCTGTTGGCCAATCGCGAAACGCACCGCCTGAAGCCGTCAGCAAAATTCTTCTCAGCCCACTGGCGCTGACGCCTTGCAAACACTGGAAAATCGCTGAATGCTCAGAGTCAGCCGGGAGCAGTTTTACCCCATGCTTAGCCACCAGCGGCAGCACAACTGGCCCACCAGCGATTAGGGTTTCTTTATTCGCCAAGGCAATATCTTTGCCCGCTTCAATGGCCGCCAATGTCGGCAACAGGCCAGCGCAGCCCACAATACCGGTTACAACCACTTCTGCGTCCCCATACCGGGCGACTTCAACCACGCCTGCTTCACCCGCCAAAATAATCGGCTGTGGATCTAAAGCCGACAAGGCGGCTGTCAGCTCAGCGACTTTACTCTCATCACAGATCGCCACAATTTCCGGCCTAAATTGAATCACCTGTTGCGCCAGCAGATCGATATTGCTACCAGCGGCGATCCCCACCAGCCGAAACTGATCGCCGTGATGCGCCACAATATCGAGTGTTTGCGTGCCAATGGAACCGGTTGAACCGAGTAAAGTGATGGCTTTCACAGGAGAGATACCCACTGTAAGGTTTTCTTTAGAATCGCGTTTAGATTCACTATAAGTTCTCATTGGTGACGCTACCAAGTCTATTTTGAGATTTAGTAGATCAGATCGAATCAGGATTGGGGTCACGACATTACACGCCATGAAGGGGTTAGGCGGCATAATAAAGTGATTGTCACTGACATTTGGGAGCCGTCCCTATGGACGCATTTTCGCTGTTTCCGCCTGATTGGATCAAAGATGCTGTTCATGCTCAGCCATTTGGCTGCCCGGTGTGTGAAAAAGGCAGCCGAGAGGCTCAGAAAGTTTGGCTCAATCGCCGCGCGCCGGTATTTACGGAAGCGCGTAAGCGCAAGTACCAAGAGTTTTATCAGTGCGAGTGCAGTACAGTTTGGTGGGGCTGGAGTTCGGATCGGCCACCGCTGGATTTGGGGAAATCAGACTCAGAGCAGCGTGATCCAGATGAGGAGAGACCCGGAAATTGGCCCGGGAATTGGCCCGGAAATTAACCTAATAACCAAGGCACATTTGATTCAAGGATGGCAGACCGATGGCGGATGTGGTGGTGCTGGGCAGTCTCAACATGGACTTAGTCGCCGAAGTGGATCGGCTGCCACAGCCCGGTGAGACCGTGCCGGGACGAAAATTTTTGACGATGCCAGGGGGGAAAGGGGCTAATCAAGCGGTGGCGGTAGCTCGACTAGGGATGGCGACAGCGATGGTAGGCCGCGTCGGGGCCGATGCGTTTGGTCAGGCGTTGCGGGCTCAGCTTAAGCGCGATCGCATTGACATTAGCGCAATCCAAACTCACAACTCACTAGCGTCTGGCACCGCTCTAATTGCCGTGTCTCCTTTAAACAACCAAATAATTGTCATCCCTGGTGCAAACGGGGCGGTAGATGAAGATGATTTGGCGCGGCTGATACCTTACTTTGAGCAGGCCAAAGTGCTGATGCTCCAGTTTGAAATTCCGCTGCCAGTGATAGAAAAAGCCGCAGCGCTGGCCTATCAAGCGGGGCTGACGGTGATAGTCGATCCGGCTCCGGCAATAGGGCCATTAGCAGCTGATTTTTGTGAGTATATTTCAATTTTGACGCCTAACCAGACAGAGGCAGCGCTGCTGAGCAGGCAATCGGTGACGGATGTAGCGAGTGCTCTAACAGCGGCAGAAATGCTTCAGCAGCAAGGCATTGCAGCGGTGATTGTCAAGCTCGGCGAACTCGGCGCAGTGTGCGCAACGGCGACCGATAGTTTTGTGGTGCCAGCGTTTGCGGTACAGGCCATAGATACAGTGGCGGCTGGAGATGCCTTTAACGGCGGGCTAGCGGCAGCGCTGTGTCGCTCAGCACGCTCGGAACGATCAGAATTCTCAAAACGCTCCGATCAACGGTATGACCGAGTCACGCTAGAGCCAGCGATTCGCTATGCCCACGCAGTCGGGGCTCTAGCGGTCACGCAATCGGGCGCACAATCCGCGATGCCCGACGCCGCTCAAGTGGATGCTTTTTTACAGGTTCACCGCCAACGACCTACTAGCTGACGCTAGCTGTCCAAACCCTAGCCCTCTTCAAAGAAGCCGACAACCGCTCATAGAAAGCTAGGGTCTTCTTTGAGGAGGGCTTGGCGTTACAAATTTATCGTTGCTAAACAAGCGCTTTGGCTACAGCAGCTGGCTGCATCGCTTCGACCAGACTCCGGACAACCGCTACCATCGCCAGCGGGTCATTGAGCTTATGCACAGCAGAGCCTACACCCACGCCCGCAGCACCTGCGGCCAAAGCCATCGGCGCAGTCACATCAGAAAGGCCAGAAGCGCAGAGCACCGGCACGCTAACGGCATGAGAAATAGCGTGAGCTGCGGCTAAGGTTGGGGCCGCTTTTTCGATCAGGCCCAAAATACCGCTATGGGTCGGGGCGCTGCTAGTACCGCCTTCGGTTTGAATAATGTCTGCGCCAGCGGCAACGAGGGCTTCGGCAAGCTGCACCTGAGCGTCGAGGGCGAGAATGTGAGGCACTGTTACAGACAGGGTAATGTCGGGCAATAGCGCTCTAGTCTGCTGAGTTAGAGCCAATACTTCTGGGCCTTCAAAGCGTCTGCCCTGGGCATAAAAGGCATCGAAGTTGCCGATTTCAATCAGATCAGCGCCAGCGGCAACAGCGGCGACAAAACGCTCTGGCTCAATGGCAGAGACACAAATCGGTAAGTTGATTAAGCTACGTACCAAGCGCACTAAGTCAGCGTCAGCGGCGATATCGACAAACGTAGCGCCGCCTTGCTGGGCTGCTGTGACGACATCACTGACATTGCGGCGATCTAAATTAGTAAGGCCGCTGATAATTTTTAGAGCTGAACGGGTTTCTAATGCACGCAAAAGGTTAGCGGGTAGTTGAAAAGTAGGCATTGAGATCTCGATTAGGGTGAGCTTTCTAGCCTTATTTTGCCAGAGATCTGGCCAGATCTCTGGCAAAATATCTGGCCCTTGTCAGCGCTTCTGTCACGTAGTATCATCAGAGACTGCGAAATAGCTGTGTTTTCATTCACAGCGTTTCAGCAGTCTGCTGATTTATTTAACTGCAAACCTATGCCTAAGCTCAAAACGCGCCGCGCTGCTGCTAAGCGATTTCGCCGCAGCGGAAGTGGCAAAATCATGCGCCGCAAGGCTTACAAAAACCACCTTTTAGAGTGCAAAAGCCCTGATCGCAAGCGCAAGCTCGCCAAAATGACGACGGTTCATGAAACCGATGTTCTAAATGTAGAGCTGATGCTGCCTTACTTGTAAGGTGTGGTGTAAGGTGCGATTCATTATTTAAGCTGTCTTCACCCCGATAATATTCACGAGGCGTTCAAGACGGCCCATTTAAGGCAGCCCTTTCAACTCTCTCTAACTCCATCAATCTCAATCAATTCGCTATTCGCCAAATGACTTGCTCCCTAAGGGGTCATTTTTCAAACCAACAAGGAAACACTAGATCATGGCACGTGTTAAGCGCGGTAATGTAGCTCGCAAACGCCGCAAGAAAGTTCTTAAACTGGCTAAAGGCTTCCGGGGTTCGCACTCTAAGCTATTTCGCACCGCTAACCAACAGGTAATGAAGGCATTGCGCAATGCCTATCGCGATCGCCGTCGCCGCAAACGTGACTTTCGGCGACTTTGGATTGCTCGTATTAATGCCGCTGCTCGTTTAAATGGCACAACCTACAGCCGTTTAATCGGTGATTTGAAGCGCACCAATATTGAGATCAATCGTAAAATGCTGGCTCAGCTAGCAGTGCTAGAACCAGAGACCTTTGCGAAGGTGGTTGAAAAGGCTAGCGGCCAATAGCAGCTGTTTAGCGAATAGATTTTAGTAAATAAAAGCGCGTTTTTAACTGCGCAATTTTCATGCGAAATCTATTAGCTAGCTGGAGTTTGAGAGTGGGGGCGCAGCTGTTGTTGCCCTCATTTTTACTGTCAATTTTATGGTCAGCCAGCGGATCGAGAGCGATCGCAGCAGATCTTTCAACGATTCGCGATCGCGGCTATCTCACGGTTGCCGTCAAAGACAACCGCCCCCCGCTAGGATTTATCGACGCTGCGGGCAATCTAGACGGCTTTGAAATTGAAATTGCGCGGCGCTTGGCCGAAGATCTATTAGGCGATGCTGCGGCAGTCAGGCTAGTGCCCGTGCCAAATGTAGATCGGCTGAATGCGGTGCTAGAAGATCGGGTGGATATTGCGATCGCGGCCATCACCATCACCGAACCCCGACGGCGAATTGTTAACTTCAGCTATCCTTATTACCTTGATGGCGTTGCTTTTGTCACCCGCAACCTTTCCGTTCAAACTCTGCTAGATCTGCGCGTGGGCACCATTGCTCTGTTAGATCGCTCCAGCACCGTGCCGCACGTCCGCTACATTTTGCCCGGAGCGCAGCTCATTGGCGTGGCCTCTTACGCCGAAGGGCAGCGTTTGCTAGCTACGGGCGAAGTAGATGCCTTTGCGGGCGATCTATCGGTTTTAACAGGCTGGCAGCGCCAGGATCCCTCCACTTACCGCTTACTTTCTAACTATCTATCGGCAGAGCCTTTGTCAATAGCAATACCCAAGGGCACGCAGTACAGTAGTTTGCAAAGGGCCATCAATCAAGCCCTCCAACGCTGGTACGAAGAAGGCTGGCTACAGGAAAGAGCCGCTTTTTGGGGCTTACCTTCGGAAGCCTCACAGTTTGTTAACTTGGGCGCTGAACCAGCAACAGCGCCTTAATATTTGATTGCGGTTTGGGCGCGCCTTAGCAAAAACGAAAAAAGGTGTCCATAAATAATCCTACAGAAGGAAGAGGCTCAGGGGCGACTGCTCCATCACAATGCAATAGAACAATGCAATAGAGTTTCGCTCTTAACTTGCCCTGCCAAATGCCTTATGATCTGCACCTCAAATGACGCTCGAACTCAGCCCCTTGACCGATTTTCGACACCATTTTCTACGCAATTTTCGTCGACATCGGCTGATCTGTTAGAAGCTGCTATCGAGATCGCTAACGATGCAGCGCAACGAGCAGCCGCTGTAGATTGTATCGGTGGCTTTCCGGCAGAAGAGTTCCAGCAGCTTGCTAAGGCCGGTCTTTTGAGCGCGCCGCTGCATTCTGAGTATGGTGGGGTGGGGCTAGGATTTCAATCTAGTCAAACAGGGCTGTTGTTGCAAATTTTAAAACAACTTGGGCGCGGCAACCTCTCTTTGGGCCGAGTGTTTGAGGGACATGTAAATGCGTTGCAGTTGGTGCAAACGTTTGGCACCCCAGAACAGGTGCAAAGATTTGCAAAAGACGCTCATAACCATAAGGTGTTTGGCGTTTGGAACGCAGAAGCAGCAGACGGGGTGAAGTTGCACCATGATCTAGATCCTGCTAATGCAGGCGGCTATCGCCTAGAGGGTAGCAAAACGTTTTGTTCAGGCTGTGGCTATGTGGAGCGGCCTTTTGTCAACGGAGCGCTGCCGGATGGCCGCTGGCAAATGTGCATCGTGCCAATTGAAAAGGTAAAGGTAAAGGTCAATTCGGACTGGTGGCAGCCGCCGGGGATGCGCGCTTCGGCAAGCTACAAGGTAGATTTTACCGGGGTGACGCTGAGCGCGAAGGATATTATTGGCCAGCCGGGAGAGTACTTTCAGCAGCCTTGGCTGACGGGCGGCGTGATTCGCTTTGCCGCTGTACAGCTCGGTGGGGCAGAAGCGCTGTTTGATGCGACGCGCGTTTACTTGCAAGATTTAGGCCGCACCGATCATTCTCATCAGCAGGCGCGGTTGGGGAAAATGGCGATCGCTCTCGAACAAGGTAACCTCTGGCTACAGGGCGGAGCCGCTCAGATAGAGAGCTATGCCCCTATTTTTGGCGATTTGCCGCCCGCAGATCCGGCGCAAGCGCGATCTGACCAGCAGCGCCTAGTCAGCTATGCCAATATGGTGCGTACCGCTATTGAACAAGTTTGTATGGACATGATTCAGCTATCGGAGCGCTGCATTGGCACTAACGGGCTTTTGCCGCCGCATCCGATGGAGCGGATTATTCGAGATTTGACACTGTATTTGCGGCAGCCTGCTTTTGATGCGTCACTGACGGGCGTAGGTGAGTATGTGCTAAGCGAAACGTCACCGGCTAGAGAGCTTTGGTTGTCGGAGATGATCTGATGTCAGTAGAGTGTTCTACCTCAGCTGACATCACAGCTGACATTACAGATCTATCGATCTATTCAGCCGATGAAGTTTTTTCGAACTGCACAGGTGCTGTTGTAGTCGCACCTCACCCGGATGACGAAACGTTGGGCTGTGGCGGCGCGATCGCCTTACTTCGTCAGCGTCATGTCCCCGTACAAGTGTTGGTCATGAGCGATGGCACCCAATCTCACCCTAAATCCAAAGCCTATCCGGCTGAAAGGCTGAAGAAACTACGCGAACTAGAAGCCTTGAATGCTTTAAAGGTACTGGGAGTTGCCGCTAAGCAGGTCACTTTCTACGGTTGGCCAGATACCGCTGTACCGCATCCTCATGACCCTAATTTTGAGCAGGCAGTGACTTTGTGCAATCATGACCTGCTCCAGATCTTACCCAGCGTGGTATTTGTCCCTTGGCAAGGCGATCAGCATTGCGATCATCAAGCCACTTGGCAAATTGTGCAGCGCTGTGTGAGTGATTGGCAGCAGCCCCCACGTCTGTTAGCCTACTCTATTTGGGGGAACCCAGAAGCGGGCTTGAAAGAGCTACCTGATTGCACAACCGGCTGGCGACTAGATATTCGCTCAGTTCAAACCCTTAAGCGCCAAGCGGCCTTAGCACACAAGTCACAAACAACTAATTTAATCAGCGATGATCCAGATGGATTTCGTCTCACGTCCGCCATGCTCAACAATCTCATTCAGCCTTGGGAAACTTATTTGGAGGTCAGCTAATGTCAGCTTTTCAACAAAATACTAGCGGCACCTTGTCGCCTGACTATTTTGAAAAAATGTATGCGGCCAATCCCGATCCGTGGGATTTTGAAACCAGCGAATACGAGGCCAAAAAGTATGCCGCAACCATTGCCGCGCTGCCTAAAGCCCAATACCGCTCGGCCTTTGAAATTGGCGGATCTATTGGCGTTCTCACCGAAAAGCTCTCTTCTCGCTGTGAGTCTTTACTCTCGATAGATGTTTCTCAGCAAGCTCAAGCTCAAGCCAAAGCCCGCTGTCAGCATCTACCGCAGGTCAAATTTAAAGTTATGCAGGTGCCTTATCAGTATCCGGCTGATACATTCGATCTCACCCTGGTTTCAGAAGTGGGATACTACTGGGGCCGAGATGATCTACCGCTAGCCCAACAGCAGATTGCCGATCATCTAGAACCGGGTGGCCATTTGTTGCTGGTGCATTGGACCCCTTATGTAGAAGACTATCCGCTGACGGGCGATGAGGTGCATGAGGCTTTTTTGCAGCAGGTAGGCACTTCCTATCGCGCGCTAGTGAGTAAAAGAGAAGAGCGGTATCGACTGGATTTGTTGGAGCGTTTGTAGAACAACGTAAGGATTGGTCGCATCTAGTCTTTGCTGACGAATAGACTGAAGACGCTGCCGTAGGTGCATGTTAGCAAGGCTGATTTCGGTGGTGGCTTTGGCAAGTATTTTCGAGTCAATATTTTGTTTTTGATGGGTGGCTAAAGCCTCTACCAACCAACCAAAAGTAACGGCCTGCTCCATTTCATGTCGAAGCCGAGCAGACGACACACCTAGGCTTTTAGCTAACAGATCCGCAGTGCGGGCGTAACTGGATATGGTAAAGCTGTTGCGCTTGTGTATTGCAGCCCAAGTCTGGCGTAACTGACGGCAGATCAAAATGCGAGATTCTGTGAGCTGAGGGGATTCAACCAAAACGATTTGACGTTTCTGGCTCCTTTCTGCAAGTTCTTCTAGCAATTCGGCTAGACCTCCGGTTGCGCGTCCGGTGCGACGGGCACTGGTTAACACTCGGACGCTCAAGCTATGGCGAATTTTTGCGTCGGCCTGTTTCAGTCTGCAATAGAGGGCTACGTCTTCTTCATCTTTGACCAAAGGCATCCCGCCAACTTTTCCATACATCTGCGCCGAGACGGCCATATTTGCACCACAGTATTGAAAATGTCGGGGCCAGCAGTCGTGCGTTTGCGGATCGAGCAGGCACTCTAGCTGTGAACTGAGATACGTATGAGCAAGCCGACGTAAGTAGTAGAGTGAAATGCCGGTGTTGATTCCGGGCGTCGCAGATCGACGTGTGATAATCCGGCCACCGACGGCATCAATTCCTTTGTCAAATTCTTTTATTAAGGCACTAATCCAGTTTGGGGAAACTTCAGTATCACCATCAGTCGAAGCAATAATCCGGTTTTTCAGACCGATCATTGAGAACCGCCGGTAAGCTTCGTGCATAACCATTTGGCGGGCTTTGCCGACAAAAGCTTGGGCTTTAGGCAAAGAAACTTCTATGGTATGAAGCTGAAGATTTGGGTAGCGGCGACTGAGGGAGTGAGCGATCGCGACTGTATCATCACTACAGTTGTTGGCAAGAACTAAAACCTCATAACAATCAGGGGCTATTCTTTCGCCGTTTTCATCTATCTGCTGAGCCAAGGCACTAATCACTGCGGGCAAATTTTCGGCCTCATTGCGAACCGGAATAATCACACAGACACGGCATGATTCAAGCGGCGGCAATGCTGTCAGTACAGGCAGATCATCTAAACGTAGCGCTGGCAAATGGGTCGGTGCAAACGTAGAAGGTGAGTACACAAAAAAAGAATCCTTTGAAAAGCTTACTGATAGCGCGTATTAACTGGCTGCTGCTTTAGATTCTTACAATTTGCTTTGATTTCCTCATCTCTACAAAGTTGTATCTTAGGTTACGAAGGGGGCGTAATCATCGTTCTAAGGATCAAGCTATTGGGCTAAGCGCATATCTTCAAGCGTAATTTCTGTTTCTAATGTGGTTTTTGCTGACGCTTGCGGCTGTAAGGTGCCGGAGACGGGAGCGGCTTGTTGGGGGTTGGCTGAGGCCGCGATCGCTACATGCCGATCGCTGACCGCTAGCCCCAAGGTGGGGTCAAACCCACGCCAGCCACCACTTGGCACATACACCTCCGCCCAAGCGTGCAGATCATGCGAGACTTTTGATGAATCACTTTGCAGATCTCCTTCTTGATAGCCGCTGACAAATCGAGCCGCTAGCCCAACCGCGCGGCAGACTGCTATAAACAGCACGGTAAAATCTCGACAGGTGCCTAACTGCTTAGAGATCGTCACCGCAGCCGGATAGGGCATGCCTTCTAGCCGCTGTTGATAAGTGCAGGTTTGAGGAATAAGCTGAGTTAAACGGGTTAAAAAGTAGCCGACATTGTAATCAACCTGCTGCATAATCTCATGGGCAAAGCTAACGACTTCAGGCGCTAGCGCATCGTTAATTCCCCACCCTAAAGGCGGCTCCCAGTAAGGCCGAAGCTGCACTGCTAGCGAACTTGGATAGTCAATTGGAAACTGTACGGCCCAGGGCTCGGCGATATAGTCAAAAGGATTTTCGCGAGTTGTTGTGACTTCACTAACAGTGCGAATATGCAGCGATTTTAGAGATGAATCGAAGGCTAAGCGTAGGCAAATGTTGCCATCCGCATCTAATTCGTAAGTTTGTTTGGCTGCGGGGGGCGATAGGGTAACTTCGAACTTTTGGAGCCACTGGCTGCCATCATTGCGAGGGCACAGCCGGAGAATATGCGGACTAAGCTGCACAGGCGTGCTGTAGCTGTAATGAGTGGTATGCGTGATGCGGTAATGCACAGCTTTACTCCGCTTTACTGAAGGTAGAAAATTGACCAGAAGATTGAGTAGAGAATTGGCCAGAGAACTGACGAGAGGCAAGATCAGAGGAGGGTAAAATAGAAGGCGGCACAGCAATAAAGTCGGTGTGAATGCGATCGCCTACCTGATTGAGATTGCCTTGCAGCTTATCTAAAAACTCGTGCAAACCCTGCTGAAAAATCTCTTCAAAGGTGACATACTCTAGCTCAGCGCGCAGTCTGCCTAAGGCGCGCTCACTAGGTAGCGGTCGGGTTTCATCACTGCCAGCAATTTTGCGCAGCGATTCTTCAGCGCGGCACAGGCAAAACTTAATAGATCGCGGAAAGTGAGGGTCAAAGATCAAAAAGCGGGCGACGTTTGTCGGTGAAATAGTTTGTTCTACTTTACGATACATTTCATAGGCGCTAGCTGATTTGAGCAGCGCGATCCATTGCAAATTGTCGAGCGGTGATCCTACAGCCTTAGCAGACGGCAACAGCAAAAAATACTTGACGTCTAGAATTCGGCTGGTTTTGTCTGCTCGCTCTAACAGTCGCCCTAACTGTCCAAAGTGCCAGCTTTCATTCCAAGAGGCGGTCGCATTCATGACGCCCGTAAAGCGGTGACTGGCCATTTTGACCTCAGCGTAAAACTCATGAACTTCTTGAATGTCGTCGGCTCTATTTTTAGCAGCGGCTTCGACCATGAGGTAAAAGGCGTTGATTTGCTCCCACATCTCAGAAGAGATAGTTTCGCGCACGGAACGAGCATTTTCTCGCGCTGAGCGCACGCAAGAGAGAATAGAATTAGGCGAGTGAGCGTCGAAGGTAAGAAAGTTAAGAACATTGTGGGCGGTGGCTTCGCCGTAAAGTTCGGCAAAAAGAGCGCGATCGCCCGTCACCGCAATCAGCGGCTCCCACTGCTGGGTTACGCCAATTGGGTTATCCAGCAGCAGGTTAAGATTGACTTCGACAAAGCGAGCCACGTTCTCAGCTCGTTCGATGTAGCGGTTGAGCCAGTAAATAGAATCAGCAACACGACTTAGCATAGTTGTTTGTTCGTTTTTGATGTTTTATGTTTGATGGGTTGTGTTCTGCGGATTCATCACCCAAGTGTCTTTACTGCCACCGCCTTGAGAAGAGTTCACCACCAAAGATCCTTCTCGTAGCGCCACTCGCGTCAGCCCACCCGGATTGACATAGGGCGCTGCGCCCCCATCGCTGATCGATTTTCCGTATAAAATAAACGGCCTCAAATCCACGTGGCGACCCTGAAAAGTCTTATCAATTAGGGTCGGCACTCGCGAAAGGCATAGAGTTGGCTGAGCAATGTAGCCGCGTGGATTGGCCTTGATTTTTTCAGCGAAGAGATCTTGTTCTGCTAGGGTTGATTGGGTGCCAATCAACATGCCATATCCACCCGAAGCATCGGTTGCTTTGACGACTAAAGAATCTAAGTTTTCGAGAATGTATGTCTGTTGTTTTTCATCTTCACAAAAGTAAGTTGGCACGTTGGGAATAATCTGTTCTTCGCCGAGATAATAGCGAATCATTTGGGGCACGTAGGCATAGACAAGCTTGTCGTCGGCAATGCCGGTGCCGGGTGCATTAGCAATAGCCACGCGCCCCTGACGATATACCTCCATCAGCCCTGGTACACCGAGCATAGAATCGGGGCGAAATTCAGTCGGGTCAATAAAGTCGTCATCAATTCGGCGATAGATCACATCGACTTGGCATAGTCCACGAGTAGTGCGCATTTTTACATAGCCGTCATCTACCACCAAATCGCAGCCTTCGACTAAGGTAATGCCCATTTGCTGCGCTAAAAACGAATGCTCAAAGTAGGCAGAATTGAAGGCTCCAGGCGTAAGCAGCACCACCATCGGATTGCTGATGTTTTCGGGTGCTAGTGCTAGTAAGGTTTTGAGCAGTTGGCCCGGATAGTCGTCTACCGCTTTGATATCGAGGGCTTCAAAAAGGCTAGGAAAGGAGCTTTTCATCACTCTGCGGTTTTCGAGCACGTAAGAAACGCCCGAAGGACAGCGGAGGTTGTCTTCGAGTACGAACCAGTCACCTTTGCGATCGCGCACCAAATCGGTCCCCGTGATATGGCACCACACCCCCTGTGGCGGCTTCAGTCCTAAGCAAGGCGGCAAATACCCCGAAGCCGATTCCACCGTCGCGCGAGGAATCACGCCATCGGCAATGATTTTTTGCTCATTGTAAATATCGTCTAAAAAGCAGTTCAGGGCCACAATCCGCTGCTGCAAGCCTTTTTCGAGCCAGTCCCAGGTTTTGCCCGACACCATTCGAGGCACCACGTCAAACGGAAAAACCTTTTCAGCGCCTTCTTCATCGCCGTACACATTAAAAGTTACCCCCAGCTTAAACAGCGTGGTTTGCGCCGCCTGCTGCCGCAAAATCAGACTCTCAATCGGGACTGATTCAATCCGCTCAATCAGTAAAGCGGCTTCAGGCCAAGGCACCCCAGCAGCGCTGAACAGCTCGTCGTAAAAATCGCCAGGATCATAGCCTTTAAAAGACATGGTAGTGCGCCGAAAATAGCGTAGAGAAGATAGTTAAATGTGCCATTCAATACATATCACTTTCCAGGTCACCGAAATGTATGCGTTTAAACCATTTGCTGTTCACTGGTTTTGCGCCATCCCAATACGCCATACTAAGAGGCTGATTTATGAATGTCTATTAGTACCTAGTTGTGATGAAAGTCTCCAATGTTGTTGAATTAGTAGTGTTGGCAGCACTGTGGGGCGGATCGTTTCTCTTTTTGCGCATCGCTGCGCCAGTGCTAGGGCCGGTATGGCTGATTGAAATTCGCGTATTGCTAGCCGGTCTAGCACTGCTGCCGCTGCTCATCCGGGAAAATATTTGGGGTGATGTGCGCCGTCAAGCCGTTCCTTTGTTTGTCGTTGGCTGCATTAATTCAGCCCTGCCGTTTTCTCTACTAGCATTTGCTTCCATTTCTTTGCCGACTGGATTCACCTCTATTTTGAATGCAACGGCACCTTTATTTGGCACCATCATCGCGGCTCTTTGGTTCAAAGAGAAATTGACTTCAGTTCGAGCAGTCGGTTTTGCACTGGGCTTTATTGGCGTAATGACCCTCGTTGGCTGGAAGCCGTTTGAAACCACGCCCATGTTTTTGATGTCCGTTGGGGCTGGGCTGTTAGCGGCTTTGCTATATGCTATAGCGGCTCCCTACACTAAACAACAGCTTGCAGGCGTGCCACCGATTGCGATCGCCACCATCAGCCAACTCAGTGCCGCTATCTTTTTATTGCCCGCACTGCCCTTTACTCGACCTACAGCTATTCCACCTGCCAACATTTTTCTTGCCGTTTTAGCCCTCGCTTTATTTTGCACCTCAATTGCCTATCTTCTCTACTTTCGCCTCATCCAGAATGTCGGATCCACCACTGCTTTGACGGTAACTTACTTAGTTCCAGCGTTTGCTATTCTATGGGGCGCAATTTTTCTCAAAGAGCCGATGACGACGGCAATGGTGTTTGGCTGTGGGCTAGTGCTGATCGGCACAGCTACTGCCAATAATCTTTTCAGCCGCTTCTTTAACGGAAAATAGCTAGATTGAACTAGACAATTGGATTGAACTAGACAATTGGATTGAACTAGACAAATTTGACAAATTTGGGCCAAATAAGGGGCAGTATGCTTCAGTCGAAAAAGCTGAAAGGCTTGCCAAAAAAGGATTTTTCCACTTACCTGCTATTTTTCAAACGCCATTACTCACATCAAATTTGCTTTTGCCATCACCTGAGTGAAGATCTGCTCTAGCGAGACTTGAGCATGTTCAAACTTCGGCCCCTGCCATTGGGGAACGTCTCTGGGCATATTCACAGATAAGTTTGGATCAAATTCGAGCTGATCATCCGACAGATAAAGTGGATAGCGGATTTCAATTTGCAGGGCGCTGACTTGGGGCTGCTGGCCATAGTGGCGGGTGATAAATCCGCCAGTGAATACGTTATTTTTGACGGTCTGATAGCCGCTTTGAGCAAAGCTTTCCGCGAATTGATCGATCAGAGTAGGTGAACAAGTTTGACCATTGGCATTACCTAAGCATACGTCGTCGGTAATAAGCCCCATGAAGCTATGGAGATCGAGTAGGATAATCTTGCCAAATTGAGCGATCGCCTCATTAATTAATCGCTGAAGCTGCTGATGATAAGGCGTATAAAATTCATCAAGGCGCGATCGCACCTCTTCTTTACTGGGCTTACGCACATAAATCGGCTGCTTAAATGCAGTTTGATCTGGCACTACTGCCGACCAAAAAGATCCCAAAAAAGGCGGCTTCAGGGCTCGGTTAAGATCCACCACATAGCGGCTGTAGTTAGCCTGCATTACCGTAATCCCTAAGCTAGGCAAGAAGCGATAAAGCTCTTGCAGGTGCCAGTCAGAGTTTGGCAGGCTGCGCAAATGCTGGGGCGTAAATTGATCGGCAATATGCGGTGGCACTTGCAGCCCACTGTGAGGCAAATTGGCAATAATTGGCTGCGGCGGCGAGTGCGCAGGCAGAATAGTAAAAAGATCAGAAGGCAAAGGCTGTATCTCTCATCGGAATAAATCCATCATAGAGCCGATGCCTAGAGTGGTGCTCGCAACCCTCCAAAACAACGCTGCCATAAGCATTAAGGGTAGGTGCCCCCGACAGCGTTTATGACCTTACTGATAATTTGCTCACACAAGTGTCAATAGCCCCTTGTGTTTTACCGGGACTTCGTTCGCACCCGTAAAGCAGCTTGGTTGTGCCGGTGTGGCTTTAGGCGATCGCTAAAGGTTCTTCCTGCAAAATGGGATAGCGTAAGATCGCTGCAGCAGCAGCATTGTGAGGCATATCAGCGCGGGCTAATACATAGATTTTGGCGTCGGTGAACAGGGCTTGTGTTGCCGCTAGATTGATCAAATCTTGGCTGTTAGTTCTGCGTTCCGGGTGCTGGTCAATTTGACGAGCACTAGCGTCAAAGCTGCCCCATACTTGAGTGTCAGCCGCTATTAGCAGCGTGTCTATTTGCCCGTCATGAGAGGCATTCAAGATAGTCTTCAAATCATCAGTCGCCTGCGCTTTATCTCGCAAGCTGCCGTAAGCTTCGAGCGCTTCTCGACGGCTAGCGTCGAAGTGAGGTGCGACAATGGTCCAAGCGCGATCACGAATTTCTTCAGGACGCAGCTGATCGGGCTGAAAGCCAACGGCTTCTGCCATTAAATGCGGATAGCGATTAGCTTGCTTATAGATTGGAAAGAGAAAATCAACTCCCATAAACACCAAAGGAACCGCCTTTTCAGCCAACACGTTTTGGACACCGTCGGAGACTAGGTGAAAAAATCGAAGAATGTCAGAATTTTTGGTATCTTTGCCACTACCTTGGCCATGGAAAATGGTTGATTCACCGCCACCAGTGCCGGTATGGCCCTGAAGAGAAGCTTCAGGATCGTCATAGCGTAAAGCCTCGTCAGCGCTCAGAGGGGTGTTGCCTAAATCTACCAGCTGCACACTGTCCTGGGTAGCTTGATATAGCGCAACTTTGTTTTGGCTAGCGGCCAGCACATAGAACTGACTGTCATCGGTTACTAGCGGTAGCAGCGGCTTTGTATAAAACTGCGGTTCAACGATTGTTAAAGTGTCAAATTTTGACGGCACTTGGTAGTAGTGAAACTCACCAGGAGCCAGAAAAAGCGCTAGTCCAGCGTTTTGATGCTGCCAGAACTCAGTATCTTCTAACAAATCGGAAGCAGGCTTTAATAACAGATGAGCATCGGCTTTACTGAATTCTCCAAAATCTTTTTGAACGAGCTGCGTTTCTGCTTCAGAGAGCTGGTTTTTTAGGCGAATGGGATCTTGTCGAATTTCACGACCGGCCTCGTGGGTAGGCAAGTAGATAGAAACGCAAGGCGATCGCCGAGCGGTGATTAGTGACTGTAACTCAGTTTTCGAGAATAAGGTCATAAAGAGTCTCCTGTTTATTTCTTTTTGTTATGTTGTTATGTGGCCAAAGGGCTAATTACAGGCCGCTTTGATAGCCTCTAGCGGGCGGATGCGTAGCTTCTACTGCCTTGAAGTGCTCCAAAATCCGGTAGGTGTGCTCTGCATTTTGAGGGACTACCCAAGAAGTACCGGGCTCTAGCACAATCGTCTTACCCTCTAGGGTTAGTTCAGCGCGGCCCGCAATGACATAGCCTGCGGTTTCGTAGCTACGGGTATGAACTGCTTTATTCTGATTGTTGCTAGGTTCTTCATCCCAAAACCGTAGCGCGATCATATCGCCGCTGACTAATAGCTTTTGACCCATGTCGCCGGTAGAAGCTTCTTGGGTATTGACAGTAAGTTCGTCTTTTTTCATAGATTGGTTATTCATGTTGTTTTCTTATCGTTGTTGAATTGACGGTGGGCATTTTTGGGAATTTCTGTTGGCAATTCTGCTGAAAACATTCATAAACAGCAGTTAAACCACTTGGCTGCTTAGCTGAGTTGGCTATTTAGCTTGAAACATTGCTTGCAACACTTGCTTGCAACACTTCACTTATAGCCTATCGCGATCGCGCGATCGCCATCTTCCTTCACTCGAAGTAACTTGAGCAATTTTTTAACTGTCAATAGAAAGAGTTTTTAACTTGAACGCGGTCAAATGAATCAGCTGAAACAGATGAAATAGCGATAACTGTATATAGTAATAAGCGGGATATAGTAATAAGCGGGCGTTTTGACAGCTAGGTCGTCGGTATCTAGGCTATAGCTGCCTCTTTAACGTTAGGCACTGGCCTAATGACTCGCCTAACGACTTACCCACTACTGGCCAACCAATCACCCACCAATCACCAACTACTTGAGAATAAATTTCATGTCTGATACTCAAATCACCGTCAAAGATAGCGGCCCTTTAGTAGTCAAAGGCCCCATCACCCTAACTGATGCCGAAGGCACAGACTTTACAATTGATAAGGATATCGTAGCCCTTTGCCGCTGCGGTGCCTCCACTACTCAACCATTTTGCAACGGCACCCACCGCAAAATAGAGTTTGAATCAGTCGTGCGGGCTCCTCAATCGGCAGAATGAACGCTTAGTTTTGGGTAGCCTAACGTTGTCTATCTCTATGAGTCAAATTCTCAATGAATGGGATAATGTGCTGTGGCTATTCATCATCGTACTGATGTTGGGGGCGCTGGGCAAACTGCTGGTTTCAACTGATGCACTTCCCCCCCAGAAATCTCCCACAAAAAAGTCTTCAGCAAAGGAAGATCAGGCATCAGAGCTAGTCTATCAATTGAGATCACCTCTCTTTACGCCTGCTGAAAAGGTGTTGTACACCGCTCTTTCTGAGGCTGTTTTCGACAATCAGCTAGTGTTTGGGAAAGTCCGGGTAGCAGATGTTTTGCAGCCAGCGGCAGGGCTCTCAAAGTCACGGTGGCAAGCAGCTTTTAACCGCATTTCTGCAAAACATTTTGACTATGTTATTTGTGACAAAGACACGTTATCTATTCTCATTGCGATAGAGCTGCAAGATAAATCTCACCATCAGCCTCACCGATTGAAAAGAGATCAGTTTCTAAAAGGCAGCTTGTAAAAGCGCGAATTTGCAACTTTTAGAATTTTGGGTAAAGCCGAAATACGTCATTGAGGATATCAGAAGTGCGCTGGCTAAGGCCAATCGTCTACCGTAAGATCCATCAGATGCAATTCTGGATCTTCTGGGCGTGGGCCTAAATCTTGCCAGTGATGCTTTTTATAAAAGGCTAAGGCCCGCTGGTTGGTGGAGCTGACGGAAAGCTGAGCTTTGACGACACCGACCTGCTGAAATATTTGAATTATGTAGTCATGGAGCTGGTTGCCTAAGCCGCGACCTCTGGCGTCGGGGACTAGATAAAGCATATTGAGATAGGCTAAAGATTGCTGGCCAGTGAGCTGCATTTCTATTTGGCCGACGATGCGAGTGCCTTCTAGCATGTGAACGCAGCCTTCAGGAAATTCTTGAAGGCGCTGCTGTAGCCAGTCGAGATAGTGCTGATGGTTTTCGCCGCTGGCTAGATCAAAGCGCTCTGCGCCACCGGCAAAGCTTTCGGCCATAGCGTCGCGCCGAAAACGGACGCATAGATCGGCTGTGCTTTCTAGATCGATAGGAATGAAGGCGATCGCGCTCATTTAGCCCAGTTCAAAAGTAGTGATTCCAAATGTACGTTCTATAGGTAGCTGAGGGGCTGACTGAGTATACATTCTAGCGGTCTCAAAAACGGGCGTCATGGCGTAACTTTCGGCTAGGGCAATCGCATCAACATTCACCACTGGCATATCAATATAAAATTCGCTGTTGATCGGCAAATGCGCCTGTAGCGCCTGAAAAATAGCGGCTGCAAACTGCGGCGTATCAGCGAATAAAGGACCGACTTTATAGCCTTTCCGACAAGGACGAATGACGCCATAGCCCGCTATTTGTGAATTGTGCAAAATGCCGACCGCATAGATCTGCGGGCGCGTTAGCCAACAGCGGATAAAGGCATCGCGTGGCCCAGGAAAAAAGGCTTGGTCATAGGCAATAACCTGCTCTATAGGTACTGAAGCGAGTGAGATAATTCGATCAGCTTTAGCGGCACTTGAATCGAAAGAGGGTAACTCTAACCGTCTGCCGCTGTAGCGGAGATTGCGATGCGCTAGGGTAAAGCCTGAGCGCCCATAATTTTCCTGCTGTTCAACAACGCCATCGAGCCCAATGTTGCGGCCCGCTAAAGTCGCTAGTCCTGCCTGCCAAAGTCGCCAGCCGTACCCTTGCCCTCGAAATTCTGGCCGGACGATGTAGAACCCCAAAAAGCCGAAGCGATCGCCATATTTAACCACCGAAATTGCCGCGACCGGCTGATTTGCTAGCCAACCCATCAAAAAGCCATTGGCATCAGCGGCATAAAAACAGTCTGCATCCTGCAAGCCGGGGTTCCAACCTTCCGCCGCCGCCCAATCGATAGCAAGATCTAAATCCTGACGAGTCATGGGTTGAATGGTGTAACGAGGCGATCGCATCGGCTAACTCACAGCAGTGACAAAACCTAGTATAGGCTGCTGTTTACGGCCTTATGAAATCGGCAAGACGGCAAGCCTAACTTTTTTCTAAACCCGATCCATACTCTGATCGCTGAGAATGATTGATCGTTGAGAATGATCGCTGAGACCATTTTGAACAGCGATGATTAAACAGCACTAACAAAACTAACAAACTTGGAGAGAGGTTTTTAAACTGATCGTTCCAAAAGACTAACAAACACTTTTTCTAAAGAAAAAATGGATAGCCTCTAGCAGCGGGCATTTAGAGAGTAAAGTCAGATCGCCCACAGTATCTATATTACTTAACATTTCATCAAAAAATGTTAGCCAATGGCAGGTGATTGGCAGAATAGACCAGGGCACTCTGAAACCATCATAATTTTCTATTTTGCTATTCAAGGTTTAGAAAAACTGAGGTTTTGATCCTTTTGTTACAGACATTGATGACTTCCCAAACGTTTTAAAGAAACTTAGCGTTGTCAATTCATCATTCCTGTCAGAATCTTTAAGGGTTAACTACATTAAGCCAGTAATAGGGGATTTGAATAGCTTGCTTTACTTGCTCTAAGAGCATTAGTAGCTCAATTTTTACTGACCCTGTCAGTGTCTAACCCCACAAAATTGTTCAGCATAAAAAACTATGTCAACACCTACCTCAAATAAAACAAAGTTTTGGATCATCTGCTGTGATGACACTGAAGCTACCCAGAAAATTTCTCAAGCGGTTGCAGATTGGCAGCTGTTGGGGGTGCGATCGCTCCTCGCCCAACAGCTATCGAGCACCGTTGCCGAAGCAATTGCTCATGCCGACTATGTAATCTTCATTGCCGCCCACGCCCAGCCTAGCGCCCGCATTCGCATCAGCCCGCTAAGTAGCCCAACCCACCAACAGCGCGAAAGCTTAGCGGCTAGCGCTGTTCACGAGGACAATCAGATCATGCATAACCCTGCCTCACTGCTCGCTAACATTTATCGCCACTACGGTCAGTCGCCCCAGGCATGGCTATTTCAGCTGCCGACCCAAGAAGTTCGAGCCCGACGAGTGCAGCCCGTATCTACCCAAATCTCAGTTGCTCAAGCGCTCAATCAAATTGAGGTGTTTGTGCGTAACTATCGCTTAGCGATTTCGCCTAGAACTCTCAATAAAGTCATGGCGAGACACGAGATGGCAGCTGAAAAGCAGCTTGCAACGGCTTAAAACTCGCGCTCTTTCTTTGAGAGCATAGGAGCGCGGTTTCTGAGTGCGCCTTTCAGCAAAGATCTAAAGCACTCCTTTAGAGCTAGGAATAGTGCCAGCGCGGCGCGGATCAATTTCGGTGGCCATGCGCATGGCCCGCGCGAAGGCTTTGAAGGTGGCTTCAATAATGTGATGAGAATTGAGGCCATCAAGCTGGCGGATGTGCAGCGTCATCTGGGCATGGTTAATAATCGCCACAAAAAATTCGCGCACGAGCTGAGTGTCGTAGGTGCCAACGCGCTGCGTCGGGATGGTGAGGCCGTAGCTAAGATGAGGCCGACCGGAAAAGTCGAGAGAAATCTGCACGAGCGCTTCATCGAGCGGTGCGACAAAGTGTCCAAATCGGGTGATGCCTTTGCGATCGCCTAAAGCCTCACGCAGCGCCATGCCTAAGGTAATGCCCACATCTTCATTCGTGTGGTGATCATCAATTTCGATATCGCCCGTCGCTCGCACTTCCAGATCAAACAGCCCATGTGAAGCAATTTGGTGCAACATATGATCTAAAAAAGGAATGCCGGTGTCGGCTACGCACTGACCAGTCCCCTCTACCGTCAGCGTTACCTGCACATCGGTTTCTTGGGTCGTGCGGCTCACTGAGGCCGTTCTAATCGGCGGCGCTGAAGGACGGGCCAGTTCTGGAGATGGCTCAGAGGATAGTTCAGAAGGAGCAGAGAGTCGAGAAACGCTAGAAACCATCGCTAATAAGGTAAAGATTAATTTGCTACAGTGATTTCTTAATAGTACGATCTTCAGAATCGCATTATCCTTCTTTACATAAAGTTGAATCCTAGCCAGAGAGCAAGCATAATAAGCGATTAATGCAGTCGCGATTATGCAGTCGCGATCAATGCACTGTGTATTGCTACTATTTGCAAATTCGCAAAAGTCTTGGTGAGGCTTCCGCTTATGTCTGTTAGTGAACTCAACCAATTTATGACCTACGTGCTGGAAGGCTGGATGCTCTTTAGCGCCAGCTTCGTCAGCATTGGCTTTATCTCTTTTGCCGCCCGCCGCATTCAAGAAGATCTTGAAGCAGAAGCGTTAGCCCTAGCCCAAACAGAAAGCGCGCCTGAAGGTGTGATAGAGGGCGTCACTGAAAGTGTCGCTGAAGTTAAATCTGGAGTCAATACCGCCGTCAATCCGACAGTTAGCGCTGATCTCGCGCCGCCAGCCAGATCTGAATCCGCAATCGAAGCAGCCGAAGAATCCGCCCGATTAGAGGAAGTTGCCGCTGTTTCCGAGCAGTTAGCTAAAACCAGAGGTAAACAGTCCGACACCTCTTCAGTTTCCGTCTCCAGCTAATCCAAACGCTATTACCAAAATTGTCTGCCCATTTTTTTTAGGGCTCCTCAATTCTCCCAGCTTGGCCGCGCAAACCAATCCTGCAAAAAAGCTGTGAGTAACCGCACCTTCGTCGAAAGGTGGCGATTAGTTGCATAGCCTAAATAAGCGAATAAAGAAGCTGGGCAGTAGTCAGTCAATATGGGGATGAGTTGCCCAGTTTGAAGAGCCTCACCCAAGATAAACGTAGGCAGCAAAGTAATCCCAACGCTCGCGAGTGCCTGCGCCTTCAGAACTTCGCCATTGTTGGAATAGCCCTTACAGCGCAGCTTTACGTTTAGCAGTTTGCCCCGTGGATCTTTGAGCTGCCACTGGCTGTTGGTCGCTATATGTCCGTACTTGAGGCACTCGTGCTGAATCAATTCGTCAGGATGGGCCGGAGTGCCGTGTTTTTCAAGGTAGCTAGGCGAAGCGCAAATCACTCGATGAATGGGCGCTAGCGTTTTGGTAACTAGGGTTTCGTCTAGGGTCTCGGCAATTCGCAGGGTCACATCAAAGCCTTCTTCTATCAGATCGATGAAGCGATCGCTCAAGGTGATCTGCACTTGAATGTCAGGATATTGGCGCATAAATTGGGCGATCGCTGCTGCCAAATGCAGGGTTCCAAACGACATGGGCGCATTAATTCGCAGCGATCCTTTAGGCTGATCGCGCAGTTGACTCACCGCCACATCTGCCGCCGCCACTTCCGCCAAAATATCCACACAGCGACTGTAATACGCCCGGCCCATGTCAGTGAGGCTCACCATCCGAGTCGTGCGCTGCAATAGCTGCACATCCAAATCGGCCTCTAGCTGCGCTACCAGCTTATTTACTACCGAGCGCGATCGCCCCATTTGCCGCCCAGCCGCCGCAAACCCGCCGTGATTTACCACCTCCGTAAAGGCTCGCATACTCTCTAATTTATCCATCGCAACGCTGCTTTGTATCCGTTAATGACTGCCGCCATTGTATCTAAAGCAAAGACAGTGTGTATGTTAAATAGATTATTGTCTTTTTATTAGATTCAATAGATAATAGAAACAGGTCAAAACTCTTTTCCAATGATCTGTTTCATAGAAAAAAACCTTAAGAAAAAAATCTAGAAAAACAGCCCAGAAAAGATTTAGAAAAGAGCTATTAAAAAACGGAGATAAGTTACCCATGATCACAATTCGTAAAGCAAAAGAGAGAGGTGTTTCTGATCTAAATTGGTTGAATTCTCAGCACAGCTTTTCATTCGGTAGCTACCGAGATCCGCGCTATATGGGCTTTAGCGATCTGCGAGTCATCAACGATGATCGCGTCATTGCAGGTGCTGGTTTTGGCACCCACGGTCACCGTGATATGGAAATCATCTCCTACGTATTAGCAGGAGAACTCGCTCACCGTGACAGCATGGGCACAGGCTCTATCATTCGTCCGGGCGATGTGCAGCGAATGAGTGCAGGCACGGGCATCACGCACAGCGAGATGAATGCTTCTGAAACAGAGCCTGTGCACTTTCTGCAAATTTGGCTGATCCCTGACACTCAAGGGCTTACGCCTAGTTACGAACAAAAGCACTTTGCCCTATCAGAGCGGCAAGATCAGTGGCGCTTAGTCGGCTCACGCGATGGCCGATCTGGATCGGTGACGATCCATCAAGACGTTAGCCTATATAGCACCACACTCAGCACCGATCAAAAGGTAACTTATGAACTCAGAGCGGATCGCCAAGCTTGGCTGCAAGTCGCTCGTGGCAGCGTCAAGATCAATGGTGAAACCCTCAGCGCTGGTGATGGTGCTGCGATCGCCGATCTCTCCTCGTTGGAGCTGTTAGCAGTGAGCGACAAAACCGAAGTTCTGTTGTTTGATCTGGCCAAGTAAACCTTGTCCATGTCTAGATTTGCTGGCCTATAAGCGCCTTTTGTTCATGAGCTAGCAGCCATTGTTTACGATCCACACCGCCTGCGTAGCCAGTTAATTGTCCATTGGCCGCAATGACCCGATGGCAAGGCACAATAATGGAAAGCGGATTGCGGCCATTGGCAGATCCGATCGCTCTCGCTGCACCAGGCTGGCCGATTTTTTCGGCCAAGCTGCCGTAAGCAACGGTTTTACCAAAAGGAATTTGGGGTAAAAGTTGCCACACCTGCTTTTGAAAGTCAGTGCCTTGAGCACAGGTAGGCAGATCGAAGCGTTGGCGCTGATGGGCAAAATATTCGCTCAGCTGCGTTTGCGTTTGCACAAAGGGAATTGCTTGAGCAGAGGCTTGCCAGCTATCGGTTGGCGTTGGGAAGTGCTTTTGGCCTTTGAGGTATAGGCCGATAAGCTTATGCCCATCTCCTACTAACAGCAATGGCCCCAAGGGGCTTTCTATCCAGGTGTAATAAGTTACTTTGCCAGTTACTTTGCCAGTTGCTTTACCAGTCATTTTGCTACCTCCAAAGATTTCCAAAGATGCATAGCGGCGTATGATCTCCACGGTCGCCAAGCTTCTGCTATTTTCAACAGCTTTATGGGTTTCTCTATTCCTAAGGGGGGCTTCTTGCTTTGCCCTTACTAAGCGTTCACGGGCGGCGGCAGGTGCTTGTCCAGCACTCATGACCGTCGGCACCACGAGAGCAACCCATAAGGGTAACTCCTCAATATATTAAGCTCGTCTAGAGATATTCGATGCACCTGTTCTAAGAGCTGATTCATAAAAAAGGACTCCTAGCAAAGCCCTGTCAACCAGGTATCAGCTAGAAGTCCCTAATTTTCTACGCTCAGGGTAGTGCGCGGGTCGGCTCACTCAGCCCAATTAATTCCACTAAGAAAGGGAGTTAATAACGTAGTCGAGCAAGGAGCGGAACTCAGTGAGGGCCTGAGGAGACATATCACGAGGTGCGTAAGCGCGATCGCGAGTGAACTGCATAGCCGCTATGTAAGGGGCAGTCGGTAGGTTCAAAGAGCGATACACTTCACGCGCGCTGGCCATACCCCACTCGTCCAAAGGCCCGGTGCCACCCACTACCAAGCAGTAGTTGATCAAACGTAGGTAGTGCTTGATGTCGCGCAAGCACTTGTCTTGATTGCCCTGGGTTTCGCCTGCTTCACCAGCGTTGCTGAGGTCAGGATACTTTTTTAATGCAGCATCATACGCTTCTTTAGCAATTTGGTCGATGCCAGCATTGAGCTTTTCAGCAGCTTCGAGGCGAGCAACCGCACGCTGCAAACCACCTTGAACGACCTGCAAGTCAGCAGAGACTGGGAAACGTCCATCTGCATCAACCGAAGCGATCGCAGAGGTTACAACAGATTCCATAATTTATTTTCTCCAAATGATATTTGATCGGTCGAACTCAAAAAAAGTTGATAGTCTAGTTAGCTTTAATCTATTTACTCTACAAGGCTCTGCTAAATAGTTGCTATTCAGCAGAGCCCAAAGCAACTAGGAAAGCGCAGATACAACTCGATCAAAGTAACCAGCAGCTTCAGAAGCTAGCGCAGAACAGTCGCCTAGAGCGGCGGCGTTCTTGTTATAACGAAAACTGCCCGCTTCAGATCTGTTAGTGCCAGTGATGTGAGCAACACTGGACGCCTTCATGATGTTGACCGATCGAGCCGCAGAACCGGTTGGCACACCTAGAGCAGCGTAAGTTTCTTTTAGACCGCTTAGGCAACGCTCATCGAGAACGAAAGCGTCACCTACGAGCAAAGCGTAGGAAACGTAGCGCAAAATGATTTCACCATCGCGAAGGCAAGCAGCCATGCGACGAATGGGGTAGCAGTTACCACCACCCGCTTGAATCGAGCCAGCGTTCTCACAGATCATGCCAGAAACTGCATCAGAAACGATGCCACTCGCGTTGGAAGCAATAGCGTTTACAGCATCCAAGCGCTTGTTACCGTCGGCAACGAAGCTTTTTAGAGCGGCAGGTTCGCCACCACCGATAGTAGCAGTCTTAGTATCGGCTGTGACAACGGCTCTAGAGAAAGCGTCAAGCATCAAGCTCTCCTTTTTCGTAATACGGCAGCTGACTTAGTTAATTAAGCCCTTGAAATAAGAGTAAAAGATGAACCCACTCTCAGTCTCTTTTACGAAAAACAAAGCAATAATCCGTTACACAAGCGCAGACAATATAGATAGGATGCCGCTAAACAAAGGCGTGTAGCCGCATCATGAAAAAATGGCATACAAGATGCCATTGCAATGTTTCTTAATCTTGGTGGTCTTGATGCGCTGCTGGCCCTATGCTCAAGATCCGGTAGGTGAGGAGCGCTCCTCGCCAATCAAAATCCGATAAAGCACCGGCTGGATTGATCGGGCCTTAACCATAGAAATTAAAAAAGCCGAACCAATCAGAGGGATTAGTTCGGCTCGAAATATCTAGATTTGATCAAAAGGAACTGACTTAACGGGGTCAAAGGTGCCCTCGATTAATTTAGGGCTTAGGTGATAGAGCAAGTTCTAAATTCTCGCCATTGGATAGCGGCTTTGGGAAACGATCTAATAGAGCAGATCTAAAATGAATTTTGAACTAGAAACTCGGCGATTACGCATTCTTGAGTAGATGCTTAACCAGGTTGTCTTTCACCATCATCTGTCTCATCACTTCAACGACGTATTCTTGGGCCTGTTCTAAGCTCAGCCCTCTGACTTGATCCTTGACGATCTGTAACTTAAACTGCTGCTCCAAACTGAGGCTGCCGGGCAGTGTGTCTTTGCCTGACTTATCCATAATGGTCTCTCCTCTAAAAGGCTTCTAAAAGGTTAGAAAGATCTTGCAAGGTTAATCAAGATCTGGGGAAATCGGATTTTTGAGATGATCTCTGTAAATTGAGGTCAAACTCTAAAGCTGGAGGCTTCGCTGGTCTAAAGCTGGCGAATTCTGCGATCGCAGAATCCACTTTAAAATCCAGTCAAGCCTTAGCTTTAGTGCATGATAACGCCCAATTGTAAATATGTTCAGTAGCAAGCGTTACTTAAATTAACCTTTTGAAACTGACTCAACCGCTATGAAATCCGGAAAGCAAAAGATATATAAGGGTTTTGGGCTTTTTGCAGAAGCTGGATTTCGCGTTGAGATCGGCTAAAGTTAGGTAAATTTGCTGATCTCGCAAGCTATGACATCATTTTAATAACAGTCGATTAGTCACTAACTCTTTCAAAAGGGAGGACTGCGTTTGGCGAGCTATCTCTCTTAAGGTGATTACAAATCCTAGGCCACAGTTGAGCGCTATAGTAGGGAGTGAATACAGTATTTTCGGTATCCAAAGTTCCTTAATGGCAAGGTTACCCGCATCAAAAAATAAAGTGGAAAGATAGAGTGAACAGTAGAGGTCAAGTAGAGGTCAGAGCGGCTCAATGAATGTAATGGAGTTTTTTCAGCAAAGTGCTGGGCAGTGGCAGTCTCAGCGGACAACTCATCACTTACCCTTCCGCCGTGCAGAGTTGGGCGGCTCTAACATTTCGGTAGAGGCGCTTCCGGCTGACAATGAAAAAGTCATTGAGATCTGCAAAATGCACGCGGTTGATCCGGCCACTGCTGTAGGCGGTGCGTATGTGCAGTGGAACGGCGAAATGGCCTGGGACAAAGAAGGCGAAGATCACAAAGGTTCGACCGTATTTGCGCTGGTGCCAGATGAAGACAATCCGCAGACGGGAAATCTGCTGCGTGAGCGCGGCTATGCGGAAACAGCACCTGTGATTGGTCGCTACGAGATGGATGCAGAAAATGGCTTAGTGCTGACGACCGATTATGAAACGATGAGTTCAGTAGAGCGCTTTTGGTTTGCCAATCCTGATTTGCGACTGCGCACGAGCGTGGTGAAGCGCTTTGGCGGACTTAGCACAGCTTCTTTTTGCGCTGAGTCTCGGGTAGAGACGGTATCGCCTCAACCAAAAGATGAGGCGATCGCGCGCGAAGCATTTTCTGTAGGCTCTCGCTACTCCTCATTCGGCTGGTAGCAGCTGTCAACGGCTTGAGACTAACTTAAAGCCAGTGCCAATAGCCCCCCAATTGCCTGGGGTACGGCCTTTCTTCGGAAATATCCGTTCGTAGAATATCCGTCCAGATACGCCTCCCGGTGCCCCACCTGACGGCAGCTAGCCGACTTTTCTAGCGACTCAGTATCTATCATGATAGATTCCATCATGATAGATACCGAATACGCGGATCAAGTACGCCATACAGCAAATCAGCCACTAGGTTAAATACCACAATTAAAATGGCATAGATAAAGGTAATCGACATCACAACCGGCGTATCGCTGCGGTTAATTGAGTCAATGAGCAACGAGCCAATACCCGGCACACGAAACACTTGCTCGGTTACCAATGCGCCCGTAAACACCGCCGGAATGTCCAGCGCGATTAGGGTAACCACCGGGATGAGGGCATTGCGCAACACATGACGAATCATCACCTGCCCGCTGCTCAGCCCTTTGGCGTAAGCGGTGCGCACGTAGTCTAAATTGATCTGCTCAATGACAGCGGCGCGAATGTAGCGCATCAGTACAGCGGTTTGAAACAAGGTAAGTACAGCAATCGGCATGATTGACTGCTTAAGCTGCGCCATGAGACTACTAAAATCGTTAACAGCCAGCGTACTGTCGTAAATAAAAGGAAGCCAGCCTAGCCACACGCTGAAGATAATAATCAAGACTAAGCCGGTGAAAAAGGGCGGAATGGAAAAGCCAGCAAAGGCAAAGGTTGTCGCGAGCTGATCAATCCATGTGTAGCGCTTTAGAGCAGACAGAATGCCGAGCGGAAAGGCAATCAGCACCGAAAACAAATAGGCCAGTCCCACAATCCAAAGAGTAGTCGGCAAGCGCTGAAAAATGAGATCGCGCACCGGCACCGGACTGACATAAGAGTAGCCCATATTGCCGGTTACAAAGGCTGAAGCCCATTTGAAATAGCGAATATGAATGGGCTGATCGAGCCCCAGTACGCGACGAAGATTTTCCCGTACTTCAGCGGTAATGGAGGGGCTATTAGCCATTTCACCCAGCGGATCGCCCGGGGCTAAAGCCAGCACTAAGTAAATCACCATGCTAATAGCGACCAACGTTGGAATGGCGATCAAAACCCGTTTTAGGAGATATTTTCCCATGAGCTAGTTTACTGCTTGCCCCAATCGCTGATCTTCCAGGTGCTAGCTGCCCAAGGCGTAAATTCTAGATTTGTAAGAGAATTTGCTATAGCATAAGCATCACTTCGCTGCACCAGCGGAATCAGCGCCACATCTTCAATCAACAGATCGTTCATCTCAATAAACAAAGCCTTTCGCTTGTCGGGATCGGTTTCTGCGCCGAGTTTTTCTAAAAGTGCGTCATAGGCAGGATTACAGTAGCGAGAAGAATTTTCTTTTGACCACTGATTCTCTTTTTGGGAGATTTGATCGCAAGCGTAAAGCTCCATATAGGAGTCAGGCTCAGGCGTTTCACTATCAAACGCAAATAGCTGAAGATCCGCATTAAATTGATTCACCGAATCTGCATTCGTCGAATCGCCAAAATATACCCCTGCTTCCACGCTCTTAAGCTCTACAGACATACCGAGAGATTCTAAATTCTGCTTAATAATCTCTTGCGTTTTTTGTCTCACAGGATTCACGGAGCTAGTAAACAAAATACTCATCTCCACGCCATTTTTATCGCGGATGCCGTTGTTGTTGGTATCTTTCCAGCCCGCTTCATCCAGCAATTTTGCCGCCTTTTCTAAGCTAAATTCATATTTTGTATTCGGCGAAGCGTATTTATCTGGCGCAACGATAAAGTTAGTGGCGACCGTACCAGCTTTTCCGTAAAGCTGATCTGTAATCGTTTCGCGGTCAATAGCAAGGCTAATAGCTTCGCGAACAGGCTTTGCAGAGAGAAAAGGATGAGGCGTATCTTTTTGTGATTTCTGGCCATTAACTTCTTTATTAGGATCAGAAAAGTTGATATAAATCCGCTCCATCAGCGGCTTACGCACATACGACATTTTGCCTTTACCAGCGGCTTCTAAGCCTGCAATGACGGCGGGCTCAGCCTGAATATTCCAGCCATAATCAGCCTCTCCAGTTTGCAGCACTGCCCGCGCCGCCGAAACAGCGTCACCACCGCCTTTAATCTCTACGCTGCTGAAGGCCGAGGGGTTGCCACGAAAGTTAGGATTTGGCTCATAGATAATGGTGTCACCGGGCTTAAATTCTTTGACCTGAAAGGCATTGGTGCCGACAGGGGCCGTGTTGCCAGGCGCAGAGCGCGCTTGAGCTCCCAGATAATCTTTAAAAATATGCTCAGGAATAATCATGCCGCTGCCGCCCACAAAAGGGCTCATCGGGGCAGGCGTTGGCTGCTTAAAGGTAATTTTCACGGTGAGATCGTCAACGGCTTCGACGCTGGCCACCTCGCCATAGAATTCGCCGGAAGTAGCACCGACTTCAGGATTGGTAATGAACTGGTAGGTAAAGGCGACATCTTTGGCGGTAAAAGGTTCGCCATCTGACCATTTCACGCCTTCTTTAAGCTTCCAGGTGACGGTGGTGTTGTCGGCGCTGATACCGCCATTTTCAGCGGTGGGGATTTCGGCGGCTAAAATCGGCTCTAGTTCTTCGGCTTCGTTGTAGGCAGCTAGCGGTTCTAAAACGATGCTGGCAGCTTCAAGATCTTTGGTGCCGGGGGAGAGGTGCGGGTTTAGGGTGGTAGGCGCTTGCCAATAGAGGAGCTTAATGGCGGTGGGAGCGATCGCGGCGGATTCGCTATTGGAGGGCTCAGTTTTGGGCGGGTTGCAGGCGGTAAGAATAGCGCTCGTAAAAAGGCCCACGGTGAGGAGAGTCAGCCCTCGCGGGATGAGTTTGGTTTGGCGCATGTGAGGGGTTCCTTTTTATCAATGTTAGCCGAGGAGATGTAGGGCGCAAAGCAGATAGGACATGTAGGTGAAACTATAGCGCGATTGACCAAATTGAAATTTCTGACGGCTCCTCATGTCAATACGTTATGAGACCCGCATCAAGGCACGATGATGGCTATTCTCCACTGAATGATTTGATTAAAGATGGCTTTGCCTCATTTGAAGACACTGATCAAAGACGCTGCGGTCTAGAGAAATTTGAACTTCGGTTATAAAAATTCCGCTTTTTCTTAAGGCTGTCATTTTAATGATAGGTTTTTGCCAACATTGCTTCTTTAATAATTTGAAACGTTGAGCAAATTTGAAAAATCAATCCGTTTTGTATCTGTTGACACTTTTGCTTGTCGGACTTCTCGTTAAAGTTTGGACGCTATGATAAGTCTAAAAAGTGAGGTAAAGAAAGTTGTCTCCACTTTTTTTAGTCGTATATGTAGCTGTTTCAAACTAATCAAAAGATTGTTTCTAGGGTTCCGATTAGCTGTGGTGCTGTGTGAATAGGTGGCTTTTTTGATGGAGCTGCTGTTTGTGAGCGATCGCCTAATGTCTGGTCCAAGAGAAACCGCTAGAGTCTGTAAACTCAAGGTTTAGAGCGCTTTAGTACACGGAGGGATAAAAGCCCGGGAGAGTGAAGCTACCAGGTGCCACGACAGGGTGCCGCCATAGCTCCCTCACCGGGTTTTGTTGTGGGCAAAGAGTAGCTTCGCGCCTGTACACCCCTATCCTTTGGTACGAACCAAAGAGCTTAGCCTTATGAGCGATCAACCCCCCTTTCAGAGCCAAGCAGGCCGCAGTGAGGCTGACTTGGCCTTGGAAAAAGAAGCTAGGCTGCCGATGACCGGCTGGCAGCAAGAAGTCGATCAGGGCTTGATGTATGGCCTAGAAGCGGCTGAGAGTATTCGCGATCGCACCATTCCCACCTTCTCGCGCGGTGAACTGCCTCACTATGCAGGCATCACAACCTTCATGAAAGCGCCCTACGTAGAAGATGTGCGCAAAGTGGGCGAGTACGATGTCGCGATTGTCGGCGTGCCGCACGATTCGGGCACTACGTACCGTCCGGGCACGCGCTTTGGGCCACAGGGCATTCGGCGAATTTCAGCGCTGTACACCCCCTATAACTTTGAACTGGGCGTGGATTTGCGTGAAAGCATCACAATGTGTGACGTAGGTGATATTTTCACCATTCCCGCCAACAACGAAAAATCTTTTGATCAAATTTCAAAAGGAATTGCCCATATTTTTAGCTCAGGGGCCCTGCCGATTATCCTCGGCGGCGATCACTCTATTGGCTTTCCCACCGTGCGCGGCGTCTGTCGTCACTTGGGCGATAAAAAAGTCGGTATCATTCACTTTGATCGCCATGTCGATACGCAAGAAACCGATCTGGATGAGCGGATGCACACCTGCCCTTGGTTTCATGCCACTAATATCGCCAATGCCCCGGCCAAAAATCTGGTGCAGCTCGGCATTGGCGGCTGGCAAGTGCCTCGCCCTGGGGTAAAAGTATGCCGTGAGCGGGCCACCAATATTCTCACGGTGACTGATATTACCGAAATGGGGCTAGATGCAGCGGTAGACTTTGCTGTAGAAAGGGCAACTGATGGCACTGACTGCGTTTACATCAGCTTCGATATTGACTGTATTGATGCAGGCTTTGTGCCCGGTACAGGTTGGCCTGAACCCGGTGGACTGCTGCCGCGTGAGGCGCTTTATCTATTAGGCAAAATTGTCTCGAAGGTGAAGGTCTGTGGCTTGGAAATTGTTGAGGTGTCGCCGCCTTACGACGTCAGCGATATGACTTCGCTGATGGCAACTAGAGTGATTTGCGACGCGCTGGCCCATTTGGTGCTTTCGGAGCAATTGCCTCGCAGCGCCCGGCCTGACTACATTCACGAGACGGCCAACATGAGCTTAGGCAGCGGTGAATGGCAGTAGGCATTGGACTGACGAGCGCTGTGTAGCATCGGATATCTATAACCGTCAAAAACCGTCAAAAACCGTCAAAATTTGGCGTCTTACATAGAATCGAGGAGACGAAGAGAGATGCATGAGACAGATATGACAAAGGCGCTGATTTTGACGGTGAAAGACTGGCTAGCTGAGCAGTCGGAGCAGGCTACGGTAGAAAAAGTGCATTTGATCGTAGGAGACTTTGCTGGGGTCGAGCCTGCAAGCCTTCAGTTCGCCTTTCAAGTGCAGACTCAAGGGACTTTTTTAGACGGGGCTGAGCTGGTGATTAAGCGCAAACCTTTGATTGCCTTTTGCCATCCTTGTCAGCAAGAATATGAGCCTGAAATCGGAATTCAGTATAGCTGTCCGGACTGCCGCGCCCCGATGGATGATATTCGCTCTGGGCGAGAGCTGAAAATTGAGCGAGTAGAGTTTTCGCAGGCGGTGCCAGTCTAAAAAGCCTGGATTAGGAAATAAGGGAGATTTAGTTTAGGAGAAAATGGATGCACCAAACATTTGACGCTGTATTAGAGATGAATTTGCTTCATGCCAATCAGGCTGGGGCAGATGCGAATCGCGATCGCCTTAATCACTGGGGCATAACTTGCTTGAATATCATGAGCAGTCCGGGTTCGGGCAAAACTCAGCTATTGGAGGAAACCTTGCGATCGCTGCAAGCCGAACTCCGGATGGCCGTTATTGAAGGTGATATGACCACGCAGCTAGACGCCGAACGGCTGCGCCAAAGCGGCACTCCTGTGATCGCCATTAACACCGGCAGAGCCTGCCACCTCGATTCTAAAATGGTTGCCGGGGGCCTGCATCAGTTTGAGCATGAGCAACAGCCCGAAACCTTTGATTTAATGTTTGTAGAGAATGTCGGCAATTTGGTTTGCCCGGCAGAATTTGAAGTAGGAGAGCATGCCAAAGTCGCGTTACTGAGCATCACTGAAGGCGAAGATAAACCGCTCAAATATCCCCTGATGTTCCGTGAAGCAGATTGCTTGTTGATCACCAAAACAGATTTAGCCCCTTACTTAGAAATAAATATAGACAAAATCGTGGCAAACGTGCGACAGATCAACTCACACGCCGTGATTATTCCCCTGTCAGCGAAAACGGGTAAGGGCTTAGAAGACTGGTATACCTGGATTCGTCAGACCATAACAGCCTGCGCTAGTCAACCCGTTGCTCAGAGGGTCTAGCACAGCTTTGGATCTATCCCCTGCCCGCATCTTTATTCCTATTTTCTGCTATGAAAAGACGCCAGCTTATTTCTCTTTGTTTAGCTTTCTTTTGTACCCTGCTAGTGACCGTCAGCTGTGGCGCTGCACCCAAAAATGATAGTGGTTCAGCTACTTCAGACGCCACAGACACGACAAAAGCCATTGTGATTGGCTACAGCAACTGGGCAGGCTGGTGGCCCTGGGCTATTGCTGAGCAAGAAGGACTTTTTGCTGCCAATAATGTAAATGTGGAAATGAAGTGGTTTGACGGCTACATTGAATCGATGGAAGCTTTGTCTACTGGGCAAATCGATGGCAATTGCCAAACGTTGAATGACACTATTTCATTTGCTGCGGATGCGGCCAATGGCGAAGTCGCAGTGCTGGTAAACGACAACTCGGCTGGCAATGACAAAATTATCGTGACCGCAGAGATTAATACTGTAGCGGACTTGAAGGGGAAGAAAGTCGCTGTGGAAGAAGGCGTAGTCGATGACTTTTTGCTAAGCTTGGCCCTAAAAAAAGAAGGACTTTCTCGTAAAGATATCGAGATTGTACCGTTAGAAACTGGGGCAGCAGCAGCAGCGTTTGCAGCGGGTCAAGTTGATGCTGTGGGAGCTTTTCCGCCTTTCTGGCTAACGGCGTTAGAGCGTGAGGGCAGCAAAGAACTGGTGACTTCTGCTGATTTTCCAGGGGCGATTCCTGACTTGTTGGTGATGAGTAAAACTATCATTGATGAGCGCCCAGAAGATGTGCAGGCGATTGTGAATACTTGGTTTGATGTGTTGGCCTTTATGGAGAAAAATCCTGACAAAGCCGATGAGATAATGGCAAAGCGAGCCGGTGTTTCGATTGAAGAATTGCAGCAGCTCAAAGTAGGCACTCGATTTTTTACAATAGAAGACAATCTCAAAGCGTTTAGTGAAGGCGAAGGGATAGAGCATATGCCGTCTGCTGCCAAAGAGATGGCTGACTTTATGGTCAGCGTTAAGTTCATTCCTGAAGCGCCCGATCTAAGCTCCGTTCTAGACGATCAATTTGTCAAAACGTATGCTGCTGCTAATCCGTAGTTTGTTGTTCCCTCCGATTTTAGGCAAAATTCCCACTAGAGAAATGTAGGGTTTAGGAGAGTTTTATGATGGATGTTAAAGGCGTTTCACCGCCGCTGTTGCAGCTAGAGCCGACTCAGCGAAAGATCTGGAAGCCTAGAACATTTTGGCGGATGGGTGAGCCGATTTCAGGTCAGTTGAGTTTAGGGCTGCGTATTCTTTCAATAGTGGTGCCTTTTTGTCTGTGGTGGGCACTGTCGGTGAGCGGGGTGGTGAATCCGAAGTTTTTACCTTCGCCGATCGAGGTGGCGCAGGCGTTTGGAAGGCTGTGGGCGGAGGGCTATTTGCTGGAAGACGTTCGCGCTAGCGTGACGCGGGTGGGCCTGGGCTTTTTGCTGGCGGCAGTGCTGTCGGTGCCTGTGGGCATTAGCATGGGGGCATTTGCAACGGTGCGATCGCTACTCGAACCCATTATGGGCATTGTCCGCTACATGCCTGCTCCGGCCTTTATTCCATTGCTAATTATCTATCTAGGCCTAGATGAAGCACCGAAGATTGCGCTGATTTTTATCGGCGTGATTTTTTTTAATACGCTGATGATCATGGATGCAGTCAAGTTTGTGCCGAAGCATTTGTTAGAGGCAACCTACACGCTGGGCGGATCGCGGCGGCAAACGCTGATGCAGGTAATTTTGCCGTTTGTGGTGCCCAATATTCTCGATGCTTTTCGCATTAATATGGCGTCAGCTTGGAATTTGGTGGTCGTTGCTGAGCTGATTGCCGCGACTGAAGGCTTGGGGAAAAGGATTGCGATCGCCCAAAAATTCTTCAGAACAGATGAAATTTTCGCCTACTTAATTTTGCTAGGTATGATTGGCTTTTTGTTTGATTTGCTGCTGCGCTGGGCGCTGAGAGCGAGCTGTAAATGGGCCGTTGATTAAGCCCGTTAATTGAAAACCAAATTGAGCACTGAATCGAGAATTGACTATGCACCTCGAAGTTTCCAAACTCAATAAAAGATTTTTAACGGTAAAAGGAGAGGTAGTGGCGCTTAAAGATCTCAACTTGCACGTTGAGCAAGGTGAGTTTGTCTGTGTCGTCGGCGCTTCCGGCTCTGGTAAATCTACGCTGCTAAGGCTAATTGCGGGGCTCGATCAGCCTACTACTGGTGCGATTACAGTCGATCAGCAGCCGGTCATTGGCCCCGGCGCTGATCGGGGCATGGTGTTTCAAGACTACACGCTATACCCGTGGATGACGGTGCAAAAAAATGTGGAATTTGGCTTAAAGCTACAAGGAGTGAGTGCTAAAGATCGCCGCGAGCAGGCATCTTACTATTTGGATATGGTCGGGCTTACAGCCTTTGCGCAGTCTTTGCCAAAGCAGCTATCAGGCGGAATGAAGCAGCGGGTCGCAATAGCTCGCGCGCTGGCGAGCCAACCCAAAATACTGTTGATGGATGAGCCCTTTGGCGCACTCGATATTCAAACTAAAGAGACGATGCAGCAGTTTATGCTGGATCTTTGGGCGCGCACGGGCACTAGCATTTTAATGATCACTCACGATGTCAGAGAAGCCGTTTTTCTCTCTCAGCGCATTTACGTAATGACGTCTCGGCCCGGCACCGTGCGCGCCGAACTTGAGGTGGCCTTAGGCACAGCGCGAACTGCGGCTACTCGTGAAGATCCCCAATTTAAAGCGTATCAAGATCAGGTAATTGAGCTGCTGACTGATTCTGCTAATCGGGCGGTCGATCAAAGGCTCGATCAGGCGCTAGTTGGATAAAGCTTCAAGCGTGATTCGGGCTTTGCTAGCGGCAGATGAATCGCCCTGACCTTGATAGAGAGCGATCGCCTGCTCTAGATCAGCGCGGGCTTGGGTATGGTCGCCGGCTTCTGCTTGAATGACGCCTCTGAGATAGTAAGCGTAGGCATTGCGGGGGTTGAGAATCAGAGCCCGAGCAATGGTTTGAGCAGCTTCTTCGTAATTTTTTTGATCGAGGTAGGTTTGGGTTTCATCTAGATAGTTCTGCTCGTAGTTAACGCCGCGAAACTGTCGCTCTAGCGTTGAGATGGCGCCATAGCTGTCGGTGCGATAGCCGTAAGTATCTGAGCTATATCCTCTAGCTCGAACCACTTCAGCGTTACTGATGGTTTGCAGGGAGCGATTTTCGGTAATAGCTTTAGCCACGGCAATTGAAAGCCCTTCGCCGACGCTCACATTCAGCTCTACAATCCGGCCAGCGGTGGTACCCAAGCCACCGAATCCAGAAGCGGGGCCAAGCACGGATAGATTTTGCCGCTCTCTAGGGAGAGTTTGGCGAAAGCCGTAGTTAAACACAGGCATTTGCCGAAAGTTCAGCAGTCTCAGCGCTGAATCGTTCACTCGCTCCGCTAAGCCTTCAATGCCACCGCGATCATCAAGGTGATAACTAAACGTGCCCAGCGCGGCATTGCCCGGAATGCCACCAGCCGCCATCAGCGTGGCTGACAGCTCATCAATGGGATGCGCAATTTGGCCAGCGTTGCGGATGTATAGCTCCTGCATGACTTCTACCCGCTCAACCCCCATGCGCTTAAACAAGTCGGCAACGGCTTCGGCGGTAGAGCGCATTTCGCGGGTGGGTTTGGCTCCATTAGTGCTGAGCTGCTGCGCGGTTTCTGAATTGGCGTAAAACAGCAGGGCGTTAAAGCTCAGCCGATCAGGCAAAATCGCAATATTGGCGCGATCAAACAAAAATCCAGAGGATTTGATGTCGTATTCTTTGCCTAAATAGCCATGCACCAAAATGCTAAAGGCCAGCGATCGCACATCCGCAGAATCCGGTGTCCCTTGGTACATCAGCTTAGGCTGACCGTAATAGTCAAGCAAGCCTTGCAGCAGCTCTTGGCGCTTAGTGGGGTCATTGCCGCTAGCGGCTGCTAGCCACTTTTGCGCCGCTGCATCCTGCGGATCAAAGAACCTTTTAATCAGCTGAGATTCTACGGCTCTGAGCTGATCGATATTGACGCCATACAGATCCAAGATCAGACCGATGCTCAGCGAGCTGTTAGGAAAACCTAGCGCTTCTAGTCCTTGCATCATTTCGACGCCGCTAGCGGCTGCTAGTTCGCCGCTTTGACTCGCGTCAATAAACTGATCGGCGGTGTAGGTATGCCCGCCTGCAGTAAGCGCACAGACCAAAGACCCGGAAGTTTGCACCGCGCCTAACTCTGCTTTGTCAATCACATCGACGCCGGCTCGGCTGAGTGCCTGCTGAAAGTTGCGGGCGACGGTAAAGCGATCTAGGGCAATTTCTCGAACCTGGCCCAGATTCAGAAATTCTTGATAGAGGCGGCTGGGCTGACCAAAAACGCCGTAGCGCGATCGCAAACTCTGTGGCACCTGATTACGGTCTAAATAAGCGAGTCCGCCCCGCACTAAATGTCCGCCAATGCCATTGTCCGTATTGCCTTCAGTGATGATCGCCACTTTACTGCTGTGGTTGCGCGCCTGCAATTCCCTTTGCACCTTGAGAGCGCTCATTACCCCCGGCACTTCGTCGCCAAAGACCACGACATCGTAGCTACGGGCGTTTCTAATAGCCGGGCAGGCTGGGGCCGGGGTTTCTAATGGCGAAACGGCAGACGATCTGGCTAGATCAGGAGCATTCGAGGTTGCTTGAGCAATTGCTTGAGCACTGACCTGAGCCCTGGACTGAGCCCTGGCAGGAAGCGTTTGTCCTAAGCCTACGATGAGCGTCGCACCGACATAAAAAGAAAGTAGGAACTCTCTCATAAAAGCAATCTCTATTCCAGCACTAACCAGCTAGATCAATACAACACTATAGGGGCCACTGTAAAGTTCAGTGATCCCCTACAAGAATACAGTGTTGTTTGCCTACTTCAGCTTGTTTTTAGGTTGGCTCACGGATGCTTCATCGTTTTCACGTATACGTTAAGTACGTAGGGAATGGCTTGAGAGGCTGGCTTTTAAGTGCGATCGCACTAACAAAAGATCCTTCAAAAACTGACTCAATATCTATCCTTCAAATCACCGTCGTCATTACAACCTGTCCTTTCTCAGCAGCTTCTACAAAGCATTTTTTAAATCGTGATCAGCCGTCTTACAGTCTTCGAGCCAGTTGGCTGGATCACGCTTGTGAAGTGTCAAAGTAGCTAAGCAGCTTTTTTATATTGATTGTGTGAAGGACTTGTGCAATTCCTTTGGAAGGCTTCGCGATCGCCCCAGCTCGATCCGGCATTAAGATACCACAGATCAAACTCTGATTTAAGTTGCATATCGTCCCAAAGCACATTATTGGCAAAATTATCTTCTAAATCTGAAAAACTGGATTTAGGCATTTTTGGCAAGTAAGCTGTCAGGCACGATAGAGCGATCGCATACTAATTATTTCGTGTTTCCCAAAGAATGAAGCTTTCAGCCTTTAACCAGCTATAAATTGTTTCTGATTTTCTCAATAAGGCCACTTTCAGGTGTCCTTATTGAGAAAAAGATGGAGTATGCGTTTGCCCTGACAGCAGGAATGACTATACTGAAATTTTCCACCTAATCTGCCATAGCCAGGATGATTAGGTAAACAGTTTTCTACCTAACTACCCCTATAGGGTGATTAGATGGAAAATTTCCCTCCAATTAATTAATAGCTAACTGTCAAATTCTTCTCCTGAGCTACAAGGGGGGTGATTTATGCTCTTGCGTTAATATCAAAGAGGCTAAAGTGTGAAGTTAAGCAATACTAGACTGAATCAGTATGCAAATTGAAAAGCGCCTGAGAAATCACTATAGACGCTGGAATATCAACTTGAATTACGAAGAGGAGTTTTTGAAGTTCAAGAACAGGTTGATTGGTGTTATCAATAAGTTGATTGGTGATTACCTGACTAAAAATCCAGATGTTGATAAATATTTTTTTGAAATATTCAATCTCGATAAAGCAGGAAAACCTTATGTGAAAAAGGCGGAACCAAGATATAAAAACCCTTTAATAGAATCGTCTATGCGAGATGCAATTAAATACCTTCAGCCTGTTTCCTACACAGAAAGAGGATTTGGGGATACATATGTATATAAATGTGTTGATAGCTGCGAAACTTTACAAGATTTAGCTAAAGTACTTCAATTTCTTTTCTGGGCACTAGAAGTAAATAACGATGAAATACAAGCTAAAGCTTCAAAGATAGTAGAAGAGATCAAGAGATTATCTGCACTGACCCCTAGTGCTAGTTTTGCAGTTCATAAAAGAGGTAAGCAGTTTATTGTTTATCCTAGTGGCGATCAGTTTTTAGATCGAGGAATTATTGACTGTACTCTTTCCGGGCTAGACGATTACCCAAAGGTTGCTGAACATTTTGAGGAGGCGCTAGGAATTTATTTACACGGTGAAACGAGCAAGTATAGGAATTTACTTGACAATCTTCGATTTTCCCTTGAACAACTTCTGAAAAGAGTTCTTGGTAATCGAAAGTCGTTAGAGAATCAAAAGCCTTATCTTTTATCCTGGCTTAAAAATAAAGGGTTGCATAGTCAGGTAGTTAATTTGTATGAAAAACTTTTAAGTACATATCAAATTTATCAAAATGATGCTGTCAAGCATGATGAAGCTTTTTCCCTTGATGAAGTAGAGTTTATGATCTACTTAACAGGTAACTTCATGCGGCTTATTCTAAAGCTTGCAAACCGTGATAGAGATGTATAAAAAGTACAGATAGACTATCCATGGCTGACAGCTAACAATCACACTGCACTGGAACGCATCAAGACAGTTGGCTGGGTTGCAGAAATTATCTACGTCCGGTAAGGGTGACCGTTAGGAATCTCCATCCCATTCACTTGACGGCTTCTTTGCGTGTAGCCACAATGTAATCACATTCTGCTTTTGAAAGTATCAAAACATGGGCGCAGCTATTAGAACCCGAATCGTTAAAATTGGCAACTCTCAAGGTGTTCGTATTCCTAAACTCTTCTTGAAGCAAAGCGGTATTCATGCAGAAGTTGAAATCGAAGTGCATGGAAATTATTTAACTATTCGCACAGCATCACACTTACGAGCTGGATGGGATGAAGCCTTCGCGGCGATGTCTAAGCAGCATGATGATGTTCTTCTAGATGAAGTCAATCCTACCGATTGGGATCAAGCTGAATGGGAGTGGTAATCAAGCGTTTCGATGTTTTTCTCGTTAATCTTAACCCCACGGTTGAAAGAGAAATTTAGGAGACACGACCCTGTGTTATTGTCTCACCCGATGAGATGAACCGTCACATCGCTACGGTTATCATTGCTCCAATGACTACGAGAGGAAAGATATATCCTACTCGTGTGGCTTGTCAGTTTCAGGGCAAGGATGGGCAAATTGTTCTAGATCAAATTCGCACAATAGACAGAACTCGATTGGTCAAAAAGCTCGGTCAAATTAGTCAAGACGAGCAAAAATTGGTTCTTGACACTTTGGCTGAAATGTTTGCCGAGTAAGCTCCCTAACAAAGGCTTGCAGCAAAACTACGGGAGTCGTAATGCAAAGAGCGCCGATGTCTGTCTTCAGTCGGACGACTTGTGGTTGAAAACTCTGTACGCTGGGCCAAAGTTAATCAGAAGTTGAGTTGAGAATTTGAGTATGCATAGTTTATCCAATACTATCTCGTCAGTCATTAGCGCCTGTCTGGAAGGGTTTAGCATTCGCCGTTTGGGCATCGTTTTAGCAGCAGGCTTGCTATGGGCGACAACAGCCTGCACTCAGCCCGATACAATGGCCAGTGCCAAGGCAAACCAGCCCTCTGCTCAACAGGTGCCAGAAAAGACAGAGGCCGCTGTCGAAAGAGCCAGAGGAAACCTCAGCGATCAGGCAGTCGATGAAGATGTGCTTTCTCAGCAAGGTGTGTCACGAGCAAGGCAGAGCGATGGTAGCATGACCTCACCCTAGGCTGTTGCTAAGGTTGTTTAGCCAGTGACATGACCCATAATATTCCTCTGTGGTGGATATCAGCGCTAGCGGCCTTGCTGCTGGCGCTGATTCATATCCAAGCAAGCAAGCTGAAGTTTTTGAAAAGCAAACCGCGCAGCCGTTGGCTCTCGTTCGGTAGTGGAGTTTCAGTGGCCTATGTTTTTGTCCATGTTCTGCCCGATCTCAGTGCGGCTCAGGAAAAATTTCAGAATCAAGTCACGCTATTAGCAGCCGTTGAGCATCATCTGTATGTGATGGCTTTGTTGGGATTATTAGCCTTTTATGGGCTAGAGCGAGCAGCTAAAACATCTCGTCAACAGAGCCGTAGGGAAGGCAAAGGTGATGCCACTCAGCCTGCTGTTTTTTGGCTGCATATGACTTCTTTTGCGCTTTATAATGCGCTGATCGGCTATTTGCTCATGCATCGGGAGGAGCCCGGAGCCGGAAACTTGATGATCTATGCGATCGCGATGGCCTTACATTTTGTTGTCAATGACTATAGCCTCAGTGAAGATCACAAAGCTGCCTATGCGGAAAAGGGGCGGTGGATTCTCGCCTCGGCTGTTGTCTGTGGCTGGATCGTTGGTAGCCAAACCGATATCACGACTGCGGCGACCGCTACGTTGTTTGCCTTTCTGGCAGGCAGTATCGTTCTAAATGTGCTAAAAGAAGAGCTACCAGAGGCAAAAGAAAGCCGCTTTGGAACATTTTTTTTGGGTGCTGTAGGTTATACAGGACTCTTGCTGTTACTGGGCTGAGAAAACAACTGAAAAAATATATGAGAAAAATCCCTGAAAAACCCTGAGGAAATAGTTATTCTTCTGATTCAATCACTTCGTCGGCTCTCTCAAGCACTGCGGCAGGCAAAGTAACGCCCATTTTTTCGGCGCTAGTTGGATTAACAAAGAGCTGGACTACTTTGACAAATTCTACGGGCAAATCTTCTGGATTTTTACCTTTGAGAACTTTAATCACCATATCGGCGGTTTGGCGGCCAATGTCGTAGTAGCTGAAGCTGATGCCTGCGATCGCACCTTTTTTCACCCCCTCTGCATTTCCCGCAAAGATAGGCAAGTTATTGTTCTGACCCACCTGCACAACGGCTGCTAGCGCCAGATTTAGCCGAATATCAGCAGGCATATAAATCGCATCGACTGAGCCGACTAAGCCACGTGCTGCACTGACAATCTCACTAGAAGAAACAATAGCAATCCCTTTTACTTCTGTAAATTCTTGCTGCTGCGCCTGCGTATGAATCAGTGCCATCCTATCTGCCGAATGATCTTCTTCGGCGTCATAGATCACGCCTAGCCTTTTTGCGTCCGGTAAAATCTCTCTAATCAAAGCCATATGTTGATCAATCGGGGTGCGATCGCTCACCCCACTCATATTCTTCCTCGGCTTATTCACTGCTTCGATTAGCTTGGCCTCAACGGGGTCAGTAACCGCTGAAAAGACAACAGGAACATTACCGGCAAATGAGGCAACTGCTTGAGCGCTCAAGGTAGAAATTGCCACAATGACATCCGGCTTAGCCCAGACGTACTTTTTGGCAATTTGCAGCGCCGTTGCCGGATTGCCTTGAGCACTTTTCCACTCCCAGCGTAGGTTTTTCCCCTCTTTGTAGCCCGCTTCTACCAGCGTCGCATGGAGTCCACTGCGCACTGCATTTAAATCAGGCCGCTCTATAAATTGAGTCACCGCTACAAACGGGACATCTTCTAGTCCAGCAACGGTTTGGGCGGCGTTTTCGCAGCTCACTAAAGTCGTGCTCAGGGCGATCGCCATCCCTAGCAGCGCCAGCGCCATAAATCCAGCGCGGCTCAAAGACCGCCCCATAAACAGCTTTATAAACAGCAGCAAAGAACACATAGCCCCGATAAAATTTTAATCTCCACCATATTGAGCCTTGAGCTCAGCTACGCGATCATCATCAATTTTTTGAATGAGTACAGGCGGCACGTCAAAGGCTCGGCCTGCTTTCAAAGTCGTCAAATCGGTGGCAGCAGTCATCGTGCTTTGCCGCTCGGCAGGCGTGAGCTGAAGTGCTTCAAACAGCTGCTCGGCAGTGCTCGGAATAAAAGGAGCCGAAGCGACTGCATACAGCCGAATTAGATTAATGCAGGTGCGAATTACCACGGCGGCTTCGGCTTTGTCTTGCTTGAACAGCGTCCACGGAGCGCGGATATCAATATATTGGTTTCCGGCTGACCACAGAGCATTGAGCGTTTCAGTGGCTTTGCGAAATTCCATGTTGTGCAGGTGCGATCGCAACCCTTCCACCATTTCCTTACATTTAGCCTCTAGATCAGCTTCTGCCGCTCCCGGCTCACCGCCCGCAGGCAATTCGTTGCCAAAGCGCGACGCCGTAAACTTTAAAATTCGGTTGATAAAATTACCAAAATTATCCGCTAGATCCTTATTCACCTTCGTTTGGAACTGTTCCCAGGTAAAGGCTGAATCCGCCGACTCCGGCGCAGAGGCCATCAGCATATAGCGCCAATAATCCGCCGGCGCAATCTCTAGAGCCTGATCCAAAAACACGCCCCGCTTAGAACTCGTCGAAAACTTGCCGCCATAATAATTCAGCCAGTTAAAGCCCTTAATGTAGTTGGCCATCTTCCAGGGTTCGCGCGTGCCCAAAATCGTCGCTGGCCACATAATCGTATGAAACGGCAAATTATCTTTGGCCATAAACTGCGTATAGCGCACATCGTCAGCCGCGTACCACCAGCTTTTCCAATCTTCGCCCGCCATTTCACCCCAACTTTTCGTCGCCGACACATAGCCAATTGGCGCATCAAACCATACGTAAAAAACCTTATCTTCAAAGCCTGCTTTGGGGACTGGCACCCCCCATTTCAAATCGCGGGTAATCCCTCGACTTTGCAGTCCTTCATCCAGCCACTTTTTAGCAATCGACTTCGTTAAATTCGGCCAATCTATCTGCGCTTCTACCCAATTGCGCACCTCATCGCTGAGCTGATCGAGCCGCAAAAACAAATGGCGGCTCGTGCGCACCTCCACATCAGTCGAGCCCGACACCGCCGAACGAGGATTGATTAAATCTGTCGGGTTCAGCATCTTCGTGCAGTTCTCGCACTGATCGCCCCTAGCTTTTTCATAGCCACAGTTAGGACAGGTTCCTTCGACATAGCGATCCGGCAAAAAGCGCTCATCGGTAATCGAGTAAACCTGACTGATTTCACGCTCTTCAATAAAGCCGTGTTCATCCAAGCTGCGGTAAAAATCCTGCGTCAGCTCTTGCTGATCCAACGAAGACGTGCGCCCAAAATAGTCAAACGACAGCCCAAACTTTTGATAGACATCCGCCTGCCGCTCATACTGCCGCTTACAAAATTCAGCTACATCAAGCCCTTCTTCCAGCGCTGCAATCTCGGCTGGTGTCCCATGCTCATCCGTTCCACAGATGTAAAGCACAGTTTCCCCTTCCTGCCGCAGAAAGCGGGCATACACATCAGCAGGCAGCATAGAACCTACTAAGTTGCCAAGGTGCTTAATACCATTGATATAAGGAAGCGCGCTGGTGATGAGATATCGCATATAGATGTGAGGGGTCAGCTCATTAGAGAGCTAAACAGGAATGGTTATAACCTTGTACCTTATTAAGACTAGCTGTTTGAGGTACTCACTGACCACTCAAACCTCGTCTACGTCCAGAACTGTCACCAAAATGCCACGCGCTTCGAACAAGGCCAACTTCCCTCGTCTTTTCCCACTGGCTTTCCCATTGGCTTTCCCATTGGCTTTTCCACTGGCTTTTCCACTGGCTTTTCCACTGGCTTTCTCAAGGTCTTAACGTAGAGCCGAAGGTGAGATAGATCTGAAGGTTGTTTGGCAGTTAGGGATCTATTGCTAAAGTAAAAAAGCAGTTATCTATTTTCCTGATTATGTCGGCTATCTATCGCTACGAAATTACGGTACCGGCTGCGGCGATTGATGAGAATGGGCACTTAAACAATGTGGAGTACGTGCAGTGGATGCAGAGGGTCGCGATCGCTCACGCCAACCACACCGCTTGCGCCCAAGCCAGCGCCGCCGTCGGCTGCACCTGGGTCGTCCGCGCTCACCGGATTGAATACCTGCAATCAGCTTTTGAAGGCGAAACCATTGCTATTCTTACCTGGATCGCCAACATTCGCAAAGTTCGAGCCCTGCGCAAATATAAGTTCTTCCGCCTTAGCGATGGAGCCGTACTGGCAACCGGTGAAACAGATTGGGTCTTTGCCGATGCCAAAACCGGTCGCCCAAAAGCCATGCCTGCTGAGGTTGCCACTGCCTTTGAAGTCGTCCCCGACGAAGCCGTTCCGGCAAAGTTGACCTCGTAACTAAAAAATAAAATTTTCGCATTAAAAAACCACCATTTTCTATAGATATTTCCATAGAAAATAGTGGGTCTAAAATAATCGCCAAAACCCTTTAAAGAGGCTAGACGGTCGCTGGGTATACACTCACTTTCTTACGGCTCTTACCCTTACGCTCAAATTTTACAAAGCCATCGATCAAGGAAAACAGCGTGTCATCGCCACCGATTCCTACATTTTCGCCCACATGGTACTTAGTTCCACGCTGACGCACGAGAATGTTGCCTGCAATTACCTGCTCGCCACCGTACTTCTTGACGCCTAGCCGCTGAGCATTAGAGTCGCGACCGTTACGAGTACTACCTGTGCCCTTCTTATGTGCCATGCCTTAATATTTCCTTTCGGTAATGATGTCTCGGTAATAATGTAAGTGTGCTGCCGTTATTCTGCATCTGCCGTAATGGTCTGCCCGCCAATTGTGATCGAATCAATCATCACCCGAGTCAAATCCTGACGGTGACCTTGCTTCTTGCGAGTTTTTTTCTTCGGCTGCATCTTGTAGACAATGACTTTCTTGGCGCGCAAATGGCTCATAACTGTGCCGCTTACGCTCGCCCCTTCTACCAAAGGCTGACCAATGCTGACATCGCCCTCGTTCTCTACCATCAGCACATCGTCAATTGTAATCTTTTCGTCAGGCTCAACTGGCAACCGATTGATATCATAAAATCGACCGGGCTCTACCCTGATTTGGGTGCCCCCTGCTGCAATAATCGCGTAAACCATAATTCCCTTATTCCTTTTGCCGTACAGGTAGGTCAGCCGATTGAGCTAGCTCAAAATTCGAGTCAGCTTAGAATCGGATTCAAACCTTTTTACCTGATCCGAGCATTGCTTTGAGCACGTTAAATCGTGAATAACTATTGTGCAGGTAGGAGCTTCTCTCTGTCAAGGGGCCATAAGAGGGAACAATTAACCCTGTACAATTAAGAGTCCACTGGTACTTGTACTAGCTTCAACTTTGAAAGATTTTATGTTTTCGCTCGTTCTTGTCCCCAACCTGCAACTTAGAGACTTATGAAGCCCTATCTAGCGGCTGCTCTGCAAATGACTAGCCTGCCTGATCTCGCCAAAAACTTGGCTCAGGCCGAAGAACTTATCGATTTAGCGACCCGTCGCGGCGCTGAGCTAATCACCTTACCTGAAAATTTTTCCTTTTTAGGTGATGAAAGCGCCAAATTCGACCGGGCCGAAGAGATCTGCACAGCGAGCGAAAAGTTTATTAAAACGATGGCTCAGCGCTATCGGATTACGCTTTTAGGCGGCGGCTATCCTGTCCCGTCTCCGGACGGGCGCACCTACAATCGCGCTCTGCTCGTCAATGCCAATGGCGAGGAACTCACCCGCTATGACAAGGTTCATCTCTTTGATGTGAACTTACCCGATGGCAACACCTATCAAGAGTCGAAGGCGGTGACTTCTGGCAGTACCTTACCCAAAGTTCATAGCTCCCCTAGACTCGGCAATTTGGGAATTTCCGTCTGCTATGACGTGCGTTTTCCAGAGCTATACCGTCAGCTGTCTAAAGAGGGAGCTGAGGTGCTGATTGTCCCGGCGGCCTTCACGGCGTTTACAGGTAAAGACCACTGGCAGGTGCTGCTTCAAGCTCGCGCTATTGAAAACACCTGTTACGTGATTGCCCCTGCCCAAACCGGCTTTCACAATGCCCGTCGCCAAACTCACGGCCATGCGATGATTATCGATCCTTGGGGAATAACATTAGCCGATGCAGGTGATCCAGTAGGAATGGCGATCGCTGAAATCAACCCTTCCCGGTTAGCCCAAGTCCGCCGCCAAATGCCCTCTCTTCAGCACCGAGTCTTTGGCTAAGCTGATCTCAGCCGCTGGTCTCTATCACGACCTCTAACATATGGACATATAGCACAACTTTAGACATTAGCTTATGACCAAATGAACAAAATATAGATCGGCTACTCGTGTAAATTAGACTACGACGAGTGGCAAAAAACTGCATGATTGATCTAGGATGGCTCGGCTCAACGAACGGTTTGACAGCTTATTTCACCGACTTTTTAGCAAACCCGCTGATAGGCAGCTGGCCGACTACGCTACCCTCTCTACCCTCTATAATTCCACCGCTTATAGCCGAAGTGGATCAAGCAGAAGTCGGCTCGTTAGTATTAGCAGGCGTACTGCTGAGCCTAATTACCATTTTTGTGGCTGCCAAAGTCGGCGGCGAGCTATGCGCTCGACTCAATTTGCCCTCTGTTTTAGGTGAACTCATTGGCGGGGTTGTCGTGGGTATTTCGGCGCTGCACCTAATTGTTTTTCCAGAAGGCGCAAGCATTCCTCATTCGGCGCTCATGGACTTTGTGCAGATGAGCGCTCATCTAGAGCCGGAAAGTCTCCTGAATGTCTTTACCGGCGAAAGCGAAGCCCTCTCCGTTTTGGCCGAACTTGGAGTGATTATTTTGCTTTTTGAAATCGGCCTAGAGTCCGATCTTAAAGAGCTTATTCGAGTAGGGCCACAGGCCGCTGTCGTTGCGGTCGTTGGGGTTCTTGCCCCCTTCATCGCAGGCACCGCCGGACTGATCTTCTTCTTTAATATCAGCACTATTCCTGCCGTGTTTGCCGGGGCGGCGCTGACCGCGACCAGTATTGGCATCACTGCCAAAGTGCTGGCTGAAATGCAACAGCTGAGCTCTAGAGAGGGTCAAATTATTATTGGCGCAGCCGTCCTTGACGATGTCTTGGGCATTATCGTGCTAGCCGTGGTGGCAAGCTTAGCCAAAACCGGCGAAATCGAAATTTTAAACGTTGTCTATTTAGTGGTGGGCGCAGCTGCTTTTTTGATTGGCTCCATTTTACTCGGGCGGCTGCTGAGCCCACTGTTCGTCTCTCTAGTCGATCAGCTACAAACGCGGGGACAGCTCATTATCACCTCATTGATCTTTGCCTTTGTGCTTTCTTACATTGCCGCCGCTATTCAGCTCGAAACGATTTTGGGAGCGTTTGCGGCGGGCTTGATTTTAGCCGAAACGTCTAAGCGTAAGGAACTCGAAGAGCAAATTACCCCGATTGCTGATATGTTGGTGCCGGTGTTTTTTGTCACGGTCGGAGCCCGCACTGATATCAGCGTGCTAAACCCGATGGTGGCAGCTAACCGGGAGGGGCTGATTATCGCTTCTTTTTTGGTGCTGGTTGCCATTATTGGTAAAACCATCACTGGCTATGTGGTGTTTGGCCAACCGGGTATTAATCGATTGGCGGTGGGCTTTGGCATGATTCCTCGCGGGGAGGTGGGCCTAGTCTTTGCTGGAGTTGGTGCGGCTAGCGGCGTTCTATCGGAGTCACTAGATGCGGCTATTATCGTGATGGTGATTGTGACAACGTTTATTGCACCTCCTTTACTGAGGTTGGCTTTTGACCGGAATGACGAGTCGGGCGGTGCTTTGACTGCCGTTGCTGAGGCTAGTAGTGAGGCCGGGGTGAGTGAGGCGATCGCCGCGACAGAATCTATGGAGTCTTAAACATTCGCCTTAAACATCCCTCCCAAATATTCAGTCTTAAATATTTGAATGTATCCGTAAAAATACGGATACACCCTGTAGGTAAAAGCAGCTATTCTCGCCCTCGTTCAACCGCTCGACTAACTGCCAGAATTCGGTAAAAACAAAAATCAGCCCTGGTGTCCGTTTATGCAGACATTAGATTGTCTGGCGGCCTGCTGAAGCTGAAAATATCTGGGAACAGTTAACAATAGCTAACTGAAAATATCCGTAAGCGCCTCAAAAAACCCGTCGAAAAGAATAGATTTATACTTTTTGGCCCTCAAAAGCAAAAATAGACCGAGTAAAGTTTCCAAATCCGACTAAACTCTAGACAATATTTATACGCTTAGCCAAGTGAGCATATTTACCTATGAGCATTCCACCCCTCTCTAGCCAACTACGCTCCAATTTCAAAATTGGCGTTTTTGACAGCGGTGTGGGGGGGCTCACAGTGCTAAGGGAAATGCGTCAGCAGCTCCCGCAAGAGTCCGTCATCTACTTTGGCGATACGGCGAGAGTGCCCTACGGCAACCGTTCTAAAGGTGAAATTTTGCGTTTCGTGCGAGAAATTATCGCTTGGATGATGGGTCTTGAGGTCAAGATGATTGTGATGGCCTGTAATACCAGCTCTGCGCTCGTACTAGAAGAAGTCCGCTCAGAATTTCCGATTCCCATCTTGGGGATTATCTTACCGGGTGCTCGCGCTGCGGTAAAAAGCGGTCGGCGAATCGGCGTGATCTCTACTCAAGCAACTGCTGACAGCGATGCCTATCGGCAGGCTGTACTAGAAATTGACGCTAGTGCTAAGGTTTGGCAGGTCGGCTGTCCGGAGTTTGTGCCGCTGATTGAAAATGATCGCATTCACGATCCTTATACGCTGGCAGTGGCCAAGCAACATCTAGAGCCGATGATTGATCAAGGTATCGATACGCTGGTATATGGCTGCACGCACTATCCTCACTTAGCCCCGGTGTTCAAACAAATTTTGCCTAGCTCGATTGCTTTAGTTGATCCGGCCAAGCATTTGGCCACAGCTGCCGCTCAAGAGCTAAAAATTTTGAGGCTTAATCGATCGCCCAATACCTCAGATGAATTTGCAACCGAGTTTTATGTCAGCGGCGATGCCGATCACTTTGCCCGAGTTTCACAGCAGTGGCTAGGCTATTTGCCTCAAGTCGATCAAGTATCAGTGGCCGCTTTACAAAACATTCATGCGGCGTCGGCTCGATTGAGCGATCGCTAAGACCATTCAACCGGTCAAACCTAATAAAAAGCCCTTGCAAACGAATCACAAGGGCTTAATAAAATAGCTTCTAAAAATCACCTTCAAAAATCAGATGTTCTAGAACTCATCCACATCATCACAAAATACACAGTCAGCAGATAGCCTAAAGCAGGCAATACAATCGCAATCGGGCTAGCAAAAGAAAAGTTTGGCATGGCAGCAGCAGGTGAGAAAAATAGACAGGAAAAAAGAGACCCAAAGTAAAGAAAAAAACGCGAAAGAACTCCCCTCATGACGAAAGACCTTTTTCCTTAGCAGCTGGTATCTGGTAGCAAGGGTTAAGCAACTTTGCTACGTAAATAAGCTGATAGGAAAAGCAGATGCCAATGTAGCCTTCTTGCCGTTTTCGCTTGACGATAAGCTGATTGAGCTATCAGCTTAAACGGTTGATTGAGCGTAGCTTTGTCTATGCAAGCCGAAGCTGTTAACCCCAGCTTTATCGGAAGCTCTTATCAAAATCACCTTCTAGCAAAAGTTTTTAGATAAAGACATTGCTCTAAGCTGCTGGTGCTAAGCTGCTGGTGCTACTTGTTGGAAGTTCAGACTATAGAAAAGTTCAGACTATAGAAGTTCAGACTTTTATGATAAATAAATGCAACAGACAATATGCAATTGATGGGCACAAGAGGCGCAATCATTGCACGGTCTATTCCATTATCTATTTTCTAGTGGTTGGCCTTCTAGAAATCGTTAAACAAGACACTGAACCTAGCCAAGACGCTAAAAAAGTAACGTGCTACGCCCAATATCTCGACCTCTCGGATTGTCTAAACCACCCAACGGAAGCTGGCCCATAAAGCTTGACTTGACGCTTTCGTTCTCAAAAGCTGGGCCAACGGTGCCTTGGTTGATCTATGCTCAAACCGTCCTCAAACCGTCTTCAAACCGTGCTCAAACTCATTGGATAAACCCTAAAAATAGCTCTGTAGCAACTTTCGGGTAAAATGAGCTGCATTCGCTTAGCCTTGTGCAAAAATCTGTGCTCATAAAGCGACGCTTTGTAAGTCATGCTTGATCTGCACACACTAATTGAAGTGATCGCATTCAATGAGTTCGTACTCAATAAATACTTAGAACACTTGACTTAACACGCTTTACTTAGAGCATTTAGCTTGGCTACGTTGGCTGAGTTGAAGCCGTTAGCTAGAATAGAGCTACTTGCTGGACTAAAGCTGTTGGCTGGACTAAAGCTACTGTAAGAATGATTCTTCCGTGTCCTTATTTTATCATAAGAATTTTTTATGCGAAAGGGCTTATTCAAAATATTTTTACGGTTTTTATCTAGAAAATTGGTAACTAGAGCCGGTCTAGTCTGATGAATAGCGCCTAACAGCGTCGAATAGCGTTGAACAGAAGTGGCTTTCATTAAAAGCGCAACCCCTTTGCTAACGCAATAGCTTAGAATAAAGAAAGACAGCTTAAAGTTTCGTAACCTAAATCCGCCTGAGTCGCGTATTCCATGACCTCAGCAACCTCTCTTTTTTTTCCTGTAGAAGCCGATCTAGCGCTCCTGACCGACAATCTTAAGAACCTGGTTGGCGCCCGCCACAAGATTCTGTATGCCGCTGCCGAACATTTATTTGGGGCGGGGGGTAAGCGCATTCGTCCGGCTATTGTGCTGCTGCTGGCAAGGGCTACTCAGCCTGATGGTGGCATTACCTCCCGGCATCGACGGCTGGCCGAAATCACTGAAATGATTCACACCGCTAGCCTCGTGCATGACGATGTGGTCGATGAAGCAGCCACTAGACGCGGTGTACCGACAGTTCACAGCCTCTTCGATAATCGAGTCGCTGTGCTAGCAGGAGATTTTCTCTTTGCTCAATCCTCTTGGTACTTAGCTAATCTGGACAATTTAGAGGTCGTGAAGCTGCTTTCGCGGGTGATTATGGACTTGGCTGAAGGTGAAATTCGCCAGGGACTGAAGCACTATGATACGAGCCTGTCAATTGATGCTTATTTAGAGAAAAGCTATTACAAGACTGCGACATTAATTGCTAACAGTGCCAAGGCGGTGGGCGTGCTGAGCGAAGTGCCGCCGCCTATGGCTGAAAGCCTTTACCAGTTTGGCAGGAGTCTGGGTTTGGCTTATCAAGTTGTCGACGACATTTTGGATTTTACTGGCTCTAGTGAGGTGCTGGGCAAGCCTGCAGGTTCGGATTTGTTGAGTGGAAACCTGACGGCTCCGGTACTCTACGCAATGGAGGAAGTGCCCTATCTCAAAACGCTGATAGATCGAGAATTTTCTGAAGCAGAAGATTTTGAACAGGCAATTGAGCTGGTACAGTCTAGCCAGGGGATTAGCCGCTCTCACCATTTGGCAACGGATCACGTTAGCCATGCAATTGAGTGTTTGCAAACGTTAGCACCGTCAGAGTCGCGGCAGGCCCTGGAAGATATTTCGCACTATGTGCTGCGAAGATTGAAGTAGGTGGTAATAGAAGGCTTGTGAATCGTGCGGTTTGCTTGGGAGAGATCTGGATTGACTGCTTTTCTGAGCAGCCCGGATTGCCTCGCAGTGAGGTTACTAGCTGGCTACCGCTGCCGGGAGGATCGCCTGCGAATGTGGCTTGTGGGCTAGCTAAGCTGGGCGATCGCGCTGAATTTATCGGGGCAGTAGGTCGCGATCATTGGAGCGATGCTTTGATCAAGCTACTGAGCGATAGGGGGGTAGGCCATAGCGGTGTGCAGCGACGCCAAAAAGCACCTACCCGTCAGGTATATATCACGCAAGATGAGTCAGGCGATCGCACTTTTTCAGGTTTTAGCCAAAGCGATCCGGCCATGTTTGCCGATGCTCATTTATTTGCCGATGCTCTGGCGGCTGATCTATTCGTCGGGGCCGATTTTTTGATCTTAGGCAGCCTGTCGCTGGCCTACAGTGATACTCGCCAAGCGGTGATGCAAGCGGTGAAGCTAGCAGCTGAGAACAGACTCTCGGTATTGGTCGATGTCAACTGGCGACCGATGTTTTGGCCGCATCCAGCAGAAGCGCCAGGGCGAGTGTATGACCTGCTAAAAAAAGTGCATTTTCTCAAAGTATCAGATGAAGAAGCAGAGTGGCTGTTTGGCAGCGCTTCAGCGACGGCTATAGCCCATCAGCTTCCACATCTCCAGGGCGTGCTAGTGACTGGCGATCAGCAAGGCTGTGACTACTGGCTGATGGGCCATGCGGGCCATGTAGCAGGCTTTGCCGTGGATGTGGAAGAAACCACGGGTGCAGGCGATGCCTTTACGGCTGGCTTTGTGCATCAGCTAATGCACAAAGGTATGCTGTGTTTGCAAGATGATGAATTAGCCCAGTCAGTGGTGACTTATGCGAGTGCGGTCGGAGCCTTGACTACGACGCGGCCAGGGGCGATTGCGGCATTGCCTTCTGCGAATGAAGTAGAAGTGTTTCTCTATTTGCACTAGGAATTTGCCCTAGGAGGCTTCGCATCTGTCCGTTTATATAGCTGGTTATAGACCTTAGGAAAGATTGACTAAGATGGCTCAAGAGATTGAACGAAAATTTTTAGTTGCCAATGATGGCTGGCGATCGCTCATCACCTATCCTGGCAATACTAGCAAAGCCTACTGTCAGGGCTACATTGCGACCGCCCAACCAGGTCAAAGCGTCAGGGTGCGCGTTGCCGACGATCAGGGCTATTTGACGATTAAAGGGCCCGCTAAAGGCCTCAGTCGAGCTGAATTTGAATATGCAATTCCGCTTACCGATGCTCAAGAAATGCTGCAAACGCTCTGCTTAAAGCCTTTAATTGAAAAAACACGCTATCGGCTGCCGGTCGGTGACATTGTGTGGGAAATCGATGAATTTGTGGGCGAAAATGCAGGCTTAATCGTGGCGGAAGTAGAGCTACTCGCTGAAGTGCAACACTTTGAACGGCCTGATTGGCTCGGCGAAGAAGTTTCGGGCATTGCTAAATACTACAACGCCAGTTTGGTCACTTATCCTTATTCTCAATGGGTTTAGTGAGGAGGTTTAGTAAGGGAGTTTAGCCGCCGACCAAGCTACATAAGGCAACTGACTGGCCGTTTTCGCGATCGCCTCTGCTTGCGCCACTAGCTGCCCGCAAGCATCCCAAGTCCCTTTGACAAACATTTGCCGAGGGCCAGCGCCCATCGTTACCGACACCGATAAATCACCGGCTGTTGCGGTCATTTTGTCTAGATCGACTGTCACTTGAACCGTAGGATTGTCAGCAATTTGTTTCTGCAAAGCCGCGACGCCAGCAGTATCAGCCGTTACACAGGGCACGCCCATGGCCACACAGTTACCCAAAAAAATCTCGGCAAAGCTTTCGCCAACTAATGCCCGAATGCCCCAACGAGCAATTGCTTGAGGCGCATGTTCGCGAGAAGACCCACAGCCAAAGTTGCGATTTACCACCAGCACAGCCGCACCTTGATACTGCGACTGGTTAAACGGATGCGCCGCTAGCTGCTGACGATCATCGGCAAATACCTGATCGCCGAGTCCATCGAACGTCACCGCCCGCAAAAATCTGGCCGGAATAATTCGATCAGTATCAATGTCATTGCCGATCAGTGGCAAGCCCCGACCCGAAATAGTGTGAACCTGAGAAGAATTGCTCATCAGCTTTGTGCTGCGAAACAGCGACTTATACAGCTTATTTATAACAGTACTTATTTATAACAGTAATAGATGAAGCTCCCCGAATAAAGCCTAACCTCACAATTGCTCTGCTTATTGGCCTATCGTCAGGCTACAAAGCAACAGCGCTTCTGTCCATTCCACCACTGCCCCATAAGTATCGCCGGTCTGGCCGCCTAGCTGCCGGTTAAAGTAAGCGCTCGTTAGGATAGAAAGCAAAAAACCGCCGATTGCCGTACGCCACACTACCGTCCAAGGCGCGATGTTGAGCGCTGCGCAAACGATGCTAATGAGCGTAATACCGACCAAGCTTGGTAGCGTATAGATACGAGAAGGCAAAGCGGCCTGATGAAAAGCGCCTTTGCCCTCTGCTTTTAAGTATCGGTAGCGCGCTATGGCCCACTGTTGCCCCCACCGACCCCACATAGCAACGGCCATCAGCACCCAGGATCGGTGTGAAGCGATGGCTGATAGGGCACTGACTTTGAGCAGGATTAGGGCGATCGCGGCCATTCCACCAAATGCCCCCATCCGGCTATCAGCCATCACCTCTAGCCGCTTAATTCTAGACTCAGCCACCGATCCAGTGCCCGGCACCGCCAACCCATCAGCGGTATCCATTACGCCGTCTAAATGCAGACCACCGGTCAGCACAATGCCCAGTACTACAACCAGCGCACTGCGGACTAAATCAGGCATCTGCAACGCGGCTAAAGTGGTATCTGCGATCGCCAGCAATCCGCCAATCACCGCGCCGACCCACGGCACCCAACGGGCGACGTAGCGAAATTCTAGCGGCCAGATCTGAGGAATTGGCAAGCAGGTATAAAATATCAAAGCCCCATTCCAGCTTGCCCAAGCTTGATTAATGGCCCGTTTCATCTATAGAAAACTAAAAAAACTAAAGGACTAAAATCCTGATGCATCCTGATTCATCCTGATTCACAGGGACCTGCGCGCAGCTACTTAGCCTGATGATCAAATCGCCTTGCTTTTATTCTTAAGCTACATCATTTTTTTACAAAGCCTTCAGGCGATTTCAGCTAATCTATCGCCGCCTAGAAATCTCAAGCACTTGTCCAAAAACCTTACTAAGTCATTGTTAAACGGCTTATCTACGGTTCCTACTGAGCCCTCTGCAACAGCGAAATCCCGCTTTAGAAAGACTTTAAGATCTTACAAACCTGATATTGCAAACCTAGCAAATTCGTATATCGTGAGGGTATATTCTCGGAGCGAGCGTTTAGACATTTTTATGTCAGTTTGCTTTCCGGTAGATTTCTCACCTGTAGATCTCTTACGAAGCCCTCTAAAAAATATTTACCAGCCAGTTCTTGTACTCGGCTAACCCGCAGCATTGCCCATGAAACATAATGACTCCCGCAATATGCCAGCCAACAGCCTGCCTGCGCCCTGTCTCGTTGACAATGGCATTGTCATCAACAAAAGCGACATGCTTCGGTTGCTGAGAGGGCTTCGTCAAGTCCGCTATGTTCACAAGCAAGATAGCGAAATTACGAATACCGGCGAAGGCTGCGTTATGGAAGCGTTTGCGGAGCCAACCCAAGCAACCCTAGTGGCCAACCGCAGCCTTTATTTAAACGTTCATAGCTTTGACTATTTAGAAATGGTCACCACTGGCACAGAAACCAGCTTCGTTTTGGTGCAAGACAACCGCTGCTTGTGCCTGACCCCGATTTCGCCTACGGCCCCAGAGATGTCTGGTCATTCATTAGATGCGGCGGCTTTGGAGGCGATTGTCACGGAGGCACTGTCGGCTAGCTGGGATGCGTCTTTAGATGATGATCGCCATTTCCTTTGATCGCTTTTGCTAACGCTATTTTTTCCCTATCGCCTATCCCTTGACAGCTTTTACCTATCAACTTCAGGCTCAGTGTAGCTGCACAAAAGCTCGCGCTGGCATCTTTCATACCCCGCATGGCCCTGTGCATACGCCTAGGTTTATGCCCGTCGGAACGCTAGCAAATGTGAAAACAGTAACGCCCGATCAGCTCAAAAGCTGTCAGGCTGAAATGGTGCTAGCCAATACCTATCATCTGCACTTGCAGCCCGGTGAAGATCTCATTGCTGAGGCGGGCGGCGTGCATCGGTTTATGGGGTGGGATGGCCCTATGCTGACGGATTCTGGTGGCTTCCAGGTTTTTAGCCTCAGTGAAATGCGCAAAGTCACGGATGAGGGAGCCACGTTTCGCTCTCCTCGAGACGGACGCCTAATCAAAATGCCACCTGAACGCTCGATTGAAATTCAAAATCAGCTGGGGGCCGATGTCATTATGGCCTTCGATGAATGTCCGCCTTATCCGGCGACGAGAGAAGCGGTGGTTGCGGCTACAGATCGCACCTATCGCTGGCTCAAGCGCTGCATTCACACGCATGATCGCACCGATCAAGCGCTGTTTGGGATTGTCCAAGGGGGCACCTATTTAGACTTACGGGCTGAGGCGGCTAAAGATCTAGCGGATCTCGATTTGCCGGGTTACGCGATCGGCGGCGTCAGTGTTGGCGAACCGCCTGCTTTAATTGAAAAAATTGTGCAGGCCACGACGCCCTTGTTACCGTACGACAAGCCGCGCTATTTGATGGGGGTGGGCACTTATCGAGAAATGGCTCAAGCCATCGCAGCGGGCATTGATCTCTTTGACTGCGTGATTCCCACTCGGCTGGCTCGGCATGGGGCAGCGTTGACCCAAGGCGATCGCTGGAACCTTAAAAACACCCGCTTTCGTCGCGATCTCACCCCAATTGATGCCGACTGCCCGTGCTACACCTGTCAAACCTTTACTCGCGCCTATCTCTGCCATCTGATTCACGCCAAAGAACTACTGGCCTACACGCTATTGTCAATTCACAACATCACCGAACTTATTCGCTTTACGACCACTATTCGCGAGGCCATTTTGAATGATCGCTTTGTTGAGCTTTTTGGTCACTGGCTAAGTGAACGCTAGCGCTGAAAAATGTAACGTTTTTGTTACTCTTCAGCGATCCATTGAGGGCTTGCTAAAGCTTTAGCCTGATAGGCCCAAAGATGTATGGTGAAATCGATTGGGGCGTTATTAAAACGAATCAGATCGGGTATAGCGCCATCGCAGATCGTGATAAAATGAGAGCCAACTATTTATAAACATTTGGAGATAGCGGATTTATGGACACAGCAATGCTGGTAGCCACTCTACCTGAAGCCTACCGCGCCTTTGGCCCCCTAATTGACGTTTTGCCTATTCTTCCTATCTTCTTCCTGTTGCTGGCTTTTGTGTGGCAGGCATCGGTTGGTTTCAAGTAAGCTGCTGCGCCTGTTCGCTGGCTTCGGTAACATTGTTAGCGTTCCTTTTTCTCTCGATCTAGATTTTTTACCCATTAAAGAAGGCGACCGTTCAAGATGATGAGCGATCACCTTTTTTAATGGTTTTCTGAGAGATCTAAGAGATCTAAGAGAAGGATCTAAGATCATTAACCCTTATCGGTCATACGTCTTCAATTGGTTTTAGCCCCTTTGATTTAATCGATCTAGCTGGGCTGGGTAATCCGTAACTGTCTTGAGATCAGCTGAATTTAAGTCAGGACAATTACGGACTTTTGGAAAATTCTTGAGTATTTACACTGATATATCAACTTTTGTTCAAACTCAAACGACCATTCCTCCGTTCTTTTTCGGTAGGGTTTGCTGAGTAATCGTGAGAGGATTCCATCAAGAACGCTGCATGTAAGTTAACTAGTTACAGGCAGCTTTGAATAATCCTTTAAGCCTGCTAGATATTTAATCGACTAATTCAACCGACCGATGAGTGGATAGTGTGATTCCTGCCTGGAATTGAGTAGGCGGCAGCTTCCCTGACTCGGCATTTGAACCAGAAGATAGGCAAATAAGGGTTAGACAAGGCTATTGGCGCTACTGCATCTTTAGGATATCTACCCATGCAATCTTTAGAACCTATCCGCTCTGAACCCATCCGTTCTCAGTCTGCACTAGCGGGCAATTGCTGCGATTTAGTCTCTAGCCATTTAGTCTCTATTAGTAAACCGGGCCTACCTGATCGCCGCCGCTCTGATTGGCTATCGAATCCCGATGCTAATCTACTGTTGAGCAGAATGGCTAGTCTGGAAGCTAAAAAAAAGAATTACAACATCGCAATTCAGATCTTGACTCAGCTGATTGCTTACGATCCCCATGAAGCGGAACACTATACCAACCGAGGGCTGATGCACTACCATACCCGGCAGCGGGCGCATGCCTTAGCTGACTACAACCAAGCGATTGATCTCAATCCTGGGTTGGGCAAGGCGTATAGCAACCGGGCTAATATATATGCGGCTGAAGAAAATTGGCTAGCAGCAATCGCCGACTACGATCAGGCGATCAATCTGAACCCGTTGAATATCAGAGCGCGACTCAACCAAGCGATTACGTTTCGGGAGATGGGCGATTACGAAGAAGCTTTGGTGTGCTTAGATATTGCCATATTTTTTAAGCCCAAAAGTGCGACGCTCTACGCTGAAAGGGGTCGCACTTATCATGTACAGGGCGACTGGAACTGTGCGATCGCTGACTACACTTGCGCTTTAGAATTTGCCCTACTGCCTGAGCAAAGCGATCTCAATGACCCCACTCAAGTCACCTGCCGAGTCATCCGGTGGATAAACAGCTTTACCTAATCTCTACTCACTCTCTACTCAACATCTCCTCATATCTACTCAATATCTTATCTACTCAATATCTTATCTACTCAATATCTATAGACTGTGGGCCCTTCGTTGCTGAGGTAGATGGTTCTGACAAGTTGCTGCCATTGACTAGATGGGCGCCTTGCTTATCAAGCCAGCTTCTGACCGGATCTTCTGCCAAATTGAGGCGAAATAGACCTGAGAAAAACCCTCCGCAAAACGCGACTGGCTGATGGGCCAGCGCTTGCACAAACGGGGTTAGCTCATTGACAAACATATGCGCTCATTCCTAGTAAAGGTTTGAGTATTATCTTAGCGAACATTCGCAAAAATACTGACTAACGAAACGATCGTCGGCCATTGGGATGGACTGTAGACCAGTTAGTCCGGGCCGCAGCCAATTGCTCATCGCTGATTGCTGCACCGGTTAGATCCGCGCCACAGAGATTGGTTGCAGTGAGTTTAGCACCTTCTAAGCTGACGCGAGTGAGGTTTGCACCGCGTAGATCTGCTGCTTTAAGGTTAGCGCCGCCGAGATACGCGCCGGTTAAATTAGCGTTTTTTAGCTGAGCTTGACTCAAATTAGTGCCACTCAGATTCGTATTCGATAGATCAGCGCCCACAAAATTGACAGCGCGCAAATCCGCCTTGGCAAACCTCGCGCCGACTAGGGTTTGCTTACGTAAGTCGAGATGGTTGAGCGTTTGATTAGAGAAGTCGCGATAGCCTTTGCCATAAGACTCTATTAAGCTTGAGGCGGTAAATTTTTTAAACTGTCTGCGCTCTGAACCTCGGTAGGCGTCGGTTTTGCTAGATAGCCGATCTCGCCTCGCTCGAATCGCTTCGGCGAGCCGATTTGAAGGGGAAATTCGGATATCTGCTGTGGTAGGGGGCGCAGTAATAAGATCTGGCGGGGCAAATGCTAGGTTTTGCGTCAAGCTCTCTAGGTAAGGCTCTATCTGCAAGTCGCTGATCACCTCTTCGGCCATTTGGTAGCGGCTGTGAACTGAGATATCAAGCAGTTTGCGCAGGATTTTGGTGAAGTGGTCGCTGACAGTTGCGTAGTCTTGCCAGATCAGCTCACCCGTGCGCGGATCGTAGGACAGATCTTTAGGCGACTTTCCCGTCAGCAAATAAATGCAGGTCACCCCAATCGCATACAGATCGCTGGCATA
>CAVUFV010000004.1:0-149202 GCA_963740915.1 uncultured cyanobacterium
GTTGTTGGCGTGAGTGCGCACGGCGCTAGATTGAGTCGTCACAAAATCATCATTACCGCCAGCCGCCGGCGAGCGCTGCTCACCGCTGCCAGCCGAACCATAGCCGTAAGCGTAGTAGCGATAGCCTCCAAAGCCATGCGATTTCACCCCATTAGCCACCATTCCTAATACCGGAATTTTGGCCATCTTCAGCGTTTCAATCGTCTGGCTCAGCACCGTGCGATCGGTTTTACCCATGCGAGTGATCAGCACTAGCCCATCGGTTTGCTGCCCAATCAGGCTTACATCTGCCAACCCGGTCGTCGGCGGCGCATCATAGATCACTAAATCAAAGCAGCGCTCAAACGTGCCCATCAGCTGATGCATTTTGTGAGAAGCCAGCAGCTTAGCCGGATCGGGCGGCAGTTTCCCAGCGGTTAGCACAAACAGATTGCCAGCCGGTTCAACCTGCTGAATCACTGACTTTAGCGGCACATCATCGGCAATCAAATTAGAGAGCCCTAACTGATTAGACACATCTAAGCGGTCATGTACCTGCGGCTTACGCAAGTCTACATCGACTATCAGTACCCGCTGACCCATAGCTGTAGCGACTTGCGCCAAGTTTGCTGAAACCGTCGATTTACCATCTCCCGGCAGCGCCGAACTGACTAAAATAGAGCTAATTGGCTTGTCTGAACCCAGCATCCGAATATTGGTGTGCAGCACCCGCAGCGCTTCCAAAAAGCTTGATTCGCTGTCACTACCGTAGCCGTAGTAGCCTCCTTTTGCTTGATTGCCGAGTCGAAAGTTAGTTGCTTTCTCCGCTAACGCAGCGAATCCACGACTGTGCCCATCTCTTTGACTCAGCTCACGGTTGAACGGCAGCATACCTAAAAGCGGCAGCTTGGTGCCTGCTTTTAGCTCATCAACTGAGTGGTACACATTATCTAACTTCTCCATTAGCAGCGCTGCGCCAAGGCCCAATAGCAGGCTAGCGATAGCTCCAACTAGCAAGCTGCGCTGAAGATCCGGGGAAATCGGCTTCGTTGGCTGTATGGGCGCTTCTATCAGCTGCCACGGAATTTCAGTTTGGGCGGCTTCAATCGTCAGCGTTTCTCGCGTGGCCCGAAAACGAGTCAGCGCTTCGGTCGCAACTTCTAGCTCTCGCTGCAAATCGGTGTAGATTCGGATCAAGCTGGGCAGTTGGCTTAGCCCTTGTGATACCTGCTGCTCAGCGCCTGCTAAGGTTTCTCCTTGGCCCTGCAATATCTGCAAATTGTTAGTCGCGATCGCACCTTTAGTCCCTACCACCCGCTGCGCTTCTTGCTGCAACAATGGCAGCATATTCGCCCGCTGCTCTTCTAGTACCCGAATCGATAAGCTATCAGGATTAAAGCGCGTCAACTCCTCGGCTAGCTTGGTTTCTACACTGCGCAACTCACCTAGTAACTGCTGATAAACAGGCGCACCTTCTAGCGCCGCCAAGGCCCCAGAAGAATCTTGCAAATTGCTGTAAGTTTGTTTCGCCTCAGAAAACTCTCGCTCTAACTCTAATCGCTGCGTCATCAAGTTCGATTGCGCTGTCGAAAGCTGAGTAGACTGAAGCTCAGGCGTAATAAAATTGTACTGACGGCGAAAATCTTCGAGCTTGGCCTGAATGCTATCGACCTGCGATTGCAAATCCGGCAACTGTTTTTCAACAAAGTTAATACCCTGACGAAGGTTAGTCTGGCGCTCGTTAAGAGAATATTCTAAGTAGGCTTGAGAAAGCTTATCAAGCACCACTTGAGCCTCGGTCGCGCTAGTGCTGGTGTAGCTAACTTCCAAAATCTTGGTTTGACCTAAGCGGGTAATGGTTAAATTTTTGAGCAGTGTGAGATAGCTGATATCAGGGTATACAAGCTGAAGCTGATCGGCAACAGGGTTTATTAGCTCTGGGCTGCGCAGTACCTGCACCTGCGTTTCATAGTCCAAGCCAGATTTAGCTAGCTTTTGATCGCCTAGCACCGAGGTCAGATCCGATAAATCTTGATCGGCATTGACGGGCTCTACCAGCATCCGAAACTGCCCTTTAAAGATTTCAGCTTCTCCTAAAGTTCTCACCGTAGCAACACTCATCACCATTGCCGCCACGCCCGCAATAACCCAGGCTCTGCGGCGTATCACCATCAGTAAATTGCGCAGATCATTATCTTCTTCTTGCTGGGCGTAGCGCTGCCACGACTCTAAAATTGAGCCGCTTTCGGGTGGTAAAAATGGGCCAGTTGCAGGGATTGGTACCAGGGAAGGATCCGCTTGAATCTGAGGGTTAATCTGGCCGTTTTGACCATTTGAACCGTTGAAAGAAGACGCAGCCGGAGAGGGTTGAAAAGGTTTCATGCGATCGCAGCAACACGGCTAAAAGACTAAACAGCTGAAAGAGACAATCTAAACCAATCATTCAAGCGTCAGAGCGCTGTAAAAAACACCAATACTAAGCAAGACCCCTTAAAAGAACAGTCGTAACGGCGCTAATATCTGTAAAAACGGACTCAAAATACCGCCCACCGTATCGTTAAATCGCGCTCTGCCGTTGCGTCCCACCACCACCACATCGTTGTTCAAAATCAGTGGGTTTCTCTCTTCATCAATACCTTGGGCCAAATCGACTTCTACCTGGCGCTGAGTCACCGTTCCATTCGGATTTAAGCGCAGCAGTTCAACCGTTTCTGTGGCCCGATTGTTGAATCCGCCTGCGGCTAATACGGCCTGATTCAACGTCGTATTGGGCGAGACTTGCAGCGTTCCGGGCCGCTCCACTTCACCCACCACATTGATATTGACCGTATCCGGTGAAAAATTCGCTGCCGTTAATTGGGCAATTTCGCTGGGCGTACTCTCACTTGCCACCGGGATAATCACCGTATCGCCTTGCTGCAACACCAGATCTTGACTGAGATCGCCCGCTTGCAATAGCTGCCAAAAATCAAGATCAATCAGCTGTTCAGCGCCACTGCGGGTAATCCGGCGCACCTGAATGCGGCGAATATCAGCCGAAGGCTTAATCCCGCCCGCTGTTTGCACTACTTGGGTCACCGTTGTTCGGCCTTTATTAGAAGGGGTGTTAGCACCTGCGGCACTACTAGCACCTGAGCCAAATTCATACGCGCCCGGCCTGAAAACTTCCCCCACAACTGCCACGGTCATTGCCTGATCGGCATTAGAAGCTAGGTTAGAAGCCGATAGCTGATTGGTTTCAGCAATGTTGACCGTCGCGGTTTCACCAATGACAATCGCATCGCCATCTCTGAGGGCCAAATCCTGCCGAACGTTGCCATTGTTTAATAGCTCCCACAGATCGAGTGTGATCGTTTGAGCGGGGCCATTGCCTATAGCTCTGCGGAGCTGTACCCGATGCAGATCAGCCGCTTGGGTAACCCCGCCAGCGGTTTGCAAAGCTTGGGCTACGGTCGGGAACTGAGCGTTGTTTTCAGGCGTTAAAGTGTATAGGCCAGGGCGGCTGACTTCCCCGGCGATCGCCACTCGTAATGGCCTTGGGGCGCTGAGCACTACCGTTACCTGGGGGTAGCGCAGCTCCCGGCTATAGGCGCTCGAAATCCGGTTACCGGCTTCTTGCAAGGTCAGGCCACTGACGCTGACTCGCCCGACTACCGGCAAATTCAAAGTGCCGTCGGCAAGTACCTGCTGCGGCCCGCTGTATTCAGGCACATTAAAAATTTCAATCGTGACCGCATCACCTGGGCCCAAAGCATAGATGTCGCTGAGACTATTGGCGGCGCTATTACTGCTAGCACCTGATACTGATAAAGCCTGGTTGGGCACTTGGGGAAGATCTGCGGCTTTAGCTCCGGCAACAAATCTCGGCAGCCCATGAGTGGCGCTAACAGCCAAAACAACAGACAAACTCGCTCGCTGGATCTGCTTAGACAGTAACTGATTCTTCATTAAAATTCAAAGCTCAATGACCATAAGCTGAAAGTAAGCTGAAAGTGTCTTGATTGCTGCTTTAACCGATTCAGAGCACATTTTTCAAAGTACATTTTTCAAAGTACATAAAGCTAAATTGATTTAAGAATTAAGAGCTATCCCTTTAGCGTCAGCTTTTGACCGTCAGCTTCAGCAGACAGCTAACAAACAGCTAACAAACAGCTAACGAACGGTTAATAGAAATAGCTAGCAAAAATTAAATTAATGGACAGCTACTGAAAGACGACGGCTACAGGCAGATGCTTCCTCAGCGATCATCCAAGCACTCATTTAATAAAGGCCAAAACAGAAAGGCCTAAAAGTGACTCATGGATGGACTGAGCACAATCTAGACCTGATACTATGCGATTGCTGGTAGTTTTACTTCCGTAATTATTCGTTTTTGCGACTAGCTTTAAAGTCAACAAAGTGTCTTTACTTAAGTATTTTTGCGGATGATATAGAACTAATACTGACTTGAAGAAAATACCCTCGCTGAAGGCGCTCAATGTGAAATTTGAGTGAGACTAATAGCCACTCCCATGAAGATTGTTGTGAGTGAAGTTGTTGTGAGCAAATATACAGGAGATTTTAGAGCGATCGCACATCCAAGGCATCTCTGAGCCCATCGCCCACATAGTTGACGCTAAGCACCGTCAAAAAAATGGCTAGCCCCGGAAAAATCACTAGATAAGGCGCACTGACAATATAGTTTTGAGCATCAAACAGCATTCGGCCCCAAGTCGGAACATCTGGCGGAAAGCCAATCCCCAAAAAGCTCAAAGTCGATTCGGTAATGATGGCATTGCCTACGCCTAAAGTCGCAGCCACAATTACCGGCCCAATTACATTCGGCAATATATGCCGCCAGACAATGCGCAGCGGATGGGCGCCGAGCGATCGCGCCGCCTGCACAAAATTTTGCGCCTTTACCGCCAAAAAGCCTGCCCGCACTAGCCTAGCCGTCGGCATCCAGCTCAGCCCTCCAATTACGGCAATCATCAGCACAAAAATTCCCAGTTCTGGCCCAACCCAGCGCCGCATCCAATCGCGAAATAAATAGATAATCAGCAGCAGCAGCGGCAGTTGCGGCAAAGACAAAAACAAATCCGTCAGCCGCATTAGCCCCGTATCAATAGCGCCCCCACAAAAGCCCGCCAAACTGCCAATCAGCGTGCCAACAGCAATTGATACCAGCATCGCCACAATGCCAACAGCAAGGCTCACTCTACCGCCTAGCAATAGCCTAGCTAGCTGATCTTGGCCCAAGGGATTGGTGCCCAGTGGATGCTGCCAGCTAGGCGCAGCCGTCGCTTTGGCAAAGTCAATAGTGCTGTAAGAAGCCGTATACAGCAGCGGGCCAAAGCTGACACTCATCGCAATTAAAACTAATGTGAGCGCTCCAATCACGGCCATGCGATCGCGCCCAAATTTTTTCCAGGATCTCAATTCACCTAAGTCTAACCCTGCCTTCTTGACGACTGTTTTCATCGCTATCGACGCTTTCATGCGGGCCTCAGGTAGTGTGACCTGTCAACGCAAAAAACACATCGTCTAAGCTTGGGCGACGCAGTGAAATATCGGCTAGCGGAATGCCTGCTGACTCTAGTCGGAGCACAATTTCAGTCAGCGTGTTTGCGCCATTGGGAGCCGCTATGGCCATTGGCCCCTCGTCTCCCATTTCGCCCGTAATCAGCTCACCGAGGTCGGCTAGCAGCACTCTCATCTTTGGAATATCTGCCAAATTAGCCAGCCGCAGCTCACAAAACTTACCGCCGACCCGATCTTTCAGCTCGTCGGCAGTGCCTTCAGCGATTACCTGCCCGTGATCAATCACCACAATTTGATCGGCTAGGGCATCGGCTTCTTCTAGATACTGCGTCGTTAAAATAATCGTAATTCCCTGCGCTTTGAGATCTTGCACCACGCCCCAAAGCTGCTGCCGACTGCGCGGATCGAGCCCTGTCGTCGGCTCATCTAAAAACAGCACCAGCGGCAGCACCACGATACTTGCGGCCAAATCCAGCCGCCTGCGCATACCGCCAGAAAAAGTCTTGACCTGCCGGTTCGCTGCTTCAGCAAGATCAAACTGCTTTAGCAGATCATCGGCCCGGTGCTGCGCCGCCCCTTTTGAAAGTCGCAGCAGTCGTCCGAAAAGAATCAGGTTTTCACGCGCGGTTAGGGCTTCATCGACAGCGGCAAACTGACCCGTGAGGCCAATTAGCGATCGCACCGCCTCCGGCTGACGCACCACGTCGTAACCCGCAACCAGTGCCTGTCCGCCATCCGGCACCAGCAAAGTCGTCAGGCAGTTAATCGCCGTCGTTTTCCCCGCTCCGTTTGGGCCCAGTACGCCCAGCACCGTCCCCCTTTGCACAGCCAAATTGATCCCCCGCAGCACTACCGTCTCGCCAAAGCGCTTAGTGAGATTTTTTACTTCTACAATGGGGGGGAGTAGGGCGGTTAGATCGGTCAGATCAATAGGAGCTATTGAGGCCATTGAAGATTTTTCAGCAGGACAAGCCGCTGTTAAGGACTTAGTTAGCATAGCGCTACCGGCCAAAAGATATTAGCGATCGCTGCCCATCACCTGCAAAATCTTTTCTGGCGCTAGCTCATGGCCAATCACCACCAGCTTAGTCTGCCGCTGCTCACCAGATCGCCAGGGCCGATCATAAAAATAATCAAACCGATTGCCGACCCCGTTTAGCACCAGCCGCATTGATTTTCCAGGCACTGTTACAAAGCCTTTGATCCGGTAGATCTCCTGCTCACTCACCAGCTGAGTCAGCCGCTGCACCAGCGCGGCGGGCTCAAAGGCTTGATCGAGCGTCAGCGGCACAGAGGTAATGTCATCGTCATGCTCGTGCTCAGCTTCATGGTCGTGGTGGCTGTGGCGATTGTCTAGGTCATCTTCTACAGCGGCATTGAAGCCTAGCAGCACATCCGGGCTGAGTTCGCCATACCGGCAGGGCAGCACTTTCACGCCATCGGCCAGTTCGTGATTGAGCCAGCTTTTGACCTTGATCAGATCCTCGTCACTGACCCTATCGGCCTTGGTCAGCAGCACCATATCCGCACAGCCCAGCTGATCTTCAAACAGCTCTTCAATCGGCGTTTCATGATCTAGGCTATCGTCAGCCTGCCGCTGCGCCTCTAGCGCATCCAAATCTCCTACCAGATCGCCTTTGGCTAACGCCTCACAGTCGACGACTGTAATCACGCTGTCTACGGTGGCACTGGTGCGAATTTCGGGCCAACGAAAAGCCTGCACCAGCGGCTTAGGCAGTGCCAGCCCAGAGGTTTCAATGATCACGCAGTCTAGATCATCTCGCCGGGCAATCAGCGCCTGCATCGTCGGTAAAAATTCTTCTTGCACCGTGCAGCAAAGGCAGCCATTCGCCAGCTCTAATATGTTCGCAGCTAGTATGTTCGCAGCTAGGTTAGGGATCGTTTCAGGCTCTGCTGCATTAGCGCCCGGCTCATCACAAACTTGACAGTCGCGCAGCAAATCGCCATCAATCCCGACTTCGCCAAATTCATTGACGATGACCGCAATCCGCCGCCCCTGCGGGTTTTGTAGCAGATTGCGCAGAAGTGTAGTTTTACCTGCGCCCAAGAAGCCGGTAATGACGGTAACGGGTAGCTTGCTCATGATTTATAGCCTAGAAAGGTTCAAAGAAGGGCACGATCAGCTGTGTGGCGATGCCAGAGCCTGCCGATAAGCAGGCTCAGCACAAATAGCCCCGTGCAGTAGCTCAGCGAGATTAATCGGATGTACAAAGGAGGCTCAATGGCCTCAACTTCCACCATATGGCTCACTTGTAGCGGCGCTGTACTTGGGGTATTGGGATCTACAACTTTGGCGACAATTTGGTGGACTGCACCATCAAAAAACTGCGTTTTCCAAGTAATTTCGCCTTGGCTGTCGGTCTTGGCCACATAGTTAAATACCGGCTGCTGACGTTCTAAAGCTACTGTTTGAATCTCAACTGCAAGGTTCGCAGATGGGTTTCCGGTTTTTGGGTTAACCACTTGAATGGTTTGGCTGGCAAGCTGACCGACAGTGGCCTGCTGGTCGCCGCTCAAGCGGATTTCTATGGCTTTAGCGCTTTGCAGGACGGTATTTGGCTCAATTTGGACTTCGCCGTGGCTGTGGGCTGGGTGCAGTTCGGCGCTGATGTTGACGAAAAGGAGAGCCGCGATCGCGACCAAACTCATCCCACTCAGCAGCAGGCGCACAGACTGAGGCAAAACTTCATCGGGTGGAACAGCGCGATCGCCCCCGATGATCCATCCACTGCCCAGTCCAGCAATCATCAAAATCCCCGCTAAAATCGCCGCGTTTCTATATTTCACGGCATTTTCAGGCACCGCAAAAGACAACACCTGATCAAAAGGCTCAAAGGCTCCCGGCACAGTGGGAGAAACTTGCGCCTTTAGCGCATACTGGCCTCGAATCGGCAGCGTTTGGGCAAACGCCAGCGTCCCGTCAGCCGCCTGCGTCTCAAGCGCCAGCAGCGTCGTGCCTTCTACCATGGGAAAGTCAGACGTAAACCAAGGGCTTTTATCGGGCGTAAATAATTGCACATCAAAACGCACTGCCGAGAGCGCCTTGCCTTGCGCATCGACAGCTTGCAGCTTGAACTGCACCGGGCTTTCATTTGGCACGGCCTGATTGAGAGCAGGTTCAGTTTGCAGCTGCACCGAGGGCTGCATAGCCTGAGCTGGCAGATCGCTTAGACCAATAAGTACACAAGCTGTACCGACGACTAGCGCCAGCAAACCGTACCTTAAATTTTTCATAAGTTTTAGTGACAGGCAACGGCGGCGGTACTGTGCCGTACCTGGTGCAAAGCATCGTGCACAGGTGGATACGGGCTAAAGTACAGCGTCCACACAATCAAAGTGCATAAGCTTGTTAGCAGCGTTACTTGAGCTGGCACTGAAAGGGTGGCCTGTTTAAGCCTGTGCCCATAAGCAGAAGACGGAGAGCTAAGCATCATCTGTACCTCGCAGATCGATAGATATTTTGATAGGCATTCAACCTAACCATTGGCGGGCATTCTGACTTAGAAAAAGCGATTTTTGATTGATGCATGCTTTTTCCTTACAGTTGCGGGACAGCACCGGATTTTCACCGGCTTTTCCCCCTTTCCTCTAGCGACTGATCCTCACTAGAACCAATGCATGATTGAATGCGTTCAGCTAGACTATCACGCTAGCTCACCAGACAATAGTGAAGCTTCGTTGCAAACCTTACACAGTCCCAAAGTTCAAATTCAGTTCAAACTCTATGCTCAAAGCCGTCATTTTTGATCTCGATGGCACCCTCACCGATAGCGACAAGGTGCATTTTCAGGTTTTTCAAGAAATTTTTGCGCAAAAAGGCATGGCGATCGACGAAGCAATCTATCGCCAAAGAATTAGCGGTCGTCAAAATGCGGCGCTCGTGCCAGACTTTTTTCCTGATCTATTAGCCGCTGATGCTAAGGCTTTTGGCGACGCCAAAGAAGCTACTTTTCGGTTGTTAGCCAAGGGCCAGCTAACGCCTTTACCGGGTTTGATAGGTTTCCTTGCCCAGATTCAGCGCCACGGCCTCGCGATCGCCGTTGTCACCAATGCACCGCCTGAAAATGCGACGTTTATGCTGAGTGAGTTGGGCTTAGCGGATACCTTTAACCCGGTGATTATGGCCGATCATCTGCCTCGCGGCAAGCCCGATCCATTGCCTTACCAAACCGCACTAGATCAGATCGGAATTGTGGCGGATGAAGCGATCGCCTTTGAAGATTCTCGCACCGGAATTCGCGCCGCCGTCGCTGCCGGAATTGTCACAATGGGGATAATGACAACGCATTCAGAGTCAGAATTATTAGCAGCAGGCGCAAGCTTTGCGATCGCCAATTTTACTGGATTGACGATCGCGAAGCTCGAAGCTTGGCTACCGTAATTCTTGGCGGTAAGTCCTCATAACTGCAAATCCTCGATGCGATCATTCCGCCGGAGGTTCTCCACTGGAATGGCGGCGACGGCGACAGCGCTCAGAGCAGTATTTCACCTCATTCCAGCACTTTTCCCACTTCTTGCGCCAGGTGAAGGGCTTGCCGCATACTGGGCAAATCTTCACAGGCAAATCGGACTTGGCGCGCTGACGGGGCATGAGGGCTCAAAAGCTGTCGTACACTCTAGATCATGGCACAAAAATCTTTTTCTCAAAGCTCTCCCGCGATCGCATTAGCCGCCGTGCGCATTGTCTTAGTCGCGCCAGCAGGCCCTTTAAATGTGGGATCGGTGGCGCGGGTGATGAAAAATTTTGGCCTATCTCAGCTCTGGCTAGTTGCCCCGCAGTGCGATCCGCTAGGCACAGAGGCCATGCAGATGGCAGTTCATGCTAAAGATGTGCTGCAAGCAGCGCATCTAGTGGAAACGATTCCTGAAGCTTTGGTAGGGTGCGCGCGCGCGATCGCCACCACCGCCCGCCAACGGGGATTCAATGCCCCGCTAGATTTACCCGAATTAGCGTTACCGACCTTGCTTTTACCGGCATCTGACGCTGAGGCCGCGCTTCAGATCAACCCTCAGACAAATGCTGGGACAAATGCTGGAACAAATGCTGGGGCGCAAACTGCGCTGATCTTTGGCCCAGAAGACAGGGGCTTAAGCAATGAAGAACTCACCTACGCCCAGAATTTCACCAAAATCCCCACCAACCCGGACTACAGCGCTCTTAACCTCGCTCAAGCCGTCGCTATCTGCTGCTACGAACTCTACCGAGCGAGTCAGCCTGTTCCGACTTCTGAACAAATTCCTTTAAAAGCTTTACGAAGCTACCCCATATCTGGTAAACAATCGGAACCTAGCATAAATAGCGATCCGCCTAATGGAGACAATCTCACAGCCGATCTGTCAGATCGCCCCCTAGATGGCCAGATCAACAACCCGCTAAATGCAGCCAAACTAGATGATCTAGAAGGCTATTTCCAGCATTTAGAGCGAGTACTACTCCAGGTAGAGTATTTATATCCTCACACCGCCGCTAGTCGGATGCGCAAGTTTAGACAGCTATTGCACCGAGCCACTCCTACCGCTAGTGAAGTTGCCTTGCTCAGAGGCATCCTTCGCCAAATGGAATGGGCGCTATCAGATTCAAATAAGGGTCCTCACTAGTCATGGCAGATGTCAACGGTACGCATAACAATGGCCTAGGCAATAGTTTGAACGGCAATGGTTTGAACGGCAATGGTTTGAACGGCACGGCAGGCGGCAACATGGGCAAGATTGAATCTGACGCAGCGATCTCGAACCCTTCTAGACGTAGCCGCCGCGATCGCCGTCGCATTCCGCCAAATTCAGGTGCTTCTGTAGGCGCTCGCTCTCGCTTAGCTGCGCCCATTCCAATTAATAGCAGCGCTCACAGCAGTTACAACGGAGATCGGCCAGTCGCTCAGCCTTCTCCTCGGCCATCTAATAATCGGATGAACAGCCGCCGCCGCAGTCAGTCAACGGCCACCAGAAGCAATTCAGTCGCCAGATCGCGCGCCACTGAAGCTCACCGGGCAACTCAACAGCCAACTTCATATCCCGGTCGTGTCCTGGCTGCTCGCACATTGCCCCGCAAGCGCAATGCTAGACGATTTCGCAAAACGCCGGTGCCGATTCTCTACTTGGCTCGGCTGGCAATTATTGGTTTGGGAATGGCCGCAATCGGTGGCACCTTGCTGATGACGGCCATTCCAAACCGCAGCAGCGTCAGTAACGCAGCCAATACCGAAGTCACTTCCACAGAGCCTGCCGCCACTAAAGTGGCCCCTTTCCCGATCACCCTCAATCAGGAAATAGCGCCGCTCAAAGCCAAGCTGCAAGGGTTACCCAATACCTATCCAGGGCTAACGGCTACGGTTTTTTACGCCGATGTGGATACAGGCGACTATGTGGATCTATCGGGTGGGAGTGCGATCGCAGCAGCTAGCACCATCAAACTACCGATTCTGCTAGCCTTTTTTGAAGCAGTAGATGCTGGCCGCATTGATCTTACTCAAGCCGTAGCCATGCTGCCCGAGCAAATCGCCGAAGGCTCAGGCGATATGCAAATAGCCCAGCCCGGCACTCAATACACGGCGCTAGAAGTCGCTACGCAAATGATCATTAACAGTGACAACACTGCCACTAATATGATGATCGATCTGCTCGGTGGCGCTGAGGCTTTAAACGCCCGTTTTTTAACCTACGGCCTCGAAAAAACCAAAATCAATGAGCCTTTGCCCGATCTCACGGGTAAAAATACCACTAGCGCCAAAGATCTTGCCCATACCCTGTTACTGATTAGCCAAGGTAATACGCTAACAATGCGATCGCGCGATCACATTCTCAACATTCTGAGCCGTACTCACAGCAAAGGCTTACTCGCCGCCGGCATGGCCGAGCAAGGCGCACTCACTTACAATAAAACCGGTGACATTGAATCCATCCTCGGCGACGCTGCCCTCATTGACTTATCCAACGGCAAACGCTACGTCATTGTGGCCCTTGTCAAGCGACCGACCAACGACGGCAGAGCCTCCGAACTCATTCGCCGCATTGGCGCTGACACCTTTCAAGAAATCAACAAAGTAGTCAAAACAGTAGTTCCACCGGCTGCCGAGCCACCGACGACTAGTCCATCTAGCACCGATTCATCTAGCACCGATCCATCTGCTCTTAGCAGCCCCCAGCCAGAAGAGATCCCCCCAGATCCCGAAAGCCCTCTGTAAGCTAATCGCTATTGATACGAAGAAGTAAAAGTGCAAGCTTTCGATTCTTAAATGGAATTCGTAAAAGCATAAGCGCTTTTAAGGACAAATTCTCAAGAAAACAGCGATATTTCAAACGAAGTGGGTAAGCTTCTCGCATCAAAAAAAATCGAACAGGCTGATTAATGTTGAGTGCACTCCAACCTTTAGAAATCGATCCAGTCGAATTTTATCCCGTAAACTTCATACCCAATCGCACTAGAGATCGATGGGGGGATCAATTCGAGGATCAATTTGGAGATGACCTTAGCAATAGCGCCCACATGGGCAGATTTGCCGGCTTAAACGTTCAGCAAATGGCCGCTGCCGGATATTTTCAGGCGATCGCCTACTGGCTCAACGAGCCTCTCGTCTCTCAAAACGTATACGCCCAAGTCCTCGCTGACGAAACCCCCGGTCGGCTCAAAATCTTGGTCGAATTCGAGCGAGCGCCCCAACCTGATCGGCTAATTCGCTTCATCAGCCGTCGCCTCTACCGCCTCGACTCCGACGTTATTGAAGGCATCCACCTGATTGCCCGGCCTCTCGGTTCAGCCCGCACCGACTGGGAATGCTCCATCCATATCCCCAACGCCACTCAGCGCCGCCAATCTAGCCCCGCCCCAGCCATCTCCAAACCGATCTCCACAGCCCAGATCTCCACAGCCCAGATTTCCACAGCCCAGATCTCCACGGCCCCGCAGCCTCTCCTCCACGAATCCCCTCCCAGCCAAATCGCCCGCCAAATCGTCCGCAGCCAATTTAAATTCTTCCGTGCTGCTTTAATTTCTGGTACGGCGATCGCGGCCTTTCTCTTCGGCACCTTCAGCGAACTCCTCCTCTCTGAACGGATCTCTATCGCGACCGTCCCGACCATCTCCGACGAGGCAGCGCCTTGGTACAGCGAAAATGCTGAGACTGCCTTTAATCCAGCCACTACAGGAGCTGAAGTCGCAGGTACAGAAGTTGTACTTCCCACCAGCCGATTTAGCGGACGTACCGTCGAAGCTGCCCTCGAAACCGTTGCGGTCGTACCCCATCGCGACTTAGCCGTCCCTAATGATCCCACGATTACCTTGCTTTTTGGCGGCGAACTCAGCCTCAAAGACTTCACCTTTGAAGAAGCCAGCGATCTCGATCAGCTTTTTGCTAAAGCCAGCATTTACCAAAAAGCCGACGTTGCTATGATTGGCTTAGCCGAACCTTTGGCCAATGCCAGCACCTCTTTACAAGAAGACTTTTATCAGCGCAAACGCCCTCAAGCCGTTCAAACCCTCAAAGCGGGTGGCATTGATATTGTCAACCTCGCTAGCGAAGGCAGCATGACCTACGGCGCTAGAGGCTTAGACGAAACCCTCAAAAATCTAGATCGTCAAGGCATTTTCCGAGTTGGCGCAGGCCGAAATCAGCAAGAGGCTCATCGCCCCGAAATTTTAGAAGTCAAAGGTCAGCGGATTGCTTACCTAGGCTACAATCCCGATGCCCTCAAGGGTGCCACCGCGCAAAAGGCAGGTGTTGCCCTCGGCAGTGAAATCGATCAGGAAAATATTATCAAAGACATTCGAGCCATTCGCGCTCAAGTCGATTGGATTGTTGTCAACTATCGCTGGGAAAACGCGCTCACCGAGCCCGATGAAGCCGGTTCAGCAACCACAGAAGCTGGATCATCCGCCGCTAATCCAGCCGATCAGCCGATTGCCGTTAGGGCTCCCGAAGATTGGCAAAAGTCACTAGCGCATGAAGCCATTGATGCGGGCGCTGATCTAGTCGTAGGCTATCATCCTAAATATATTCAAGGCGCTGAAATCTATCGCGATCGCGCCATTGCCTATTCCCTCGGCGACTTCATCTTTCAAGGCGTTCCTTTTACCGATCACGATACTGCCGCGCTCAAAGTGTCGCTGCGCAATCGACAAATGAAAGTAGAGTTTTTGCCCGTCACCATTCGTAACTCCACGTTGGAAATGGCTACTGGCGATCGCGGTACCGCGATCCTCCAAGCCATTCGCAACGCCTCCGCTAGCTTCGATCATCCCCTCCGATTCCCCGCGATTCTTAAAGCTCAGCCCAGCCCAATTCCTACTCCTCCACCAGCTCCTCCAGCTCCACCAGCTGCCGTCACTCCAGCCACCAGCACTCCCGCTAATGGCATTCAGTCCGAGCCTTTCTCAACCCCTCAATCAGCAGATTTCCAGTCTCCAGATTTTCAACCCTCTGATCTCCAATCCTCTGATCTCCAACCCTCTGATCTCGAATCCTCTAATCTCCCACCCCTCGCGATCCAAACGCCCGAAGATCAGCCTTTATCCCCTCAGCCCCTCGCGCCTCAGCCCCCCGCGCCTCAGCCCCTCGCGCCTCAGCCCTTATCCCCTCAGCCCTTATCTTCTCAGTCGATACTTGATCAACCGAGCGAGTCCTATAGTCCCGCCCCCCCTCAAACTTACGCGCCTACAGACCCCGCCTCCGAGAGCTTTTCGCCACCTGCACCTCATCCCATCTTGCAAGAGTCAGAAGCTTTATTTGTCCCGGCTGAGCCTAGCCCTGATAGCAAATCTCCGAATGCCTTAACCGGTGCCGAAACCCCTGAAACTTGGCAAGACAGCCTAAACCTTGACCAGTGGGGCGAAAAACCTACCGATGCCGAACCCAGTTTCACCCCTATTCCAGAAACCCCAATTCATCGACCGGTAGGAACTAATTAGCCCATTTTCTTTACGCTTCTTCAGTGCAATTACGGACAATTAGAGGTGTAAAACAAAATAAAAATGATTAGCAATCACTAGCAACACCCTGGACTTGATTGACTGCTGGAGTGAAATTTTTGCAGGAACTTTGCCCATCATTTTTGAAAAATCAAGCTCCTAAGGCACAGGTAAAAAGGAAAACAACCCTACAGAGTGTCAATCCCATTACTGTCCGAAGTCTATTTCTATAATCAGTGCGATCTCTGATGATGAATGCCAAACTTCAGTATAAATTCTTCAGGATTATGAAGGCTGAGGTTAGTAAGTATGAACAGTCAAGCAGTGTTAAGCACTCGCTTGTGATCGTCATTTACTTGAGCTATGAAAAAAATGGGCAGAGCAGGCAAAGCCTTGAAGCATGTGCTTCAACAGTACAACATCAGTCAGAACCGGCTAGCTGTGACTATGGGCGTGGCGCGCTCTACCGTTAATCAATGGGTAAATGAAGTCAGCGATCCGCTGGCCGATTCAATTCCCGAAATTGTCAATGCACTCGATGTTTTAGAGCCATCTGCAGCGCAAATTTTTCTGCAAATGTATATTCAGCGCAATAGCACTCGCAGTAGCTAGCGCTAGTTTCGCTTTAGCTAGTTCACAGCATTTAGCTTAGATTATCTAAATTAAATCACTTCAAATTAAATCACTCTAAATCAAGGTAACCAGATAGGATGGCGGCCTGCTACTTCTAGCTGGGCTGCTGGCAATGGAATGGGTTGATCGTTCATGCGTTCTGCCTCTGTGCTAAACAAAGGCAAAAGCCAAAGCCGATCAGTAGGGCCTGAGAAGGATGAATCGGAGCTTTGCGAATCGAGCACTAGCGTTTCATCAAACAAAATAGCGATCCCGTCAGGTGAGGGGCTCATAGTAATTTCAGGCTGAGGCGGCATTTCTAGAAGCTTCTGTTCTTGACCCGTTTTGACGTTAATCACGCTCAGATAAGGCACGACTTGATACGGCTGATCGCCGAGATCTAATTCACCGCTGTCGCTATTTTCCGGTTCTAAGGCTCCTACCGAATCTGTGGCGGCATCTTCTTCAGACTTGGCACTATCTGGTGATGAAGCCTGGGCGGCATCGGCGCTGAGCCCTGGACCTTCGACGAGCCGGTTTATCAAGCAATATAAAAGCTGATTGTTGTCGCTAAATTGCGCGCTCAAAATCGATCCATCGGTCTCTAGTAGCTGCTTTTCGACGCCCGCACTTGATACCCAAAACAGCGATTGAGTGTACTGTTTAGTCGGATCGTCTTGGTTAAAATTCACTAGCGCTGCGGCACTGCCATCACTGGCCACATCCAGTGTCAGGCCATACTCTGGCAAAAAATCCAACAGCGCTTCTGAAGACTGGGTGGTAGGTTGGGCGGCTTGCGCAGCCTCCGGAACTAGGGCGATGACCGCAGTCCCTTGGCCTTGCTGAAGCAGCAGTGACTGGCTGTCTGGGGCAATCTTAAAGTCGCCACCTGGCTCGGTTTTGAGCGGGCGCGGCGCTTCGCCTGCACGGATCACCCAAGGGCCAAAGTCGGCTGGATTTTGGTTGCTGACGCGCTGCACGACAATTATTTGGCCATCGGCAGAGAGGTCAAACTTTAGGTTTTGATAGTCTTTGTTGTCCAATATGAGCTGGGTAGTACCCGCGGCTAGCGGTTTTGTCGCTTGCTGCCAGAATTTCCATTTGGCGGGTGCGGCGGTTTCATCTAAACCGGTCGATACCGTGTAGAGGCTAGCGATCGCCAATCCCTCGGTCTTTTGGGTCGTATCAATTGATGAAAAGAGAATGCGATCGCGATCAGGATACGGCTTAAAGTCCAGCACCCGCTGCCCTTTTGGCGTCAGAATCGTTTTTTCTTTACGGGTGAGATTAAACATAATCAGCCGCCCTTGGTCAGATCCTTCTGCCCCGATATAAGCAAAGATGCGATCGCGCGTCCGAAAAGCCGTCTGGAAAGGATCAAACCCCGATTGGCCACTGAGGGCATCGGCGTTGGTTAAAGAAATCTTATAGCTTTCACCATAGGGCGCAGGTACTGCCAGGGTGTAAGCCATCCGCCGCCCAGCCCAGCTAAACTTACCGGCAAGCGCGGGCTCAATCACCAGATTTTTCTCCACGCTCTGCGGCTCTACCGGCTGCGTAAACGTCAGCATAAAAGCCACATCTTCAGCCGACACCGCCCGATCTTGCCAGGAAAAGCTGCGCACGCCCGGCAGTGCCTGAGAGCCCAGCAGCAGCATCGCCGCAATCACCACCGCCAGCAGTCCCATCACTGCCCAAGCAGCGCGATCTAGGGGCTGCATTTGGTCAAACTTTATCCGTTGAAACCTAATACTCATAAGGGTTTTTGGGTTCTTCAATGGGGGTGATTTGAGTGGGCGCAATGGCCACCTGCCGACGATCATCCAGCGTTTTCGTCGTCATTTTGCCAGTGATTTTTAGCCAGCTATCCACCGCATACGACTCACCGCTACCGAGTACGACCGGAATGCCTACCGGATAGGCATCGGCTGCGCAGCAAGTCAGCACAAACCGGGAAATCATCAGATAGTCTGCCGGCCAGCCTTCAGGATGAATCACAAAGCCAACCACCTCAACGGGCTCATCTTCATAGGCATCAGGCTCTGGATACACGTTCACTAGCCGAATCCAATCGATAATTGTGCGCTTTTCTGAAGCCACTGCCCGCACAAAGCGTCGAGGCTGAGCGCGAGTTAGCGTCAGCGTCTCAGAAATGCCTCGCTGTATCGCCGTCTCACTCGCAAATGCCTGCGGGGTATAAATCAAACCAAATATCGCCACGCCCAGCAGCACTGCACTGCTCAAATTCGGTGGCAGTAGCGTTATGTGGTCAGACTCTTTTTGAGGGTCACTAGCCGCTCTAGCAGCCGGTTGATTCTGTCGATTTGCCCGCATTTTATAGAGGGTGAATATCACCAGCAGCAGCAGCACAATCGCGGCCAAATGCGAGAGCCAGGTGTAGTCGGGATGCAGCAGCAGCAAAATTTTACCGGTCACCCAAAAGCGGAACAGCATCGCGCTCCAAGCACCGAGCGCTAGTACATCTAAAATATCTCGCCAAGGGAGCCGAGCCGATGATCGGGCCGAAGAACCTGCCGAAGAACCTGCCGAAGAACCTTTCGAAGAGCGCATAGAAAATCAGCCGATATACAAGTTCACAAATAGCGACAGGCCAAAGCTCATCATCGCCGCCAGTGCAAACAGATAAAACACGGCCCTCCCTTTAAAGACAGTCAGCAGCAAGCCAATATTTTTAAGATCGATCATAGGGCCAAAAATTAAAAAGGCCAGCAGCGATCCGCTTGTGAACGTAGCTGCAAATGACAGCGCAAAAAATGAATCGACCGTCGAGCAAATCGAAACGACCACCGCTAACACCATCATTGCCAGGATAGAAGACACCATGCCCTGCCCTAAGCTCAAGATGAGTTCGCGCGGGACGGCGACTTGAACAATAGCTGCGATCGCACTTCCCAGCACCAGCACCGCCCCCAACTCTCGCAGCTCTCGCACCATATTCTCTAGAGTCAACATCAGCCGATTGCTGACTGGCTGCGCCGCCGCCGGATTGGCCACTAGCCGCTGTGCCATCGGCGTATCTAACCGCAAAGCCGCAGCGCCGCCAGCGCCCTGGATAAACGTGCCGCCCTGCAAAAGGGAGGGTGTCTCCGATAACGATGCCGCTGATGAGGCAGTGATTTCGGGCGTGCGATCGCGAAACCGGCTGCGCGCTACCGACGGCTGCAAAAAGGGGCCAATATCACCCTGACGGCTGAACACCCAGCCGACTATCGTCGCAATCAGCAGCGTAAAGCCCACCCGCATAAACACAATTTCGGGCTGCCCCCGAAACGCCACCCACGTCGCCCAAAACACAACCGGATTAATCGTCGGTGCCGCCAGCAAAAAGCCCACCGACACTGCCGTGGGCGCGCCCTGAATCAAAAGCCGCCTTGCAACCGGCACATTGCCGCACTCACACACCGGAAACATCAGCCCAATTAGGCTACCGGCTAGCGCCCCTAAGAAAGCATTTTTAGGCAGTACGCCAATTAGCTTGCGCTCATCGACAAAAAACAGCAGCAGGCTAGAAAACGCCACACCGATGAGTAAAAAGGGAATCGCTTCCACCAGCAAGCTGAAAAAAAGCGTAAAGCCAGTATTGATCTGAACCATAGTTCAAGCGTAAAAAGCCGCAGCGAATAAAGTCTTATCAACAACGAGAAGCCATATTACTACGCAATGTCACAGCCCTTCTTAGAAGCTATGTACAAAAAAACAGCCCTAAAAAACACAGAGCCGTATTATTGCGCACAATAAACCCTTTTCGTCTTCACTTGCATAAAAGTTGTGTATGTATAAACGCGAAGGCCGTGTGATCCTCTCACCCCAATTTTTACCAGAGACAAATTACCGACGAATTACCAGAGACGAATGCTAACGGCGCTAATTCGCCCGCTTAGGCATACATCCACATCCCGACCCGGATCGCGCAGGCGAGTGTCATACGCCCCCACATACCGGAAACCGCCTTCATCAACCGCAAACTCGACCGGTAGCGGCTGAGTACAGCCCTCACAAAACACAATTTCAGGTTCATCATCAGCGAGGCCCTCTAGCGGCGGGGCCGGTAAATTCACGTTCCAAAACTGCCCCGGCGATACGCTCTTGGCCATCAGCTGCGGCAGTACCCGCGCTGCCAGCCGAGTTGCCCGCGCCCAGTTAAATGGCTGATTGCGATATTTATACTGGGAAATGGCAATTCCTGGCTTACGCAAAAGCGCTGCCTCACGCACCGCTGCAACCGTTCCCGACAGGTGAATATCTGCCCCCATATTACCACCCGCATTAATTCCCGATAGCACCCAGTCTACCTGCGGATATAAATGGCTAATGGCCACCCGGCTACAGTCGGCAGGCGTACCGCCAATCGCATATTCATCCGTTTGGCGCTCCGCAATCGTAATTACCCCACCGCGATTCATCTGATGGCTACAGCCAGAATGAGGTGCATCAGGCGCGACAATCACCTTGGTATTGGTTTCGGGTAAAGCTGAGTGCAAAGCTCGAATTCCCGGCGCATCAATCCCATCATCATTGGTGAGTACAAGCAATGCAGCCATTATCGCCCCGCCGCATTGACGAATACATCGCCAGCAAATACTAGCGTCGCTGGCCCGGTCATAAAGACTCGGTTATTCGCAGCCCACTCAATTTCTAAGTTGCCGCCGGGCAGCTCTACTGTTGCTTGGCGATCGCTCTTCCCATTCAGCACCGCCGCCACTAGCAGGGCGCAGGCTCCCGTGCCGCAGGCCAAGGTCGCCCCGGCCCCTCTTTCCCACACCCGCATCTTCAGATAATCAGGCCGTACCACTTCTACAAACTCGGTATTAATCCGCGCCGGAAACACCTCATGATGCTCAAATAGTGGCCCAATTTCAGCTAAAGGCACGGCCTCTACGTCATCGACAAAGGTAATACAGTGCGGATTGCCCATACTCACACAGCTCACCTGATAGGCTGTGCCGCCTACTTGCAGGGTTTTATCAATTGCTTTTTCACCGGCTGCGGCCAGCGTCGTCGGAATCTCTGGGGCTAACAGCACCGGCTCACCCATATCTACTGTCACCTGTCCATCGGCTTTAAGATCAGGGCGAATCGTGCCTGCTAGGGTGTGAATGCGATAGGTATGCGGCAATTCAGGCGCTGCACCGTCTTTTGCTTCCAAACTATGAATAAACTTGGCCAAACAGCGAATGCCATTGCCGCACATCTCCGGCTCAGAGCCATCGGAGTTATAAATTCGCATGGTGTAGTCGATGTCCTGACTGCCTTTTGGGGCGCTAAGTACGAAGATCACCCCGTCTGCACCGATGCCGAAATTGCGATCGCACACCGCCACCGCCTGCTCAGGCGTGATTAAAGGCGATTCACTGGCGCGATTATCTACCAGTACAAAGTCATTGCCTAACCCGTGATACTTGCTAAATGAAAGCGTCTTCATAAAAATTCCTGTTCATATCGCTCTGTGCATTCTACCGCCTGTGCATTCTACCGCCCGTGCATTCTATTGGGCTCACTCGCCTGCCGAGGGCTGAGCGCAGGCGAATCTGGGCGGGCAATCTAATCACTAAAGACCCTTTTATCCCAACTTCACCGCATAAACCCATGTCCTCGAACGGCTTCGATCTCGAACTTCCCAGCATTCGCCAAGTCCAAACCCTAATCCGCGATAAAAAAACGGTAGAAGTCAAAGTCACCACAGGTGACACCCTCATCGGGGCAGTCGGCTGGCAAGATGCCAATGCCATCTGTGTCAGAGACGATCAAGGCCAAAGCACAATATTGATGCGTGCAGCGATTGCATACATCAAAACTAGCCACTAGCTTTCAATAGATCTTCGATAGGTTATTTCTTTAAGTTTCTTAAAACAGCGCCCTTCTAACGACTTTTCAGTGAGAGGGGTGCTGTTTTTGTACCTATTTTTTCGGCGGCGGCGATCGCCAACCGTCATCGCCTTAACAGGCAAGCAGCGGCTGAGAGTGGTATGGTCTAGGCTAATTAAAACCTTGTCAAAACCCTTGCGCACAGAGCTATTTACTCTTGCAAGAGAATTTTTAGAAAAAGTCTCTAAAAAATTGCTCTAAAAAATTTCTCTAAAAAGTCTCTTCTAACGCTGTTTATTATTGTTTGTGACGATGAAATCTTTCTTTTCTCCGCTACTGCCTCAATTGCGCCAGCGCATCAAATCGCGCTGGTTAATGCTGCCTGCTGTTGCTACAGCGATTGTGATGTGGAGTGTATTAGCCACACCTGCTCAAGCCTACCAAGTACAAATCTCTCCCAGCCAGCCTACGCTTGGCGACACCCTTTCAGTTGTGATCCAAAGCGACAGCAGTGCGGAAGCGCCGAGCGTCACCGTCGATGGTACTACCTATCCCAGCTTTGCGCTCTCCAATAATCGCTACCGCGCGCTTGTGCCAACTAGCCCTAACACTCACCCAGGCCGGATGACGCTGCAAATTAGCGGGCCGGAAGGCAACAACAATATGGCGGTGAATATCAGCGATCGCACCTTCGATACTCAATACATCACCCTTTCTCCAGGCCGCGCCGATCTCGAAGGCACCGACTACGAATTCAACCGGCTAGATGAACTGCGCGCCCTGCGCACCCCCACCCGCTACTGGAATGGCCCCATGAGCAAACCCAGCACTGGCTACGTCAGCTCTAACTACGGCAACCGCCGCTACTATAACGGCGTTTTCGCTCAAGACTACTACCATCGCGGCGTAGACTACGCCGCAGGCAACGGCTCACCGATTTACGCCCCAGCCGCTGGTCGAATTGCTGTCATTGGCCGCGTCGCGGATGGCTTTGTGCTCAATGGCAACACCATCGGCATTGATCACGGCCAAGGCGTTACCAGCGTCATGATTCATCTCTCCGGCTTTGCGGTCAACGAAGGCGACATGGTTGAAGCCGGTCAACTCATTGGCTATATGGGATCTACCGGCTTTGCTACCGGGCCCAACTTGCATTGGGGCCTATTCGTCAATGCTATATCCGTCGATCCGGTACCTTGGCGATATGACGGCGTGGAGTAGGGGCATACTGACGACAGAACTCATCCCTTATGGATAATTTATCCATGTCAATTTATTTTCATTGAGTATCTTTCTTTAAACCCTTAGCGGAACCATCAAACGGAGCGTTGTGCCAGCATGAGTAGCATTGAAAAAATTGTTGAACAAGCATTACAAGACGGCTATCTCACCCCTGGAATGGAAGCAGAAGTTGGCCGCATTTGTGACAATGCTTCCGAACTGTCAATTGACGAATACATGGCGTTAGATCGGCTCATGAGCTCTTTGCTCACAGGTGAAGTCGTCGCCGTGCCTCGCAAGCAATTTATTAACGTCATGGAAGAACTCGTGCTCTCAGAGGCCATTTCTCAAGTGGCAGAAGTCGAAGCTGCCAGTGAAGTGACGCTCGATTTAGGCGATGTTGCTGCCTACGCACTTAACCGCCTGCCGCCTCTGTACGCCACCACTGAAGAAGGCGCTAGCTATCAAAGAGAAAAAGCCCGCGCTGAGCTATCTGACCTGATTTCTCAGCAGGTAGCCGAATCCGTAGGCCGCAGCCTCAACCAGCCCGAGTTCTTCCCAGAGCGCAAAGAAATTCAGCGCAACGAAGCCGGTGGTTTGCTAGGACAAGTCAACAAATTGCTCAAAGACTACGCTCACGATTTTGAGCAGCAGCCGACAGCCGCGTAATGATCTTCGGCCTCAATTGAGTCCGTCAGTACACAGTCACACGGTCAACTCCACAGCTCAATTTTACGATTCACTCAACCCAAAACGATTGCTTGGCCTAGATCGAGCAATCGTTTTTGCCATTTTGGGGCGGTTGTTGAAGGCACCTTACCAAATGATCTGCTTACGGAATGACCTGCTTACGGAATGACCTGCACAGCGGTACCCACCTCTACTCGCTGATACAGCGCTTCAATATCTTGATTGCGCATCCGCACACAGCCGTGAGAGACGGCTTTACCAATTAGCTCTTCTTGATTAGTGCCATGAAAGCCAATTTCTGCCTGGCCATTGCTCCAAAAGCCAATCCAGCGAGTGCCTAAGGGATTATCGGGGCCGGGTTCAATGGTTTCGTGGGTGATAGGGTGCTGCCAAGCCGGATCTTTGAGCTTGTGAGTCACCTTAAAATTCCCTGCTGGTGTTTGCCAATCATCTTGACCAATGGCGACTTTGTAGGTGATAGGCGCTTCGTCAGGGCTGCGCACTTCGAGGGTGCGTGAGCTGAGTGAGAGCACTAGCTGCACAGAAGACTCGGCGGGCAGAGCAGGTTGCGGGGCGTGGAATCTGCCCAATAGCCAGTCAGTCAGGTGAGACCGCTGAGAAGTTGCGGATCTAGGCGTTTTTTCAAGCGGTGCTGATGACGCTTGAGTAGAAAAGATGTCGGCAGCGATCGCACCCGTCACCACTCGATTAGAAACCGGCTCCGGAAACGGATCGCGCCACTCAACGACAGCTAGCATCACCGCCGAGCTAAAACAAAGGGCCACAAAGCAACGAGCCAAGGGCGGCGGCCTCAGCATAGGGTTTAGCTCCTGAGCGATTGCCTATCATTAATCCTAATGCATTCTTCATGAATCTTTTTCTGCCTACCTTGTTAAGATCATTCAGGGGCGGCAACCGCCTAAGGTTAGATCAGGTTACAAAAGAGGCAATAACAGCGTGGTAGTCAAGCCAGAATGGTTACGGGTCAAAGCGCCCCAGTGGGAGCGGGTCGGCAATGTCAAAGGCATTTTGCAAGATCTGGGCCTGAACACCGTCTGCGAAGAAGCCTCTTGCCCCAACATTGGCGAATGCTTTAATGCAGGCACAGCCACCTTTTTAATCATGGGGCCGGCCTGCACGCGCGCTTGCCCCTACTGCGACATTGATTTTGAAAAAAAGCCCCAGGCCCTCGATCCGCTAGAGCCGGTGCACCTAGCAGAAGCTGTCCGCCGGATGAAGCTCAACCATGTGGTGATCACCTCAGTCAACCGTGACGATTTGGTCGATGGCGGTGCGAGTCAGTTTATCCGCTGTATTGAAGAAATCCGTAAGCTGTCGCCTGATACTACGATTGAAGTGCTAATTCCCGATCTGTGCGGCAATTGGCAGGCACTAGAAACCCTGCTACTAAAAGGCCAGCCGGAAGTGCTCAATCACAATACCGAAACCGTGCCTCGGCTATATCGCAAAACCCGGCCACAAGGAGACTATGCGCGGAGCTTGGAACTACTGGAAAGAGCAAAAGCAATCGCTCCTTGGACTTACACCAAATCCGGCATTATGGTGGGCCTCGGCGAAACCGACGGCGAAGTGCGCCAAGTCCTCGGCGATTTGCGAGCCATCGACTGCGATATTGTCACTATTGGCCAATACTTACAGCCCACCTCCAAGCATCTTGACGTTCATACCTTTGTCACCCCCGCGCAATTTGAAGCATGGCGCACTGCCGGAGACGAACTCGGCTTTTTGCAGGTCGTTTCTTCACCGCTCACGCGCAGCTCATACCACGCCGAGCAAGTCCGCCAGTTGATGAGTGCCTATCCGCGCTACAAACCTAACTAGAACCTAGGTGTCATCGGCTTCGGCTTACACCGTCCAATCCTCCATGACCAAGCCTTCAACCTTGCTGAAGTCACCCGTATTTTGGCTCAGCTGTAGAAAACTGATGTGGTCAGTGTCTAGCAGGTACTTCACAATTATTCGTTATCCTCATCATCAGGCGTATCAGATTGACGAAGGAGAGTGACGAAAGGCACGACCATATTCTATGGCTTCGAGAAAAGCCACCTCATCTGAAATTGACCCAATGAGCATTTCTAGCCAGTGTTCGGAAGACTCGCTTTGAACCTTGAGTTGAAGGTCAGAAACTGTCTTTTCAAGCGTTGCCAAGCGCTGTTCTATAGCTGCCTCGTTTAACATGGCTTTCTCCTTAATAGATGTATAAGAAATGAGGACATTAATTTTTATCTATAATTCTTTCAAAGTCTAGATAACTCATAAGCTCATCATCTGCTTTAGGTTTTCGCGGTAGGGCGGATAGATGATGCCTTTTTCGGTGATGATGGCACTGATATATTTGGCGGGGGTGACATCGAAGGCGGGGTTGAAGACGGGGGTGTCGTCTGGGGTAATTTGCTGTCCTTTGATTTCGGTGATTTCGGTGTCGGCGCGTTCTTCAATTTTGATCTCTTGTCCGCTGGCTAGGCTCATGTCTAGGGTGCTGAGGGGGCAGGCGACGTAGAAAGGGACGCCGTGGGCGTGGGCGACGAGGGCTAGGTTGTAGGTGCCAATTTTGTTAGCGACATCGCCGTTGGCCGCGACGCGATCGCACCCCACCAAACAAGCATCTATTTTCCTTGTGCTCATCACATAGCCGGAGGCGCCATCGACGATCACCGTGTGCGGAATGCCATAGGTTTTAAGCTCAAAAGCAGATAGGGCCGCGCCCTGAAGTCGAGGCCGAGTTTCATCCAAAAAGACGTGTAGCTGCTTGCTCTGCTCATGCGCAACCCGCACAATCCCTAGGGCGGTGCCATAGTCTGAGGCCACTAATGCGCCGGTATTACAGTGATGAATAACATTCGCCTGGCTTGGAATCAGTGCTTGAGCATGAGCGCCAAGCTGTTTGCAGATCGCTAAGTCAGCGGCCTGCATGGCTTTAGCCTCTGCTAACAGCGACTGCCGAATCGATTCTGGGCTGCTGTCGACTCGGGCTTGATCAGCGGCAACTGTGAGCAGATGGTTCACAGCCCAAGACAGGTTGACTGCGGTGGGGCGCGATCGCAGCAAACAATCAGCCGCTATCCGTAGATCGGCCATCAAATCTTCTGTTGTTGTCGCGGTAGATTGCTGTGCGGCAACAGCGATGCCATACGCTGCGGTGAGACCAATGACGGGCGCGCCCCGCACGACCATTGTTTGAATGGCTTCAGCGATAGCGCTGTAATCGCGATAATCACAGTAGGTGATGGTCTGCGGTAGCTGCCGCTGATCTAGCAGTCGCAGATGATCGTCTATCCATTTAATAGTGCAAAAAGCGCCCATAGCCATACTTAAGGAAAAAGATTAATTGACTCTGTATTATTCTACGAAGCCGCCGCTATAAACTTTTCTAATAAAACTCTCGATAAAAACCGTTTTTGCGAAACTAGACTTTACGACAAAGAGCCGTTATGCCTGACAACAAAATGCTTACAGGCCCGCAAACTCTGATGCCCCATACGGAAACGCGCTTTCCAGAGGCCCATCAGGACAATTTTATCGTGTGCGGATTAGGCAGTTTGGGTCAGCAGATTGTGATCAATCTTAAAAAGTTTGACTACGATCCGTTTGAGGTGCATATTACTGCCATCGATCAGCAGCCCATTCACAATTGGGAAGTTGATAATTTGGCCGATCAGCTAGCAGCGCCGCCTATGATCGGCGACTGTCGAAGAGAAACGGTGTTAAAAGCGGCTGGCATTGAAAACAGTCGGGCAATCTTAATTGTCACGAGCAATGAAAGCACGAATGTCGAATGTGCGATCGCCGCTCGTCGGCTCAATCCCAACATTCAAATTATTTTGCGATCTTCTCGCCACAGCCTTAACGCCCTGCTCGCCCGTCAGCTGGGTAAGTTTGTCGCCCTCGATGCGACTGAGCTACCCGCGATGAGCTTTGCTTTGGCCGGACTCGGAGACGATACCGTCAGTGTCTTTAACATTGGTCATCATCGCTTTCGGGTGAGCGAGCGGTTTGTGCAGGCCAATGATCCCAGGTTCGATCAGCAGCCTATGCAGCAACTGCACCAGCCCCGATTCCGACTGCTCGATCTCAACCCAGTCGAAAATCCCCCGCAGCCACTGGGCTGGGCAACGACAGCCTCTTCAGTTTTTCATCGCTGGCAGCCGCATGTGCGAGTAACAGCAGGCGATCGCATTGCCTACATAGAAGTTGATCGGCCATCAGACCCCCTTCAAAGTCCCCAAAATCCGTTCTTTGCTGTCGCTCAGTTCATCGAAGACATTCGCACCAACGACTGGCAACAGCGGCTCAAAAAGCTGCGCAAATCTTCTGAAGAATCGATTGAGCGAGTCGTTGGGGTCGCGCTTTTAACTGCCATCATTCTTTGGCTTGCAGGCGCACTGTTGCTCAAGGCAACGGTGCCTGGATTGGTCTGGGTAAAAGCCATTACGCTGGGTGCAATTTTGCTCTTAGGCGGCTATGGCGATGTCTTTGGCGGCTTTAACGATCCGGTAACGCCTGGCTGGGTCCTACTGGTATGCCTGATGATTACGCTGGCCAGCATTTTAGTCGTACTGGGCGTTTTAGGATTAGTGGCCGAGCAGTTGCTCAGATCCCGCTTTGATTTTTTGCAAAAGCGACCGCGCATTCCGCGCAGCAATCACATTGTCGTTGTGGGCTTGGGCCGCATCGGGCGCAAGGTCACCAACCTATTGGTGGATTTAAACCAGCCGCTAGTTGCGATTGATGCTCAGCCCCGTTCGCAGGCCCTATTTCCTCAGGTGCCCCTGCTGATTGGCAATGTGCTGGAAGAACTAACTGCTGCGAACCTCGCAACGGCCAAGAGCATTATCGCCGTCACCGATGATCAAATGCTCAATTTAGAAATTGCACTGCTAGCAACTGAAAAAACGGTGATGAGCGATCGCCCCTTTTTGCCCGTCGTGCGCACCCGCAGCCAAAGCTTCAGCGATAACCTGACTGCGATGATCCCCCAAGCCCAGACCTTTTGCCCTTACGCCCTGTCAGCCGAAGCCTTTGCAGGCGCAGCTTTTGGTGAAAATATTTTGGGACTCTTTCGCCTCAGTGGCCAAACTATCCTAATCACCGAGTACAGTGTGCAGATAGGCGACACCCTCGTTCACAAGCAAATGGCCCAAGTCGCCTATGGCTATGGCGTGGTGCCAATTTTGCGCGAAACTACAGACAAATTGGGGAAAATTTGCACCATTTTGCTACCCACTGATGAACAGCGGCTGCTGCCGGGCGATCGCCTGTTCCTACTATCTTCCATTAACGGTCTGCGTCGCATTGAGCGCGGCGAAAAAACACCGCCTCGCTGCTGGCGAGTTACTGCCGATACCCGGCCCTCTGCTGTCGATAGCCACAGTATTATCGAGCGCTTTACTCAACTTACAAACTGCGATCCTGACCAAGCGCGTCGATTTATCGATCAAATCCCTGCCGCAATGGACATTGAGCTTTACGACTATCAAGTCGCTCGGTTAATTCATGCCCTGCAAGCGCAGCTACCCGTTAGACTATCGCCGATTTACTGAGGCCGATTTACTGAGCCTTTCTCAAAGCAATTAGGAAAGGTTAAAGCGGTTGAGAAAAAAGCTAGAAAAGGGTTTCGTGACTCACCTGACCCGCTTTGTCAGAATTGGATAGCTCTAGCTTTTCAGAATACTGCCGCACCGACAGTACCTGATGAGTAATCAAAACAACTAGCAATACACTAAACGGGACGGCAACAACATTAAACAGCAGCTTGACCCAAATTTCACTCAGAGTCTCCCAAAAAGACGTCTTAAACATAAGCCTCACACACACACTTTCGATGGAAATTTAGTTTGAATTTAGTTTGAATCTAACTTAAAGCATTGCTGCATTCAGTTGAGAAAGAACGCTGGCTTTTGATCCAAAAGATTCTCAGCACTCATCGGCAACGATCATTAGCCCCCTGCCCGATCAACTTTACCGCTGTCTGGCAAAGACTTCAGGATGATTATATAGCTATCGGCTTAGTTGAATTCACTGAGTCGTCAGTAAATGACTATAAAACTTTGGTCAGCAAAAAATACTCAAGGACTGCGATCGCGGCTTACTCAGTAACAATACTGGCCTGGAATCGCGATCAAGCTCTATGATTAATATCAGAATTAATCATAGAGAATCCTTCGATCACAGAGTAAAAGACGATCACAGAGTATAGATGCCGCCAATGCTCAAAGCCAGGGAAATCAATCAGTGCAGCCCCGCTTTAGATCCCGCAGAAGATCCCGCAGAAGTCGTTTACACAGAGGTAAAAGAGAACTCAGAGCGTCTAGACAATAGTCTGACAAATAATAGCCTGCCAATGGCAATTATCTTACGGCCTAATCGCTGGCGCAGAATTACGGCTAGAATCGCTCACCATCCGAAAATTTTAACCGGGTTGGCACTGTTGGCGATCGCTAGCAGCACCAGCGCATTCTTAGGCTACCAGCTCTTTAAAGAGGCTTTGGCCAATCACCGTGATAACATCGCAATTTTACGCACTCTACTCGAAATGGAGCTAGCTCAAGCCAGCGCCCTCCCGATTGAAAACGATCCTCAGCAGCTTATTACTCGCACCTACTCGACGCTAGAGCCCTACCTCGAAGCTGACGGCTGGCAGTGGGTTAACCGCTTTGGCAGTACCAGTACCTACGTCAAACCCAATCAGCAGCTAATTGTCTCTTGTAGCCCTTATTCCCCGCTCTACTTGATCTGCGATACCAGCGAAATTCCATAGCCGAAATTCCATAGCCAAAACTCCATAGCCAGCAAGCAGCCAATCTAATCCAAGTTAAGCCGCCCGAGCCGGAGGCAAAACTGGAATCGGGGTGATCGTAGGTTCGGTCACCAAAAACTCACGAATCAGACGCGCCACAGCTCTTTGCACGACCCCATTAACAACTCGTCGCCCAATGTCGCGGGCTTCTGGCTTGACAATCAGCTGCGGGACAACAGCGGCCACCGTTGAAGCATCTAGCCCCTTGGTGTTACGCAAAATACCCAAAATTCGCACGGCCTGCTCCCAGCTACTAATACCGGACTGCGCTGTCATACCCATCGGGGTCGTTAGCGGATCAGACTCAAAAGCCTGCAAACGCAAAGCCCGCGCAACTCGCTGAATGAGGCTATAGCCAGCTTTATCAAGCTCTTTGGCAAGTTCGTCGGCAATGCGATCGCGCAAAAACTCCCCTCGCTCCGAAAACAAAAACTCCAGCGTCTGATTCAGCACCTGATTCAGGTCATAGTTATCGCTGTCTTTAGCATTCTTGAGCAAATTCTCTAGTCGGTTCCAACGGAAGCTGCCGTCTTGGAAAAGCAGCGCCTGCAACGACGATCTGAGCTGAGGAGCCGGATCAGTCAGCAGCCGCCGAGCCACATAGGGATACGCCTTGCTCAACACCTTAAAGCTGGGATCAACGGTAATTGCAATTCCGTCAAGCGTCACCAATGAACGAATGATCAGCGCATAATAAGCCGGTACGCGAAACGGATATTCATACATCAACGCCGAAAACTCATCGGTAATGCTTTTCAAATTCATCTCGGCCACACTCGCGCCCAGAGCATTATTAAAAACGCCTCCTAGAGCCGGAATAATAGGACTTAAATCTGTCTCCGGCGTCAAAAACTCCAAATTCACATAGTCTTGAGCCAGCGCTTCAAAGTCGCGATTCACCATATGCACAATCGCCTCAATCAAGCCGTAGCGCTGATAAGGCTCTACTTGGCACATCATCCCAAAATCCAAATAAGCCAGTTTGCCATCAGGCGTTACCAGCAAATTTCCAGGATGCGGATCGGCATGAAAAAATCCGTGCTCCAAAAGCTGCCGCAAAGAACACTGCACACCGACTTCAATCACATGCGTCGGATCGATGCCCTGCCGCCTAAGCTCATCAAGTTCAGTTAGCTTAACGCCCTCAACCCACTCCATCGTCAGCACCCGACGCCCGGTGTACTGCGGATAAATGCCGGGGATCAAAATTTCAGGCAAATAGCCATACAGCTTCGCAAAGCGCTGCGCATTTTCACCCTCATGGGTGTAGTCCATTTCTTCAAAAATTCGCGTCCCGAATTCATCGACGATGCTGACCAAATCGCTGCGAATTTGCTTGATGTTGCGCTTTGCCCAGCCTGCTAGCACCCGAATAATATAGATGTCTTTAGTAATTTGATCTGCTAAACCAGGGCGCTGCACTTTAACTGCAACCTCTTCACCCGTTTTGAGCCGACCTCGGTACACTTGGCCCAAAGAAGCCGCCGCAATCGGTGACTCAGATAGATAGGCATAAACGCCTTCAGGCGGCTGACCAATTTCTTCTTGAATAAAGCGCATGGCAATTTCATTAGAAAAAGGCGGTAGCTGATCTTGCAGCTTGACCATTTCAGCCATCATCGCGGGCGATACCAAATCAGGACGAGTCGAAAGCGCTTGACCTACCTTGATATAGGCAGGCCCCAGCTTAGTGAGCATCACCCGCAAGCCTTCAGCTCGTTTTTTTTCGTTGATTTTTTGGCGACCCGTGAGCTTGTCTACTAGCAAACCCAAAACATAAGTCAGCGCAATCCAAAAAATAGATATCAGGCGAAATAGAATCTGGAAGGGGCGACGGCGGTAGTAGGCAGCAATCGCCTCCGGGTCATACACCAAAATATCTTCTAATGACTGAGGCACAGCCACCTGCGTTCGAGCGTTGGTTTGAGTACCGGTTTGAGAAACCTGAGGCCGCGAATCAGGCAGATCTACACTGACTGCCACTACCGGAACCGCCTCAGGCTCATAACGCTTAGATAAATCGGGAGAAACTACACTCATAAAAAGTCTTCAAAATAATGGTGTCATCTGGGCGCTATACGCGGTTTGGAATCAAGTGCACAACGGTACAATAAGCTCTAAACCAAGATTCTTAGCGATCGCCAAAAGCCGTTTACTTTTGCAAGCCGCTCACTCAACTCATCACTCAACTCCATAGAATTCAACTCAATAGAACTCAATAGAGCAAAGATTTGAAGCAAATCATTTGTTGGATAGATTTTGATAGATTAAGACCACCGTCAAAAACCGATTTGTAAATTATTGTATCAAGATTGTATCAGAACATTTTTAGTCAGCCCCTGCCTCAAACGACAGAAAAACTGATTCTCCCCTAACTTCTTAACCAGCTGATCACCTGACATTCCAAAAACAGTACAATTTTCAGTACAAACTCTGGTTCTATTCCCCTATGCCTTCACCGCCATCCCAACTGTCAACACACAATCTGCCAATCCCAAAGGCGATGTAGGCTATGCTGTCCTCTTTGAAAATCGAGAATTTCGCGCTGATTGATCGCCTAGAGCTATCGCTAAAGCCAGGGCTCAACGTTCTGACAGGAGAAACCGGTGCCGGTAAGTCTATTATCTTGGATGCTATTGATGCGGTGCTAGGGGGGAAAGCCACCAGTCGGTGGGTAAGAACCGGCACCGACAAAGCCTCCGTCGAAGCCGCCTTTGACATTAGCACCAGCAAAGACTCGCGGGTTGCCAACTGGCTCAAGGCATACGACATTCCATTTAAAGGCGATGCCTTTGTCTGCCGCCGGGAGCTGACTGCCGGAGCCGGAAAAAGTTCCGTGCGCAGCCGTTCCCAGCTCAACGGGGTTACTGTCAACAAACCTCAGATGGAAGAACTGCGCCATCTGCTGATTGAAATCACTGCACAAGGTCAAACCCTTCAGCTTGGATCGCCGGATCTTCAGCGTGACTGGCTCGATGGCTTTGGCGATGAAGCCCTACTTCAGCAGCGCGCCCAAGTTGCAATTGACTACGAAGCTGCTAGTGCCGCCAAAAATAGCTTAGAGGCCCGCCGTCGAGCCGAGCAGCAGCGCACCGAGCAGATCGATATGTTTCAGTTTCAAAGCAAAGAGCTTGGCGACGCTGATCTAGACGATCCAGACGAACTAGAAACGCTGCAAGTAGAGCACCAGCGTCTAAGTCACAGCGTTGAGTTGCAGCAGCAAAGCTATCAGGTGTATCAGACCCTGTATGAAAACGATGAAGGTGAAGCGGTTGCCGACATGCTAGGCCAAGCCGAAAATGTGCTCCTGGACATGCTGCGCTTTGATCCCGCCGTCAATCCTATTCTAGAAATGGTCAGCGATGCCCTCGCTCAGGTGCAAGAAGCCGGTCGTCAAATCAATACTTACGGCGAAAGCATTGAAACCGATCCTGACCGATTAGAAGATATCGATCAGCGAATGCGCCAGCTCAAGCAACTGTGTCGTAAGTACAATCGCACCTTAGAGGAGCTGATTGAGCATTACGAAAGCATTCAGGCTTCGTTAGCCGCACTCGGAGGCGATGGTCAATCAATAGACGAGTTAGAAGCCACCTATCAGCGTCAACGTCAGATCTTGCTGAACAGCTGCGATCAACTCACTCAGAGCCGAGAAGTCACGGCCAAAGCGCTAGAGCAAGCCCTCGTAGACCAGCTCAAGCCGCTAGCGATGGAGCGGGTCAAATTCAAAGTCGCCCTTCAGTCCCAAGCACCTACAGCTCACGGCGCAGATTTGATTTCTTTTTTGTTTAGCCCCAATCCGGGTGAGCCGCTACAGCCGCTAGCTGAAATTGCCTCAGGCGGAGAAATGAGCCGGTTTTTGCTGGCTCTAAAAGCCTGCTTCTCGCGGGTTGATCCGATTGGGACGATGGTGTTTGATGAAATTGATGTAGGTGTGTCGGGGCGGGTAGCGCAGGCGATCGCAGAGAAACTCTACCAGCTTGGCCGCGAGCATCAGGTGCTGTGCGTTACTCACCAGCCCTTGGTAGCAGCCATGGCCGATGCCCATTTTCATGTGGGCAAGCATGTGGTGCCCACCGGAACTAGCGCGATCGCCAAAACGAATGAGCCCAAAGCTAAAAAAGCCAAAAAAACTAAAGCCACTTCCAAAGCTGAAGAAACGCCTACTGAAGATCTAACTGCTAACGATCTAACGACTGAAGAGCGCACAATTGTGAAGGTAACCGCATTAGATCTGCCCTCGCGGCGAGATGAGCTAGCACAGCTTGCCGGCGGAAAATCTCACAGTGACGCCATAGCATTCGCAGATGCTCTCTTGCAACAAGCTGAAACCATTCGTAAGGCAGGGTGATCATTAGCCATCAAGCTTTAAGATCACCCAAAACAGGATAGAAAATATGCACTGGCTAGCCACAGCGACAGCGATTGCCCTGGAAAATCCAGTCCTTAAAGATCCCACTATTGAAGAAAATCTGCGGCAGTTTCTCTTAGTCCTTTCAGTTTCACTAGGAGTTGCTACGCTCTCACGCGTATTTAGTCTGCTACGCAACATTCCTTACACACTGCTGCTGCTGCTAGTGGGTCTAGGTTTAGCAGTGGTAGATGTACGGCTCGTCAATTTATCGCCTGAACTGATTCTATTTATCTTTTTGCCGCCGCTCCTGTTTGAAGCGGCTTGGAATATTCAGTGGAGTCGGTTGAAAAGCGATCTTGTGCCGATTTTGCTCTATGCCATCCTCGGTGTGGTGATCTGTATTGTCGGGTTGGTCTTCGGTTTACAGCAGTTTGCAGGCGCATCCCTAGCGACGGCTCTGCTGGTGGGTGCGAGTTTATCAGCAACTGATCCGGTTTCGGTAACGGCTTTGTTTCGTGAGCTAGGAGTCGATAAGCGCCTAACCACGTTGATGGAAGGCGAAAGCCTTTTCAATGATGGCGTAGCGGTGGTCGCATTTAACCTACTGCTAGCGATTGCGCTTACCGTTGAGCAGTTTGATGTCTCGCTGACGCTAGCTCGATTTGGCATCTTTGCCGGCATTGGGATGGCGCTAGGCAGTCTGATTGGCTTTGGAATTTCGTTTTTGACGCAGCGATTTGATATTCCGCTGGTGGAGCAGTCGCTGACGCTGGTGTCGGCTTACGGCACTTACATTGTGGCCGAAGAGCTAGGCGGTTCTGGGGTGATTGCCGTGGTCACAACGGGCCTGATACTAGGCAACTTTGGCTCTCGGATTGGGATGAATCCACGCACTCGCCTAGTGGTATCTGAGTTTTGGGAGTTTTTGGCTTTTTTCGTCAATTCCATTGTATTTTTGCTGATTGGCGATCAGGTGCGGTTTCAGGCGCTGATTGATCATGCCAATATGATTTTTGTGGCGATCGCAATCATCATCACCGCCCGCGCCGTCAGCGTTTTTGGATTAGGCAGCTTCAGCAACCTGATTACCAAAAATGAAAATATCTCTTTATCTGGTCAAACCGTCCTCTGGTGGGGCGGCCTGCGCGGATCGGTATCAGTTGCCTTGGCCCTCAGCGTGCCAGAATCATTAGCCCAGCGCGAAGAAATTATTGCCGTCGTCTTTGGGGTTATGCTCTTTACCCTACTGGTGCAAGGGCTCACTACCCAGCCCTTGCTGTCCTACTTAGGGCTACTCGGCGATCAGCCCACCCGTCAGCGCTACACCCAGCTCGTCGCCCACCGAGTCGCCCTCAACCGAGTGTTAGATCGGCTCAAAGAGCTCATAGAACGCCAAGAAGTAGACGAAGAATTTGCTAGATATCAAATGGCTCTGGTCGCTGGTCAGCTAGAAGAACTTCAAGAAGATCTCATCAACTTGCAGAAAGCGAACCCGGAAGTTTCAGCCTATGCAGCCGAACAAATCCGCGATGAGCTGCTAGCGATAGAGTCAGACACCTACGCTGAGTTTATTCGAGCCGGACAGCTAAAAGATGAGCTTGCGCCTCTATTGCAAGACGTGTTACCTCAGTAAAAATAAAGCGTTCAAAAGTAAGCAGACTAAAAACAAGCCGTCCAAAAATAACCTAAACCCAGTCTGCCGCTAGCACTCAACGACTTTATTCTTTTTTTTTCTCTAGCTTTAATCGCTTTTCTAAATCTTGAATTTCATCTCGCCGAGCAGCGGTTTCTAAAGCGCGACGGCGAACTTCTTGGCTTTGCAACGTCAATGACTGCCGCCACTGCTCCGCGCGCTTAGCTTCTTCGGCTAATGCGGCAGGCGTTAGCCCTAAGCTTAAATAGGCTGCAACAAAATCGACAACCCATGGAGTAGCATCTTTCACCGCCAGCACTTTTTTATCGTGATCTAGCTCTAGCAGCACCAAAACCTGCTCATTAAAAGCGATCAATTCAGCCGTAAAGATGATCTGCGCAGGATTGAGCAGATCCCAAGTGCTTTCATAGATATTCACTGCCAAAAGCTGGAGCTGAGTACCCTCTAACGGAGACTTTAGGTAAACCTTTGCCAAATATTGCATAGGTGAGCAAGTAATAAAAATGCATAATAAACACCGTCGTGTGAACTACCACGATGAGATCTGCAAACAAAAAATATACACAAAAACCAGTGCTAATGGCCGTCCGTATCCTCCCCCATAAAGATACTACGTCTTACCCAAAAGATAAGCTTATGATAGAGGTGAAGGGTCAGAGATCTATGGCTTTAAAAAGATTTGATAAAATTAGGATGAACAGCGGTGAGTTCGTGTTAACACTGCTATCAAATTCCTGACATTACAGTCACAGATTAAGCAACCGAGAAATCATTATAACTAGCTGCGCTTAATAGCATCTAAGCGCAGTTGAGTGCATCTAAGCGCAATCGTCAATAGGTCGCTGCTGACAATCGACACGGAACTTATCGCACTTCTTGCCTATTGCAACTATCCTCAGGCGTATCATGACATTTGATTTTAATCTTGCCTCAGATCTCTCTTCAGTTTGGTCATCAGATGCCTCTTCACAGCCCTTCCTGACAGATCCATCGCCCGCAGAACTAGAAGATAGCAGTTCAATCCGTAACCCAACTCAAACTTATCAGTTCACAGATCAAGAGAAGTTCGAGCTGCTCAGCGCCTATTTAGACAACGAGGTTTCCGAATCTGAACGTTGCTTAGTGAAATACTGGTTGTCGAGCGATCTGGTGCTACGACAGCATTACCAAGCCCAGATCAAGCTTCGTAAAGCAATGCGATTGCTGACTTGCTGACTTTAAGCGGCGTAATGCTTTTTGTGGCAGGATGGTCATCGGTATCGTGGCTTGCAGGGTGACAAGCTGGCGCTAGCTATCTGACTTTTCAATGGCGGGGCGAATTTTATTAAGATCAATATAGCGATCGGTGACGTTGCGCAATTCGCGAGCAATCATGCCCTCTGTAGAAACCACCGTAATATGCGTATTTTTAGAGCGCAGTAGCTCAATCGCGCGCTCAAAGTCTCCATCTCCACTGAGCAGCACCACCCGATCATATTGCTCAACGGTATTGAACATATCTACCACGATTTCAATATCTAGGTTAGCTTTTTGTGAGTAGCGGCCCGAGGTGTCGTCGTAATACTCTTTTAGCACCTTAGTACGAACCGTATAGCCTAAGCTGATCAGCGCATCTCTAAAGCCACGCTGATCTTGAGAATCTTTCAGTCCGGTATACCAAAAGGCATTAACTAACGCTAAGCCTTCTGTTTCCTGAATGAAATACTCTAAGATGCGCTTGGGATCAAAAAACCAGCCGTTTTTTTGCTGGGCGTAAAACATATTATTGCCGTCTACAAAAATCGACAGCCGGTTCAGCGGAGAAGTTGCCATAAGACGTAAATTTAAAGATTAAGAATAAAGCCCTTGTCAATGAGCAGTTGAACGGCATTGAGCGCCATTCACGGGGTCTGTATGATAAGAATTTAGGCGCATTTAAATGCGTTAATACGCCAATAGTCCCAGCCATTACTTTGGCTAGAGAATAGAGTAGATAGGATTTTGGATCGGCATTAATTACTGATATATAAAATTTTATAGATAAGAATTTTGCAGAAAAATAGAGAGGATCCTACTTTAAAAGATATTCGCCATAAAATAAGGACATGTCAATCAAGGGTCAACAACCATCATATAAAGCTTAACGTTACCTCTCAGGCGTTTTTTTTGCGTTTTTGGGGCTCTGTTTTGCAGGATTTGCTGCTAAAAGCTGCTTCCTAGATCTTTTGAATCTTTCTTTTGAATCTACGGGATCATTATAGGCGGTTTCCTTAGAAGCAAGTTCGTTTTGATACCTGTTTTCGCTAGATGTCCCTGAAGCGCTGTTAAGTTCACAGTTGGCATGGTCTATTAATTGTGAACTTAGAAGGTTGTCAGAGCAAGAAAGTTTTATTCTACAGAAAGCTCTGTGAGATAGAACTTTGATAAGGTCATCAAACAATGTGAAGCAAACAGTATGAAGCAAACAGTATGGTCAAAGCGTTACTAGCGGGCTTGAAACAGCGTTATGGTTAGACAAAAACTGGCCCAGCCCAGACGCACTGATAAACCTGCTGAGGGTGCAACAGCGGTTTTATCAGTTCGAAATCGGTTGAGAATTTGGCAACAAACGGCGGTTTCGCACCACTGGCGATCAGCGTTGTCGGGTATTTGTATCGCTATAGCAGCGGGCGCTGTCGGATTTAACCTAGGGATTGTCAATCTTTGGGAACGAGATGTTCAGAGCCTCTTTTTTGAGCTGAGAGGCCCACTCAAACCGCCTGAAGATATTGTGATTTTGGCAATTGATCAAGAGTCTTTGGCTCAGGGGCAGTACTACTTAGAAGATCCTGATCGCTACGCAGCGCTTAAACCAATTGAGTCTTGGCCTTGGCAGCGGCAAGCTTATGGGCAAGTGATTGAGCGCTTGATGGATGCCGGAGCGAAAGCGGTCGCGCTGGACGTGCTATTTCCGGCGCCAAGCGCTTATGGGGAAGCGGATGATGCGGCGTTTACAAAGGTGCTGAAGCGCTATGGCGATCGCATTGTCTTGGCTGCTAACTATAACAATATCACCCTTCCTCAGGGCGATTTGACCCAGCCGTCTTTGCCATTAGCGCAGTTTCGCAGTACTGGCGTGCGCGTCGGTTCGATAACGTTTAAAAAGAGATGAATGGCAAAATTCATCGGCTTGGGCAAGCATTTCTCAATGAGATAGCACTGGATGAAGCGGCTGTCTTTGGAGAACCGCTGCCGGGTAGTGAAGCGCCTTTGAGCTTTGCTGAAGCCACTTTAAAGGCCGCTCAAGTGCCTTATGATCAGCGCCCCCAAGAAAACATCTTTTTTTATGGGCCTAGCGGTAGCTTTGAGCAAACGCCGTTTTGGTACGTGCTAGATGATGATCCTTGGCGCAACCGGCTAGGGTCAGGCAGTGCCTTTAAAGGCAAAATTGTGATTATTGGCACAACCGCTGATGTGCATCAAGACTTTCACGATGCCCCATTTTCTCGCAGCTTTCTCTATCCACAGCCGATGTCAGGCGTGGAGGTGCTAGCGAATACGGTCGCAACGCTGCAAACTGGCCTTGCCCCCACTCAGCTTATTTCACAGCCATCCGGTAATGCCTTCGTGGTGCTGAGCCTGGGGTTAGTTGTCGTGGTGCTCATGAGCCGCACGACCAAGCCCTTGACAAAAGCGATGATTGCCGGAGGCAGTATCGGGCTATGGGCCTTAGTCAGCTACGGCGCGTTTGTCGGGGCTAGGATGATTTTGATTACGGGAACACCGATTCTGGCGATCGCCACCGTTGGCTGTTTGGATTTTGGCATTAGCTTTACCGCTGATCGGCTCAAACGTAAGCGCTTACGAACCACACTCGCCCGCTATGTGACTTCACCGCTGGTTCAAGAAATCATCAGCGAACAGGATGATCTGCAAGATTTGTTGGCAACCTATCAAGCCGATAAGATTGGGACTTTGCTGCGCGATCGCTACCGCATCATCAAAATTCTTGGAGCTGGCGGATTCGGTGAAACCTACCTAGCCGAGGACACCCTGCGCCCCGGAAATCCAACTTGCGTCGTCAAACAGCTCAAGATCATCAGCGATAACCCCAAAGCCCACCAGCTTGCCCAGCGCCTGTTTGAATCTGAAGCGACTGTCTTAGGGAAACTGGGCGAGCATAGCCAAATTCCGCGCTTACTGGCTTACTTTGAAGTTCAGCAAGCTTTTTACCTCGTGCAGGAAATGGTTGAAGGCGACCTGCTCAGAGAACTGATCTCAAAGGCTCGGCCCCTGTCGCAAAAAGCCGTAGTTGACTTGCTGCAAGATTTGCTGCCCGTAATTAGCTTTGTCCATGCCAACGGCGTCATCCACCGCGATATTAAGCCTTCCAACATCATTCGCCGACAGGCAGACGGACGGTACGTCTTGATTGATTTTGGGGCCGTCAAAACCATTTCAACGCAGGTGGTAGCAGCCGATATTAGATCCTTCGATACGCCTATCACCTCGACGGTCGGCATTGGCACCCAAGGCTATATGCCCAGTGAGCAGTCTGCTGGAATGCCGACCGTTCGCAGCGATCTCTATGCGCTAGGCGTCAGCGCAATTGAAGCGTTAACCGGAAAACCGCCTCATGCTTTTAAGCGCAGCGAGAGCGGAGAAATTGTTTGGTCACATACACTAGAGCAAATCTCCCCGATCCTCACCCGAATCATTGATAGAATGGTTCGCTATGATTTCAACCAGCGCTATCCCTGCGCTCAAGACGTTCTAGATGACTTAGCACAGATCGACTATGATCAGCTATCGGATGCACGGCTATCGGACGCTGCCGCTGACCGCTCGGCGAACGACTCACCACCCGATCAGTTAGATCCATCAGATCGGCCAGCAGATCAGCAGATAGACAATCGCACTCATCCTGAAAAAACCTCCGATCAGATCACTCAACTGGGGGTTATAGTCACCAACCAAGCGCTCGATCAGACGGAAATTTTGCCCCCCGACTGGGCGAATGAACTGCCAACCCGGCCGGAGCAGCCTACTCAAGATACGTTGGGCGATCACTAAATCAAGCCGCTAAATCATCCCTTCAAAAGAATTCACAACTAGATTAAAAATGCCCCTTAGCGCCTTTTGAGAAGCTTCCACTGGCCCGTCCTCACCAGCAGGGTTTTCGGCAGTTTTCTCCCCGGGATTAACGGGTTCTGTTGGACTATTTACAGAACCACCGCTCACAATCGGGGTCGTATCACTAGGCTCTAATTCAGTTTCTAGCGGCGGCCCAGATGTCGGCGTAGATTCTAGCCTACCTTCGTTGCCAGGTAGTTCACTGACACCACCCTCTAGCTCCGAGGCGTTGCTAGACGCATTACCAGAATCAGCAGGCTCTTGTACTACTACTGGCTGTGCGGGATCTGTCGGCGCTAGGTCAAACAGATTATCCTCCTGTGATCCAGAACCCTGGGTTCCAGAACCTGCCTCGCCTTCACCGGCTTCACCGCCATTGCCTGCCGGGACTGGCTCTAGACTATTGAGCTGTGGATTGGGCTCTTCTCCATTTAAATAGGCTTCCGCAAACCCGCCATACTCCAGATCTATAGGGGGCGCTAGCTCAGCTTCTGAGCCTTCCAGTACACCTGTGTCAACAGCCGGTTCGTTACCGACTTGCAGAGCAGTAGGGTTATTGAGAATCGAGCCATTTCCTAAAGGGACGCTGCCATCAGGCATCCTGCCTGTAACCGGTTCCAGAGGATTGCTTACGTTGTCTCCAGCAGTACTACCAGTATTACTAACTGATGGGCTAGGAGCAATAGGCATTGTGCTGCCGCTAGCTCCACTGCTGCTGGGCTGAGTGTTGTTAGCATTACTGCTGCTATTGACATTAGTATTAGTGGCACTATTGGTATTGCTATTGATATTAGTAGAGCTGTTACCGTTAGTATCACTATTACTACTTGAGCTATTAGTGCTTGAACTATTAGTAATCTTGAGCTATTAGTGCTTGAGCTATTAGTGCTTGAGCTATTAGTGCTAGTACTGGTGCTGCTTCCGTTTTGGCTGTTGCTCCCGCTACTGGATCTGCTACTGCCAGAACTACTACTGCCAGAACCACTACTGCCAGAACCACTACTGCCAGAACCACTACTGCCAGCGCTACCGTTCGGCTTTAAACGTGGAGAACGCGGCACTGGTTGACTAGAGGTCTCATCGGGACGGCGAAATGAAGGTGGATTTTCGATTACCTGATCACCTGCATCAAAGGTGCCTTGATTAGAGATCGCCTCTCGAATCTCTTCGCGCACCCCATTTAAGTCATCCGAGCCGGGCTGAAGATAGTCAAACCCTGCGGCCAAACCGCTTGTCTGCCAAAACGACGTGAGATCAAAATCAAAAATTTCAACAATTTGGTCATTCTCAATGACACCGATCTGATTGGCATACAGCGCTTGCTGCTCAGACCCATCTTGGTTAGAAAGCACCATCGGACCGTTAGGATTATCAGTCAGTGCGCCTACAATCGTGCGGTTCGTTTCTGGAATGTATCGCACAAACAGCGCCGAACCTTGAATGCCGGTAACCGCATTAGGGGTCTGAATTGTGCTGCGGCCTCTAGCCGGCGGAATCAGGATTAGCACCGTGCCATCCGTCAGCTGAAAATTGCGGGTATTAGGCGTAAATCTAAACGTTGCTCGTTCACCAATACGCGCTAGCGACCCGTCATTAAAGCGTAACTCAGCCCGAGATGATTGCGCTGTTCTAAGCGCATCGCCAATACCCAGTACATCCGCAATCCTAGCCCGCCGAGCCCCGGCATTTCTAGGTACTAACTGAACTTGATTGCGCAAAAAATCGATTCGGGCCCAAGACAAGGTTTGCTCTTGAGCGCTGACAGCAAAAGTCCCACCGAAAAGACTGACTAAGCTGAACCCGACAGCCATTACAGCAATGCGCAGCCCCTGGATAGAACCGATTCTTGTAGAGTAATTCTCAACCATAAACCTTACGCGTGGAAAACCTGCTAGCGCTATTTACCCAACCCATCAGGATCTATCAGGATCTAAATGAGCAGAACCTAACCCCGTTTGAATAAGATATATTCAAAAAGTTGACTCTGAATTAATTACGCCTGCCAATTTTTCACGCTTGAAACCGGTATCGAAGGGCAGACTGACTTAGATTTGGCTGAATTGACTTAGAGCAAAAGCTGCTATTGAGTAATCAAAAAACAACTCATCAACAGAGGTCAATAGTAAAAGGGTAGAGGCGTTAGCGGCCAAGGGATGTGACAAGGCGCACAGTTATCTTATTGTCACTTTCATTTTAATATTTTCAGAAAATATGAGAACATTGAAACGGATTTGACTACTCCCCCGACTGAAGTACGGGGGATTCCCCGGCTTCGTTCGAGGGTTTCAGCACTTCTGATAGATTAGAGCTGGGAAGCTGCCAAAATCTCAGACGCCTTGGGCTGGTCAATTGCCCACTAGCCGGTTTGCATTGCATTCCGGTTACGTTTGCCTTCCTGCCAATGTTCCACGCCCCATTGCAATCTGCATTGATACGGCTACCATCAGCACTCTTGTATAGTCCGCGCTTTGGCCTAGTTCCTGACGCCTTCCAACCCTCGGGTTTTTCACCGAATACGGGAATCACATCTAGGTCTAGCGCTGACGCTTTGGACGTATAGCTTTCTTCTTGCTCAACAAACCGAATACCGTACAGCTCACAGATCTGCTCGATTCGCTTTTTGAGACTTGCCGTTGGGATTTGGACAAACTTTTGATTTGTCTTACACCCCATATTGGCTTCGTTTTTCTGCCCTTTGTTCCAGCCGAATACAAGCGTACCGATCTGATTTTCTAGGCAGTAGTTGACGACCATCCGAGCGGCCTTGTTTACAGCATCACGAATCTGTCGATTACGCTTTGTCGTCAGCCGGTCTAGCAGGTTGCACCAGAAGCCTTGAGCCTTGCCTTCTTTGATGTTGGCAACCTGCCGGTTATAGCCCTGATTAATAGACTTCAGATGCTTACCATCAATAATGAAAGCGGCACCTTCGGAAGGCGTACAGGTGAGCCAATTATCAACCCCGTGGTCAATAGAAAGCGCTTTGCCATAGTCCAGCTCGACAGGTTTAGGCTTGACGCCCTGGCAAACCCAAACGGCATCAAAGTAACCAGCACGGGGGACAATCTGAAGTTCTTTCACTGCCGACCAGTCGAGGTTAGACGGAAACGGAATGAAGACTTCCTTCAGCCCAAACCACACCTTGCAGGCGGTGCCTATCGGAACCCTAACGCCTTGCTCTGTCAGCTTCAACCACCGCTTAGGGTAGCTAATCTGAAATAGCCCGCCTGACTTTCGGTAGTTTGGTAGTTTGGGCTTATTGGGTAGATCGCCTCTATGCCAGAGCTTTAGCAATTCGCGGTAGCCTTTGAATGCCTCACCAACTGAGATACAGGTTTGCTGAGCGGCTGAGGTATAAAGCGCTTTCATGTGCCGGTTGTTTTTCATCTGCGTGGACAGCCATCTACCGTTTGAGTACTTGCCAGCCTTGAAGTAAAGCTGACGCGCTAGGTAGATAGTGCAGTTGTACAGGTGATTTGACTCGTGGCATAGAAACTCTAGCGCCGCCGACAGTGGCGGGCTAGAAGGCAGTCTATTTACTTGAGCTGCAAACGTTTTAGTCATGGGTCTATTATGCTGTATTTGTAGATAACTGGCTACCTGTCAACATGAGAAAAGAGTCTATTGAGTACCGCCACGATCCTCATTCAGTTGGGTTGGCACATGTTCATCTGGTCTGGGTGCCAAAGCGCCGGAAGAAAGTGCTGATTGGCCCGGTGAAAGCGCGAACTGCTGAAATATTTGCAAGCGTTGCCGCTGATAACGAATGGTTCCTTAAAGCTATGGAGATTGCCCCTGACCATGTGCATCTACTGGTAGAACACGGCTCTAAGGTTGCGATTCACGCTGTTGTCAAAGCTTTTAAGGGGCGGTCATCTCGATATCTTAGAAAAGAGTTTCCGCATTTATTGAAGCTGCCTAGCTTATGGACGAGGAGCTATTTTTATGACACGACAGGGAAAGTAACCACAGAGAGGATTGAAGCCTACATTAACGATCCGCATCATGATTAAGGCGGTTAAAACCGCTCGCCCGCTTTTCCACCCTGCACTAAAGTGAAAGGGCTACCAAGCTCCCGACTATCCCCCGTGTAAAACCCTGTGGAATCCTATAGGACTTTCTCAGTGCTGATCCCATTTTGTATGTATTCCTTTTATTATGGTCTAGCTTGATCTAGTTTCAGCCCGCGATCAGAACACGAAATGACTCACGCTAGCTTTTGCCGGATTGGCCTGATGATGCCTTGAATATAAATAACTCTAATTTATAGATAACCTTGGTATAGATAATATTTACGCTTCCCGCTGTTCATGGCCGCTGCTGTTCATGCTTTCACCCCCCTCTAGCGACAGTTCGCCCTCAGTCTCTTGCCCAGCGCTGACAAGCAGCCTCTGGTCAGTTTGCGTGAATGTCGCCCCTAAATTAAATGTTGAGCCTAGGCTCAGTGCATTGAGATTCAGCTTGGGCCTGAGTGTATTTGGCAGTTTGTTAAGCGTATTTGCGATGCCTGCCGTAGCGCAATCGTCGGCAGATGGCAGGCTATTGGCTGTAGAGGCTCATGTGAGCTTAGGCGCTAGCGAAGAAAACACCGAAAAAGAGGCCGTTTCACCGCGAACTGATCTGTTAGGACTATCCGAATTTGCCGATCAGCTGGATCAAAACAGGATTGAACCGCTACCGGAAGGTACGCTACAGCAGCCCGCATTTTCGATAAAAGCTAAGACCAGTTCAGCGAGCAAGGAAGCAACAGCTAGTTCATTAGCCGATAAATCAACCGTTAAGCAAAAGACAGCAGTTGATGGATTGGCTGCTGAGTTAGCGGATGATGAAGCGACAATGAATGAAGTGGCTGTTGCTAAAACAACTGCCGAACAGGCAGCGCTAGAAAACGATCCACGGATCATTGATAGTATTGATGCTATATCTCATGAAGTAGCGCCTAGGGCGGTGCCACTTGATGAGGAACTAGGCGATCTGCGAGTCAGGCAGTTGCGATCGCGCGAAGCAGAAGAACTCGGCATTTTGCGCCTGCTGCAAACAGCCCAAGTCGCACCCGCTAGACCCAAGCCCCCGACCGCTTTTCTAGCAGCTCGAATCGGCTACCTCGGATCTGAAAATCCGTTTCGCAATCGCTCTGGGCTAAGCGATCAAATTTACCAGTCAGGGCTCGCTTTTTACCTGTTTCCTCGGCTATCGAACGACACCAATTTATACGCCATAGCGGATGCTGGCCTGATCCGCTATGAATCCTTCCCCAGCATTAACTACAACGAAGTAGAGCTTCAGTTCGGCATTCGGCAGCGTTTATTGCCTAGAACCTACGCCCAAATTGGCTGGCGCAACCAGCGACTTTTTTCTCCAGGCGATCGCGAAAATCTCTTTACCGCCAATACCATAGATACACTCATTAGCCATCGCCTTCTGTTCAATCCTCGGCTATGGCTAGACAGCTTTTACCAAGCTCGCATTGGCTTTACCAATCCTAGCGCCGCCAGTCGATTTTGCCAAACGCTCACGCTCTCAGTCAACTACAGTCTCGCTCGCAACCTGCGCACGGGCCTGTTGTATCAGCTAGATTTTGACGACTATACACAAATTCCGCGCTATGACACGTATCAGCAGGTGCTGGGCGTCATTAGCTACAACGTGACGCCTGAAAGTCGCTTGAGCTTATTTGGGGGCACTCGGTTTGGGCGTTCATCTGCAACTGGAATCAATTTGAGCGACACCTTTTATGGCGCAGGGCTGAACGTGAGTATTCCGCTCTTTTGAGCAGCGTCTCGATTGCAGCGTCTCAATTTGAGAATAATTGAGGATGAATTAATGGCAAACCTTTTCGGGCCTTTATCGGTTAGGAACTTTGTCTGCTACTGATTGCTTGACGGCGATCGCGAGTTTTTCTAACATCGCGGCTGTAGTGTCAATATTGACGCAAGCATCGGTAATACTCTGGCCATACACCAACTCATCTAGCTGCTTAGGAAGCGCCTGCTTTCCAGCAATCAGATGACTCTCAATCATGACCCCCATTAAATGCTGTGATCCAGCTGCGATCTGCGCTGCGATGCTATCAAGCACCACCACCTGACGATTGTGGTCTTTATCCGCATTGGCATGACTACAGTCCACCATGATACGAGGATTGAGATTTTGCTGGGCTAGCGCCTGCGCAGCATTGTCAACATGGCTAGTTTCGTAATTAGGGCCTCGTTTGCCGCCTCGCAGCACCAAATGTCCGTCGGCATTGCCCGTAGTCGAAACAATACTGGCATGACCGCTTTGATTGATCCCCAGAAAATGGTGAGGCTGACTCGCCGCTAGCATGGCATTAGATGCGGCCTGCAAGCTCCCATCCGTATTGTTTTTAAAGCCAATGGGCATGGACAAACCTGAGGCCATTTCTCGATGGGTTTGACTTTCAGTCGTGCGAGCGCCAATCGCTGTCCAGGCAATAATATCAGCAATGTACTGCGGCGTAATTGGATCGAGCAGCTCGGTACCTGCTGGCAGCCCTAACTCAGCCAAATCTAGCAGCAGCTTGCGGGCTAACCGCAAGCCCTCATTAATATCGTAGCTGCCATCTAAGTGGGGATCGTTGATCAAGCCTTTCCAACCGATGCTGGTACGCGGCTTTTCAAAGTACACCCGCATCACCACTTCTAACTGCTGTGAAAACTGCTCTCTGAGCTTGACAAGCGCTTGGGCATACTCATAAGCAGCCTCTACGTCATGCACCGAGCAAGGGCCCACAATGACCAACATGCGCCGATCTTCGTTGTGCATGATGTTGCGAATGCGATCGCGTGTCTGTGTCACTAGCGCGGCGGCAGTTTCGGTAAGCGGCAGTTTTTCAAGAAGCTGATTAGGAGAAAGCAAAGGGCGGTTTTCGACCACATGAAGGTCTTGAGTTTTATACATCACTAGATGGAGTGTCGGGTGCTGGAGTTGGCAGGATTGCTGACAAACTTTAAGGGGGAACCTCAAAAGTCAAAGACTTCACTATTGTGACAGGTCACCGACTAAATGTGGTCTGCTGACTAATCATACGTATAAAGTCTGACTTATCTACTTAGAATTCAGACAAACCATCCGCAAGTCTCACCTGCAAAATCAAAAAGCCTATTAGACTCCGGTTATAGCACCTGCATGAGCAAGTATTTTCAAAGATTAAGCGCAGCTAGCTTAGCCATGAAAGCAGCTTGCGTTAATCCTTGCTCCAAGTATTGAATAGCCTGTGGCTGATAAGGGCCTTTAATCCGATCAATTTGGTGAACAATTGCATTGTCTGCCAGGGTCAAGACCGCTGGATCAGAGGCAGTCGGTCGCATTAATGAGCTAGAAAATCCTTTGAAGACAATGATTTGGTCATCTTCATCTTCAATTTGAGCATGTACTAGCAGCACCTCTTGCGGGTACTTAAGGGTGTAATTTTCCAGTCGGGTGATAAAAGCAGGTGACTGAGCCTGAGAGAGATCGCGCATCGGCTATAACGTCTGGTAACTATTGATTCAGCGCCGAACGGCCCTGCCGAGCCAGCTTGACTAATAAAAAGTAGCCGAGGTAGGCAGCATAGATAACTAAACCCACAATTCCCCAAAAACCCAAGAAACCGGGAGTCAGACCATTGTGGACATAGCTCTTAAAAGCTAACGCCGGCTCTGTCCAAGCCTGGCAGACGCTACTGCCGAAAAGCTCACGAGAAAAAGCACAGCGAATAAACCATAGCTGGATGAGTGCGCCCACGCCGCAATAGGCGCTCATAGCCCAGCGCCAAGCGCTAAAGCCTATATGCAGCGATCTTTTTGGCTGTTCGCGAATCTCCTCATTGAGATCGACCCAAAACCATAGGCTCAAAATGATCAAAATTTTGGCGAGTAGGGCCGTGATAAAGCCAATTGAGAGGCCGCCAATCATCAGATAAACGGTGATACCCAGCAAGCTGGCAACCCGCCAATAGATAGTCATGCTCAAGCTGACGGTATCTGATTTTTTTATCCAAGACCAGATTAGCAGCGTCAGCGGAATGAAGACCGCAAATAATAGCGCTAAGCGATAATCAGTCCAGACCAGAGCGCGGATTGTCGAAAGGTTTCCTAGCACAGTGTTTCACGGCGCAGCGCACCAATGGATTGACGGGTTGGATTGATGAGTGAATCAATCAGCACTCATCAATGTAACACCTGAAATGCAACATAAAACTGATCTGACGGGCCGGTAAATCGTCTTTTTGCTGGCTATAACTTCTGACTACTTTTTGGCTATTTTTTAACTACGGATAACTACGGATAACTACGGAAGAATCTATTAAAAATTTTCCATGAAATAACTTAAAACAGCCTAAAAACAAAACCGGGAGAGCCACCCATTGCTAGGTAACGCTCTCCCTTGTGTGAATAAACTAAATGATCGATTCAGTGATCGAGTCAGTTAAGCAATTCGGTTTAATTGTCGTAAACTCGACACTCATCAGCTTCAGGATTTTCGTCACAGTACTTGTCAAATGAGGACTTTCCGGTGCCTTTTTCGCGCTGGTGGGAGGCTTCTGCTTGTAGCTCTTCAACAGCGTCCCAAGCAGCGGCGCAACCATCAGAATTGCTGCCATCAACGGCACAAGCTTCACGGGCAGCTTCAATTTCAGACTTAATTTTTTCTTGAATGTCGCTCATAGCAAACCGTTATTGAATAAATTTTGGGGAGGTATGATTCTTATTTTAGTTTAGCTTAGCCAATCGCCAAACTACCGTATCATAAGTGGCAGTTCTAAAGGGCCAGTGTTCCAGTTGTTATCAGTAGCTGCATCTCTTCTGAGCTGGGTCTAAGCTAGGTCTAAGCCGGTAATCTGGCCAGCAATCTCCGGCAATCTCTAGCAATCTAAAGTGACAGTCAGAAAAATAGCTGTCAAAAAGCAGCTTAAGAATAGCACCTCACAGAACGAGAGGATGGCGCTCAGCAAACTTATAGCATTATGTCAGGCTGATTCGATAAAATGCTCCACCCGTAGAATTATTTAAGGAATCTCTAAGTTATGAAGTGGGCTAGTGCGATTTCGACCAGTGCTTCGCTAGAAATTGCGATTCAAGAGGTGACGCAGCAGGCGATCGCACAGCTCGGCCAAAACAAGCCCCACCTAGCGCTGGTGTTTGTTTCGGTGGCTTTTGCTAGCGAATACGCCCGGCTTTTGCCGATTTTACACGCCCATCTGTCGGTTGACTATCTCGTTGGCTGTAGTGGCAGCGGCGTGATAGGCATGGCTTCAGATGGCTACCCGGAAGAGATTGAAAAAACGCCTGCGGTGAGCCTAATGCTGGCGCATTTACCGAATGTTGATCTGAAAACGTTTCATCTCAGGGCACAAGATTTGCCTGATTTGGACAGTCCGCCAGAGTGCTGGAGTGAGCTAATTGGGGTTGCACCTAGCTGTGCGCCCAGCTTTGTGCTGATGGCCGATCCGTTTTCGGCGGGCACGAGCGAACTGATTCAGGGCTTGGACTTTGCCTATCCGGGGGCGGTGAAAGTCGGTGGATTGGCAGGCATTGAGAGCTTTAACCGCAGCAGTGGGCTGTTTTGCGATCGCCAGCTAGAGCGCGAAGGCATCGTCGGGGTGGCCCTATCGGGTGACATTGTGATGGAAGCCATTGTGGCTCAAGGGTGCCGACCCATTGGCGATCTATACCGGGTGAGTGAAGGCAATAGCAACATTATGCTCAAACTAGAGCAAGCCGAAGCTACCGACAGCAGCAACGCCCAAACGCCCTTAGACGTGCTGCAAAACATTTTTCAAAGCCTCAGCCCCGAAGACCGTGAACTTGCTCAAAATGCCCTCTTTATTGGGGTTGCTCAAAGCGGCTTTAAGCCCAGCCTCACCCGCCGCGACTTTTTAATTCGTAACCTAGTCGGCGTTGATCCCCGCAGCGGATCAATTGCCGTCGCCGACAAAATTCGCCCCGGTATGCGCATTCAATTTCACATGCGCGACGCTGAAACCTCCGCCGAAGACTTAGAGAATTTACTGCGCCGCTACCGAGTAGAGCGCTTAGAAAACAAAGTCGGCGCTCAAGGCAAAAAAGCTTCTCCGGTCGGAGCCCTGCTGTTTGCTTGTAACGGTCGCGGGGAAGGGCTTTACGACGAACCTAATTTTGACTCTGACCTTTTTGAGCAATACGTAGGGCCCCTGCCCTTAAGCGGATTTTTCTGCAATGGAGAAATTGGCCCAGTTGGGGCGACCACCTTTTTACACGGCTTTACCTCCGTATTTGGCATCTGCTGCCAGCCCGATGCCAGTTCTGATCCCAGTCCTGAGATCGGCCCTGAGACCTGATCACCTTCGTCGGTTGATTTCTCTTTGAGCTATCTGCCAACTACAGAGGCTCCCGACCATGCGGCGCTTTTAGCCCTTCCCACCCTGGCCCAATAGGCACTATGCCACCGGGATTTAGCGGAAATAAATTACCAAAATAATCACGTTTGACGGCCTCAATATCGCAGGTTTCGGCAATTCCAGGCAGTTGATAAATATCGGCCAGATAGCCGCTGAGGTGGGGGTAATCGGCAATGCGGCGGCGGTTGCACTTAAAGATGCCGTGGTAGGCCACATCGAAGCGAATCAAGGTGGTAAATAGCCGCACATCTGCCAAGGTCAACTCAGCGCCACACAGGTAGCGCTGAGTCTTTAAACGCTCATCTAACTCATCTAGGGTGGCGAACAATTCACCCACGGCTTGGTCGTAGGCAGCCTGTGTCTGGGCAAATCCACAGCGATACACGCCATTATTTACGGTGGCGTAGATTTTAGAGTTGAGTTGATCAATTGTGGGTCGGAGCGCTTCGGGATAGAGATCGGGACCGGTCGCCAAGGGTTCAAACTCGTGGTTCAGCAGCTCAATGATGTCGGCGCTTTCGTTGTTAATGATGGTTTGGGTTTGGCGATCGCCCAGCACTGGCACAGTCGCTCGGCCCGCATAGTCACGCTGGCAGCGGCGATAAAACTCCGGCAAAGAGCGGCACTCAGCAAAGGGCAAATCAGCTTGATTGAGATCCAATAGCCAGCGACCCTCATCGGTAGAAGGATAGACCGTGATCACATCGACAGTCTCTTGCAAGCCCTTAAGCGCGCGCGTAATTAGGGTGCGATGCGCCCAGGGGCAGCTCAGGCCCACAATCAGATAATAGCGATGAGGTTCGGGAGTGATGTTTCGGCCCCGAAAGGCGCTTTGCGGACGGGTATAGTCGCCGGCAGTGCTGCGAGGAGCCATTTGCGACATCATTGTATGCCACATCGTATTCCACACGAATTTGCCAGTACGGACGATTAGACCAGGCGGGAGGGCAGCGCGAGGAGAAGCCATAGACTTTGCAAAAGGCGATAGGAGCTGATAGAGGGGCCAAAAAATGCCCACCGTTTAAAGTTTAGACGGTAGGCAGATGGGTTGGGCTAGATTTCGAGCGTTGCTAAATTTAGACCTATTTAGCCGCTAACAAGGTTTTGACAGTGCCAAGCAGTTCACCGGGCCGAAAAGGCTTAATCACATAGGCATCAGCCCCTTGCTTGATACCCCAATAGCGGTCAAATTCTTCGCTTTTAGAAGAGCACAAAACAACTAGCACATGCTGCGTAGACGGATTGCTCTTGACCCAGCGGCAGAGTTCGTAGCCGTTCATATTCGGCATGACAACATCTAGCACGACTAGATCCGGCGGGTCAGCAGCGATTTTTTCCTTCGCTTCTTGGCCGTCTTGGGCAACAGAAATAGTCAGGCCCGATTTATGCAAAAGACCAGAAATCATCTCTCGCAGCATGGGGCTATCATCTACTACTAATATTGTGCTGCTCATAGTTTCAGTAGATTCAACGGCTGGGTGTGGGCTAGGACAATGTGTGATGACTTAATCATTCCCTTCTAAGGCTTTGAGTACGGCTTTGGGCTGTAATTTATCTTTGAACCAAATGGTGTTGGTTGGCACGCTATGCGGCTCAACCCCGGCTTTTTCAAGGTTTAGCCGCTCTGAAACGGCCAAAATCAAGTTTTTTTTCTGGGCTTGGCTGGCTTGATAAAACTTTTTACGCAGATATTCAGGTCGCCAGTAGCCGACGATTTCGAGGAGGTACGTGCGGCCATCGGGGTGCACTAAGCGAAAATCTGGAATCATCACGCTGCCAGGAATCGGCACCAGATCCACTTCGCGCTCTAGCTGCCAGTCGGTTTTGCCCTGAGTTTTGAGCTGGGCCCATTTTTCGGCAAAGGCTTGCTCTAACATGCTGTCGTACGGTTTGCCCGGTGGGTAATGGCTAACGAGATCGCAGCTGTCGGTGAGGCTAAAGGATTTTTCTTGGGCCGTTTTGGTGTAGGGGTTTTTCCATTGAAGTTGAGCTGTGAGCTGCCAGCGGGTGACATGCAGGATGGCCGGAATCAGCTTGGCAATATCGACGCCGTAGCGAGTGCTGGTGTCGAATAGACTGGCAGGGCCATCGATAGTGATGGTAAAGCCTTGGTCGGCTTCGCCTTCGATGTAGGTCATTAGCCGAAACAGCTTGAGATATTTAAACATCAGCTTGTATTCGCCGGGGTCGTTGCGGTGCAGGTGCATGACGACGTGGCTAGCTTTGTAAAAAATGCCCTGAACTTGAGAGAGGTTGTAGCGGTGCAGCAGAGCTTCCGGGGTGGGCGGATCGAAGCTCGTAAGGATGCGGTTTTCTTTAAGGTCGGCGTAGAGCCCTTGGCAGATGTGAACCGGCTCGACATCGCGGGCGAGTTCTTGACTGAGCTGGGCGGCGAGGGTTTGCAGATGAGTTTGGGTAGCGGCAGGGCTAGGCGTGGTGGTGGCGGCGAGGGTAAAGAGGCGATCGCGCAGCACATCTGGATCTAGCGGGCTGACTATTTCAAAGGTACTGAAGCTATTGCGCAACAGGTGAGCAAGTCCGCGCTTAACGCGGTAGTCGGTATCTTCACCTTCTAAAATTTGCAGCTGCTGATCGAGATCGCCTTGGGTTTTGCCTACAGCGTTTTGAAAGAGATCAATCGCCGTTTGGGCAGCGGCCAAATTAGCAGACTTAAGGGCGAGCTTTTTGGGAATGAGCGAATCGCCGCTGTACTGATGAATGAGTAGAGGTGAGGGTAACGTGGTGAGTTTCTCCTGAGCGTTGGAGCTAGAATCCGTTTTTTGGGAATCGCCTCTTTATAATAAGGAGGAATAAACCTTCGCAGCCCTTTGTCGCTTTTTTTTGTCTAATCCTCTCTTAATCCAAGCTGAAACGCTAAACCTGCTAGAGTGGCCTCGGCTATGTCGCCATTTAGCAACCTTTACCGCTACCAACATTGGCACCGTCGCTGCCCAACAGCTTCAAATTCCCCGCCATATTGAAGAGTCTCAAGCGCTGCTAATGCAAACTGTAGAAGCCGCACAGCTAGAGTCTACCGGTGGTGGCTTGCTATTTGGAGGCATTCGAGACATTGGCATTGCCCTAGAGCGATCGCAGGTACAAGGCATTCTGTCGGGCGATGAGCTGTTAGAAATTGCCACGACCTTAGCGGGCGCTCGGCGGCTGCGCCGACAAATTGATGCCCAAGATGTGCCGGTATTGCAGGCGCTAGTAGCTGATTTACGCACCTTTCCTGATCTAGAGCAAGAGATTCATCGCTGCATTGATGATCGAGGGCAGGTGGCAGATAGAGCCAGTGACCAGCTAGCGGGGGTGCGCCAGCAGCTTAAGGTCGTGCGCGATCGCATTTACAGCAAGCTTCAACACATCATTCAAAGGCAGAGTGGCGCAGTGCAGGAGGCGCTGATTACTCAGAGGAGCGATCGCTTTGTGATCCCGGTCAAAGCCGACCGCAAAGATGCAATTCCCGGCATCGTTCACGATGTCTCTACCAGTGGATCGACGCTGTATGTAGAGCCTCACAGCGTGGTCGAAAATGGCAATAAGCGCCGCGCGCTGCGCAAAGAAGAAGAAATTGAAGCAGAGGCGATTCGTCAAAAGCTGACCTATCAGGTGGCCGAAGTACTGCCGGATTTGGAACATTTAATGATTACCGTCGTGCGGCTAGATTTGGCCTCGGCGCGAGCCCGGTACGGGCTATGGATGGACGGCAATGCGCCACGTTTTGTTGAAAAAGAACAGATTACCCTACGCCAGCTCAAGCATCCACTGCTGCTGTGGCAACAGAAGAAAGAACAAACAAAAGAACAGAATAATAGCGTTGTACCAACAGATTTAGTCATTCGCCCTGATCTGCGCGTGGTGGCGATTACCGGGCCAAATACGGGCGGTAAAACGGTGACATTGAAAACGCTGGGCCTAGCTGCATTGATGGCCAAAGTCGGGATGTTTGTACCGGCGCGTGAACCCGTAGAACTACCCTGGTTTGACTCTGTGCTGGCCGATATTGGCGATGAACAATCAATTGAACAAAGTCTGTCTACTTTTTCGGGGCATGTGAAGCGAATTGGGCGAATTTTAGAGGCGCTAGAGGCCAGTGCTGAAAGTAGTCTTGAGGGTGGCCCCACCGGAATTGCTAATTCTCTGGTGCTATTGGATGAAGTCGGTGCAGGCACCGATCCGTCTGAAGGCAGTGCGCTAGCAATAGCCCTGCTCAAATACTTGGCCGATCACACCCGTCTCACCGTCGCCACCACCCATTACGGTGAACTCAAAGCCCTCAAGTATCAAGACGACCGCTTTGAAAACGCCTCAGTTGAATTTGACGATGTTAAGCTTGCGCCTACCTACCGGCTGCTGTGGGGTATTCCGGGCCGCTCGAATGCGCTGTCGATTGCGCAGCGCTTGGGCCTGAAAGAGAGCGTGCTGGCGCTGGCTAAGCAGCAGATGGGCGGAGCAAATGAAGACGTCAATCAGGTAATTGAGGGGCTAGAAGCGCAGCGGCGACGGCAGGAAAAGCGGGCTCAAGAAGCAGAAAAACTGGTGGCGAAAGCGGAGCGGTTTTATAAAGAAGTGGAGGCGAGGGCTCAGAGTTTGCGCGATCGCGAACAAAAAATCAAGCGCCAGCAGGAAAAAGACGTTGAAACCGCGCTGCTCCATGCCCGCGCCGAAGTGGCCAAAGTCATTCGGGATCTGCAACAGGGTAGCAAAACCGGCCAAGACGCTCAAAAAGCAACCGAAGCACTGAATGCAATTGAAGAAAAGCGCTTACCTACCGGCAAGCATCCGGCCAAAGTAATCTCTAGCGGCCTGGGCTACCGGCCCAAAGTCGGTGAGAGAGTGCGCCTTTCTAGCCTGGGCGGTCAACTAGCAGACGTATTGGCAGAGGCCGATGACGATGGCAAGGTGAGCGTGCGCTTTGGAATCATGAAAATGAGCGTCGATCTGGCCGATATTGAATCACTCAAGGGCGAGAAAGCTGAACCGATAGAGAAAAAGCCAACAGAGAAGAAACCAGCCGAGAAAAAAACAACGGAGAAAAAGCCGCCCGCCGCACCGCTGGAAGCGCCGCTGGTGAAAACTGAGCGCAATACAGTGGACTTAAGAGGAATGCGGGTGGCGGAGGCAGAGAGTGTGATTGAAGAAGCGATCGCTCGAATCAACGGCCCGCTGTGGCTAATTCACGGTCACGGTACGGGCAAACTCCGGCACGGCGTCCATGAGTACTTAAAAGTGCATCCTCAGGTCAAAAGCTTTGAAGCGGCTGATCAAGTTGAAGGGGGAAAAGGCGCAACTGTTGTTAAGCTGTAGCACTATGGAACCCACGATGGGAAGTTAGGCAAGATTTTACGTTAGATGAGTAACCCATTGAATTGAGAAAATTGTGAGTTTTAGAATAATAAGACCAGTAGAAACCACTGACGGGCTCTGTCACGCCGCTAATCTGTCACGCCGCTAATCTGCCACGCCGCTAATTAGTTCTGCCAATACTTTGGCACCGCCGTATAAAATCTTCAAGCTGAGCGCTGATATCACCGGCGCTCATTTCCCTGGCGAAGAGCGAGAGTATCTTCTCGTCAAGGCCCGTAGTGCGGCGCTGAGGCTTTTGGCACTAGCACTGGCTCTCAAAGATTGCCATTGCAGTCTCTGGGTACTTTCAGCTCTAGCGGGCCTTGTTCTGAGTGAACCGTCTTCTTTGAGTGGCCGTTGCAGCTGTTGGCAGCCTGCTCTGCGGTGGGTTCTGATCCGGCCAAATGGGTGAGGTCAGAAAGTTCCCCAGATAGCATCCGTTCGACCAAGCGTTTGCTCAGTTGTTCGAGCAGCCCGTTCTCGCCCAGCACGGCTTCGGGGCTATGGGCATCAGCGAGCAGTTCGTTGAGTAGCTAGCTCATCAACACGGTTCGTTGCTTTTGGTTGGCCAGCCATTAGGCAATCTCCTTAGTTGGGTTGGATTCTAAATCGCTTACATGATAAGAACCGCAGTCACCGCCAGCAAGGTCGCACAACCGTATCAAATCCGATAATAGCCACTAACTAGCCCCGCCCTTCAATTAGCTCTACCTTGTAGCCATCCGGGTCTTCCACAAAGGCGATCACCGTCGTGCCATGCTTCATCGGCCCCGGCTCGCGGGTAACTTTGCCCCCCTGAGCACGAATCGCCTCGCAGGTCGCGTAAATGTCATCAACCCCTAACGCAATATGGCCATATCCCTCACCTATGTCGTAGCGGCCAGTCTCCCAATTGTGCGTTAGCTCCAACACCGTATGGTCAGCCTCATCGCCATAGCCTACAAAAGCCAGCGTAAATTTGCCGCCCGGATAATCCTTTTGCCGCAGCAACTTCATGCCCAACACCTCACAGTAAAAAGCTAAAGATTTTTCTAAATTACCGACTCTTAGCATCGTGTGCAGCAAGCGCATTGTCCGAACCCTCTCGTTGTGTCTTATTATTTGGACGGAAAGCGAATATCCACCCGTTCATTCACTATATATAAGGTTAATAGGCGCAACGCATGATTGATTCCCTCGATACCGCCATTGAAGATATTCAGGCCAGAGAGATCCTAGACTCACGCGGCAGGCCCACAATTGAGGCCGAGGTGTATTTGACCGGCGGGGCAGCGGGCCTTGCGCAAGTGCCCAGTGGCGCTTCGACCGGCAGCTTTGAGGCGCACGAGCTGAGAGATGGAGACAGCGATCGCTACGGCGGCAAAGGCGTAATCAAAGCCGTCGAAAACGTCAACGACATCATCGCCCGCGAACTTCTCGGTTCAGACGCTTTTAATCAAATCGAAATTGATCGCACCATGATTGCCCTCGATGGCACCCCGAATAAATCCAACCTCGGGGCCAACGCCATTTTGGCCGTCTCACTTGCCACCGCCAAAGCCGCCGCTCAAGCTTCTGAGATGCCGCTCTATCGCTACCTCGGTGGTCCGCTTGCCAACGTGTTGCCCGTGCCGATGATGAACGTCATTAACGGCGGCGAACATGCCAGCAACAACGTCGATATTCAAGAATTTATGATCATGCCTGTAGGTGCTAGCACCTTCCGCGAAGCTCTGCGCTGGGGCGCTGAAATTTTCGCACAGCTCAGCAAAGTGCTGGATAAAAAAGGTTTACTGACCGGCGTTGGCGACGAAGGCGGCTTTGCCCCTAATTTGGGCTCCAACCAAGAAGCTCTCGATCTGCTGATGTCTGCGATTTCTGAAGCAGGTTACACCCCTGGCGAACAGGTCGCCCTTGCCCTTGATGTTGCCGCCAGCGAAATGTACAAAGACGGCCAGTACATCTATGACGGCTCCGCCCACTCTCCAGCGGAAATGATTGACTACCTCGCTGGACTTGCCAGCAATTATCCGATTGTTTCTATTGAAGACGGCCTGCACGAAGAAGACTGGGAAAGCTGGCAGATGCTTACTGAGCGCATTGGCAAAAAAGTTCAGCTTGTTGGCGACGATCTCTTTGTCACCAATCCGGCCCGCTTGCAAAAAGGCATTGAGCAGAAATCGGCTAACTCTCTACTCGTCAAGCTCAACCAAATCGGCACCCTCACCGAAACCCTAGAAGCGATTGATCTCGCTAAGCGCAATCAGTTTACCTGTGTGATTAGTCACCGCTCCGGTGAAACCGAAGACACCACCATTGCCGATTTAGCCGTGGCCACCCGCGCGGGCCAGATCAAAACCGGCTCGCTTTGCCGCAGTGAGCGCGTTGCCAAATACAATCAGCTTCTGCGCATTGAAGACGAGCTCGGCGCACAGGCGATCTATGCAGGCATGATTGGCATGGGGCCAGCTCGTTAGAAAGCAAGACAATCTTTAAACCCAACACCGCTCCTAGAATTTTAGATCTAGGGCGGTTTTTTTGTTTTCACGTCCATGCTTCAAAGTTAAGCTTCGAGGGCCAAGCTTCAAGGGCGCGATCGCCTTAACACTTTAATAACCTATCTCCTCTATATCCTTAAACTTAGTCTCGTATTCTCTTCCTTGGCCGACTTTTTGAGCTTAGGAGTTTTCGATCATGGTAACAAGCGGTATTCAGCAGTCTTTGCGCAATCTTGGGGTTTCGCGCAAGCTTTCAGTCCGAATTTTAGGTGCAACAGCTGCCGCCGCAGCCACCGTTTTAACCACAGCCGTGGCGCTCGCACAAAGCAACGTCATTCAAATTGATGGCTCCAGCACCGTCTTTCCGATCACGGAAGCAATGGCTGAAGACTTTATGGGCGCCAACAGCGGCGTCAATATCAGCGTTGGCGTTTCTGGTACTGGCGGCGGCTTCAAAAAGTTCTGTGCGGGCGAAACAGCAATTTCTAATGCGTCGCGTCCAATTAAAGATTCTGAGAAAGAACTTTGCCGAGCTAACGGCATTGACTATGAAATTTTTCCGGTTGCTTACGATGCACTGACAGTCGTGATCAATCCCGCCAATACTTGGGCTGAAAGTCTCACCGTTGAGCAGCTCAAAAAGATTTGGGAGCCCGCTGCTGAAGGCACAATTACAAACTGGAATCAGGTTGATCCCTCCTTTCCAGATGCGCCTTTGAGCCTCTATGGCCCCGGTACTGATTCGGGTACGTTTGACTACTTCACCGCTGAAATTATGGGCGAAGAAGATGCTAGCCGAGGTGACTACACCGCGAGCGAAGATGACAACGTGTTAGTGCTGGGTGTGGAGGGCGATCGCAATGCGCTCGGTTACTTTGGCATGTCTTACTACCTAGAGAACAAAGACAAACTCAACGCAGTTGCTATCTCTAGCCCTCAAACCAACGGTGTGCCAGTATTGCCTTCTGCCGAAACCATTGAGGAGTACAAGCCACTGGCTCGCACCATCTACATCTATGTCAACAAGCGAGATTTGAGCACTCGCCCTGAGATCAATTCATTCGTCAGATACTATCTCGAAAATGCTGAAACGATTGTGCCTGAAGTTGGCTACGTGTCCTTGCCTAGCGATAACTACAGTACGTCTCTCGGCAAACTAGCTAGCTCTGAGCGTACTTTGCGGCTCGGTTCTCTGCGCCGCTAAGCGATCGCGCCATCAGTAGCGGCTGATTTCAACCGAGCATGACGCTCCTAACTGAAATCAGCCGCCGCTGACATCAGCCTATTCAGGCAAGCTGTTACCTGCAATCAACTGATTTTTGGAGGTCTAACGGGCCTCACTATCAGCCGTGCATCGAACCTCTTAGCGCCTCAGAGCGACGCCAGTTATTGGGTAATTGGCATCAGTTCTGAGGCTTTCTCCGTGACTATGCCCGATTGCCATCTCCCAGACACATGGTTCTTTTCCCCCAAGACAATTCATCTCGTCTGCTAATTCTTAAAAAGGTGCTCTACCACCCGCTAGCCGGACTCGCGCTAGGGCTTCATTTATTATTACTAATTGTCCCCTTTAATCCGAGTCAGCCAGCGCCTGCTGAGTCCGAAAAACTGCCCGAAGAGGAAGCTGTCATTCCGGTTGATATCCTAAATCTGGCAGATATTTCTGCGCCAGAACTACCAGCACCGCCGCCAGCAGATCGCGCCCCTGCTCAGTTGGCGAGTCAGACGCCCAACTCGCCCCAAATTCAGACCCAGCCAGCAGCCTCGCAGCAGCCAGCAGCCTCGCAGCAGCCATTCACCTCTTCGGCGATCGCGAACAACCCGTCAAATTCTCCACCCGCCAACCAACCACCCGCCAATAATCAGCCACTCGCAAACAACCAGCCACCCGCCAGTAACCAGCCGCCTGCCAATAATCAGCCGATTGCTTATGACCCTGGCCCTCAGCAATCGGCCTTTATTGGAAATTTGGGAAATATTGGCCTGAATAATTATGGCGATCGCCTCCCCCTGCCTAATTTCTTTAAAAGACCCGAAAACGCGGGCTACTTTTTAACCAATACAGATCCGCCTGCGCTTGTGGATGGCACCCTCAGCAGTACATGGATGGATAAAGGAATCAGCACTATTTTTCCTCAGATTCAAGCAACTTATGCAGACACTGGCGTGAACTTTACCCAGTTAGAAAACTATGGTGGGGAAGTTCTGTACGAACTTAAAGACGCCACAGGTCAAACATTCCAGTACGTTAGCTTGGTTGAGTTAAAGGGATCGACTTTAATCGTAAATTGGCCAGAAAGACCTCAATAAAGTTGCTGTAAAAGTTGCTGTATTGGTTGAGCGCAGTAACGCTATAACGTGATTGATTATGAAAATTGCCAAATTTATTTATCCGATGCTTTTGGTAGCGCTAGGGCTGCATGGTTTGGCGCTGTTTGTGCCGATTGGTGGAGCTTCAGAGCCAGCGCCCGAAGACGTGGCTGTGGAGAATCTCAAAGCACCTGAAGGGGCAGTGGATGAAGCCGTGCCAGGGCCTTTACCAGTGCCTGATCCCAACGTCTCGACAGGCACGGCAAAAGCCGCTGGTGGGGATGCTGACAACGTTGTCAGCACGACTTTCTCGACTGTACGACCAGCGCCGAGAGCAGCCACCAGCATCACGCCGCGCAGTGCAGCACCTCGCCCTGTTACGATTAGTCGAAGCGCCCCTAACCATTATCGCCCTAGCGCTTCACCCAGTGTCCCCAATTCGGCCAGTTCTGAATATAGCGCCAGTGCCCCGGCGGCAGGTGCTGAAATACCCGTATTACTGCCCAGTCATCCGGACGCGAACAATCGCAATCGCCCAAGCGCGAATAATGCCACGGCTAGCAGTGCGACGGCCAATAATTCAGCGGCCAATAATTCAGCAGCCAATAATTCAGCAGCCAATAATTCAGCAGCCAATAATTCAGCAGCAAGAGCGATCGCAACAATTTCCGAAGCGCTCAAAAAATTCCGAGACGATCTCAGCCAAGAGATTGCCTATAACCCTGAGCATACAGACCTCGAAGGCGCTGCTGATCGGCGAAACCAGTGGCTTTCAAACATCAATCAGCAGGCCAGTGCGGCAGCCATAGAAACGCTAGAGCCCACACCTACCCTCGAAATTGCCAAGCTAGCTTATCCCATCAACGAATCTAAGCAGCCTAATCGGCATTCTTTTAAGCGGTGCTTAGATCAGCCGCCTCACGATGCGGAAGTGGGTATTTTATTCGATTCTCAAGGCAAGGTCGCACGTACCCCTGAAATCATTCGCAGTACGGGTTATGCGGCGCTGAACAATGAGATTTTGGCAGAGATCGCGGCTTACGACAATTTCCCAACTGATCGCAAGTCCAAGGCTTACACCCTCAATGTCAAAGTCGATTACAACAAAGATGAGTGCGTCAGCTTACCCAAGCTGATGGTATCGGTTTCGCCGTAATCAACGGCCATACGTCGACTACACCTTACTGCGATCTGTCAAAATTTCATAGCCAGAATCTGTAACTAATACCGTGTGCTCCCATTGAGCCGAAAGAGCGCGATCTAGGGTAACGACTGTCCAGCGATCGCTCAGCGTCCTAGTATGCTTCGTGCCAGCATTTACAATCGGCTCAATCGCCAGCGTCATCCCTGGCTGCAAGGTCACATTCGGTGCCCGCTGATTGCGAAAGTTAAACACCGCCGGCTCCTCATGAAGGTTACGACCCACCCCGTGCCCGGTAAAATCTTCCACGACCGTAAACCGACTGGCCTTAATCGAATCTTCAATCGCACCGGCAATATCCATCAGCGTATTGCCCGGTTTTACCTGCTCAATGCCCGCATACAGCGCCGCTTGGGCCGCCTCAATCAGTCGCTCGGCAGCGGGCTTCACCTTTCCAACTGCAATTGTGATGCAAGAGTCCCCGTGAAAGCCTTCGTAATAAGCGCCTGTGTCAATCTTCACCACATCGCCCGATTTAATCACCTTGCGCTTGCGCGGAATGCCATGCACCACCTCATTGTTCACGCTGGCACAAATCGACGCCGGAAAGCCGTGATAGCCCTTAAAACTAGGCGTTGCGCCCATTTCGCGAATGCGCTTTTCAGCGTAATCATCGAGATCAGCCGTCGTCATCCCGGCTGCGGTCAACTCACTAATCTCTTTGAGCACCGTCGCCACAATTCTAGAGGCCGCCCGCATTGTCTCAATTTCGCTTGATGACTTTAGCTCAATACGCTGATTCGGCTTGACTCTCAGCGCCGGGGGAAAAGAAACTTTAGGCAGCAAATTAGTCAGGAAATTCATGGAGTTCAGCAAAAAGGCAGGTTTGATTTTTATCTTTAATTAATATTCATCCTTGATTATCTTAAAGGGTTCTTGGGCCCTTCAGCTTAAAAAATAATTAGCCCCATTATTCACATTTTCACCCTTTTGCTATAAAGTTGAAGACTGTGCGAATTTGAAAGTCATGAACGCTGAAGCCATTATCCGCTCCATTGAAGCAGAGCATATTAAAGACGATCTTCCAAAGATCTATGTAGGAGATACAGTTCGCATTGGCGTGCGGATTGTGGAGGGCGGCAAAGAGCGCGTCCAGCCCTATGAAGGAACTGTCATTGCCATGCGCAATGGTGGCATCAATGAAACCATCACGGTTCGCCGGGTATTTCAAGGGGTGGGGGTAGAGCGCGTGTTCTTGATCCATGCACCTCGCGTTGCCACAATTACAATTGTGCGTCGCGGTAAAGCGCGTCGGGCCAAGCTTTATTACCTGCGCGATCGCGTTGGTAAAGCCACCCGTCTCAAGCAGCGCTTTGATCGGGCTCTGTAGAAGAGCGGCTGCTATAGACAAGCCCCCGGTTTGTTTGGCCCGTTCTATCGCAATCTATCCTCATGCAATAACATGATGGCAAAAGCTGATCTGCAAAGGCCCGCTATTGCGATAGGATAGATTTGAGCAGTCGAGCTTGCGTCCTTAGTTCAGTTGGTAGAACGTCGGTCTCCAAAACCGAATGTCGGGGGTTCGAGTCCCTCAGGGCGTGCTTTTAGATCTCAAACTCTGCTCGAAAGTGACTAAGCGTTTTGTTTTTTGGAGCGATCGCTAGCTATACTTTCGGGCAGGTTTGCTGTCTAAATCAGCTCCCTAGCTACCCTAGCTACCTTGGGTTAGAGCTATTAACTATACGTATTAATTCTTTTAGGCGCGTTACCAGCACACTAGAGCTATAAGCACACTAGAGTAGGCGCATTCCAAGCACGTTCCATCAGACGTGCCAAATATCAGACGCATCAAACATCAGATGCAATCAGCTAGCGGCAGTTCAGCGAAGGCAATCTTTTAAAATCCGAGTGGGCGAGGAATAAACAGCAGTGGCCAAAAAAGACACCAAACAAGCAGCCAGCCAAAAAGACAGGCAGCCGTCGGATGGCTCATTGCAAGCTGCGACCAAAAATCAAGCCAAGCCAGCCGCTAATGCCGGTGCCGACAGTTTTAACGCTAACGCATTTGCTCAGGGCACCCGCGAAGAGCTAGCTAAAGTAATTTGGCCGACTCGCCAACAGCTCATCAGTGAGTCAGCCGCCGTTATTTTGATGGTTGGCCTGTCAGCTACGCTGATTTATTTTGTTGATAAGCTATTTGGCTGGGCTTCTAGACAAATCTTCTGATAATTATTTTCCGATATATTTTTGAATGGCTGATGGCCATTTTTCGCCCCTATTTTCTGATCTTTTCTGCGCTTTATGGTTCACGCATCTGACGATTCTAATTACGACGAGGCCCTGGATTCTGCTCTAGACTCTCCATCGAGCTTGGAAGGGGACGATAGCGCTGCCGATGACCAAGAGACAGTTAAAGTTCGCAAAGAGCGTCCGCACTGGTACGCCGTTCAAGTAGCCTCAGGCTGCGAAAAAAAAGTCAAGGTAACCTTAGAGCAGCGGGTCAAAACCTTTGATTTGGCCGCCAGCATTTTAGAGGTAGAAATTCCTCAAACGCCTATTCGTAAGACGAGCAAAGATGGCAAGTCCAAAGAGTTGCAGGAAAAGGTTTTTCCGGGCTACGTGCTGATTCGGATGGCGCTAGATGACGACGCCTGGCAGGTTGTGAAAAACACTCCGCATGTCATTAATTTCGTCGGCGCTGAGCAAAGGCGCGCCCAAGGCCGAGGCCGAGGCCACGTCAAGCCGATGCCGCTGAGCCCCGGCGAAGTCAAAAGAATCTTTAAACAAACCCAAGAGCAAGCGCCCGTTGTCAAAATTGATATGGCTGCTGGTGATAAAATCACTGTGCTCTCCGGGCCGTTTAAAGACTTCGAGGGTGAGGTGATTGAAGTGAACCCAGAGCGCAGTAAGCTCAAAGCGCTGCTCTCTATCTTCGGTCGCGACACCCCGGTTGAGCTTGAGTTCAATCAAGTGAAAAAAGAAAGTTAATTGGCCTTGCTAACTAACGAACCTTTAACAGACAATCAACAGACAATTAACAGACAATTAGTAGAGTTATTCAATGGCAAAGAAGGTAGTTGCGCTCATTAAGCTAGCGATTCCCGCTGGTAAGGCGAACCCTGCTCCCCCTATTGGCCCAGCGTTGGGTCAGCATGGGGTCAACATCATGGCGTTCTGTAAAGATTACAACGCCAGAACCGCTGAAAAAGCAGGCTTGATTGTGCCGGTCGAAATTTCTGTTTTTGAAGACAGAAGCTTCACCTTCATTCTCAAAACGCCGCCCGCATCCGTTTTGATTAAAAAGGCTGCGAAAATTGAGAAGGGATCTGGCAATCCTAAAGTTGATAAAGTAGGATCTATTACCCGCGCTCAGCTCAAAGAAATTGCCGAAATGAAAATGCCTGACCTCAACGCTAACGATGTTGAAATGGCGATGAATATCATTGAAGGCACTGCTCGTAACATGGGCGTCGAAGTCAAGTAGCCGCACTCAAGTAAAAGCGCATTCAGCTAAAAGCGCTTAAGTAAAAAACACTATCGGGGGAGAGGCTAACGCTTCGCTAATGACCCCAAGAGGAAACCAATGGCCAAAAAACTTTCAAAGCGCATGAAAGCGCTGCATGAAAAGATTGAAGATCGCAGCTATCAGCCGGCTGAAGCAGTTGCACTGCTAAAAGAAACTGCGAGCGCAAAGTTTTCTGAAACGGCAGAAGCGCATATTCGCTTAGGTATTGACCCCAAGTACACCGATCAACAAATCAGAACGACTGTGGCTTTGCCTAAAGGTACTGGTCAAGACGTCAGAGTCGCTGTCGTGGCGCGCGGTGAAAAAGTGACTGAAGCCACTGAAGCGGGCGCAGCGATCGCGGGTTCCGAAGAGCTGATTGATGAAATTGGCAAAGGCATGATGGATTTTGATGTGCTAGTAGCCACCCCAGACATGATGCCTAAAGTCGCTAGGCTCGGTCGGGTGCTCGGCCCCCGGGGTCTGATGCCTTCACCGAAAGGCGGCACCGTTACCTTTGATCTTGCTCAGGCCATTCAAGAATTTAAAGCAGGTAAGCTAGAGTTTCGTGCGGATCGAACTGGCATTGTCCATGTTAAGTTTGGCAAGGCCGACTTTACCGCTGAAGCGCTGCTAGAAAATCTCAAAGCCCTTCAGGAGACGATTGATCGCAACCGGCCTTCAGGTGCTAAAGGTCGCTTCTGGCGCACGGTTTCCATCTCGATGACCCAAGGGCCTTCGATTTCGGTAGATGTGCAGGCCCTGCGTGATCTGAAGATGGCAGATCTTAAAGGTGCTGAGTAGGTTAGCTAAACTAAACAGATGGATATATAGCTAAATAAAGCGTCTTTAAAGGGCGTTTTTAGCCCCAGCTGTTTGTTCTAAACTTTCAAGTCAAAACTCTGTCAAAACTCTGATAGAATTTTAGGGCTGTAATAAACAAGCCTTTTGATTTTTTGCTTATGCTTCAATCTCAAAATTGAATATAGCGACCAGAGACAGTAGGTGCTCTTTAGATACCGGTAGCCGGTTTATCTAAGCAGCTTAATTTCCTGCCGAGGTATGCGATTGAAGCGTTGCTTACGTTCGGTAAGCGTCTTTTCGATCCGTTGGCCTCGATTCTGGTAAGTGAATCGGGGCTTTTTAATATCTGCAAATTTGACATCTTTAGAAGCCAAACTTCATCAAAAATAACGAAATCTAACTAAAAAGGAGGTGAGATGAAATGGGAAGAACGCTAGCAGATAAGCAACAAATTGTAAGCGATCTAAAGGCGCTTTTAGACGCGTCGGAATCGGCTTTTGTGATTAACTACCAGGGTCTTTCGGTCGCTCAAATTAGCGATTTGCGCACTCGGCTTAGAGAATCTGGCACGGTCTGCAAAATCTCTAAAAACACGCTGCTGAAACGAGCTATTGATGGCCAAGAGCAGTGGCAAGCACTGGAGTCTTTGCTTACCGGCACAACCGCAGTTGTGCTTACCCAAGAAGACATTGGTTCGGCGGTTAAAGCCTACAAAAAGTTTCAGAAAGATACCAAGAAAACTGAGCTGGTTGGCGGCGTCTTAGAAGGCAAGCTATTAGGCGCACAAGACGCTGAAGCGTTGGCTGATTTGCCGACCAAAGACGAACTGTACGCGAAAATTGCGATCGCTATCAACGCTGTTGCTACCAAAGTGGCTTTGGGTATCAAAGAAGTTCCGGCTTCGATTGGTCGCGGTATCAAAGCTTACGCCGAAAAAGGCGAAGAGTAAGCAACTTGTTGCTCAGCTTCAACTAATTTCAGCTAACTTTCAATTCATTGTTCCACTAATTTCCATTCCATTAATTTAAGGAGAGACATTCATGTCTACTGCAACTGACGAAATTCTCGAAAAGCTAAAAACCCTCTCTTTGCTCGAAGCTTCTGAGCTGGTTTCTCAAATTGAAGAGGCATTTGGCGTCAGCGCCGCTGCCCCGGTTGGCGGCATGATGATGGCTGGCCCCGGCGCACCTGCTGAAGAAGTTGAAGAGAAAACTGAATTTGACGTCGTGTTGGATGAAGTCCCTGGCGATAAGAAAATCGCTATTTTGAAAGCCGTGCGCACGATGACCGGGCTTGGACTGAAAGAAGCCAAGACAATGGTGGAATCGGCTCCTATCAACGTGAAAGAAGCCGTGCCTAAAGATGCGGCTGAAGAAGCGAAGAAAACGCTTGAAGATGCGGGCGCTAAAGTCACTATCAAGTAAAACTACGCAATCGATGGGTAGAAAATACGTGAAGAATATCTAGAACATTCAAATGTTTTAGATATTCTAGATTTTTTGAAAAATAGGAGGAGCTAGCAATGCTGGCTCCTTTTTTATTTAAACCTGCTTAAATCTAGTGAGAATAGCGTGCTGATGGGGATACATAGAGAAAGATTGGTCTGTTTTTTGGCTATCTCATGCTGATGCTGTGATTTAAAGTTGAAAATACACGCTAGGCACTATCAGCGACTGAGATGAAAACTATCATTCCGCTAATAGCCCTACAAAAAACGAGCGTTGCGCAAACCCCAAAAATGAAGGCAATATCATTTAGCCGCTGACATTAGATCTTATCTTTGAGCGAGTCTTGTGGCTGCGCTCTGAGCTCTTAAAAAGCCCAACCACAAGCTCAAACGGGAGTCCGACGGCTCAGTCTCAAGGGGCATTTAAATGGATCAATACATTGCTATTCAAGCTGAAGCCGAAGCATTACTGCGGCAAAAAATTGGACTCAACCCGGAATCGGTCGGATGTCGATCTATTTTGCGCGCTATTGAAAAAGGGGTGCGAGCTATCAGCCGAGTCTGGCAACGGCACAGTATTTAGCGGACAGTGAGCAAATTTCTCAGGCTATTTTTAGACTATTTTAGAGTGCGATCGCAAAGTTCAAAAAATAGTCGGTGTCGTTGAGCAAAACGGCAGCATTCAATTTACGACTTCTAGCACTCAAATTGCCGCTTTTAGCTGTCAGCGAGAAGCAACCGTGACCGATCAGGTAGCGTCTATGACTCAAGTCACGGCCACCGCCTAAAAAATGGCAGCGACGGCTGAAGATCTGAGCCCAACGATGAGCTAGGTCATGAGCCTCGCTGATGTAGCGGCAAAGACAGCAAATACAGGCAAGCAAGATCTCGATAAGATAGCCAAGACTATTCAGCAGCTGATTGCTGAAACTACAACAATCTCTTCTAAGCTGGGCCTAATTGACGATAAAGCCAACAACATTAGCGCGGTGGTAACAGCAATTACCCAAGTCGCTGATCAAACGAATTTACGTTCTCTCAATGCCGCGATGGAAGCTGAAAAAGTAGGCGAATATGGCGCAGGTTTTCGGTGGTCGCCAGAAAGATCAGGCGCTTAGTCAACCAGACTGCGATCGCAACGCTAGACATCGAAAGCAGGGTGCAAAAAATGCTCTCTTCGGTATCAGCAGGCGTGATGGAGATGGACAAATTCACGCAAGATGTCGGCAACAATCCCTACAGCATCAGCCAAATCATTGGTCAAACGGCTCAAATTATTCAGCGGGTAAAACCTTGCGCCGCAGTTTGAAATAGTGAATAACGAGATGTCGGCTCTCGATCCGGCGCGAGATCGCCCGCTCACTAAAGCTATGCAAGCGATACAGCAGTGCCACAGTTTGTTGAGCCAGTTTGTTGAGCGATTAGCTCAGTGATTTAAAGTCGTTTTCTCAACAGGTTGGAAAGCTTTCTGATCAGCCATCTTGAAAGGTGATTACTAGCCGCATGTGCGCCTTTAAAGAAAGTAGCCAGGGGCTATTGGCCGCTTGGGGCGAGATCTTTCGAGAAAGCTCGGCAAAAAGTTATTTTGGAAGCTTAAAAGTTGAGCACCTAAGTAGATAGAGAGATTTTAGATAAGCAAGGTTGCTTGTCACGGCCAACATCACTCGAAACCCCTCTAAGGTGTTTGAAGTAAGGTGTTTGAAGCGATGGGCTAGAGAGTGCATTACATGTCGTGACAACGCCCATGCTAGAACCTGTGCTGGACTCAGGCTCGGACTTCAGGGTAACGCTAGTAACGCCGCCGCGCTTGCCGTCGCCGCTCGACCTCTGCTCTTAAAAATGACGACGGTTGCCAAGTTTATTGGCAAATCTTCTAGATCAGCTCTAGCGGTAGCTGATCACAGCAGATCTCATTCGAAGGCAGCACTCGAATTTGATCGTAGAGGGGGCTTCTACCGGCGGGCCGAAGGCTCTAAGGAAAATTCTAGCAGCCATTCCGGCTCACTCACAAGCTGCGATTGTCGTACTGCAGCATATCAACAATCGTCAAAGAGATTGCTCAACTGCTAGCAGAAAATGAAGCAAACAGTCGATAAAACTAGGCAAAATAGCTAAAAATGCCTAGGATAGCCCTATTTAGCAAGGTTGAAAAAAACCGCGGCTAGGGAATACTGCTAGGAGTAAATCTTATCAAATCTCAAGTTCTAGTCAATATACTTTATATTTTGTCACTTTCACTGGCCAAACTGGTCAAAACGTTTTTTCCAAGTCTTCCCAAATCTTCCCAAATCTTCTTTGATTGCCAGTTATTGAGTAACAAACTTTAAACACCAGTAGGTGATTCATGTCTGATCCCATACCGTCTCATTCCTCTACTGGCAATCAGCCCGTTGTTATCTTAGTCGTTGATGATCAACCCATCATCGTAGAATCGGTACGACGTTTGTTAGCCACAGAAGCAGACATGAGTGTCCACGCTTGCAGCGATCCCACCCTGGCGCTTTCAGTTGCCGCAAAACTATGCCCTACCGTAATTTTGCAAGATCTAGTAATGCCCGATGTCGATGGGCTCATGCTGGTTAAGTTTTTTCGCACTCATCCCAAAACAAAAGATATACCCATTGTTGTACTCTCTTCTAACAATGAGGCCAAAATCAAAGCCGCTGCCTTCTCCGCTGGCGCTAACGACTACTTAGTCAAGCTACCCGATCCGATAGAACTGATTGCCCGCTTACGCTATCACTCAAAAGCTTACTACAGCTTTCTTAAAAGCAGCCCAGCCGAGCAGACCCTTGCCAATAACAAACTCCTAGAGCAGCGCGTAGAAGCGCGTACTGCCGAGTTGCAGCAAGCCTTAGACAACCTAAAACAAGCTCAAATTAAACTGATTCACAATGAAAAAATGAACAGTATGGGAAAACTTGTGGCGGGCATTGCCCACGAGGTCAACAACCCGATTAACTTCATTTACGGCAATTTAAACTACATGGATGGCTATGTACAAGATTTGCTAGCGCTCATTCGGACTTATCAGGAACATTACCCTACGCCTGCCTCAACTATTCGCGAAAAGTTAGAAGAACTCGACTTTGAATTTACCTCTAAAGATCTGCTCTCAAGCTTTATTTCTCTACGCAGTGGCGTTAAGCGCATTCGTGACTTGGTAATTAGTTTACGTAATTTCTCTCGCTTCGACGAATCTAAAGTAAAAAAAGTAGATGTACATGAGGGCCTTAATAGCACTTTAGCCATTCTAGGATCTCAGCTAGAGGGCATCACCATCCAAAAAGAATACGGCCAAGTGCCTGCTTTGGAGTGCTATGCCAGTCAAATCAATCAAGTTTTCATGCATCTGATTCGCAATGCCATTGATGCCATCCGCGATCTGAGCGTCGTTACAGAACTTGATCAAGACTCTACTGCTTCTTTTTCTGTCACGGATAGTGATAAAGCGCCGCTGCTGCATATCGCCACCTCATTGGTGCAAGAAGGCCAACGGATTGCCATTTGGATTACTGACAATGGTTCAGGCATTGCTCCAGAAATTCAAGACCTCATTTTTGATCCTTTTTTCACCACTAAAGTAGTCGGAAATGGATCAGGATTAGGGCTTGCGATTAGCCACCAAATTGTGGTTGAGCAGCACGCTGGCGTCATAAAGTGCCATTCAGTACTGGGGCAAGGGACAAAATTTTTGATAGAGCTACCGGTTTGTTTGGCTAGCTCTACTCAGGCGAAAGATAAAATATCAGAAAGAGAAATGTCTAATGAAATGTCTGCTAAAGTGCTAAATCTAGCAGCTTCAGAAGCTATCAGCGTATAGTATCCGTCTTTGGTTCATCTTTTGGGCTTTGTGCTTGAGAGCCTACTTGAGGGTTGAGCGATCGCGCTAAAATCACCCTAAACAAGCTTCGCCCGCGCTGCTTGAGTCACCTTACAAAGATCTTCTAAGTCCGGCCACGGCTGAGAATTACCATCGCTCTGATTGTTTTGATCGCTTTGAGTGAGCCACAGCAAATATTCGATATTACCAGCTGGGCCTACAGTTTCTGACCAAGTAAGTCCTCTGTATTGCCAACCCAAAGTCTGCGCTACCTGATTAACCCGAAAAATCGCCCCTGCCTGATCTTTATGATCTCGCACTACGCCATTTTTCCCCACTTTTTCGCGGCCCACTTCAAACTGTGGCTTCACCAATAGAACAACTTCGCGAGGTGAAGCCAACAGCGCCCAAAAAGCAGGCAACACTTTAGTCAAAGAGATAAAAGAAACATCCATGACTCCCAATGTAGCGCGGGCCTCCGAGTGATACAGATTTTCAGGGGTTAGGTAGCGAATATTTGTCCGTTCTTTCAGCACAACGCGAACATCTTGGCGGATTGTCCAAGCCACTTGCCCGTAGCCTACGTCTACGCCATATACTTGCCTAGCATTGGCTTGCAGCAAACAGTCGGTAAAACCACCCGTAGAGATACCGCCATCTAGACAAATTTTACCAGCGGGCTGAATATCAAATACCTTTAGAGCTTTGGCCAGCTTTTCGCCACCTCTAGAGACAAAAGGCGGCTTTTGCTTAAGTTCTATTACCGCATCGGTGGCGATCAGCATCCCCGGCTTATCCATAATTTGCTGAGCGATTTTCACCTCCCCGGCTCGAATCAATCGTTGAGCCTGTTGCCTAGAAGGGCACAGTCCCTGTTCTACTAAGAGGGTATCGAGTCGCTGTTTGGCCAAAAGAGAAAAAGATGAGGTCGAATGAAGTTATTTACAAGTATAGTTCTTAGCGCCGCAGCGGATGAGGGGCAGCGTTTGCACTAGCTTCATCTAAACTTTGCATAACCTTTATAAAAAACGTTGATGAATATACCTTCTGAAAGACAGAGTATTGAGATTCATCAATATATTCTGCTGGATATTGATGAATCAGACGCGTTAGCCGCGTTTGCAGTCCTCTCTATAAATACCTATAAGTCCAGGGACGCTGCACCTTTTAATATCTGTCATACCAATACTTCAGAAATCCAACCATGAAATATCTCTCAAGAACACTTTTGCTTAGTGCCGCGATGCTTGGCTTCTCTGCTGTCGCTGCCCAGGCCGCTAGCTTTAAAGCTGATATCGGTACGCTCAACCACTCAGGGGTCACAGGCACCGCATTACTCGATCTGTCAGATGACAATAAAACGCTAACGGTCACGACTACGGCTACCGGCTTAGAGCCAAACCAGCTTCACGTTCAGCATATTCACGGGTTGTTTAGTGGAGGTGCAGTAGCCGATTCGATGACGCCCACCCTCGCCAATGATCTCGATGGCGATGGCTTTATCGAATTAGCAGAAGGTGCACCCGCTTACGGCCCGATTGTTTTACCGTTAGCTTGGATTACCACTGCTGATGGAAGTGCAAGCGTTACAACCACTTATGATCTTACCGATCCGAGTATTTTTGGTACAAATCCTGCGACCGGGATGGCGTTTACAGCCGCTGATTTAATGCCTCTCACTTTTCGTGAGATTGTCATTCATGGGTTAAGTGTTCCGGCTGGCGTAGGTGCGGGTACGCCTAATGAAGTTAACGGTACAAATGGATACCTAACCGTGCTGCCGGTTGCCGCTGGCGAAATTGTGGCGGTGAATGCAGCTAGTGTGCCAGAGCCAGATATGACTGCAACGCTGGCTTTACTGGGCACCGTTGGCGGTGTGGCGGTTTTACGCCGTCGGCAAAATTTAGCGGCTAATCGCTAATCGCTCACTTAGCACCTCATCTTTCAGAAGTCCCTGGTAATAAGTGGCTTGAGGTCGGCTGATTAAGTAGCGAAAAAGGCAACAAAATAGCGGCTTTTGCCTACCTTATCCGCCTGTAGCAGCGCCACTCTATAAAATACCCCTCGGAAAGATACTTTCCGAGGGGTATTTTTACCTATTTCACTTTGATTACACTTCAATTGCACAGCTAGAAATTCTAGGCATCAATTGAGTGTTCAATCTAGCTAAGTACTAAACAGCAGCAGCCGTCTTGATCTTAGCGTCAAGTTCACCAGCTGCATATTTAGCTGCAAACACTTCAACGCCGACCTGTTTGATCTTGGAGGCATTGCCAGCTGCACCAAACGCTTCGTAGCGAGCAACACAAACTTGCTTCATATACTTGATAGAAGGCTTGAGGAAGTGACGCGGATCAAAGTTCTTAGGATCTTTCATCGCGGCTTCGCGGATAGCTGCGGTAATCGCCAAGCGATTATCAGTATCGATGTTCACTTTGCGAACGCCGTTCTGAATGCCTTTTTGAATCTCTTCGACAGGTACGCCGTAAGTTTCAGGAATAGCACCGCCGTACTTGTTGATCATCTCTAGCCACTCTTGAGGCACCGAAGACGATCCGTGCATGACTAAGTGAGTGTTGGGCAAGCGCTTATGAATTTCAGCAATCCTGTCAATTGCGAGAATCTCGCCAGTGGGCTTACGGGTAAACTTGTAAGCGCCGTGGCTAGTGCCAATTGCGACAGCCAGAGCATCGACTTGAGTCGCTTCAACAAATTGGGCCGCTTCTTCAGGATCAGTGAGAAGCTGATTTTTGTCGAGCTTACCTTCAAAGCCGTGGCCATCTTCAGCTTCGCCTTGGCCAGTTTCTAATGAACCGAGACAGCCGAGTTCGCCTTCTACACTAGCGCCAATCGCGTGAGCTACTTTAACCACTTCACGGGTAACGCTGACGTTGTAGTCGAAGCTAGCAGGGGTTTTGGCATCTTCTTCGAGAGAGCCGTCCATCATGACGCTAGTAAAGCCGTTGCGAATAGCTGAATAGCAGGTGGCAGGGCCGTTGCCGTGATCTTGGTGCATCACAATGGGAATGTGAGGGTAGCTCTCAACAGCGGCTGTGACTAAGTGGCGCAAAAAGTGCTCACCTGCATACTGCCGTGCGCCGCGCGAGGCTTGCAAAATGACAGGGCTGTCGGTTTCATCCGCTGCCTGCATAATAGACAGAATCTGCTCTAAATTGTTGACGTTAAATGCTGGGATTCCGTAGCCTTCTTCGGCTGCGTGATCAAGCATCAGCCTCATAGGTACAAGCGCCATTCCATATCCTCCTAATGATTTCTGCCGAGTGGCAAACCTAAAGCGTCCTGTTTTTTCCAGGTTCTGTAGGTTTCTATCCATTAATAGTAGGTCAAAACATTACGCTGTGAATTAAAACTTAAAAATGCAGTTTTAACGGATGCAGTAGGAGATGAAAAATATGGGTCGCCTGGGATTCGAACCCAGGACCAGTCGGTTAAAAGCCGAATGCTCTACCACTGAGCTAGCGACCCCCATATTTAGCCTCTTTATCAAGGCAATTGACGCAGTTTTTGAAGCCGTGCTGCTGCCTTTCACGGTTATTAAATGTAGCACATGGACTGAACCTAAACGAGTAAAGCTATTCAAAAAATATTCATTTAAAGAATATTATCTGGCTTTACTCGTTGCGCCCTAGCTAGTTTGAGGCTCTAGTCTGCGGCTGATTCTGAGGCTGATTCTAGATATTGAGCATCGATTAAGAAGGCTCCTCGACTGAAGCGCACGCCCATATAGCCGCCGGGTTTGCGCTTGAGCACAATGCCTTCTTCGCCCATTTCAACTAGGTCGGGAGGCCGGAGCATGGGCATGTTGTCGTCGCTTTTGAGATAGGGGGGGAGGGCGCGGATTTTGACGCGATCGCCCACCTGAAACGCAAAGTCAGTCATTAGTTACTCTCTTAAGTAATTGCTCTAGGGCACCTGCCAAATCCGATTATGGTACTTTTCCGGCTCAGCATACGGGTCTAGACCAGTGCCGTGATCATGGTCATGCCCATGTCCGTGCCCATGGTCGTGTCCATGATCATGGCCATGTCCGTGCCCATCCTCAGCCGTTGCGACGAGGCGGAATTTGCACATTTCGCAGTTCATGGCGACCTGACCAAGCTGAGTTTCAATTTCGCGATCGCGCAGCACCTTCAGTAACAGTGGATGAATCCCCATTTCCGGCAAGGTCGCCACTTCGATATCTGGGTAAAGCGCCTGCTGGGCGATCGCGATGGACTCAATTTTTTCCATCAGCGTCCCAGTAAACATGAAGTACGGCAAAACGATGATGCGCTTGGGGTGATAGAGACGCGCCCTTCTAAAGCCTTCTTCTAGCCGAGGATGCGTAATCCCAATAAAGCAGGTCTCTACCGTCTGATAGCCGCTGCCCTCCCACATCATCCGCGCTAGCTTATACACATCGCCATTCGCATCCGGATCGCTCGACCCACGCCCAATAAACAGCAGCACCGTATCTTGACGCTCAATGCTGTGAGGATTGTGAGCGGGCGTATCTAACAAAGCCAATCGCGCTTTCCACAGCTCAAAAATAGCTGGGGTAATGCCAAAGTGACGACCATAGTGAAAGGCAATCTGCGGATGCTGAGCTAAATGCTTGGCCTTAGCGCGATCTAGCTCATTGGTCACATCAAACTTATTGTGACGCGCCGCAAACAGCAGAATCGGCAGCACTGAAATATCGGTATAGCCCTGCTCAATGCAGCGATCAACCCCATCTTGAATGCTCGGAGAAGTCAGCTCTAAAAAGCAGGGAATGACCGGACGAGACAGATCAAGCCGCTGATAAATCGCGGCAAAATCAACCAGATCTTGGCGACCCTTGGCATTGCGGGTGCCGTGTCCAACCATCAGCAGCGGCCTCGTCGTCGGTAATGGCGGCAACTTTAGATCGGCTTTGAGCGTGATCGGGTCTAGTTCCAGATGGCCTAAGGAGTGATCTGAAGGGGAATGAGCGGCATGATCACTCGAAAGGCTGTGGGCGCTTTTGTCTAAACTTTTGTCTAAACTTTTATCTAGATCGTGAAACGGCAGCGAACTGGACGCTAGCTGATTAGCAGCTAGCGTATCGGCGGTTTGAATAAGCGTCATACGGTGTTTCCTTTAGCCTGTGCAACGCAGGCCCAGAAGTTAAATAGAAATTGAATAACAGAATGAATCAAGGCTCAAAATCGGTATTCTGACTTTGACAGTTGCGGCACAGCGCCGGATTTTCACCGGACTTTCCCAAGTTCGCTCAAATTCATTCATGCACTTAGCCATCCTATCGACTCATCTGACAATGTGGGTGCAATCTACAGATAATGTGAGGATTTGCAGGAGCGATATGGCGGCAACTAGCAGCAACTATTGATGTGATCTCATGTGATCTCAGTCAGTAAGTGAGATAAGGCAATGACGGCCAATAAATCAGAAAACGATCCAGCCGCAAATTTAGGGATCAAGGTTCGAATTCGGCGGATTCTTAATGAAAGCGGCACGCGTTGGGGCGTCGCTGTCAATGGCGCGATCGCGCTACTCATTCTACTCTCAGCCGCCCTATTCGCGATCCAAACCTATCCCTTACCCGAAGCTGTTTGCCTCGCCCTGCAAATCACCGATCAGCTGATTCTGGCTTTATTCACCCTCGAATACGCTATTCGCTTTTGGTCAGCCGAACGTCCACTCAGATTTGTTTTCAGCCTCTATGGACTGATCGATCTAATCGCCATTTTGCCCTTCGCTCTAGGCTTATTGAGCGGTTTATTCGGCGGTCTAACGAGCAGCTTATTAGACACCCGTTTTCTACGGCTGATTCGCTGGCTGCGGATTTTACGCTTGGCCCGCTTCTTTGAGGAAAAAACTTGGCTAGGCCGACTCAGCGGCTACGAAGGGCTAATTTTTGCCCGCATTTTATTCACGCTTTTCGCCATTATTTTCATTTATTCAGGCGCGATTTACCAAGCTGAGCACACCGCCAACAGCGATCGCTTCGTCACCTTCCTAGACGCGGTTTACTTCGCAGTCGTCACCATGACCACCGTTGGTTTCGGCGACATTACCCCCATCACCGAAGCCGGACGCGGCCTCACCATCCTGATGATTTTGACCGGCATTGCGCTGATTCCCACGCAAGTCGGCAACTTAATTCAGCAATTTAGCAAAGTGCAAAATTCCGTGCGGATAACCTGCCAAAACTGCGGATTGCTAGGTCACGAATCAGATGCCCGGTTTTGCCGCCGCTGCGGAGAAGCCCTCCCCGAAGACTCAAAAGCTTAGAGCACCGGAATTAATGATCCGCCTCGATTATTTTTTGGTCACTTTTTATCATGCGTAAACCATTCCGCTCACTTATCAACCGGCGCATAAGGCTTTGCTCCTTTTATAGAGCCGCGATCAAGCAGCCGTTTGTCGGCTTGATCACAGACTTACCCAAACAGACTAGGGATTAAGCCCCCGGTCGCCATCCCATAAGTTACAATTGATTAAGCTTTATTTTGAGCTTTTTATCGGGCGTGCAAATAATCTTCACCCCGCCCCACTTCTCTTTCATGCTCACCGTTTAAAGACGTGAGCGATTTATCTGTTGGCACTTTCGCCACCCTTGAGACACCCCATGAGCCTTCCTATCCGCAACGTTGCTATCATCGCCCACGTAGACCACGGCAAAACCACCCTTGTTGACGCACTGCTAGAGCAGTCCGGCATCTTCCGCGACAACGAAGCCGTCCCCACCTGCGTGCTCGATTCTAACGATTTGGAACGGGAGCGAGGGATTACAATTTTGTCTAAAAACACCGCCGTTCACTACAAAGACGTGCTGGTAAACATTGTCGATACGCCCGGCCACGCCGACTTTGGCGGTGAAGTTGAGCGCGTGCTTGGCATGGTCGATGGCTGCTTGCTGATTGTCGATGCCAACGAAGGCCCCATGCCTCAGACTCGTTTTGTGCTTAAAAAAGCTCTCGAAAAAGGGCTACGCCCGATTGTAATTGTAAACAAAATCGATCGCCCTCGCGCTGACCCTCACGTCGCGATTGATAAAGTCCTCGATCTATTCTTAGAACTCGGTGCAGATGACGATCAGTGCGATTTTCCTTACCTCTTTGCTTCTGGCCTAGCGGGCTTTGCCAAAGCCAAAATGGAAGACGAAGACGTAGACATGAAGCCTTTGTTTGAAGCGATTTTGCACCATGTGGCTCCCCCCATTGGCGATCCAGATAAGCCCTTGCAGCTTCAGGTGACGACGCTAGATTACTCAGATTATCTGGGCCGAATTGTAATCGGTAAGGTGCACAATGGCACCATTCGCCAGGGTGAACAAACGGCGCTGGTGAAAGAAGATGGCTCTATTGTCAAAGCCAGAATTACCAAGTTGATGGGCTTTGATGGGCTCGCTCGCATCGAAATTAAAGAAGCAACTGCCGGTAATCTGGTTGCGGTCGCAGGTTTTGCCGATGCCAATATTGGTGAAACAATTACTAGTGCTACAGATCCTCAGGCGCTGCCGCTAATCAAAGTCGATGAGCCAACGCTGCAAATGACTTTTGCGGTAAATGACTCGCCCTTTGCGGGTCAAGAAGGTGATTTTGTAACCTCGCGGCAGTTGCGCGATCGCCTCATGCGCGAACTCGAAACCAACGTTGCTTTGCGGGTAGAACCCACCGATTCACCTGATCGCTTTGCCGTCTCTGGACGCGGCGAACTGCACCTCGGCATCTTGATTGAAACCATGCGCCGCGAAGGCTATGAGTTTCAAGTTTCTCAGCCACAGGTAATATACCGCGAAGTCAATAGCAAGCCCTGTGAGCCATTTGAGCAGCTCGTGCTTGACGTTCCTGAAGAAGCTGTTGGCGGCTGCATGGAAAGGCTCGGCACTCGCAAAGCCGAACTTCAAGACATGATGGTTTCTGGCGATGGCCGAGCTCAGCTAGAGTTTGTGGTTCCAGCTCGTGGGCTGATCGGCTTTAGGGGCGAGTTCATGCGCGCTACTCGCGGTGCTGGCATCATGAACCACAGCTTCCTAGAATATCGCCCGATGTCCGGCGAAATCGACACTCGCCGCAACGGCGTCTTGATTTCTTTTGAAGAAGGCGTTGCCACTTTCTACGCACTCAAAAACGCAGAAGATCGCGGCACGTTCTTTATTGAACCCGGCACCAAGGTCTACAAAGGCATGGTCGTCGGTGAAAACAACCGCCCTCAGGATCTGGAGCTAAATATTTGCAAAGCCAAGCAGCTCACTAACCACCGAGCCGCTTCTGGCGATGAGCTAGTGCAGCTCCAGGCTCCTATGGAAATGGGCCTAGAGCGCGCCCTGGAATATATTGGCCCCGATGAGATGGTAGAAGTTACCCCAGCTTCTATTCGCTTGCGTAAAGTCGGCAAAAAGAAGCTCGCTAACCGCTAACCCGTTCATCATTCATAAAAAAGCACGACAAAGGAGGGAAGCAGTTTTGCTTCCCTCCTTTGTTTTAAAGAACGGCTTACACGTTTTATCGAGTAAGCCTGATTTGAATGGCTAAGGCTTAGTAACGATAGCCGCTGTTGCTATTGTTGTTACTACCGGGCTTGTGCACGATAAAGCTAACAGCTTGGCACTGCTTTACATTGTCGAAGCCAACAACGCGGATGAAGCAGTTGCCGTATTCAGAGCGGCAAGCCTGCACTTCGTCCAAAACGGCGCGAGTGCTGGTTGCACCAAACAAAGGCAGCTTCCACATCGTCCAGTAGTAAACCTCTGGGTCAGAGTTCTCGTTGAACTCAACGGCGGGAATATAGCCCATTTGCAAGCAGTAGTTAACCTGCTTTTCGATTTGAGAATCGGTCAATGGGGGAAGGTATGAGAGAGTTTCATACCGGCGCTCTTTTGGCAAAGTTTTCATGGGTTCTTTGGGTGTAAATGGGTTATTGAGTCTGTAGTTTGTGGGTCAGAGATGAATAGCTGGCGGTAGCAGCAATTTAGGGCGTTTTCGGGCCTTATGAATTAGAAGCAGAGGAAGAATCAGGCTCATCTGCTTCGGGGGACTCTAATAGCTCTAAATCGTTGACTTTTTCACCACTAGCAGCAAGTTCTTCTGACGTCATTTGAGTCATTCGCTCAAGATGCTTTTTGCGATGCTCCATGTTGGACTGCTGGATGTTAGTCGTCACCATTTCGGGAAGAAATTCGCTCACTTCTTCGGCTAAATGCTGTCTGACTGTCATCACCCGCAAGGCCAACTCGGGCTCTACCTGAAAGAGCTGCTGAATGAACGCTTCGCCATCTTGAAGCTTTTCACGACTGGAAAATTCTTGGAACCAGTAGTATCGCGGCAGGTTAGTTTCTTTGAGCTGATCTAGCACGGTACGAACAGATTGATAGGTGAGGTAGCTAGTGAGCACCTGAGCCGTATCTTTCGCAATTCGCTTGAGATCCATATGTGAGGAGCCCGCTGATAAGAGCCCCGATAAATCCACTGTTAAATCTATTGTGCTGATTATTCTCGGATAAACCGTTGCCGAGAAACCGCTCTGCCGGATACCGTTTGGGCACCGTTTTCTGGCACTTTGCCAGCGCTGAATTTCCTAGCTGCGTGAAAAGCTAACTTAAATAGTGTCCACGGTGTCGAATTCAAACTTGATCTCTTTCCAAAGATCGAGTGCAGCTGCAAGTTCTGGTGACCACTTACCGGCTTCACGCAAGATATCGCCGCCTTCACGAGCGAGGTTGCGGCCTTCGTTACGCGCTTGAATGCAGGCTTCGAGAGCAACTCGGTTAGCCGTTGCACCCGGTGCGTTACCCCAAGGGTGACCTAGGGTGCCACCGCCAAACTGAAGCACGGAGTCATCGCCGAAGATTTCGACGAGAGCGGGCATGTGCCATACGTGAATACCACCAGAAGCAACTGCCATCACACCTGGCATAGAAGCCCAGTCTTGGGTGAAGTAGATGCCGCGAGACTTGTCTTGCTCGATGTAGTTTTCGCGCAGCAGATCAACAAAGCCCAAAGTAGCGCCGCGATCGCCTTCCAATTTACCCACAACCGTACCGGTATGGATGTGGTCGCCGCCCGACATCCGCAGACACTTCGCCAAAACGCGGAAGTGAATGCCGTGGTTTTTCTGACGATCAAGCACAGCGTGCATGGCGCGGTGAATGTGCAAGAGCACGCCGTTATCGCGGCACCAGTGAGCCAACGTCGTGTTAGCGGTAAAGCCAGCCGTCAAGAAGTCATGCATGATGATGGGCATGTTGAGTTCTTTGGCGTACTCGGCGCGCTTGAGCATTTCTTCACAGGTATGAGCGGTCACATTTAGATAGTGGCCTTTGATCTCACCGGTTTCAGCCTGTGACTTGTGAATGGCATCGGCTACGAAGAGGAAGCGATCGCGCCATCTCTGGAACGGCTGCGAGTTGATGTTCTCATCGTCTTTCGTGAAGTCGAGGCCGCCCCGTAGACACTCATACACCGCTCTGCCGTAGTTCTTAGCCGATAGGCCAAGCTTAGGCTTGATGGTGCAACCCAGCATCGGACGACCGTACTTGTTGAGGCGATCGCGCTCTACCTGAATGCCGTGAGGTGGGCCTTGGAACGTTTTGAGGTAAGCCACCGGAATCCGCAGATCTTCCAAACGCAGCGCCCGCAGTGCCTTAAAGCCAAATACGTTACCCACAATTGAGGTCAGCAAGTTCGTGACCGAACCTTCCTCAAACAAATCGAGCGGATAAGCAACGTAAGCAATGTACTGATTGTCTTCACCAGGAACGGGCTCAATGTCATAACAACGGCCTCTGTAGCGATCCATGTCGGTGAGCAAGTCAGTCCACACAGTCGTCCAAGTACCTGTAGATGATTCTGCGGCAACAGCGGCAGCGCACTCTTCAGGGGGCACTCCCGGTTGAGGCGTCATCCTGAAAGCCGCCAAGATGTCAGTATCTCGGGGCGTGTAGTCGGGAGCGTAATACGTTAGCCGATAATCTTGTACACCAGCGCTGTAACCAGCACCAGACTTGGATTGAGTCTGTGAGTAGGACATATTTCCCTATTTCCTGTCTATTTCCTATGTAGTCAAACTAGATATTGATTGAGCTTCATGCGTCTCACCCAAAAGAGACTGACACCCAACGTCTAAAAATGCTGCCGCTAACGACTAATGATGCCAGCAAACAGCTCCAGACAATTTCTGAATACTTGAAGCTCGAAGCGTTCTCAAACAGCAATTCACATGCTGTAGAATGACCGCGCCAATAAGGTATGGGTGCCTTCAGATCAACCTGCTCAGATAAACCTGTGATATTCAGAATACTACCAGCCTCTCAATAAGTTCCTTTTGAGAAGTTCTGTATAGTCTGATAACTAAATATTATGAATGCCGATATAGAAAGGTTTCAGAAGATTAAGAGAGTTTTCGAGAGGCGGTATCGCATGTAACATTTTATGACGAAAAACATTAAAACAATCATTATTTTTTGACTTGAACGCTCTAGCCCCAAAAAAGTCGCCCTGAAAAGCTGGCATGAAGAAATCAGTCGCGAACAGCCGCGTAAGTTCAGCAGTGCCTTTGGGCAATCTATCTCATCAGCATTCGTTGTTCTGTGTTGCGGATCTACAAAGTTTGGGTTTAGGGATGATTTTTGTGAGTATTGCCAGAAAAATGGGTCGAGGCGCAGGAATCGCTTTTCTATGGAGTGGGGCACTAGTCTTCGCCACCGTCGGGCTGACATCGCCAATTGGATCTCCTGCTAGCGCCCAAGTCCAGACGCCTAACTCCGACTTACCCTCAAGCCCGCTACCGCCTGAGCGATCAAATCAGCCCAACCCTATTGCCGAAGACTATCAGGTCAGCGCATTGCAGCCCGACTATACCGGCAGTCTATGGGTTGGATCACATCAAGGGCTGGTACGCATCAACCCAGAAACCGGGCGAATTGTAGCGCGGGTGGCTGTGCCCAATCGCTTTATCGACGCCATGGCACAAGACAATGTGGGCCGGATTTGGCTGGGTACACCAGAAGGCTTAGTACGGGTTGAGCCTCGACTCAATGAGGTGACCGCCCAAAACTTTCGCCTGCCTTCTAACCGGGTGCTAGCTACTTTGGTAGATCGGCGGGGTTTTTTATGGGTCGGCACTGATCGCGGGCTAGCAATGGTGAGTCCAGATGAAGGGCTGCTGATGACGACGCTGCAAGCCTTACCAGGAGTGAGTGCCAATACCTTGGAGCTAGGGTCCGATGGCAATTTGTGGGTTGGCACCTTGGAGGGTCTAGTCAGAGTCAATACGGCGACGGCCTATATCACCGATCAGGTCAACAATTTACCAGGGCGTTCGGTGCAGGCAATAGCCACGGGGCCGCAAGGTGAACTCTGGGTCGGTACGCCAGCGGGGCTATTGGTGTTAGACAGCCGCACCGGACAACTGCTGCGCTCAGTGACTGAACTGCGCGGCAAAAGTGTAGAAGCCATTGCCTTTGATTCCACTCAGAGCTTATGGGTGGGCACTCGCACGGGTTTAGTTAAGCTCAACCCTTACAATGGTGCGGTGATTGGACGGGTGCCCAACCTGCCTTCCGAGCACATTTTGTCAATTTCACCTGATACGGGTAACAAAATCTGGGTCGGAACGACCGAAGGACTCGCTTGGATAAGTGAGGTGACGGGGCGAGGCACTGCTCACGGGACGCTTGTTAGGCCAGATTAAGTAGGGCCAAGCAAGTAGGGCCAGATATTGAGCCAACTAATAAAGGGCAAATATAAAGGGCAAATAAAATAAAGTGAGGTCCATCGGCGAACTTGGCTACCGACTGCGGTAATCCCTACTGATGTCTACTTAGAAGCGATCGCTGGTTTTTGATATTCTGTTGGCGTTGAAATCGAGCCGATGATTGCTGTCGGTTCACCAGCGGCAGGAGCCAGAAAATCTATGATTGTCAACGTGCATCAGTTTGCGCAGTGGAAGCAGGAAGGCAGGGCGATCGCTGTGCTCACAGCCTGGGATTATCTATCTGCGCAAATAGTCGATGCCGCTGGGGTCGATATTGTGCTGGTCGGTGATTCGATGGCGATGACAATTATGGGCCATGAAACCACTCTGCCGCTAACGCTCGATGAAATGATTCACCATAGCAAAATGGTGCGTCGGGCGATTAAAAAAACCTTAGTGGTGGTGGATTTGCCCTTTCTCAGCTATCAAATCAGCCCATCGGCGGCGATGCTAGCCGCCGGGCGCATTCTCAAAGAAACCGGCGCTCAGGCAGTGAAGATGGAAGGCGGCTATGGAGCAATGGTCTCGACCATTGCGGCGGTCGTAGAAGCGGGCATTCCGGTGATGGGGCATGTGGGCTTAACGCCGCAGTCAGTATACAAGTTTGGCAGCTTTCGGCAGCAGGGCACATCTGCTGAGGCGCGCGATCGCATTCTCAATGAAGCTCTAGATCTTCAGCAAGCAGGCGTTTTCGCGATTGTGCTCGAACATATTCCCAGCGATCTGGCCCAAAAAATCAGCCAAGCTCTAACGATTCCAACCATTGGTATTGGCGCTGGGCCAGACTGTGACGGGCAGGTGCTGGTGACTTCTGATCTGCTGGGTTTGTCCGACTGGCAGCCGCCATTTGCTAAGCCCTATGTAAACTTAAAAGCGCAAGGAATTGAGGCGGTTACAGCCTTTTGCGAGGATGTGCGATCGCATCAGTTCAACCCTGATCAGCGAGCTTAATTCAATGGCATCAATACATATACATCGGTGAGATGCATGGCCTAGCGGGGGTTTTCGGGTGTCTGCCGTTGTTTTTGAAGGTAAGCTAGGCACTATAACTTGAGGGCAGGGTGAGCTTTTTGGATCGCCACCCTACACAGCCACTCAATTCTTTAAATCCATTCAATCCACAGACCAAGAGACTCCACTAAAGAAAGCATTATGATTGCAACCGGCACTCGCATCCCAAATACCGCTCCTACCGGCAAGTTAGATTACAAAGTCGCTGATATCGCCTTGGCCGATTGGGGCCGTAAGGAAATTGCGATCGCTGAAGGCGAAATGCCCGCCCTGATGGCGATTCGGGCCAAGTACCGCGACAGCAAGCCTCTGGCCAACGCCAAGATCATCGGCTGCATCCACATGACCATTCAAACAGCGGTTTTAATCGAAACCCTATGCGAGCTAGGCGCTGAAGTGCGCTGGTCTTCGTGCAATATTTTCTCGACCCAAGACCATGCGGCAGCAGCGATCGCCGCCACTGGCGTCCCCGTCTTTGCTTGGAAAGGCGAAACCGAAGAAGAATACATCTGGTGTTTAGAGCAAACCTGCTACGACGCAGGCGGCTCAGAAGGCGGCAAACTCTGGGATGCCAACATGATTTTGGACGATGGCGGCGATCTGACCGGCCATATCCATGAAAAGTATCCTCAAATGCTAGAGCGCATCCACGGTGTCACCGAAGAGACCACTACTGGCGTTCATCGTTTGTTTGAAATGCTAGAAAAAGGCCAGCTCAAAATTCCGGCCATCAACGTCAACGACGCCGTTACCAAAACCAAAAACGACAACAAATATGGCTGCCGTCACAGCCTCAATGACGCCATCAAACGCGGCACCGACCACCTGCTTTCCGGCAAAAAAGCGCTGGTTATCGGCTACGGCGATGTCGGCAAAGGCTCAGTCGCTTCGCTGCGCCAAGAAGGCATGATTGTCAAAGTCGCTGAAGTTGACCCCATCTGTGCGATGCAAGCCTGCATGGACGGCTTTGAAGTCGTTTCGCCCTACCTCAATGGCAAAAACGACGGCACTGTCGATTGTCTCGATCTCGATCTGTTAGCTAAAACCGATCTTGTCGTCACTGCCACCGGCAACTACAACGTCTGTGACAAAAACATCCTCGCCAATCTCAAACGCGGCGCCGTCGTGTGCAACATCGGCCACTTCGACAACGAAATTGACACAGCCTTCATGCGCAAGCAATGGCGCTGGGAAGAAGTCAAACCCCAAGTGCATCAGGTCTACCGCAGCGAAGATCCGCAAGATTTTTTGATTCTGCTTTCTGAAGGTCGCTTGGTCAATCTTGGTAACGCCACCGGTCACCCGTCTCGCATTATGGACGGATCTTTTGCAAACCAAGTGCTCGCTCAAATCTTTCTGTACGAGAAAAAGTTTGCTGACTTGCCTGCCGATCAAAAAGCTGCTGCGATCACCGTCGAGGTCTTACCTAAAAAGCTTGATGAAGAAGTCGCCCGCTACATGGTCGAAGGCTTCGGCGGTGTTATTACTGAGCTGAGCCCTGATCAAGCTGACTATATTCATGTGGCGATAGAAGGCCCTTACAAAGGCGAGACCTACAAATACTAGGTTATTTGCAGGTTTTTGCTGACCTCATTTTGATGCCCTATAAATAAATGCCGGAGATGCTATTGGGTAACTCCGGCATTTATTTTGCAAAGATTGCAAAGTATTAATACTAAGACCTTTCACTGTTAGAGGCATTTAGAGGCATTTAGAGGCATTTATTTTTATTGTGAAGGTAATGGCACTATTGTTTTTTCTGTTTTTGGCTTCTATCCACTGTAGTAATGGTGTAATAATTTCGCTGAATGGTAATGGGCTTTGTCCAAATAGGCGCTGATGACGGTTATTCACCTTCACCCTTGCCTTGTTCAGAACCATCGGCCTGTTGATATATTGCTATAGATTTAGATTTAATTTTGTATTGAGTTCCTTTATATGGCCAAGCTATCAGTAGAGCTACAGCGATATTTTTTAAACGATGGGGCTCCAAGTGCCGACCAGGATTCTTTGCCTCGTCCTTTGCACAAGACCCTCCATGAGCCCTTGAATGAGCTTGCAGGCGAAGCCATCAGTGCGAAAAAAGAAGTGACGCTCAATGAAATTTTAGAAATTGCCGGAGAGCGTACCTTTGGCTTTTTGTTTGTTTTGCTGTCATTGCCCTCAGCTTTACCGATTCCGGCCCCTGGGTACTCTACGCCCTTTGGAATTGTGATGTTTTTGCTGGCAGTGCAGCTCATAGTCGGCGCGGAGCAACCTTGGTTACCTGAAAAGTTTCGGCGCAGGGGCTTTGAGCGCACCACCGTGCAGGGCTTTATTCGCAAAGGATTGCCGTGGCTCCAGCGCATTGAAACCATCGCGCGGCCTCGGCTAACGTCTGTGTGCACGAGTAGAACCGGACGATTGGTAATTGGAATAGCGATCGCATTGATGTCTATCTCCATGATGATCCCCATTCCGCTGACTAATACTTTGCCTGCCATCGGCATTTTTGTCACCGGCTTTGGCCTTCTAGATGACGACGGTGCCATTAGCCTTGCGGGCCTCACTATCTGTATGCTAGCGGCTGCAACTACCACTACCGTGCTTTATCTCGTCGTGCGTCTAGGCGTAGCAGGCATGGAGCAAGCAGTAGAAGCCGCCAAAGATTGGGTGAAGCCTTAATTCGCTAGCTAAAGCCGCCTTATAGCTAAGATCAGCGCGTCATACCAGACTACACAGACTAAGACTACCAAGAGTAATCTAGCCGACCCACCAGCACTTGATTGTTGCTTTCTACTTCAAACAGGCAGGTCAGCTCATGAGGCTCAGTGGCCACATCGGCTAGGCAATAACCCGCATCAGAAGGATAAAGGTACTCAACTTCTGAAAGGTCAGCGGCGCTGCCATCAGCGTTTAAAGGCACAATTTTCACACCCAGAATAGAAAATCCGTAAAGGCCACTGTCGGGATCAAATTCAGCTTCACTTTCGGTGATGATTTTGTAGTATTGGTCTTCAGTGAGGTTGAGAAAATTAAAGTTTTTACTGTCTCCATCATCTGTGCCGCTGACAGCCTCGCAGTTTGTAATCGGAGCCCCAACAGTGTCTAAAACATCGGTAGTAAAGGCCTCTGCTTGATCAATCGAAACGTTCGCGACTTGCAGGCTACAAGCCGATGGCTGACTGTCGGCCATAAATTCAACGACGCTCTGTTGAGTGCTTTGGGGTTTGCTTTGAGAAAAAGCGGCAGAGGCAAATACTAAAGGTGCGGAAACTGTCAAGCCAGTAGCTGCGATTAGAGCGGGAAATTTAATAATCATAACTTCTGATTGTTTTAAAAGTGAGTTTATCGATCTAGGATCTATCTCAATCGATCTGCTTTGGTCGGATTTGAACAGCCGTAATTAGATCGGTATGCAACTTATGAGTTAACGCCACTAGGCGTAGTCAAATGCATCCGAGCAAACGATTTTCGGAGAACTTAGGCGATGCTTGTATTAAGTCATACAAGCTCTAAAGCATTAATTATTGACAAGGTTGAAAAACCGGTTTCTCTGTCATGACTGAAGTGGCTACAGACTGAAGTGGTTACCCTAGGCAGCCCGTCCGGTGAGCTCATCTTTTCTTGACCCTCTCAGCTCATCGAACACGATTAATTAAGCCGATGATTACTCTGAATCTGTTTCTAATCGGCCTAAGGCGGTGCCGGGATAGTAGTAGCCCAAAATGTCAGTGTAGCTATGACCCTGCGCGGCCAAGTCACGAGCGCCGAGCTGGCTCATGCCGCTGCCGCTATGGGCATCATCGACAATCGCCTGTGAGGCCGCGTACAGCGATTCTACAATGCCGCCATCATGGCTAATGAATTCTCCAGCCGTTGCCTGGACAGCGGCTTGGGTAGTACTGGCTTCACGAGAGATGCCCGTATAGGCTTGGAAGCGGGGGGTGTTATCGAGATCGAAATAGGTTTCACTGGCGGGGTGAATGTTGTGGGTGAGCGCGTAGGATCGAGCGGCTACGGCTTGGGCTTTGAGCGATTCTAGGGGCCAACTGGCCGACATTTCGCTGCCGACAACACTATAGAGGTAGTCGCCTAGCAGGACGTAGTTAACGGCAATCAGGCCGCGATCGCGCAAAGCCACTAGCACCCGACCGCGATACCAGCTATCGCCAATGGCCACAAAGCCACCATTTTCGGGATAGATCCAGAAGGCAGTAGGCAGCGCTTGGCCATCGACGACAATGCCGTTGCTGATTTCAGCGAGTGATGCGGTTTCTGCAGGCAGTGACTTGATGACGCTGCCGTCTAGATTGGCAAGCACCCCCCCCCCAGAGGTAGCAAACGCGATCGCATTGACATCTTTAGCCACGGCCACTCGCATTTCCAATACGGTATCAATGGTGTTGCCAGTGAAAACGGGCTGGCTGACTTTGGGCGCGGGAGCCGGGGCGGCAGCGGCTGATGCCGGATTGACAACGGCTGGCTTGGAGGCACTGCTTTGAGCGGCTGGACTGCTACCGGTGGCTGGAGGCGCTGACCCCTTAGCTGTGGGCGTTCCTGAATTTGTGCCGGAAGAGTTAGCAGCAGCTGGCGGCACTTTAGCCAGGGCTTGAATTTTACTAGAGAGGATTTGATTGGTTAAAAAGAGGTGCTGAGCGCTGAGAATGCTTTCAGCGGCAGGATCGCCTGTGCGGCGAAGCGGAGCCTGCGCAGAAGAGGGCGGAAGTGACGACAGCGAGCTTTGCTGCTGGATAGGCGCGATTTGGGTAAAAGCAAAACCAGTGCTAGCGCCTAACAGGCTAAGACCAATCGCCAATTTACCGCTGGGCGATCGCACTAACTGTTTCAGCGCTGCGGGTGCAGCAACTCTAGAAGTAATGGCTCCAGCCGCAGCAGTAGCACTGGGTAAAACAGACTTGGGCGAAGGCTGCTTAACAAAAACCGACTTAAAAAAAGGCAACTTGAGCATGGTTCAGTATTTTCAGGGCCAGATGCTGACGAAGTGCTGGGATCTCCTAAAATCTTTTGGAATCTTAAAATCTCTAAAAGTGTCTTTAGGGATTCTAGTCTTTCTGACGGTAGATTAACAGGAGACTTACTTCAGGCGAGTGATATCGATTGGAATAGGCTTTGGATCAAAATTGCGCCAAAATCAAAGAAACGAGGATACACGCAATGACGACAACAACTGACTTTACGTCTTCAAATCAACCTGAGCAGGATAAAACTCAATCCGGCCGGGTGCTCGTCGTGGGGGCGACTGGCGGCGTCGGTCAGCTAGCGGTCGCCATGCTGCTGAGGGCAGGCTATCAGGTGCGGGTACTCACTCGGAGCGCCGAAAAGGCGCAGGCCATGTTTGCAGACCAGGTGGAAGTGGCTGTTGGCAATATTTGTCAGCCGCAGACACTGCCCGCGGCAGTCACAGGGATCACTCATCTGATCTGTGCGGCCGGAACGACGGCGCTGCCTTCTGCCCGATGGGATTTTCAGATAGATCTAGGCAGCAATCCGCTGGAGCAGGCCGCTAATTGGGCCAAAATTTATCTAGATGCCGACTTTCGCAATACGAATGCCCGCAATTCACCAGAGGCCGTAGATGCATTGGGCGTCAGCAATTTAATGCAGGCCATGCCGCAGACGCTACAGCGGTTTGTCTTTGTGTCTTCTTGCGGGGTCACCCGTCAAGATCAGTTTCCGTACAGTCTGCTGAATGCCTACGGTGTGTTAGATGCCAAGGCCAAAGGCGAAACCGCCATTTTGCGATCCGGGTTGCCCTATACGATTATTCGCCCTGGGCAGCTGATTGACGGCCCTTATACGTCTCAAGATTTCAATACGCTGGTTAAGGCTACAACGGCAGGTAAGCTGGGCGTGATAGTTGCAACCGGCGATACGCTGAATGGGCAGACGAGCCGAATCGATGTGGCCGCCGCCTGTGTGGCTTGCTTGAGTATTGCAGCGGCAGAAAACAGGGCTTTTGAGATGGTCAGTCAGGGCGATCGCCCCACCAGCATTGACTGGGAGACCCTATTTTCTTCGGCTCAATCTTCGGCTCAATCTTCGGCTAAACCTTAGCAGTAGGCCCATGCCTAAGCTCTATACCCGACCCTCACACCAAGAAATTAACTGCTAGCCAAAGCGTTAGCAATGAGCCAAACACGCCGATCCAAAGCTTGAATCTAATATCCATAAGTAATTTCTACAACTGTATTGTTTGCTTGATCATCCTACCCAAAAAATGAGCTCTTTTGATATTGAGAAAAATCACCTAAAGCCAGGTCTATTATGGGGCTTTACGCAGCGGTATAGCTCTCAGCCTGAAGCCGAAACATTTCCTCATAGCGGCCTTGCTTGGCCATTAGCTGTTCATGAGTGCCGGTTTCAATCACTTCGCCTTTTTCTAATACCACAATGCGATCCGCCATCCGCACGGTCGAAAACCGGTGGCTAACTAAAAAGGTCATTTTGTCTTGCGTCAACTGCCGAAAGCGCTCGAATAGATCGTGCTCAGCGATCGCATCGACAGCGGCGGTAGGCTCATCTAGAATTAGCACCTGCGCTTGCGACATAAAAGCTCTAGCCAAACCAATTTTTTGCCACTGCCCGCCCGACAGATCAACGCCGCCTGTGAACATTTTGCCCAGCACGGTATCATAGCCTTTCGCTAATTCACTAATCACGTCACTTGCCCCGGCATCGGTCGCCGCTTGGGAAATTCGCCCCTGATCGTCACGATTGGGCAAGTTGCCAAAGCCAATATTGTCTTTGGCCGAAATTTCGTAGCGGGCAAAATCTTGAAAAAGAACGCCAATATTTTGGCTGAGATCGGTCAGTGTAAAAGCGCTCAGCGGAATATTATCTAGCGTAATCAATCCTCTATCAATGTCGTAAAGTCGCGTTAGCAGCTTAAGTAAAGTGGTTTTGCCGGAGCCATTGAGCCCGACTAAGGCAATGCATTCATGAGGAGCAACGTTCAAGCTGATGTTTTTGAGCGTTGGGGTGTCGCTGCCGGGATAGGTAAAGTAGACATTTTGTAGCACCAAACCTTCTTGAAGGGGCCGAGGAAAGGGCTTGGGCTTGGGTGGATTCGTAACTTGAGGCGTAAGATCTAGAAACTCAAAGTACTGAGCGACATACAGGTTGAATTCATACAGCGTTGCTACGGTCAGCAAAATACCCGCAGTCGCCGCTTGGGCCTGCTGAAAGGTGCCTGCATATAAAGTCAAATCACCAATGGTTACTAGGCCGCGCACCGTTTCCCAAAGCACGAGTGCGTAGGCGCTGTAAAAGCCCACCGCAGAGATGATTTCTAGGCTGACTTGCGCCAGCGCTTGGCGTCTAGCTAGAACTTTAGATTCTTGGTTAAAGTCTTCGCGAATGACGTGATATCGCTCTACTAAGTAGTCCCCTAAGTTAAAAAGACGCACTTCTTTAACAAACTGAGGCTCGGTCAAAATTTTGCCGAAGTAGTCGGCTAAGCGGCGGCTGTGGGTTTGGCGGCGCGTCATCCAAAACCGGCGCTCAGAAAAGCGGACGCTGATCCAAAAAGTGGGCAGAGCGCTAAGCAATAGCAGTGCGAATACTAAAGGGTTGAATCGCAGCAAAAGCGCGAGCAGGCCAAATAGACGGGTGACTTGGCCTAAAAGCGTTACCGACAGCCGTAGCACTCGCATGGGATAGCTACTGCCGCTCTGCTGAGCCCGCTCTAGAATATCGTGAAATTCTGAGGATTCGTAATGGGCTAGATCTAGCCGAGTGGCTTGGGTGAGTAGCCGGGTGTTGGCATGTAGCAAGAAGCGATCGCTCATCACCTGCGTCACATAGCCATCAAGCTGCTGCAAAATCGCCTGCAATAGCAAAAAACCAAACCCTGCTGCCACTAAAGGCAACAGCGCTGGAGCCATGGTTGGCAGGGCCGCACCAGCCCCAATGAGCGCCACGACTTGATCCACAATCAGTTTGCTGATATAGATCTGCGTCGCCGGAATCAGCGAACTGCTGAGCGTTAGTACCAAGCTCACCACTAAAGCAGCCGGAGCCGCCGCCCACACGAGCTGAAACAGCCGAGGCATATTTTGAAAAATTGCCAAAGAGTGAGCGATCTTGTGGAAAAGAGTCGTGGGCTTAACCGTCAATATCAATTAAAAAATCAGGCGAGAAAAGTTAGTTATTTATTTATTTATTTAGCGTAGCGCTTCTGCTCAAATAGCGGCGGCTGACGATGTTTGGAAGGCTGTTAGCTGAGGGCGATCGCCAAAAAAGGCCCGGACTTCTCAATAAAAGTCAGAGCCTTTTTTGATTCGGATCAGTTATCAGCGTTAACGCGTGCAGTCTATAGCGCTGTGGTTTGATCGTCGATTAAATCGTCTTCATCTAACAGCAGCTCAGCGGGTGCGATCTCGTCATCCTCGTCACTCAGCAGCTTCTCATTCAGCGGTTTTTCACTCGGCGGCTTTTCAGATCCGCCTACCATGCCATCACCGGCAATGAGATCCAACCCACCCTCACGATCATAGGCCCGCGCCGTACGATCATCTAGCACCATATCCGATAGCGCCATGTCGTTGCCCAAGAAGGTTCCGTCAAAAGAGGTATCAACTTCCGGTGAAGAAGGCTCCTCATAGGCATTAAAACCTGTACCTGCCGGAATCAAACGACCAATGATCACATTCTCTTTCAGCCCTCGCAGCCAGTCAGATTTACCCTGAATCGCTGCCTCAGTCAGGACACGAGTCGTCTCTTGGAAACTCGCCGCAGAAATAAAGCTGTCAGTGTTCAGCGAAGCCTTGGTAATCCCGAGCAGCACAGGCGTATAATCCGCCGGCGCCATCCCCGTAATCGACATTGCCTCATTCACCTGCTCTAGCTGACGAATCTCCACCAGCTCACCCGGCAGCATTGTGGTATCGCCGCCATCTTCTAGGCGTGCTTTAGAAGTCATCTGCCGTACAATCACCTCAATGTGCTTATCCGAAATATCAACCCCTTGAGACTGATACACAGACTGCACTTCGTTCACCAAAAATGACTGAACGTGCTCCAAGCTCAGCATCGCGGCTTCGTGAGTGCCCTTATTCTCGCGATAGTACTTAAAAAACACCTCCAGGATCTGGTGCGGGTTAGAAGGGCCATCGGTGAGCGCTTCACCTGTTTCTACCTTCTGACCGTCCGAAACCACCAGATTTTGTCCTGGCGTCACCGGATACTCGGTCACTGTCCCGTCTTTCTCAACCACTTTAATTTCAACGGTTTCATCATCGGCATACACCACTTGAGCAACGCCTGGGCGCTCCGAGAGAATGCAGGCTTCCTTCGGCTTACGCGCTTCTAGCAGCTCTTCAATACGCGGCAAACCCTGGATAATGTCCCCCGTTTTCGCTCGTTCAAACACCAGCAACACCAAGCCATCACCCCGCTGCACCAGATCGCCATTATCAATGTGCAAGACCGCACCCGTCGATACCCGATAAGGCCGAGCTATCCGCATCACCACTTGGCTATCATTGATGGCAATGACTTGGCCCGACTCTACTGTCTTCACGCCTTCAGCAATAGCAGTGTCATCCACTAGCAAATCCCCTTCGGAAACTAGCGGCGGCTGACCGGCGGTATCAATCACCACTCGATCCGCATCTCGCACCACCAGGATTCGCCGTACTGATTCCAAATCTTGACGAATACCGCGAATTTCACCCGCTTCCTTAGAGCGAATTTCAGTGCGTGCAATCACCGCACCGGGCTGAATTTCATCGCCATCATCAACGAGCAGGCGGGTTTTGGTACTGCCTTGAGTCTGATCGGCCTCAATGTCTCGGCGCACCACCAGCGTCTCCAAGATCACGAGCTGCAATCGCTTGGCAGCATCCTCATCATCGCTATCCGCCTTCATCTCAATGTCAGCAGTGAGCTGCGATCCGCCTTCGTCGATTTCTAGCACAAGCTGAGTGCGCAAAATCTCCAGACCATCGACCGATTTTACGCGCTCCCCATCTTTATACAGCAAGCGCTGCACCGCTCTGAGGCTAATGGTTTTATCGTCGCTATCACTTACCGATAGCTGGCTAGGGACCTTGGCCTCATCAGGCACTTCAAATTCCTGCACAGGTCGCAGTAGCAGCGCCGATCCTTCCGGCGTTTCGACAAACTCTACATAGCGCAAAGAGTCAGCCACAATGCCCGGAATAACTTCTTCGCCAGCGTTGACAATAGTGCCGTCTTTGCTCTCTGCACCTTCAGGACTATCGATCATGTGAATATCGCCGGGGCGAATTACCACTTCACGCAGAATGTCATTCTTTTGGGTGACTTCAACGACACCGCTGGTCTGGCAGAAAATGTCTTTAACGACTTCTGTGCCCGCTTCGATGTACTGACCGTCCTCTACCATCAGTAGCGAAATATCTTTATTGACTTCGTGGGCTTCGGCAGGAATCCAAAGCAAGGTACCACCTTTGACGACTTCGTAGCCGTTCTTGGCTTTGCCGCGCTTGGCAACTTCTACCCCAGCAAATTTGATAATGCCGCCGGTTTGGGTACGGAAGGTGTCATCTACTAATTCGGCTACGACTTGGCCGCTTGTAACTTTGGTGCCGGGGGTGGCATTGAGTGAGAACTTCTGACCTGTAGAGGTTTTGAGGAAATAGTGTTCACGTCCCTGACCGCTTTCGATTTCGATTTCAGACTGATCTAGCAATACAGAAGCGGTAATAATTTCCACTTCGCGGCCACCTTTGCCGTCGTTAGACGTATCGGTGAGGCGAACGGTACCGCCGCGCTCGGTAATCAGCTTGGTTTCAGCGAGTACGCCTTCGGCTTCAATGCGATCGCCATTCTTCACAACCGGCTCAGCGCCCGGTGGCAGGTTATACACCTCACCCGACAACACCCAAATCAGGCCACCCCGCTGCGCTAGGCGCGTCATATTGCCCTGACGGTCAGTTTTTTCTTCCTGCACTAAGCCATCAAAAAACACCTCACCCGACAGATCTGAGGTCACGTCTTTACTTGCTTTTTCCGTCACCTTACGGACTCGACTAACGCTTGGCATCTCTGCAATCATGTCGCCTTTTTTCAGCTCATCGCCTTCTTTAGCAAACAAAATTGCACCTTGCGGCAAAGTAACCGAATAATCCTTGCCATTAGACTCTACTGAAATCTGAGTATTGCCTTCCATCAACAGCGCATCCTCCCCATGACGAGTTCGGAAAGAACGCACCCGGATGCCCTCAGGAATGTGTACCGTACCGGCTCGCTTAGCCGTGATCTGAGGAGCCAATTCACCTGTAAAAGTACCGCCCGTGTGGAAAGTACGCATAGTGAGCTGAGTTCCCGGTTCACCAATAGACTGAGCAGCAATAATTCCTACCGCTTCACCCAAGTCCACCATATGTGAATGAGCCAAACTCCACCCATAGCAGTGCTGACACACCGAACGAGCGGCCTCGCAGGTCAGTGCCGAGCGGGCCTTAATCTCTTTTACTTTGGCGGCTCCAATCGCCTTGGCAATGTCGTCTGTAATCGCCTGATTGCGCGCGACAATAACTTCACCCGTTTTAGGATGCTTCACATCTTCAGCAGGCACCCGACCTAGCAAGCGATCTTCCAATGGAATCAGTATCCGCTCACCATCAGTCATCGGCCTAACCGGAATGTAGCGATCAGTTCCACAGTCAATTTCGCGCACAATCACATCTTGTGACACATCTACCAGTCGGCGCGTAAGATAGCCGGAATCAGCCGTCCGCAATGCCGTATCAACCAAGCCTTTGCGCGCACCGTAAGAAGAAATAATGTACTCGGTAACCGTCAGACCTTCGCGAAAGTTAGTTTTAATCGGTAAGTCAATGATTTCCCCTTGGGGGTTGGCCATCAGCCCTCGCATACCCACGAGCTGACGCACCTGAGAGATATTCCCCCGAGCCCCGGAATTAGACATCATATAGACCGAGTTCAAGGGGTTATGATCTCGGAAGTTTTCGACCACCTTATCTTTGAGATGCTCACTGGTCTCATTCCAGGTGTCGATCACTTTTTGGAAGCGCTCTACTTCAGTAATTTCGCCTCGGGTATAGCGCTCTTCAGTATCGCGAATTTCTTCTTCTGCTGACTCTAGCATTGCCTTTTTGCTAGGCGGCACTTCGAGATCATTAACGCTGATAGAAACGCCAGCGCGAGTCGCATACTTAAAGCCCAAGCTCTTAATTTCATCGGCCATTTGAGCAGTGCGGGCAGTACCGTAATGCTCAAAAGACCATGAAACCAAGTTTTTTAGCTGTTTTTTGTCAATCACTCGGTTGCGAAATACAGCGGGTCTAGATTCGGCTTGCTCTGTCATAGGTGTTCCTTTGCCTTTGAACGCTTTGCTGCTTAGTGTCTTGTGTTTTATCGTACTTTTGTCGTGCTTTTGTCGTGCCAGTCTTATTCAGCCAAAGCCCCTAATACAGCATGGTTGTAAATAATGCGACCCGGCGTAGTTTTGACATATTGAGAAATCACGTTGCCTGACTCATCCTCTCGAACCCGACGGAATTTATAGATTTTTGTGGTTGCCCCGCTGTCGTCAGTAGTCACTTCTTTCGGCTCACTGTCGTCTTCATCGTTTTCAACAAGGCCATCGAAGCGCAGCCATACTTTGGCATGAAGATCAACGTTGCCCTGTTCGTAGGCAGCTATAGCATCCTCCATATTTGCAAAATATCGCCCTGCGCCTTCCTGCTTATCTGGATTCTCTGCCGTCAGGTAATAGCAGCCCAGCACCATATCCTGGCTTGGCGTAATAATTGGCCTACCAGTCGCGGGTGAAAGAATGTTGTTAGAAGCCAGCATTAGCAGTCTTGCTTCTGCTTGAGACTCCAGCGACAGCGGCACATGCACAGCCATTTGATCCCCGTCAAAGTCAGCGTTAAACGCCGGACAAACTAACGGGTGAAGCTGAATAGCCCGACCTTCTACCATGATTGGCTCAAACGCCTGAATTCCCAATCGGTGCAGTGTCGGCGCTCGGTTTAGCATCACCGGATGGCTTTCAATTACTTCTTCCAGCACTTCCCACACGCTGGGATCATTGCGTTGAATCAGCTTTTTCGCTGCTTTAATGTTGTTGACTAGGCCCTGGCGAATTAACCGATGAATCACAAACGGCTGAAACAGCTCAATTGCCATCTCACGCGGCAGTCCACACTGATGAATTTTTAAATTTGGGCCGACGACAATTACCGAGCGACCAGAATAGTCAACCCGCTTGCCCAAAAGGTTTTGACGGAAGCGACCCTGCTTCCCTTCAATAATGTCGGACAGCGACTTCAGCGGTCGGTTATTCGCACCTACCACCGTCCGCCCCCGGCGACCGTTATCAATCAGCGCATCTACCGCTTCTTGCAGCATCCGCTTTTCGTTGCGGACAATAATTTCAGGAGCCAAAATTTCCTGTAGGCGGGCCAGCCGGTTGTTGCGGTTGATCACCCGACGATACAGATCATTTAGATCAGACGTTGCAAATCGGCCACCGTCTAGCTGCACCATCGGCCGCAAATCGGGCGGAATCACCGGAATCACATCCAGCACCATCCAGTCTGGGTTAGATCCCGTCGCAATAAAGTTATCAATTACCCGCAGACGTTTAATCAGCTTGGCGCGCTTTTGCCCTTTAGAAGTCGCAATGGTTTCTCGCAGTTGCTCAGCCGTATCTTCGAGCTGAAGGTCTTCTAAAAGTCGCTTCAGCGCTTCAGCGCCAATCCCGACTTCAATTCCAGCTAGCTGAGAATCCTCATCATAGAGTTGATCTTCTATCTCCATCCACTGATCTTCGCTCAGCAGTTGCTTGTAGCTTAAGTTGTCGGCATTACCTGGGTCTAATACGACATAAGCATTGAAATAAACAATTTGCTCGACGTCCCGTAACGGCATATCTAGCAAAATTGCAATGTAGCTAGGAATTCCTTTGAGATACCAAACATGAGCAACCGGAGCAGCGAGTTTAATAAAGCCCATACGGTGACGGCGCACCCGAGATTCAGTGACTTCTACACCGCAGCGCTCACACACAATACCCCGGTGACGCACCCGCTTGTATTTACCGCAGTGGCATTCCCAATCTTTAGCAGGGCCAAAAATTCGCTCACAAAACAGCCCGTCCATCTCTGGCTTGAGGGTTCTGTAGTTGATAGTTTCTGGCTTGGTAACTTCACCGACCACCGTGCCATTAGGCAATGTGCGCTCACCCCAGTCTCGAATTCGCTCCGGTGAAGCTAGGCCGATCTTTACATAGTCAAAGCGCTGTTCTACTTTCGGCATCCTGTGTTTATTTCCTTAATAACTCTCGATGTGACTTCCAAATAGGCCGGGCAAATGGCTTGAGCTATCTTCATAGCAAAAGCGCTATTAGCTCTACCACTCACCCGAATTAGCGCTCTAAGATTTAGCGCTCTCAAACCAGCGGCTGCTATCCCAACGGCTTCGCTGGCTCAGCTTCCTCAGAAAAATCGCTCTCAGACAGTGAATCTCCTGGGCTGGCAACCGACTCATAAGTTGGCCTTGAAGGTGTCCGACGATTGCCTACATCGGCCATTAAATCCACTTCGCTATCGCGGCTCGTGCCATCTTCCTGGATCTCCACCTTATGCACCGCAATATCCAAACACAGCGACTGCAGCTCTCGCATTAGCACCTTAAACGACTCAGGCGTCCCCGGACGCGGAATTGCCTTGCCTTTCACGATGGCGTTGAGCGCTTCATTGCGCCCTTGCATATCGTCAGATTTAACGGTCAATAGCTCCTGCAAGGTGTAGGCTGCGCCAAAGGCTTCTAGTGCCCAAACCTCCATTTCCCCAAAGCGCTGACCGCCCTGCTGCGCTTTACCACCCAGCGGCTGCTGAGTCACCAGCGAGTAAGGCCCTGTCGAGCGCGCATGGATCTTGTCATCAACCAAGTGCACCAGTTTCAACATATAAGACTGGCCCACTGTCACTTCTTGGTCAAAAGGCTCACCCGTGCGACCGTCGTAGAGCTGAATTTTGCCAGGATTGTCCGGGTTAAATATCCAGTCTTTCCCGGTGACTTCACGCGCCTCTTGCAGTTTGCCGTGCGTGGTTTCTAACGAAGCCTCTTCGCCATACATTTCATCAAACGGTGTCACTTTAAATCGGGCATTCAAGTTTTGTCCGGCCCAGCCCAACAGGCACTCAAAAACCTGACCCACATTCATTCGAGAAGGTACACCCAGCGGATTGAGCACGATATCAATCGGTGTTCCATCCGGCATATACGGCATGTCTTCTACCGGCAAAATCCGCGAGATAATTCCCTTATTACCGTGGCGACCCGCCATTTTGTCACCGACCTGAATTTTGCGCTTTTGGGCGACGTACACCCGCACGACCATATTGGCCCCCGGCGGCAACTCATCACCTTGCTCCCGAGTAAAGACCCGCACATCAACAACTCGGCCTTTCTCTCCATTGGGTACTCGCAGGGAGTTGTCTCGAACATCTCTGGCTTTCTCTCCAAAAATGGCGCGTAAGAGCTTTTCTTCCGGGGGCTGATCAGATTCTCCTTTTGGAGTGACTTTGCCTACCAGAATCTCGCCAGAGCTTACCCAAGCCCCAATGCGAATGATGCCAGTTTCATCAAGTTGACGCAGCGCATCTTCTCCAACGTTGGGAATTTCGCGCGTGATTTCTTCCGGCCCTAGCTTAGTTTGACGCGCTTCAATCTCATACTTTTCGATATGAATCGAGGTGTATACGTCTTCGTATACCAGCCGCTCACTCAGTAAGATCGCGTCTTCGTAGTTGTAGCCCTCCCACGGCATGTAGGTAATCAATACGTTTTGGCCCAAAGCGATTTCACCGCCCTCAGTTGCCGATCCGTCGGCCATTACTTGGCCGGCCACAACCTCAGTGCCTTCGTACACCAAAGGTCTCTGGTTCAAACAGGTATCCTGGTTGGAACGCTGATACTTTTGCAGTTCATAGGTGTGAGTATTTCCTTCCGGATCGCGCACTTTAATCCAGTTGGCATCTAGGTAGCTCACCACTCCATCGGTGCGGCTGATGATCACCATGCCTGAGTCACGTGCAGCCTGTGCTTCTAGGCCAGTACCTACCAATGCCCGTTCAGGCCGTAGTAAAGGCACAGCCTGACGCTGCATGTTCGAACCCATTAAGGCTCGGTTGGCATCATCATGCTCTAAGAAGGGAATTAGCGAAGTTGCTACCGAAATAATCTGTACAGGTGAAACGGCAACGTAGTCCACTTCTTTAGGCGTCGTTACCGTAAAGTCTTGGCGATAGCGCACAGGCACCGTTTCACCCAAGATATTGTTATCAGAGTCAATAGGCACATCCCCGGGTGCTACCCGCAGATCATCTTCCTCATCAGCGGTCATGTATACCGCCGGCTTATCTTTAATGATCTGGCCGTTCACCACTGGGAAAAACGGCGTCTCAATAAAGCCAAAGTCATTGACCCGCGCATGAGTAGCAAGGGAACCAATAAGACCGGCATTCGGGCCTTCAGGGGTTTCGATAGGGCAGATCCGACCATGATGAGAAGGATGAATGTCGCGCACGGCAAAGCCGGCTCGTTCACGGGTCAGACCTCCTGGGCCGAGTGCACTAATTCGACGCTTATGGGTCAACTCTGCTAGTGGATTAGTCTGATCCATAAACTGAGAGAGTTGACTAGAGCCGAAAAACTCTTTAATAGCAGCAACAAGAGGCTTAGGGTTGACCAAAGAAGCAGGTGTCAGCGATTCTGCGTCAGAAACTGTCATGCGCTCACGAATAATTCGCTCTAGTCGGTTTAGGCCAACGCGCACTTGATTTTGTAGCAGCTCTCCAACTGAGCGAACCCGGCGGTTTCCTAAGTGATCGATGTCATCGGGGTTACCAATGTCAAATTCTAGATTAATTAAATAGTCAATCGCCGCCACGATATCTTGGGGCGTCAGCACTCGTGTAGTTTCTGGAATACTTAGTCTTAGCTTACGGTTCAGCTTATGGCGACCTACTTTACCTAAGTCGTAACGCTTAGGATCAAAGAAGCGAGAATCTAGCAGCTGCTGACCCCCATTAACTGTGGGCGGTTCACCGGGACGCAGCTTACGATATAGCTCTAAGAGCGCCTCTTCTTCGCTAAACTGCCCTTCTTTTTCAATCGTTTTTTGAAAATACTCAGGATGGCGCAGCGAATCAAAGATTTCACTATCACTTAGACCTAAAGCCTTGAGCAATACTTGAGCAGATAGCTTGCGAGTTTTGTCAATTCGAACCCAGACGAGATCGTTCTTATCAGTTTCAAACTTAAGCCATGCTCCTCGGTTGGGAATGAGATTGGCTGTATAGGTGCGGCGACCGTGCTTGTCGGTTTCTGCTTTATAGTAAACCCCAGGGCTACGGACAATTTGGTTGACGATGACTCTTTCCGCACCGTTGATGATAAAAGTACCGCGATCTGTCATCAGAGGTAGATCGCCAATAAAGACTTCTTGCTCTTTGATTTCACCGGTTTCTTTGTTGATCAAGCGAGTTGGGACGTACATTTGCACTGAATAGGTGCTGTCACGTCGCTTGGCTTCATCCACCATATATTTAGGTGCTTTGAGCCGATAGTCTTTACCTAGAAAATGCAGCTCTAGCTTGCCAGTGTAGTCAGTGATGGGTGAAAAGCTTTCTAGCTCTTCGACTAAGCCTTCCGAGAGGAACCACCGAAAGCTAGCACGCTGAATCTCAACTAGATCGGGCAACAGGTGAACAGGTGCCTGGTTGACGGCTAAGTTAGGGCTTTGAGGCTGGGTAGTAAGGCTAACCGGGGTCAAGTTAGCTGCTGAAGCCGTTGAGTCAGTTGAATCGATGGTGGCCAGAGTAGAGTCAGTCATTCGTTTCCTCAAAATCGCGCCGTGCAGGGCAAACGTTTAGACAGCAAGGGAAATATATAAAAAAGTTATCAGGCAGTCAAAAGTGTGGGCTGGTATTGGTCTAGCGCCCATACTTCAGCAAGGGACTACCAAAGTAGCCAAAAGAGCAGAGGAGTTAGAGTTCGGAAGGACATCGCTAGGATTAAGCCCAGTAAAAGCAGCTAAAACAAAGGAAAGGGTAGCGTAGCAGCCAAGGTTACGAAGGGGGGAAAGCTAAAATATAGGCGCATACCAAGGATGAAGCCGATAGGGTCTTAGATGAGTGGGGTGCCCTCAACTCTGACCTTAAAAGTGTTAAGAGTTTTAAACTCGTGCTGAGTCCAGAAGAAAAGTTAGGGAATTTCAAGAAGAATCGCAGTGTATGATTATGACAATATAGAGGTTAAAATTGTTGGCGTAGCCTCGTTTTCAAAGCCTCAACCGCTTGACCAGCGAAGAAGTTGAGGCTTTGCTGAGAAGTGAGCGCTATTGAAAGTCAGGCTAGAAAAGGCAAGTAAGTATTTTTGTCTGTATATCATAGTCTAACTTTGGATCTTAAAAATATCGAATTGTCAAGATGGTGAGTTACCCGCGACTAAGGATCTAAACCCACAGTTTGAATTAAGGGCTAGCAGAATCAATGATTTTATAAGCTAATCCCTGGGGCAATCGGAATAACTGCTGAGCGTTTTGGGTGGTTTGATTCGCTAATTCGGCTAAAGAAATTCCTCTTAAAGCCGCAACATACTCAGCCACATGATGCACGAAGGCGGGTTGGTTGCGTTTTTCTTGGCGTTTGGGAACCGGCGATAGAAATGGACAGTCTGTTTCTATAAGAATGCGATCGCTGGGCACCATCTGCGCAGACTGTTTGACTTGATCTGCACTTTTAAATGTCACAATGCCGCTAAAGCTGATAAAAAAGCCCAGATCCAAAAACCGCTGAGTTTCTTGCGGGTTGCCTGTCCAACAATGCATGACGCCTGCTACGGGGCCGTGTGCCCGGAAGAAATTTTCAAGCAATACAGCCATTTCAACGGCGGCCTCTCGGCAGTGAATAATGACGGGTAAATCCAGTGCTTGAGCAACTTTTAGCTGAGCGATAAAAGCGCTTTGCTGAATTTCTTTGTCATCTGCTTTAAAGAAGTCTAAGCCCATCTCACCAATAGCCACGACTCTGGGCTCAGAGGCCGCTAAACTAGCAATTTTCTCAGCCGTCTCACCTTCTATCCACTTGTCCATATCCAGCGGATGCAATCCTACTGCCATAGAGATTTCCGGGTAGCGATGAGCGATCGCTTGAATTTTGCCAAATTCACTGGGATCAACGCAAGAGTGAACTAAGTGAGCTACACCTGCTTGCCGCCAAGCGCGGGCAACCTCGTCTCTATCTGCATCGAACGAATCGAAATTAATATGAACGTGGGTATCTACTAATTGCATACTGGCATTGGTGAGGTCTGCGTGGGTCTCAATCAGATCAGTCAGATCAGCGAGACGCCTTTCAGTCTGCTTTTTCGTTTTGAGCTAAGCGCTGATCGCTTCGCTAGCAGCTTCACTGCCCAGTTCACTGCCAATGGCACTGTTTTGCTCAGTGGCTTTGAGCAGCTTGGAGAGCCGAGACTTCCGCCTAGCGCCCGCGTTGCGATGCAAAACGCCTCGTTTGACGGCTTTGTCGATTTTGCTTACCGCTGCTGACAACCTTTCTTGAACCAGCTTGCTGCTCTCCTCGGAAGGATCCACTTCGTGAGTGGTAATTGCTTCTTGATAGCGCTTCGTTAGCGTCTTTACAGCCGACTTGTAAGCCTTGTTACGCAAGCGATTTCGCTCTGCAACTTGAATTCGCTTAATCGCAGATTTAGTATTTGCCATTACTTGCCCTTACACTCGCCTTTATCAATTTCTTCGTCTTTGAGTTAATGTCTTTTTTGAAATTATTGCAGCCGTCTTGACTTGAGTTATTAGCCTGAAGCTATTCCGGTTTTGGCTATCATTGGCTATCAGCTTTGATTGACTGCCCACTTCTAGCTTTTTAGCCTCTAGCTTTTAGCCTTAACTCGGCTTCTTAAAGTGGCTAAGTTAGCTTATCTACTAACCATCGGCTCACCCTCAGCAAGTCGCAAAAATCAAGAGTTGTCCGCAAAAAATAGTAAGACAATTAGAGTAGCTGATTATAGCACCGACCTTTGGGCTATGACACAAGAAAAATACATTTTCAGCAAACTTTTTTGAGGCCCAGTCGGGGTAGGCTTTACTTAAAAGCGGCTGAAGAGCTGATCCTCCTAAGAATTCCACGCTAAGCTGGTGAAATATTTCTAGGCAATTTAATTCCTTTTTTTATACATGCTGCGAATTATCCATCAGCTCAGTGATGCTAGAGCCGAGCTACGGCGCATTTGCGATCGCACTCACGACGCCCAAGTTACGGATGCGGAATCCACCGTTCATGACATTGTGGAGGCGGTGAGAACCAGCGGTGACCAGGCATTGCTTCACTACACCGAGAAGTTTGACCATCACAGGCTCACAGCGCAATCACTTAGAGTGGATGGGGCGCAGCTAGACGCGGCCTATCAGCAAATTTCTCAAGGGTTGCTCAAAGCCATTCAGAAAGCCTGCAAAAATATTGAACGGTTTCATCGTCAAAGGTTGCCGAAAAGCTGGGTGACCTTTGAAGCGGATGGGGTGGTTTTGGGAAAGCGCTTTAGTCCGGTGGCTAGCGCTGGCATTTATGTGCCAGGGGGGCGCGCTAGCTACCCCAGCACGGTAATGATGAACGCGATTCCGGCGCGAGTGGCAGGCGTTGGTCGCATTGTCATGGTCACGCCTTTGGGCTCTAATCGATCAGGGGCCGGTAGTAGTAGCAGTAGTAGTAGTAGTGCGCAGCTCAGTCCAGCTGTTCTGGTCGCGGCGCAAGAGGCGGGCATTCAAGAAATTTATCAGGTAGGTGGGGCGCAGGCGATCGCAGCGCTTGCCTATGGGACAGCTACAATTCCAAAAGTTGACGTGATTACAGGCCCCGGCAATATTTACGTCACACTGGCCAAAAAACAGGTATACGGCACAGTTGGCATTGACTCATTAGCAGGTCCATCAGAGGTTTTGATTATTGCCGATCACACTGCTAACCCAGTGCATATTGCCGCTGATTTACTCGCCCAAGCCGAGCATGATCCGCTAGCTGCCGCCATTTTGATCACTACCGATGAAGCTCTGGCTAGAGCTGTAGATATTGAAGTGGCACGGCAACTCGAAAATCATCCTCGCCAAACCCTGACTGAAAAAGCGATCGCGAACTATGGTTTAGCGGTGGTCGTACCAGACTTAGAAACAGCCGCTCAGCTCTCAGACATCTTTGCGCCAGAGCACCTAGAGTTAGAAATTGAAGATCCCTGGGATTTACTGCCTCAAATTCATCAAGCAGGCGCAATTTTTCTCGGTCATGACACGCCCGAAGCCGTAGGCGATTATTTGGCAGGGCCTAACCACACCCTTCCAACTTCGGGTGCGGCCCGCTACGCCTCACCATTGAGCACCGAAACCTTCATGAAGCACACCAGCTTGGTGCAATATACGCGCTCAGCGCTGGCCAATGTAGCAACGGACATTGACTTACTGACCGAAGCAGAAGGGCTACCGTCTCATGGTGATTCAGTTCGGCTACGGGTTGAAGACAGCCGCGCTGAGGGTTAGACCCAATCGCCGTTAACTCAAAGGTGAGTTATTTCAATCATCAGCCGCTAGAGGGAAGTCGCTAAATAGGCAGATCGCATACCTGTAACGGCAGTGGCGTATGGGCATAAGTTCGCTGTCCAGTGAGGGTGCGAGTCAAAAAGTAAAGCGGCAGAGGTTCGTGAAGGCGCAAGACAAGATTCGGTAGAGCCGTGGCAATAGCTCGCTCACCCACTTGTAAAAGCTTGCTGGGCGGTTGTTGCTTGCTCACGCCCAGCGTTCCCATACGGAGTTCGACCGAGGCCATGCAAAGTGACCAATAGTCGCAGCCTTCAGCGATCGCTAGCAGCCGATTTGACCCATTAGACTGCGCTTTAGACCGCCCCTTGGAAAATGCAATTCCCTGTTCAAAGCCATGACTCAAATGCAGCGAATTGTCTATTTGTATATCCAATAGCCATCGAATCAGCAACATAGGGCCTGTTCTGACCCTCGCTGTAGATCTAGCCACAGAATTAGCCACAGGCAGATGTTCAATCACGCAAAGGGCCGGGTTAAGTGTGCTGGGGCTAATCGTGGGGGAACCAATTGTAAAAGAGGGGCGCATAAGCACTTCAAATCGCCAGTCATTCCCTCGGCCTTGAACCCGATTTATATCCTGGCTAAGCCGTTGCCGAATCTGATATTGCAGCAGCCGTATAGGCCCATCCAACGGTTCGTTGCTCACGAGCTTATTACCCACCCAACTATCAAATCTCAGCTCTCAATTTTAGACTTTACGCAAATGCTCTGGATAATCGTCTAACAGGTCTTTGTTTTCTGCAATCCACTTCACAATCAACTTAGCCATTGACGACTTTTGGCGAATAGCCCGCAGCGATCTGGCCAGATCTAACTCCTGTGCCGTTGCCGGATGAGACAAATCAAACATTCCAGTTGCCACCAAGTCAACCACACCAAACTCAGACTCCATATAGGTAAACCCATCCAAAAAAAACAGGGCGCTTGCCCAACAGGGCGGATTGATCTTCACTTCCTCGTCATTTGCCCACATCGTGTTCATAGCGCCTATTTTTTCTCCCTTGGCATCGCCATCACCTGCTGATGAGTCTTGTGTACCCAAGGGTTTGATACTCTCCAACACTACTCATCCCAGATTCAGGGTTTATACCTTGAGAATCAAATATCGATTTCAACGACCTCAATAAAAACCACATCTACTCATTTTGTGCCTTCAAAGGATCCCGGAATCCATCGTAAATGTCACCCAAAAACCCGTTTTGAAACAATTTTGAAACAGGCATTAAAACTCATTTCTTTTTGTTCAGCTGCTATTTTTTTAGACAGCAACTTAACAACAAAATTCAATTTATATCGAAAACATATAGCTGAAAAAAATATCTAATTGCCTGCCGAGTTTTATCCCGATTTCTTAAACTGGTTTAAAATCAGCCATTTGGCTTAGATAACAGCCCAAAAAAATGATGATTTGCAATTATCTCGCTATAAATTCCGTAGATACCCTGAAGACACCCCCACACAAGCAGCTAAATCCCTAAGGACTCTGAGTAGATACTATGAGAGGGTTCGACTCATTCATCAAGCAATATTGTTATCAATTAATCAGTTCAGTATTTACCAGTAAAGCCCTTTCAAACTTAATGAATCAACCTTTTTTGCTATGGAAAAAGCAAATCAAAAGCTCTGTTTATTTATTAACAGTATCTGTCTATATTCTTTAAGAAGCTACTTTTATTAGGCTTCTTTAATCAATTTTTGTTAGGTAATTCAAAAGAAATTGTTTGAAGTGGCCAATAAGTTGCTTTTGCTAGGAGTGAATGAACATCGTGTCGCTAACTAGCTTGCCAACAGCCTTGCGGGCTAGCTAGATAAGCTAACGACTTCCTTATTTCCCGCAGCGTCAGCCAAAATCTGAGCCCCAATCAGGCCAGCAAAAGCCAGCGCGCTTACTTTTGCAGAGGGTGTTTTACACATGTCACGGGATGCGCTAATTGTCGGCATTAATCAATACCAGTCACTGCCTACGCTCAGCGCTCCAGCAGCCGACGCGGAGGCCGTTGCGGCTCGCTTGCAAACGCAAGGAGAATTTCGGGTGCAGCGGCTACCTGAAGTGATTCAAAAAGGGCGAGCTATAGTAGGCAACCGCAGCAAAATCACCACCCAAAAATTAGAAGAAGCGCTGGTTCAACTCTTTAAGCCCAAAGGTAACAATGTGCCGAATACAGCCTTGTTTTACTTCTCAGGGCACGGTTTACAGCGGGAGGCTGGCATTCGAGAAGGCTACTTAGCGACTAGCGATGCCGATCCAGGTAAAGGTAATTTTGGGCTCTCGCTCGACTGGCTCAGACGCCTGCTGCAACAGAGCCCTGTGCGTCAGATCATCGTCATTTTAGACTGCTGCAACAGTGGTGAACTGCTGAACTTTAGGGAGGCCGATCCGGGGGCGCGTAACGGCACGGATCGTCTATTTATGGCCGCTTCTCGTGAATATGAGTCGGCATACGAATCATTAGAAGGTAAGCACAGTGTGTTGACTGAGGCCTTGCTATCGGGGCTTGATCCCTACCAAAAAGAAGGCGGCAAAATTACAAACTACGGACTGAGCGAGCATGTCAGTCAGCAGCTCAGAGGCGAAATTCAGCAGCCTTTGTTTGAAAACTCAGGGAGTGAAATTGTGCTGACTCGGGTGAGTGGACTCAAAGCGGCTTTTTCTAAAACGCCTATTAGTACACTGACTCGAATCAAACAGCTCTCTTTTGGCTTTTGCCCTTACCGAGGGCTTTCACCGTTTGATGAGGCTCATAGTGACTATTTCTTTGGTCGAGAAGATCTGACCCAGCAGCTTATTAATCATGTCAAAGAGAATAACTTTTGTGCCCTAGTCGGTGCTTCTAGCAGTGGCAAAACCTCTTTGCTCCGAGCGGGGCTGATACATCATCTGCACAAGGGCGATCGCATTCCAGGCAGCGAACAGTGGCTGATCAAGCTAATTACGCCAACTCGCCATCCGCTCAAAGGGTTAGCGGCTGCCTTTACCACAGCCATCACCGATGACGTGCAGCGCGCGAGCCAAATGCATCAGGCGGAGCTGCTGCTGCAAAAAGGAGCTGGAGAAGGGCTCGCTCAGCTCGTGCGGGCCAGCTTAATGAAGCCGGGTGTAACCAGCATTCCGTCTACTTCTAAGCTGTGGCTCGTGATTGATCAGTTTGAAGAGCTTTTAACGCCGACGACTAACGCCAATGAGCTCGCTGAGCGTCAGCTATTTATTCGCACCCTCACCGAGACCCTGCAAGATCCCAGCGCGCCCTTGGGCATTGTGATTGGCCTCCGCGCTGACACCACCGATGAGCTGATCCCTTACAAATCGTTCAAAATGCTGGTCGATCTCAACACAGTTGTTGTCACTCCGATGAGCTTTGACCAAATTAAGGCAGTGGTACAAAAGCCCGCTGAGAAGATGGGCATTGAACTCGATCCTATCATGCTTTACAACTTGGCCATGGATACCAACGGTGCGCCCGGTGAACTACCGCTGATTCAGCAAACCTTGTTAGAACTATGGCGCAGGCGCGATGCCAATACCAAAAGCGGAACAGCGCCTAAGCTAACGATGGAAGCTTATATGGCACTGGGCGGGGTCAAAAACGTCATGACCAATCGAGCCAGTGCCATTTACAAGAGATTAAATGAAGAACAACAACAAGCGGCACGGCGAATCTTTTTAGCACTGTGTGAGCTAGGAGAAGGTCGTGAGGATCGCAGCCGACGCGCTTTTCGTAATGAGCTGATCAACGAAAGCTTCCCGGCTGAATTAATTGATGGCATCTTAGACAAGCTTGCGGCAGAACGTTTGGTGGTAGTGTCACAATCTTCAATTGCTACTAACTGTTGCTCTGATCAAGGGATCGAAATGCCTAGCGCCGCTTGGCAAACACAAGGCAATGCATCTTCACCTTTAACAACTTGGTTTTTAAACAATGTCTCTGAGACGGCGAAGCCTATTTTAGGCTCACCTAGAACCGTAGAAATTATTCATGAGTCATTGGTTCATGATTGGGATTTGCTGCGAACTTGGCTAGCTGAATCGCGCAGCATTATGCGTTTACAGCGCCGATTAGAGAGCAGCGCTCAAGAGTGGGATCAGCGGCATCGGCCAAAAGCCTCTGAGTACTTGCTAGGCGGCACGCAGCTGCAAGAGACGTTAGCGTTTGTGCAGCTTAATCGCGATGAGCTATCGGGCCTTGCACAAGACTTTATTGCCGCTAGTCGTAAATCTCAAAGTCGCTTGCGCTGGCGAACGAGTATGTTGATTCCTATTGCCTTAATCGCGGGGATGGCCGCTTCTATTTTGAGTCGATGGGTATTTCCGCCGCTACCGGCTGGGCCAGCAGTGACAGAGATGGAAAGTCGTAACTTTTCTAGAGGGAGAAATCGCTTACAGCTTCAAGATCAATCAATGCCAGATCAATCAATGCCAGATCAACCAATGCCAGATCAACCAATGCCAGATCAACCAATGCCAGATCAACCAGCGGCAAATGAGAAACCAACAATAGCAGGCGAAGGCGCTGCGACGGGCTATATGATGGTACCTGCAGGCAAAATGGTTTCCCCTGACAACCCAAATCAGCTAGTAGATGTTTGGCTAAGGGTGCCTAAAGGTACGTCCCTGCCAACGACGATGCCAATAGAGCTTGAAGCTGCAATGGATCCCGTTACCATTGGATCTCCCTAGCTGTGGAGCGGTGGGCTTAAGTCAAAAGTGATTGCAAACTTAGCCACTAAGCTAGGGAGTTCTTGATTGAACTTACGCTATGTATATTTGTCCGTTTGTGGAGTGATTAGGCTTTGGGCTAGTTGGGTTGACTTAAGTGGGTTCGCTGAGGTGGCTCAGAGCTGTGGTTCGGTGCGAAGGGGGCCCGGTTTAGCGGTTGCTCTATATTGCTATACTCGAATACTGGATATAACGTGAGACTTGCTCTTACTCTATAAGAAGCATACTTAGCTAAAGTTAGGTACGGCTTCAGCCTCATGTCCAGCGTTTATTAGCGCTCCATTACCGTAATTCATGCAGCCAACTGATCCTGATAAATTTACCGCTAAAGCTTGGGATGCCATTGTCGAGGCCCAAGATGTTGCTCGTCGGTTTCGGCAGCAGTATTTGGAGGTGGAGCATGTGACTTTGGCTATGCTCGAAAAGCCCGGCCAGGCAGATGTGGTACTGCGGCAAGCGGGGCTGTCGCCGGAGCAGATTTTGCAGGAGCTAGAGGTGTTTGCCAAGCGGCAGGCGAGGGTGCGGGTGGCGGTTGATAGCAATTTGTATCTGGGTAAGAGCCTGGATCGAATGCTGGATGCTGCGGATGGGGCGCGGCTGAATTTGCAAGATGATCTGATTTCGGTGGAGCATTTGCTGATTGGCTTGGCCGAAGATGAGCGGATCGGGCGGCGGCTGTTGCGCGGCTTTGATGTTGATACTTCGCAGATGATGAAGGCGATTCAGTCGCTGCGGGTGAGTGAGGAAACGACTGTCAGCCCAGCGGTGAAGGGGGTTGGCGTTGAAGAGGAGTATCCGGCGCTGCATCAGTATGGACGCGATCTGACGGAAGAAGCACGGGCCGGTAAGCTCGATCCGGTAATTGGCCGCGATGAGGAGATTCGGCGGTTGATTCATGTGCTGTCACGGCGCACGAAGAATAATCCGGTGCTGATTGGCGAACCGGGAGTAGGTAAGACGGCGATCGCAGAAGCCTTGGCCCAGCGAATTATTAATGGCGATGTGCCGGAATCGTTAAAGAACCGCACGTTGATTTCACTTGATGTCGGCAGCTTGATCGCGGGTGCAAAATATCGCGGTGAATTTGAAGATCGGCTGCGATCGGTGCTTAAAGAGGTGACTGAATCGAGCGGACAAGTAGTGCTGTTTATTGATGAATTGCATACGGTGATTGGGGCTGGGGCCGGACAAAACAACGTCGATGCGGGTAATTTGCTCAAGCCTGTGCTGGCGAGAGGCGGCTTGCGCTGCATTGGCGCAAGTACGCTAGATGAGTACCGTAAGCACATTGAAAAAGATACAGCGCTGGAGCGGCGCTTTCAGCAGGTGTATGTCGGTCAGCCGAGTGTTGAGGATGCGGTGTCGATTTTGCGCGGGCTCAAAGAGCGCTACGAGGTGCATCATGGGGTAACGATTTTGGATTCGGCGCTGGTGGCGGCAGCGACCTTATCGGATCGCTATATTAGCGATCGCTTCCTCCCTGACAAAGCGATTGATCTCATTGATGAAGCCGCTGCTAAGCTCAAAATGGAAATAGACTCTAAGCCCGAAGAGCTAGAAATTATTGACCGACGGTTGATGCAGCTAGAGATGGAGAAACTCTCTCTAGAAAGTGAAAAAGCTGCTGGCTCATCGAGTAAAACCTCTCGTCAGCGCTTAGCCGGAATCAAAAAAGAGATTGAAACGCTCGCCCAGGAACAGAAAGTACTCGACGAGCAATGGCACACCGAAAAAGAAACCCTTGACGCCATTACCGAGCTTAAAGAAGAAGAAGAACGCACCCGGCTGCGGATGAATCAAGCCGAGCGCGCCAATGACCTAGAGCGAGCTGCTCAGCTTAAGTATGGCCGCTTAGAAGAAATTCAGCAGGAATTGGAGACTTTGGATGTCAAACAGCAGGCGCTACAGTCCAAAGGACTGACGATGCTGCAAGAGCAGGTTACCGAAGCGGACATTGCTGAAATTGTCGCTCGCTGGACAGGCATTCCGGTAAACCGACTGATGGAATCTGAGCGTCAAAAACTGTTGCAGCTAGAACAGCATTTGCATGAGCGCGTAATTGGCCAGTCAGAGGCTGTAACTGCTGTGTCGGCAGCGATTCGGCGGGCGAGAGCGGGCATGAAAGATCCCGGTCGTCCGATCGGCTCTTTTCTCTTTATGGGACCAACCGGAGTGGGTAAAACTGAGCTAGCCCGCGCCCTAGCTGCTTTTTTATTCGACACTGAAGAAGCGCTTGTGCGCTTAGATATGTCTGAATATATGGAGAAAAATTCAGTTTCTCGGCTCGTGGGTGCTCCGCCGGGATATGTCGGCTACGAAGAGGGCGGACAGCTCTCGGAAGCCGTTCGCCGTCGGCCTTATTCGGTGGTACTGCTAGATGAAGTAGAAAAAGCCCATGCCGATGTGTTCAATATTCTGTTGCAGGTGCTCGATGATGGCCGCATTACCGATTCGCAGGGGCGTACAGTAGATTTTCGCAATACTGTGATTGTGATGACGAGCAACATTGGCAGTGAGTATATTCTCGATGTTGCGGGCGATGATTCTAAGTATGAAGAAATGCAGGATTTAGTATTGGGGGCATTGCGATCACACTTTCGCCCCGAATTTCTCAACCGCATTGATGATCTGATTCTCTTTCATGCTCTCACTCAGAAAGAGCTGCGCAGCATCATCACTATTCAACTTCAGCGCATTCACCGCCTGCTAGCCGATCAAAAAATCACCCTTGAAATGTCCGAAGCCGCCATCGATCACGTTGCCGATGCCGGTTACGATCCGGCCTACGGTGCAAGGCCCTTGAAGCGGGCGATTCAGCGAGAGCTAGAAAATCCGATTGCTACTCTAATTTTAGAAAATACCTTCAGTGAGGGTAGCACTGTGATCATTGATGTGAACGGCTCAGGTAAGTTGATCTTCGGAGTAAAACCGGCTGTGGAAGCTGATCGTGAATCCACTCTTGGCGAGACAGATAGTGAAACAGATAGCAAGGCAACGGATAAAACAGAAAGTGAGATAGATGCTAAGACAGAAAGTAAAATAGCACGAGAAACGATGGTTACAGCTTTAGAGTAGAGAAATCGAGAGAGAGTAGAGAAATCGAGAGAGAGTAGAGAAATCGAGGCGCTGGGATGATCGCCCAAATTGACTCACCCCCCCTACCAAATCTCCCGTGTATACATATCTATGAGTCAAATACTAGAAAGCGTTACTATACCTTGCACTTGCCCTCATCCTAAATCCTTCTCCCTTCGGGAGAAGGACTTTAATCCGGCCTCCTTCTCCCTTCGGGAAAACGCACTGTGCTGCCAAGGTGCTACTAAGTGGTGTCTTAGGGGTTGAGGGATGAGGGCGGCAGGATATAACGGAATTTTTCGACTTATGTGTACACGGGAGCTACCGAATGGGGGTAAATTGCCGTAACGCCCGAATAGAACAGGGACAGAACAAACAGAACAGACCTATTTGTTACACCGCTCTGTAGGTGAAGTTGAGCGTCGCCCACTGCGAGACGTCGAGGCTGTAGGCGTCGGTGTCGGTGCCTTGACTGAGATCAGATAGCAGCGCTTCAACGACTGTTATGGGATTGAGTACTGGGCTCAGTCGGGAGTCGCCGCTACTCGTGGCACTGAGTAAGGTGAGTGTTTGAGTGAGGGGCGAAGTGCTGAAAATGACGTAGGTTTCGACTGTACCAGTAGGGCTTTGAACGCTCCAATCGAGATCGTTGCTAGGAATAGTGATGATGCTATTAGGGGCAATGCTAGCTGTGGCAATAGCGCGATTCATCCGCTCGCTCTTTCCTGCTTCTGGCCTAGGCGCAGTGGACGTAGTCAGGGCCGATTGCACCACTGATAGACGATTCACCGGGCAAAAAGCTGATAGCCTTTCTCTCGCATCAACCGTAATCAGGCTGTAGTAAAGAGGCGCACTGCCTTGATTGAATAGCTGGTAGCGAATCCGGTTGCCTAAAGGTATCTCAGGCACTAGCCCTGCAATATTGTCGTCTTTGACAGCTGCTGAAAGTTGTTCATCTGGCAGCGTTTGGCGGCTGATCAACAGCTTTTTATCCAGTTTTTTATCGGTGCTTTCTGAAGAACTGACCTGTTCTAACGTGACGCGTACGGGAATACGCGAAGAGGCTTGATTTTCGCTTAGGCGCAGCATCTTCAAAGCCATTAATGCCTGTAGCTTGGGTGTAAGCCGACTGATGGCGGGTTTAATTGCTTCTTCTTTTAAAGTGAGGGTGCCGGGAATGAGCGATCGCGTTACCGAAAATAATCCATAGCCTAGCTCGCCTTCTTGAGACGTGGATTGAGAGGGCTTTTCAGGCGATGGGCGATCGGTTGCTGATCCAGTCGCGGTAGGAGACTGTGAGGGGGTGAGGTTCTCTGGGTTTAAGCTGGCTGTGAGCATTTCTGCTTTTTTCGGTGTTGGCTTGCTCAGTAAGCAATCGGCGGGCAGTTCAGTATCTGAGGTAGAGGTGACAAACGGTAATGCCGAGAGGGCGCTGGTGGCATCGACGCGTTCAATCCGCTCTAGCTGGTTGTCGAGCGCCACGATGAGATCAATACTTTTGGGCAATACGCGCACCGATTCCCATACCGGCAAGCCCACTTGCAGGGAGGTAGCGCTATTGGGAAGATTATTTAAATTAACAGGATTGCTGAGAATTCGAGCTTTGGCGGTAAGACCGCTATGCGATCGCAACTGTAACTTTTGGCCAGCGCACATCATCACTGCTGGTGGGCCGACATATTCCAGCACCCGAGCAGGCAATCCTCCTAGCCAAAGGGTCGCCGTTTTACCGTCGGCGCTGATCTCTTGAATCACCCCTTGGCCGCGAGTGCCGGTCATTAGCGGCGTGTCGTAAAGCGGTGGGGTTTGGGTGAGATCAAGCTGCGCTTGAATAGGGGTGCCTTTGACGCTAGCAATCGGCTGCTGGTGGGCACCGCCCCAGCGCAGCAAGGTTTCTTGCGATCGCCCTAAAGCCCGCCCTACGGTCACTGATGTGGGCGCTGTCCACAAATACTGGGTCAGCTCATAGGTAAAGGCTCCGGCGCTAAAGCCATTCCAAGGGCGTTCAATCACGACTTGATCGACGTTTGCTGCACGTAAAATAGTCCCTGGAAAGGGCGAATCGATCGGCCCTAGCTTTTGATTCGCCAGCAGTGGAAAAGGGACTGGCGATTGGCCAGTGACGATAGCTGAACGGGTGCGCGATCGCAGTCCGCCAGAAAACGGTGTGGCGACATCGGCAAAGCCCGCATCTAAAACTGTCGTCACATTTTTGGTTTTGATCTGCTTTAAAAGCGCCTTGAGTTCAGGTTCGGTAATGTCATTCAGTGCAGGGCTGCTTTCGGTGGGTAAAAGGCCATCGTAAGGGACGAGCGATCGCACTGTTTCTTGATATCCATTTTGACCATTCTGATATTCACTGGTCGCTTGAGCGCGTACCGCCTCACCTAAGCGCACCTGTGCGCCATAGCCGCTAAAGTGAAAAACCACCACATCGCCGGGTTTTGCCTGATTGCACAAGTGGTTGATAAGCGCCTGATAAATCCCGACCCGCGTTGCTTGCTGATTGGTCAGACAAACCACATCCGCAGGCAAAAAGCCAAAGCGACGAATTAACAGCTCTTTTTGCAAAGACACATCGGTCACCGCACCCGCTAGCTGACCGTTTTGCTCAGCGGTAAAAGCTCCCGGCGCATACTCATCAATGCCAATTAAGAGCGCTAACTTACGTCCGGCTGACTGCGCTAAAGCTTGAGCATACCTTTGGGCACTAGCCGGCAAACCTAGTCCTAAACGACTCGTCCCTAATGCCCAATCAGTGAGGCCCAAAGCCGCTACTAACGCGCCCGTTTGCTTGATTAACGCTCGTCGGCTTACACCCATCAGACCTTCATCCCCCCTTTGCTTTGATCTAGCATACTGTCCAATCTAGATTCAATCTAGCTTGGACAGCAGCGATCGCGCGTACTGTGCACTACTTCTGTGCTGGTTTGCGCTACTTCGGTGCGCTATTTTTCCTGCATCGCCTTAATCAGCTCTGCTGCTACCTCAGGCCGAGAAAACTCTGGCGGTGGCTGCTTGCCTTCCCGCAGCAGGGTTCTCACTTTGGTGCCCGACAGGTGAATGCGCTCTTCCGGCGAACTCGGACTGGTTTTAGTCGTTGCCATAGTGCTGGTGCGAGTGCAGTAAAAAGCGTGCTCAAACTTCATCGGCACAATCCCTAGTTCACCCGGCTCAAACTCATCAAAAATGGCTTGGGCATCGTAGGTGCCGTAGTAGTCACCTACACCCGCATGGTCGCGGCCCACAATAAAGTGAGTGCAGCCATAGTTTTTGCGAATCAGGGCGTGAAAAATCGCTTCACGTGGCCCTGCGTAGCGCATGGCGGAGGGGTTAATGGCCAGAATTACCCGATCTTGTGGGAAATAGTGCTCCATCATAATTTCGTAGCAGCGCATTCGCACATCTGCCGGAATGTCGTCGCTTTTGGTTGCACCTACCAAAGGATGTAAGAACAGGCCATCTACGGTTTCGAGCGCGCACTTTTGAATGTATTCGTGAGCTCGATGAATTGGGTTGCGGGTTTGAAAGCCGACAATGGTTTTCCAATTGCGATCGCGAAACTGCTGACGTGACTGCGCCGGGTCAATTTGGTAGTCGGGAAACAGCGGATGCGGATCACGCTCTAACAGCCACACATCACCCGCCAAATTAATCGCCCCTTGGTCGTAAACCACCTTCACGCCGGGGTGCTTATCCTCATCAGTGCGATAGACATTAACCGCCTCTTTTTGTTTATCGTAGGTATACTTTTCGCTCAGCTCTAACACGCCAATAAAGCGGCCCGTTTCATCGTCTAGGCGCACAAGCTCACCAATTTTTAGCGGCTCAGCAACCGCTTCAGTGACGGAAAGCGTCACTGGCACTGACCAAGGCAAGCCGCTGGCAAGTCGCATATCACTCACGACGGGATGATAGTCCGCTTCAGTCATGAAGCCCGTCAGCGGGCTGAATCCGCCAATTGCAATCATCACCAGATCAGAAGCCGCCCGCTGATCTAGCGTTACTCGCGGTAAACTATCGGCCTTATCTAGAAAAGTCTGCTTTTGTTCAGCACTGGCCAAACGATTAATTAGCGTACCGCCGTGAGGGGCAATACCGTCTTTTACGTCACTCAAAATAAATCTCCTGAATTACTGCATCTAGTGCTGTTTTAATGGTGCTGTCTTAATAGATTGCAGCGCTCACGGGCTCAATAATACCGCCCCCTAGCACTCGTCCATCCTTTTCATACCAGACCGCCGCCTGTCCGGGTGTTACTCCAAACTGGGGTTCATCAAAAATTATTTTGACACGGCCTAGTCTATTTGCTGGCAGCGAGCCCTCTTCTGCAGAAGCAACTGGAATAATCGTCGCTCCAACGGTGGCGGATCGGTAGCGAATTTGCACCTCTGCGTGAATTGGGCTACTCGGCGCCGCAATTGAAACCCAGTTCACGCGATGGACGCTGCACTCAGGCGAGGTAACACTATCGCGCTCACCGACAACCACCTGATTGCGCCCCACATCTAGACTGACCACATACAGAGGATTCGGCGCAGCCACGCCGAGCCCTTTGCGCTGACCAATCGTGTAGTTTTGAATGCCGTCATGCTGACCGATAACTTTGCCGCTAGTATCCACAATCTCCCCCGGTTTGGGGGCTAGATATTTTTCCAAAAAGGTTTTCATTGAGCCATGCTGCTCTACTAGGCACAGATCTTGGCTTTCGGGTTTGTCGGCGGTGTGTAGGCCGAGGCTAGTGGCGATCGCTCTCGTCTGCGGCTTGGTTTTATCGCCCAAAGGAAACTGAGTTGCTGCCAAATGCGCCTGCGTCAAATCGTAGAGAAAGTAGGACTGATCCTTATTGCGATCCACCGCGCGACGCAGCTCATAGCGTCCGGTTTCGGCGTTGCGAGTAATCTGCGCATAGTGGCCAGTAGCAATGTAATCTGCTCCCATTTCATTGATGGCGTAGCTGAGCATCGGGCCAAACTTGACCGTGCTATTGCACTGGGAGCAGGGCAAAGGCGTCACGCCTTGAGCGTAACCCTCTACGACATAGTTAATGATTTGCTTCTCAAAGACCTCACGCGAGTCCACAACATTGTACTCAATGCCCAAATCTTCACAAAGCTGAGCCGCGTCGATCATGCCTTCAGAGCAGCATTGCCCCTTACCTTTCATCAGCCAAAGGGTTAGACCAATCACCTCATGGCCCTGATTGTGCAGGGTTGCAGCCGCCACAGAGCTATCGACTCCACCCGATAAACCGACAACAATTTTGCTCATGAAATCTGCTTACAAGACAGCAGCGATACAAAGGACGAAATCACCGGCCCACACAGCTCATTCTGCTGCACCGAAAATCCCTTTCTAGGCTAGCACTGACGGCACCGAATTTTGCCGCTGCGCCTTTTAAGGCAGGAACGTAACTAGCAAAGTGCGATCGCACTCTGCCGAGAATCTAAACGCCTTCAGCAATCTTCAGCGCTCACCAAAATCCCCAAACTAGCAAGTCATTAACTGTCACCAATTGTCACCACAAGTGTCAGAAAAACTCTAAATTCAATCTGTAAACCCTTGTGCCAGGAACCTATGACTATCCGACCCCATCGACGAAGCTCAAAGTAATTTTCAGAAACTTATCCCCGAAACGGCAGCGTCCCACCAGCCGATTATCATTACAAGTAACGGCCCCAACAGTGTCCTTTTGTCAGAAGAAGACTGATTTAGCATTCAAGCCACCCTTTACCCAATCTCCGTACCTATCATGAGAGAATCCATCAAAGAAGGACTGGCAACACCCGTTTCAGAATGCGATGAGACACTCGATTGATGACATGGAAGCGCATCTACACAAAACAAGCTCCAAAAGACGCCAAGAAGCTAGCTGCAAGCAACCTCCAGAAGAAAGCTCAGAAGCCGCTTGGCCTCATCGCTAAAGATCCTTTTCAAACACCGCCATTTTACGAAAAGCTAACTCCGATCTTTCTGCGATCTTTTAGGTGCATATTCCAGAAGAATTAATATTCAGCACCGACTTGTATACGAGCTTGAAGGTAGTTCCTCCCTTGCCCCTCCTTGGCTAAGTGCTTAGAGTAGGCTACCTGGGGCTGAGCCTCCCCCAGTCCCCCGAAAGGGAACTATTCCAAGTTTTTCTTGTTTTCGGTGGCTGAAGGGCTACGAAAGAGTCCAGAAAGCGGTGCAGACAACCCGAAAACCAAGATTGATGTACTTTTCATCGCGCGCGAACCAATCGCGATTGGCTGAGCGGCAGTCATTAGGGTTGCGGCTCCAAGAACCGCCTCGCAGCGAACGGGCGGCGGGATCCTCACCTGTTACCCAGGCGCTGCCATCTGTGGGTGCACCCTTATAGTTGTCATGAAAATAATCCTGGCACCATTCCCATACATTGCCGTGCATATCATATAGACCAAAAGTATTGGCAGGAAAACTGCCGACAACTACTGTTGTTTTGCGATACTCACCCTCAGATCCCTTACCGTAGGTACGGCTAGCATCATAATTTGCTACATCAAAGCTCAGCGTTTCACCAAAGTAAAAAGGCGTTGTTGTTTTAGCCCGACAGGCGTACTCCCATTCTGCTTCACTCGGTAATCGGTACTCCCGGCCACTATGCCGCGACAGTCGATTGCAAAACTCTACTACATCATTCCAAGAAACTTGCTCAACAGGCAGATTATCTCCTGTAAAATTGAATGGTGTAGCTTCTAAGTCGCGCTCTACTTTTGGTAAGGCTGTAACAGCTTTCCATTGAGCTTGAGTGACCTCATAGCTGCCCATCAAAAAGGGCGAAATGGTTACTTTGTGTTGCGGATGCTCATCGTCTGAGCCCTCCCCATCTGGCGATCCCATCATGAAAGTGCCCCCTGGAATCGGCATCAGATCTAAAGTAGTCTCACCAATTTTCTCTCGAAAGATCTGGGATTTTTGGATCGTAGATTCGATAATCTCTCCTTTTTCATTGACAGTAGCAGTTTCAAAGGTAATGGGATTGAAGTCCGCAGCGGTCAAAGCATCTTTCTGTGAGGTTATTTGTCTAGGTTTTGTAGGGGCAGAGTTAGACTGAATGGCGGCTCTACCAAGCAAAATAGCACTCATGCTGCCACCTGCAAAGCCTAGAATCTGAAGCACTCGGCGGCGACTGATACCATGATCACCCAAAGTCAATAACGATCTGACGTTCTCGGCAAGTGGTAAGGCTTGACGCGGTGACTGCGAGGCCCTACGAATAGGCTCTTGGGCCGAGCGTAAGGGAGTTGAGGGTTCTACGACAGGTTCGGCGGCAGGTTCTACGACAGGTTGCTGAGGCGGCTGGCTTGGCTTAGGTCTAATGGGTGTTAGTGGATTGGGCGATGTCGGTATAGCCGCTGTCGATCCTGTTGCGCGCGCGGTAGCTGAAGCAATGGGCGGTGGTGAGGGGCTAGGCGGTGCTGCGACAGGCGATATGTTGCCCATTAAGATGCGTTCGATACCCTCAATCGCCTCTGGATCACCCGGAGATACCATCAGCACGCGAATCCAGAATTGCTTTGCCGTTATAGGGTCGCGGCAAAGCTCGGCGGTGAGTGCATCCTTTTTGAGCGCAACCACATCTGTGAGGGTGGCTTGCTGAGGCAATAAAATCAAATGGTTTTTAAAGGGTGGCTCAATCACCCCGTAAGGCGTCTGCGATACTCGCTTGTACTGACGAGTAATTTGGGGTACGTAGTGGCGCAAGCGCTCATAGAGGCGTTCAACGGTGGCGCAGTTGCCTTCTCCCTGTAGCCGCAGGCTATCTAGCAACACATGGGTAAAGGCCCCTTGCTGAAGCTCTTGAATTTCGTAGGATGATTCTTCGGGGCTACAGGAAAACAAAGTAATCACGCCCTGTTGCTTGTCTCTACCGATGCCAAGGCCATCTCGCCTGCCTTCATAGCTGCGGCAAGCATCGATTAGCATAATAATATTGTCTGCCCCGCTGCGGCGCAGGCGTTCACTCACGTAGTTTAAGGGAATGGCAGAGCGCTCTAGGTCATCGCGATCGCCATCCAACGGCATCAGATAGTCGCGGTTATCGTAACGAATGCCATGCCCAGCAAAGAAAAACCAAAGGTTATCACCATCACGCAGAAACGGCTCTTCAAAGCGGGTGCGTAAAAATCGGCCAAGGGTCGTGCCTGTAGGCTGAGAATTGAGATCTGGCCCGTAATCTTGCAGAATTGGGGGACTGACATCAGTGAAGTGATAAACCTGATGAAACTCTAGCTCACTTGTGAAAAATTGCCGCACGGCATCGGCATCCGGCATTGCATAGTTGAGCGGTTGTAGATAGCGGTAGTCATTGATACCGATAGTAATCGCCCAGTTTCTGGCCATAGCACAAGCGAACCTAACAGGAATGCTTAAATTTTGAGCCTAGCGCGTAAAAAGGGCAAGGCGTTTATCGTCTTGGGTTGCGCAAATTTTAAGTTAATGCCACCTTGGATGGGTATTTAAATCTTAGAACGCTGGCTCCCATTTATTTAGTTCAATTGCTGCATTCTCCCCCAGTCATCTTGTCAGTCATCTTGTCAGTCATCAGGGGTGGATCAGCAGACTTTGCCGTTACTTTACCGTTAAAGAATCGTAAAGGTTTTAAAGGTTCTACCGGCGGCGCGGCGACACTTGAGTCCAGTTACCCAATTTTTGGGGCATGGTGAGTATGCCAATGGCGGGCAATATCGACGCGGCGACAGATCCAAACTTGGGGATGACTTTGTACATAATCTAAAAATCTGGCTAGCGCTGCCGCGCGTCCGGGTCTGCCGGAGAGGCGACAGTGCAGCCCAACGCTCAGCATTTTAGGGGCAATTTCGCCTTCGGCGTAGAGCACATCAAAGGCGTCTTTGAGATAGGTGAAGAACTGATCGCCACAGTTAAAACCCTGGTAAGCGGCAAAGCGCATATCGTTGCTATCGAGCGTGTAGGGAATGACCAAATGCGGCTGGCCGTAGTCGTGAGTCCAGTAGGGCAAGTCATCGGCGTAGCTGTCAGCGTCGTAAAGGAAACCACCAGCTTCGACGACGAGGCGGCGAGTGTTGGGGCTGAGCCTCCCCTGGTAAAAGCCTAAGGGCCGAGTGCCGGTCACTTGGGTGTGAATGTCTATTGCTTTTTGAATGTGCGATCGCTCTATCTCCTCCCCGACATACTGATAATCAATCCACCGATAGCCGTGGCTAGCAATCTCCCAGTCAGCCGATACCATTGCCTTAGCCACTTCAGGGTTGCGCGCTAATGCCATTGCTACCGCATAAACTGTTAGCGGCATTTGGCGCTCAGTAAACAATCGGTACAACCGCCAAAACCCAGCCCTTGAGCCATATTCATACATCGACTCCATGTTGATGTTGCGAACGCCTAGCAAAGGAGAAGCGCCCACCGTTTCAGACAAAAAAGCTTCCGAAGCCGGATCTCCATGCAAAATACAGTTTTCGCCGCCTTCTTCGTAATTAATCACAAACTGAATCGCTAGCTGAGCCTCATTCGGCCAGTGCGGATGCGGCGGCATCTGGCCATAGCCAATCAAATCTCGCGGATAATCTGAAGTCATAAGCTTGTTTGCTTTTGCCCACGAATAAGTTTCTACTGCATTCTATGGCTGAGTGATGACAAGTTTTGTCGCATTCGTACATCAATCTCGACTACTTTGGATTTTGAAGAGTGCACGGCAGTAAGGCGCAATGTTAGCAAGTATTATCTGGATTTTATTGGCGGGCTTTTTTGTTGGGCAAATGGCCCGACGCCTCAAAGCACCCGCACTGGTAGGCATGATCTTGAGTGGCATTGTGCTGGGCCCGCAGATGGCTAATGTGATTAGCCCAGAGGTACTATCAGCGGCGGATTCGCTACGCACGATTGCAGTGATGGTAATTTTGATGAAGGCGGGGCTGGGATTAGATCGTGAAAAGCTGGCGCAGCAGGGAACGGTAGCACTGCGGTTGGGATTTTTGCCAGCCGCTTGTGAGGCTGTCGCGATCGCGCTAGCCGCCATCTGGCTGCTGCACTTTAACCCGCTTACCGGACTGCTGCTGGGCTGCATTATCGGCGCAGAATCTCCGGCGGTCATTGTTCCTGGAATGCTGCGACTCAAAAGCTTAGGCTGGGGCGTAAAAAAAGGCATTCCCGACGCGATTTTGACCGGCAGTGCACTGTCGGATGTGCTGTTGCTATTAGTGTTTAGTTTGCTGCTGGCCTTCTTGAGCCAAGCCCAAACCATCGGCTCAACCCTAATAGGTGGGCTGAGCTTGAGCCCTTTGCAGCTATTGCCGGTGCAGGTCATTGCGCAGATCACGTTGGGGGTGCTGATCGGCTGGGTGAGCGCGCGGCTATTAGTGGCGCTGCTCGCTCGGCGCAATTGGACTCAAAACACCGTCCAAGATGCTTTGGTTGCAGCCGGATTCGCCCTGTCGTTAGTTGTTATAGCCGCTGCGGTTCCTATTTTTTCAGGTTATTTGGCGGTGATGGCAACCGGCTTCTTTTTGATTGAGCTAAATGCCCCCTTAGCTAGGCGATTGCGCAGCGGATTTGATAGTTTGTGGATTGTTGCTGAGATTATTTTGTTTGTGCTGATGGGAGCGAGTATCAGACTCGCAGTGCTAGAAAATGTGTTGTTTGTGGGACTGGGACTGCTGGCGATAGGAACGTTAGTGGGGCGATCGCTTGGCTGGTATCTCTCTACGGTAGGCAGTAATTGGACTTGGAAGGAACGCTTGTTTTTACTTCCCGGAAATTCGGCCAAAGCCACCGTGCAAGCTGCAATTGGAGCCGTACCGTTGGCCGCTGGCATCGACGGGGGTGAGACGATTTTAGCAATTTCAGCGCTATCTATTTTGGTCACCGCGCCGCTAGGAGCTTGGGCAATTCCTTGGTTTGCCCCAAAGCTGTTGGAAAAGGGAAAAGTCGATCCAACCAAGGTAGCGATCGCTCGTAAAATCACGCTCCTTGCCGCCGTCAATACGTCTGCTAGCGCGGTCAAAGTACTCACACAAGCTGCCGACTTGGCCCGTCGAAGCGATGCTGAAGTGATTGTGCTACATGTCGTTTACGACAAGAGCATTCATAGCTATGACATCTCGAATAATGACGTTCAACAACTTCAGCAGCAAACAAAACAGATATTAGCTGATATTCATCATCAATTTGTGATTGCTCAAGGCTCTATTTCTGAAGAAATTATCAAAGCTGCTAAGGCTCACAGCGTTAGCGAAATCATTATTGGCAGATCCCTAGATGCAAATCATTCTTCTACCGCCTCCGTAGCTAAAGCCCTGCTACAGATCAGCGCCCTACCTATTGTGATTGCCTGATTTTAGAAGCTCATTTTTAGAACACCTAATTACGGTACAAAGATACCGTGTAACCGCATAGCAATTTATGGATAGATCTTGCTCTCATCTGACTCCTCACCGGATCTCTTCTACTTCAGGTGTAGTCAATTTTGGCCGTGACATTTGTGGCGATTTGAGCCAAGCGACTCAGCGCGAATGGCTGATTACCAATGGCATTGGCGGCTATGGCTGCGGCACTATTTCCACGACGCTGACGCGCTGCTATCACGGCCTATTAGTCGCCGCGCTGAAACCACCCTTGGGGCGTACTTTGCTGCTGACCAAGCTAGATGAAACCGTGATCTATCAGCGCAACAGCTACTCATTGAGCTGCGATCGCTGGGCAGGCGGCACCCTCACTGGCTACGGCTATCGCCACCTAGAACAGTTTCACCTCGAAGGCACGACACCTGTTTGGAGCTACGCGATTGCCGACGCTCTCCTGCAAAAACGAATCTGGATGCAGCCGGGTGAAAACACCACCTATATTCAATACGTTCTGGCGAGAGCGAGTGCCCCTCTCACCCTCAGCATCAAAGCCCTGATCAACTACCGCGACCATCACAGCGTCACGCAGCAAAACGGCTGGCAAATTCAAACCCGCGCTCACCCTAGAGGGCTAAAAATCGAAGCCTCTAAACAAGCCACCCCGTTTTATCTGCTCAGCAGCAAGGGTCAGCTATTGCCTGCTAGCAAATGGTATCAGCACTATTTTCTCAGCCTAGAACACTATCGCGGCCTCTCTCCGCTAGACGACAACTTCCACGCCGCCACCTTACGCACCACCCTCAATGCGGGCGAAACACTCACGTTCGTCGCTAGCACCCATGCCCACCCTGACTTAAATGGACAAGCTGCCCTCACGCTCAGACAGCAATACGAACAAGATCTCTTAAATCGGTTTCCCCAAGCATCTTCTCCTGCCTACATTCAACAACTTACCCTCGCCGCCGATCAGTTTATCGTCAGCCGCACGCTTCCACCTGCATCCGCAGATACCGATTTTTCAACAGATTCAATAGCAGCTTCAGCAGAAAATGCAGCGCCTAAACCAATAACAGATCTACAAACAACAGTCGGCAAAACCGTCATTGCGGGCTATCCCTGGTTTGGCGACTGGGGCCGTGACACCATGATCGCCCTGCCAGGACTAACCTTAGCCACCGGACGGCCCGACATTGCTCGCCCAATTTTACGCACGTTTGCTCGCTATCTCAGTCAAGGAATGCTGCCCAACGCTTTTCCCGAAGCCAATGACACGCCTGGCTACAACACGGTTGATGCGATTCTTTGGTACTTTGAAGCCATTCGCGCTTATTTTGAAGCCACGCAAGATTTGGCCCTGATAGAAGAACTTTTTCCGGCCCTACAGTCTGTGATCGAGTGGCACCTACGCGGCACCCGCTACAACATTCATGTCGATGCTAGCGACGGCCTGCTTTATGCCGGAGAAGCGGGTGCACAGCTTACTTGGATGGACGCCAAAGTCGATAATTGGGTTGTAACTCCCCGCATTGGCAAACCCATTGAAATCAATGCCCTTTGGCACAATGCGTTGCTTAGCATGGCGCAATTTTCTCAGATATTAGGCCACTCGTCAGACCAAAGCGATCGCTCGTACCTTACCCTTGCCAACCAAACCGCCGCCAGCTTTCAAAAATTCTGGCAGCCAGATCTCGGCTACTGCTACGACGTCATCGATGGCCCCGACGGCAACGACTCGGCTTTGCGCCCCAATCAGCTTTTCGCAGTCTCTCTCGCCTTTGCCCCGCCGCTGCTCCCTGCCCAACAAAAAGCCATCGTCGATACCTGCGCGCAGCACCTGCTGACTTCTCACGGTTTGCGATCGCTCTCTCCTACTCACCCTGACTATATTGGGGTGTATGGAGGCGATCGCCTCAAGCGCGACGGCAGCTACCACCAGGGCACTACCTGGGCTTGGCTCATTGGCCCCTTCACTCAAGCCCACCTTAAAGTCTATCAAAACCCCGATCTCGCCCGCACCTTCCTCACCCCACTTATCCACCATCTCCAATCCGGCTGCACCGGCACCTTCAGCGAAATCTTCGACGGTGAATCGCCCTTCACCCCACGCGGAGCCTTTGCCCAAGCTTGGTCAGTCGCCGAAGCTCTGCGCCTCTGGCAGTTGCTAGAACAGTAGCGCGAAAAAATTTTGCTCAATGAACTTTAAGATGGGAAAAACTTTTCCCGTCCTAGCTTAATTTTGACCTGCACTCGAGTCCCTACGGATAGTCGCTGACTAACGGGCGATCGCACCCTCAAAATCTGCTGCGACGGCATCAACAGCGAATACTGATACTCCCGCCCCAAAAACTGCCGCCCCCGCACCAAAAACTCTCCGGCTTCATCCACCTTCATCTCTATATCTTCCTGGCAAATCATCAGCTCGCCCGACTGACTCTTGAGCAGATCATCAGAGTCTCCTGCATCTGCTAGCGACTCGACCCAGCCCAGCGCCGTTTCCCAACCCCTTTCTTTTCGCACTGCTGCTACAAAATTCGCCTGCGTCACAAACTCAGCAATAAATCGCGACGCCGGATTTTGATAAATTCTCTCTGGCGTATCGAGCTGCTCTATCTGGCCCGATTGCATTACCGCTACTTTGTCGGCGATCGCCAACGCCTCTTCTTGATCATGCGTTACAAAAATCCCCGACGCTCCCACATTTTTCAAAATATCGCGCACCTCCTGCCGCAAATACAGCCGCACCTGCACATCTAAATTACTAAACGGCTCATCTAGCAAAATCAGCGGCGGCCGAGGTGCCAGTGCTCTCGCTAAAGCCACCCGCTGCTGCTGCCCGCCCGAAAGTTCATGCGGATAGCGCCGCTCCATTCCTTCTAAACCAACTAGGGCGATCACTTCTGCGGCTAGCTTTTGAATTTGCAGATTCGGCAACTGCCCCCGCTGTGACAACTGCTTCAGCCCAAACGCCACATTCTCCACCACATTCAAATGCGGAAACAGCGCATAATCTTGAAACACTACCCCCACCTGACGGCGCTCCGGCGGCAGATGCAAACCCTGCTGACACACCCGCTGCCGGGCTAGATCAATTTCACCGGTTTCAGGCGTTTCAAACCCAGCGACTAATCGCAATAGCGTTGTTTTCCCACAGCCCGAGGGCCCTAGCAACCCCAATAGATCACCCTCATTTAGATCGAAACTCACCTTGTCGATGGCCGGAGCCGCCATGCTAGCAAAGTGCTTGGTCAGGTGACGACAGACTAAAACAGGCTCAGATGGGGGCATAAAGTCGGTATTGATAGAGTGGGTTACAGTCAATTGCAGTCGGTTGCAGTCGGTCGTAGCTTTGGGTAACTAGTCGCTAAGGTTAATTAGGCTTTTTAGCTAAAGATTAGCTAGATTAATTCTCATTAAGTGCTTCCATCTCACTCATTCTGCCCAGCGACGAACAAGGTTATTTAAGCTCTTCGTAACCAGATCAAATTCGTCGGTTTTGCCGTGCTGAGCGAAGAGCGATCGCCTGGCCGTATCCAGCTCAAACAAAATTTCTCGCGCAGCGGGATCGCGCACCTGGCTCTGCACCCAGCCAATCGCCGCCCACCGCACCCCACTCACCACCGGCTCCACCCGATGCAGACTAGACGACGGGTACACTAGCATCGATCCCGCCTTGAGCTTATACGCCTGCTCGCTATCGACCCCTTCAACCACTAGCTCACCACCTTCATAGCTGTCAGGATCAGATAAAAATAGCGTAAACGAAAGATCTGAGCGAAAGCCACTCATTAAAGCGCTGTCGGTATGGCGACCGTAAGCCATGCCGTCACTGTAGCGGTTGAACCGCACCGTGTGAATCCGCCTCGGTCTGGCTGCTGACTGAAACAGCGGATGATTCAGGGTGACTTGGCGCACCTGATCGATCAAAGCAGCCGTAGCAGAATGCTTGGGATCGATCTGCTGGTTTTGTTTGACGGTTTTGGCATGCCAGCCTGCGGTGGTTTTGCCATCTACTATATCTGCTTGCTCAAGCTGAGTGATGAGATCGGCGATCGCGTCCGCAGAGAGCAGATGAGGAATGGTGAAAAGCATAGAGTTATTGCCAGCCAGCGCGATCAACAATTTCGTTCACTTCAGGGTTATTGCGGCCATAGGAAGCGACATTGGTTTCATCTACTTTAAACTCGCCCAGCTTGGCTACGACGGGATCTAGCGCCACGCCTTTTACCACCGGATACTCGTTATTACTCTCAGCAAATATCTTTTGCGCCGCCGGACTCACCAAAAACTCCATAAAGGCAATGCCATTTTTAGGGTGCGGTGCAGTTTTAACTAAGCCAATTCCGCAGATGTTGATATGAGTGCCGCGATCGCCCTGATTAGGAAAAAAGATCGCCGTTTTATCTACCGCGACCACATCGCTCGGATCATCCGATTTTGCTAAGCGCGCCCAGTAGTAGTGATTGGCGATCGCGACATCACACTGCCCAGCCGCAACCGCCTTGATCTGGTCAATATCGCCGCCCTCAGGCGCTCTCGCAAAATTTTCGACCAAACCTTTGGCCCACTTTTCAGTCGCATCAGCGCCAATCGATTCCACCATTGAACCCACTAGCGATTGGTTGTACACATTACTTGAGCTGCGCACGCACACCCGACCTTTCCACTTAGGATCGGCCAAATCTTCATAGGTTGAAAGATCAGTGGGCTTCACTTTTGCTTTGTTATACACCAGCACTCTCGCTCTTGTGGTGAGGCCAAACCACTCGCCATTCGGCTCTCGCAAATTCTCTGGAACTTTACTATTGAGCACCTCATCATCCGTTACTGGCTGAAAAATGCCCGCCTCTTGAGCCCGCCACAGTCGCCCGGCATCTACGGCTACAAATACATCAGCGGGGCTTTGATCCCCTTCATTTTTAATGCGCTCAATCAGCTCATCCGGCTGACCTTCAAGAACATTGACCTGAATGCCGGTATCCGCCGTAAACTTCTCATACAGCTGCACATCGACATCGTAATGACGAGCAGAATAGAGGTTGACCACCTGATCGGAGCCGCTGCTACCGCCCCCGCCACAGGCCGCTACGCCAACAGACAGCAAAAACGCTACGACCCATAGCTGTCGCCTGCTTTTTTTGAAGCTTTTTTGAAGACTTTTGGGGGGGCTTTTGGCGAAGGTTCTTCTGGAGGTTTCTCCGAGGATTTTTCCGAGGATTTCTTTGAGGGTTGTCAGCATTACTAAGGCCGCTTGTTGATAATTATTACTACTAAAGGCCTTTTTAGTTTAGTACGTAATCTCCCCCTTATAAAAGCTTGCTTAGTCAGCAATTTTTGTTATCTCTTTGCGATTGCGCTACTGACGAACCTAAAAATTTGCAAAAACCCTCTAAAATGAACTGGATTTCATGGCCTCCGTAATTAGCAAGTAATCAGCAAGTAATCAGCAAATAGTCAGCAAATAGGTGTTGTATGCCTCGTCGAAATGACCTCAAAAAAATAATGCTCATCGGCTCTGGTCCGATCGTAATTGGGCAAGCCTGTGAGTTCGACTATTCGGGTACCCAAGCCTGCAAGGCCCTCAGAGAAGAAGGCTACGAAGTGGTGCTGGTGAATTCCAACCCGGCCACAATTATGACGGATCCAGAAATTGCCGATCGCACCTACATTGAGCCGCTGAGTGCGCCGCTGCTGGAAGAAATTATTATTAAAGAGCGCCCCGACGCACTGCTGCCGACAATGGGCGGCCAAACGGCGCTGAATTTGGCAGTAGAACTGGCGAAAAGCGGTGTTTTAGAAAAATACGGCGTAGAGCTAATTGGTGCGAAACTCGAAGCGATTGAAAAAGCTGAAGATCGCAAGCTCTTTAAAGAAGCCATGATCAAAATCGGGGTTGGGGTATGCCCTTCCGGTCTGGCTGAAACGATGGATGAAGCCAAAGAAATTGGGAAGCAAATTGGCTCCTATCCGCTGATTATTCGCCCTGCCTTTACAATGGGCGGCAGTGGCGGCGGCATTGCCTACAACCAAGAAGAATTTGAAACGATTTCTCGCTCAGGGCTAGAGGCGAGCCCGGTATCGCAAATACTCATTGAGCAGTCGCTGCTGGGCTGGAAAGAGTATGAGCTAGAGGTCATGCGCGATTTGGCCGATAACGTCGTGATTATCTGCTCCATTGAAAATATTGACCCGATGGGCGTGCATACTGGCGATTCGATTACGGTCGCTCCGGCTCAGACCCTGACCGATAAGGAATATCAGCGGCTGCGAGACGCTTCGATTAAGATCATTCGCGAAATTGGGGTTGAAACGGGAGGATCTAATATCCAATTTTCAGTCAATCCTGAAGATGGCGAGGTGGTCGTCATTGAGATGAATCCTCGAGTGTCGCGCAGTTCGGCGCTGGCATCCAAGGCGACGGGTTTTCCGATTGCGAAGTTTGCGGCAAAGCTAGCGGTCGGCTACCGGCTGAATGAGATTTCTAACGACATTACTGAAAAAACCCCGGCTAGCTTTGAGCCGACGATTGACTATGTGGTGACTAAGGTGCCGCGCTTTGCCTTTGAAAAGTTTCCCGGCGCTTCGTCTACGCTCACCACGCAGATGAAGTCAGTCGGCGAAGCGATGGCGATTGGCCGCACCTTTAATGAGTCGTTTCAAAAGGCGCTGCGATCGCTCGAAATAGGTAGAGCCGGTTGGGGCTGCGACGGCCCCGAAAAGCTACCGACCCTCTCTAAAGTGCAGGCTGATTTGCGTAGACCTCACCCGGAGCGCATTTTTGCGATTCGCCATGCCATGCAGCTCGGCCTCACGGTCGAAGAAATCTATGAGCTAACGGCAATTGATCCTTGGTTTTTAGACAAATTCAAAGTGCTGCTAACGATTGAGAAATTTATGAAGCGCACGCCGCTGCCTGATATCACCAAGGCCCAGATGCTGGCGATTAAGCAAGAGGGCTTTAGCGATCGCCAAATTGCCTTTGCCGCCAAAACCAACGAAGACGATGTACGCACCTACCGCAAGTCGCTCGGCGTGATTCCGGTGTATAAAATGGTCGATACCTGCGCCGCTGAGTTTGAATCGCTCACACCTTACTACTACTCTACCTACGAAGAAGAAAGCGAAGTGCTGCCGTCTGATCGGCGCAAGGTGATGATTTTAGGCGGTGGGCCGAACCGCATTGGCCAGGGCATTGAGTTTGACTACTGCTGTTGCCATGCGTCGTTTGCACTGCAAGCTGACGACTATGAAACCATCATGGTCAACTCCAATCCTGAAACAGTTTCGACCGATTACGATACGAGCGATCGCCTCTACTTTGAGCCACTCACCAAAGAAGACGTGCTCAATATCATCGAAGCCGAAAACCCCGATGGCGTGATTATTCAGTTCGGCGGACAGACGCCGCTGAAGCTGGCCGTGCCGCTGCAAGCCTACCTTCAGCAAATCGCTGACTCCGATCAAGCTGGCAGCATCAAAACCAAAATCTGGGGCACCTCTCCAGACGCCATTGACGCCGCCGAAGATCGCGAACGCTTTGAAAAAATTCTGCGTGAGCTAGATATTCGTCAGCCGCCCAACGGCATCGCCCGCAGCTACGGCGAGGCGCTCAGCATTGCCCAAGAAATTGACTACCCGGTGGTCGTGCGCCCTAGCTATGTACTCGGCGGTCGAGCGATGGAAATTGTTTATTCTGACAGTGACCTAGAGCGCTACATGACCACCGCCGTGCAGGTAGAGCCCGATCATCCTATTTTGATTGATAAGTTTCTAGAAAATGCGGTGGAAGTAGATGTCGATGCGCTGTGCGATCGCACTGGCACTGCCGTGATTGGCGGCATTATGGAGCACATCGAGCAGGCGGGCATTCACTCTGGCGATTCGGCCTGCTCTTTACCCACTGTCACTCTCTCTGAAGCGGCCTTAGCCACCATTCGCGACTGGACATTCAAACTCGCCAAGCGGCTTCAGGTGATTGGCCTGATGAACATTCAGTACGCCATTCAAGGCGATATGGTCTATATCATCGAAGCCAATCCTCGCGCCTCGCGCACCGTGCCCTTTGTCTCCAAAGCGACAGGTGCACCGCTAGCGCAACTTGCCGTGCGGCTAATGTCTGGCAAAACTCTAGCTGAACTCAACTTCACTAAAGAGATCATCCCGACTCACGTCTCCGTCAAAGAAGCGGTCTTTCCCTTCAACAAATTTCCCACTACCGACATTTTGCTGGGCCCTGAAATGCGCTCTACCGGCGAAGTTATGGGCATTGACACCAGCTTTGGACTCGCCTATGCCAAAGCCGAACTCGCGGCCTCTCAGCATTTGCCGTCATCTGGCACCGTTTTTATCTCTGTCAATGATCGCGACAAAGAGGCCGTTGTACCGATTGCTCAAGGCTTTACGGAACTAGGCTTTACCCTTTTAGCGACGAGCGGCACTCACAAAGCGCTGATCGCTGCTGGTGTAGAAGCCGCGCTAGTGCTCAAAATCTACGAAGGTCGGCCCCACGTGGGCGACGCGCTTAAAAACCAAGAAATTCAGCTCATTATCAATTCGCCGATAGGAGCCGCCGCTCAAGAAGATGACCGCATCATTCGCCGCACCGCGCTCGAATCGAGAATTCCGATTGTGACTACAATTGCAGGTGCCAAAGCAACCTTAGCGGCCATCAGCTCTCTCAAAGACAACAAGCTAACGGTAAAGGCGCTGCAAGACTATCTAGCGGCAGTCTAAATTGCCTGGGGCACAGCGCTACATAAAAAAACTCTCGCGGATCTGATGGATCTGCGAGAGTTAAACAACTTACTCAAACAACAAACTTAAAAACCAAACTGGCCGCTAGAGCTTTTCGCCGTCGGAAGTGACGAAAGCTCTCGGATCCAGCACAAAAAAGCAAAAGACAGCTAGCACAGCGCAGAAACCAAACGCGGCTGCACACAAGCTATAGGGAATAATACGGAGCATAGTAACAACCTCTAGCTTTGATATCAAGCACTCTATTCAAAATGTGTATAGGCAATTCTTGCTAGCTGATCATCAGTTAAGCGATCGCTTAATTAATCGCCTGAGTAATCGCTACATACAAAATTAGCAAAAATCGAGTAGCAAAAATTGAGTAGCAAAAATGTATACATATCAACATGTTGATCTTACCCTGTTATATTCACTTAGGTGCTCAATGGCAGTAATTGCTAGCTTGCTCTACCGTGATTTTACATAAAAAGCTGGAATATGAAGTTTATTGAAACCTCGCGCGCGATCGCATCCATACACCCACCAGTCCAAATAGTGCTATCCGCGTAACTATAGGCGGCTCTAGCACCCATTTCATCGGTTTTTTAGCTGATTTTTTGAACTACTTTTTATCAGGATAGTCATCGTCGATGTAAAGACTACACAACCGGCAATTGCCAGCGCCGAGGATTAAACTCAGCGAGTTCATCAATCACTTCATCCGCGTTGCTATACAGCGCTCTATCCATATAGGACGCGGGTACGGCAACGACACTCATGCCTGCCCGCTTAGCCGCCTGCACGCCAGCTGGAGAGTCTTCAAAAACCAAGCATTGCTCTGGCAGCGCGCCCAGTCGTTGGGCCGCCACCAAAAAACTGTCTGGCGCTGGTTTGCTGCGTTTGACGTCCGGATCGCTGCCCAACACAATCACTTCAAACAGCGCTAGCCAGTCGTGATAGCGCTGAATTTTGAGCTTGAAGGTGACTTCTGCTGAGCTTGTGGCGATCGCCTGCCGCACCCCTAGCGCATGAAACTGCTGAGTCATCTCAATAGCTCCCGGCATTGGCTGCGCCTCCGGCAACCGCTCAAAAATAAGCTGATTGCGCAGATCTAAATGCGCCTGCACCGTCAGCGGCAGGGCCAGATCTTCAATCAAGATTTGGGCACAGTCCACGGCTTGACGGCCCATGACCTTGCGATGCAATGCCGGCGTCACCGACCTGTCATATCGCTGGGCAATTTTCTCATAGACAGCGCGATAAATCGGTTCTGTATCGAGCAATAGTCCGTCAAAATCGTAAATTAGGTGTGTGATCTTGGGCATAAGCTCGCATCTGAGCGTTCGCCTAACACTATCTCACGATCAATCCGGCTGTTCAATCCGGCTGTGGGGAGTACTTGCCTAAAAAGAGAATCATGCAGGTGGGCTTCACGTCCGATTAGGTACAGCTATCTTTTTTAACAAACTTTTTAACAAACATAGATGTAGGTAAATGCGGCTGTTAAGAATCAAAGCTGACTGCATTTGAAAGGTTGACGATTAGACTTCAAAAACAAAGACATCAAAAAAAGTTCGGACCTCTCTATGCTTGAAACATCAAAACTTTTCAGAACTTTATAGATCGCTTAAGATCTCTGACCGATGTAGAACATAAAAGTAAAAAAGATTCCGCCTCTAACATTACAAAATAAGGTTAAAGGCGGAATCTTTGACAGCATTAGACTCACAGCTTACGGAATTTTCTGCTGAAGTTACAACAGTCTAGCTTTTTCTGAAGGCATGACTACTTTTGTCGCTAGCCCCACGGATTTGAGTCCTTTAATTAGCCACCAAGTCATATCTATTTCCCAAGGTGCTAGCCCAGCTTTGGCCATTTTAGGAAAGGCGTGATGGTTGTTGTGCCAGCCTTCGCCATAGGTGAGAATGGCTACCCACCAGAGGTTTCGAGAATTGTCATCGCTATCGAAGTGACGATACCCAGACATGTGGTTGGCTGAGTTAATTAGCCAAGTGCAGTGCCACAGCACCACCGCTCGCACAAACACGCCATAAATCACAAACGACCAGCCACCGAGCAGATAAAGCACCAAGCCGACCGGCACCTGCAATACCAGAAAGTACTTATCTAGAAAGGCGTAGTAAGGGTCGCGGGCAATATCGGGCGCGTTTTTGGCGTATACCTTACGATCAAACACTTCTGGCTTGAGATAGAACATCCAGAACATATGGCTCCACCAAAACCCTTTTTTCGCAGAGTAGGGATCTTTTTCTATATGCTCTGTAAAAGCGTGATGTTGCCGGTGACCAGCCACCCAAAAAGTAGGCCCACCCTGAAGCGCCAGCGCACCCACCGTTGCGATCGCATACTCTAGCCACTGCGGGACTCGGAAGCTGCGATGGCTCAACATGCGGTGATAGCCCATACAGATGCCGACACTACCGCACAGCCAGTGCAGCAAAATCGCGACGCCTAACGCCGACCAAGAGAAAAACCAAGGAGCCAACAGGGCCAAGCCATGAAACACGGCAAAAAAGCCAACGGTAAGCCAGCTAATTTTGGGGGGAACTGAATCAGCACGGGCGTCGGTCGCTGGCTCAGCGCTTATTGCTTCAGAGAAATGACCATTCGGTTCAAACTGGGGCGATCGCAGTTTTAAAGGGGGTTGGGATAAGTTGCGGGTGTTCATAGCCTACGGTAAAGTATTGCAAGTAACGCTTACATTCATAGTTATAGCTTGATAGCCCAAAAAATGCAAGTGATACTTGCAAAATGTCTCTAAAGGAGTATCAACCACTTTTGCTGTTGGCTATTTTAGGCTCTCAAGGCTTAATTGAACTCGTCTAAGGTAGTCATAGCAATGATTGAAAGTAATGGTTAAGGTAATGACTGAACGTAAGCTGTCTAGCCGTGAGCGCATCGTTGCAGCGGCGCTGTCGCTATTTTTGGCTCAAGGAATTACGGCGACAACGACAAAAGCAATTGCTGAGCAGGCAGCCGTCAATGAGGTCACCTTATTTCGTCAGTTTGGCAGCAAGCAGGGCTTGCTTTTAGCGGTGCTAAAGGAAGCGTCGATTTTGGCTCAAATGCAGGCTGCCCTCACTGACATTGTGGGTGCGAACGATCCGCTGATGGCCTACGGATCACTAGGGCTAGATCTATTAGGTAAGGTGCCGGAACTGGTGCGATCGCTGATCGGAGAAGCCGGTCAATCGCCTCCTGAAAATCGTCAGGCGCTAGGCCAAGCGCTGTGTCAAGCTAATCAGCAAACCGTTAACTATTTGCGACTAGCCGCTGCGGATCTTCCGGCTAATCTCTCGATTGAATCGGCAGCGGGACTGTTAAATACCTTAATCTTGGGCCATGCAGTGCTGACCTTTAGTAGTGAAGGTCATGGCTTGTGGCCCCATACTGAGGAGTTTTTAGCAGCCGTGAAAGCGCTGTTTTTGGGTTCTACGGCTGAGCAGATGCCTAATGCAATCGCGGACACCACAGCGGATCGTGAAGATGCAGGGGGCTCAACTATTGCCGCAGCCAATCCAACAGTGGCAGATCTGCCTACTGAAAAAGTGCGATCGCTCTTTCAAACCGCCAAAAAACAAGGCTTACAAGCCTACGCCTTGATCTACGTGCTGTTTGGCGCAGGACTGCGAATAGAAGAAGCGGCGCAGCTGCGGCGATCGCACTCGCTCAGCAGCAAAAACCAGCACCTGCTAACCCTGAGCGGCCCAGCACCTCGCCAAGTGCCCCTTACCCGCTGGATTATGGGCAATCGCTACGGCACCTACTTAAAAAATCCACTCACCCAATGGTTAAAAAGCCGCTCAGATGACAGCCCCTATGTTTTTATTACCGAGCAAACAGAAGCGTTAGCGGAAGCGGGAATTCTGGATTTGTGGACCACGATCATCACCGCTGATACGGCTGATCCTATTGGTGAGATCCAACCAGTCACGCCCTTTCAAGCGCATCAGACCTGGTGCATAGATCTATTAATGAAAGGCATGAGCTTAGAAAATTTGAGCCTGCTTTCAGGTTCGAGCCTAGCCGACTTGCAGCCCTACGCTCGCCGTGCCAAAGCCAAAGCCGCGCTAGAAGCCGCCTTTGCCATTGATCAAAAAGGTTAGATCAAAAGGGTTAGATCAAAAGGGTTAGATCAGAAGGGTTCGATCAAAAGGGTTCAATAAAAAGGGTTCAATCACTGGCCTTAGGACGGGTAATGACTTCGCGAGCGATCGCTTGTCCGAGTGCGTGACGGCACTGAAGGATACAGCCATTTTTGACAAAAGACGCTACCGTCACAGGTGACCGGCAAGGGTGATTAAGGCAGGGTATGGATGTTTCTGTCATTGGCGCTAGTGGTGACTGCGGGCGAGAAATTGTTTCGCAGCTAGTGGCATTGGGCGCACTGATGCCCACTGAGCGGCTACAGCTAGTCGGTCGTGAACATGGCCAGAGCGGGCGCATTTTGTATGGCTTGTGCAGCGACTTAAGCGACGCTTATGCAGAAAAAGCGCCCGTGCTAGATGTAGCCCTGAGGCCAGAAGAGATTGTTGCCGATGTGATTGTGATGGCGGCGGGCGCGACGGTAGGCGGCGAGATTGTCTCTAGAGCGACGCTGGCGGCTAGCAATTTACCGATTTTTGAAAGCTACGCCCAGGCAATTGCTCAACATGGCTACGGCCATGAAGTGGTCATTATTGTAACCAATCCGGTAGAGCTAGCGGTGGAGGTATTTAGCCGCTACTTGGGTCGTCATCGGGTGATTGGGGTGGGCGCTTATTCAGATTCACTACGCTTTCGGCGAGAGATTGCGGCGGATCTGGGCATTCGGCGGCAGCTCGTGCAGGGCTTTATTGTGGGTGAGCACGGTGAGGGGATGGTGCCCTTGTGGAGCAGCGTCAAAATTCACGGCATGACCTCCGATGAGTTGCGCGATGCGCGACGGCGGCTTCAGCGCGATCGCGCGATCGCTCAGTTTCCCCAGGAAGTCGCGAACGAAAAACAAATCGTCATGGGCTATCTCAAGCAGGGCAAAATCCCGCAGGCATACAGCTACGTCGATAGTCTGCCGCCGGATTTGAGAGTCGTCCTCAAGCCATTTGTCACGCATCTTTCAGGCGCTAAAACGATTGCGGCGACCGCGAATGTAACGACCGACCTAGTGCAAAATCTACTAGAGGGCAGGGAGGTGGTGGTTTCTGGGCAAGTTCAGCTAGACGGTGAATTCTATGGGCTGCGAACGCCCTTTGGAGTGCCAATTGTGGTCACCCCATTTGGCTGGACACAGGTAGTGCCTTTACAGCTCTGGGCCGAAGAAGCCGATTTATTACACAGCATGGCCGCTCAGCTCAACGCTAGGCTCAAAGCAGATCTCAAGCAAAGGCAATAAGCTTACGGAGAATACGCTCATGAATAATGCAGTAGATGAACAACTCGCCGATCAGCTGATCCATCAACGAGTCAGTCAACAGCCTAATGAACAGATCAATCATCCGGCCCCTCATCCGGCCCCTCATCCGGTCCCTGATTCGGCCCCTGATCAACCCAACGAACGAGTCACTCAGCGCTGGATATTTGTTGTCAGAGTTTTAGATAAGCCCGGTATGCTAACGGCGGCAGCGGCGGTTTTTTCTAATCGAGGAGTTTCTATTGAAGGGATTTTGGGCAGCGGCATTGGCCCGACAACGATTGAAAACGGACGGCTGATTATCAATTTTCGAGCGACCCAGCAAAAGCAATCCTTACTACACCGGGCACTAGAACGACTGCCAGATGTTTTTCGAGTCGATGCCTATACCTATAATGACCAGCGGCTTAGAGCAATTGCGATCGCCAAGCTCAACCTCGGCCCCAAAAACCTCAATGACGATGACAGCTACGCCATCGAAACTATTGTTCAAACCAGTACCGAACGTGTAGTCATGCTGAATGGTTCGCCGCCTGCTTTAGAAAGTGCCTTGACGCGATTTCGCCAGCAAAATCAGCTCAATGACGTGGTAATGGCTTACATTGCGATTTGAGGCTTTAGTTCGCCGAGGGCAGCCCCGCTATCCCTAATGCACACCTTAAAACGACCCAAAAAACAAATGCCAAAGCCGATCAAAATCATGCTGCGTTTTGTGAGCGATTTCTTAAAGGCTGAATCGGTTGCTATAAAATAAGGCCATCGTAGAAAAATAGAGTTTTAACCTGCATACTATGGAAAATGGCAACTACCTGGTTGTTTATTTAGGCATTTTGCTAGCGCTCCTGAGCGTAGCGACTTTCTTTGTGATTCGGCAGGTGTGGGTGACGCGCCGCATCGAAACCACGCTGTCCGATTTGCAGGGCAAGCTGACGACGCAAAAAGGCAGCGCCGTGGAGTATTACGAATTGGGCAGCATTTTGCTAGATAAAAAGCTGTATGCCCAAGCGACGGTGTATTTAAAAAAAGCGCTGAAAGAGCTGTCTGATGAAGAGTCGGAAAATGCGGTGCTCGTGCACAACGCGCTGGGATATGCGTATTTTGCGCAAGAGCAGTTTGACTTGGCCATTCGTCAATACAATGAAGCGTTGAAAATTAGTCCTGGCTATGTAACGGCTTTGAATAATTTGGCGCATTCGTATGAGCGTAAGCAACTGATGCCGCAGGCGCTGGAGGCGTATGAAAAGTCATTGGCAACTGAGCCAAATAATGAGACAGCAAAACGACGGGCGGAGTCTTTGCGCAAGCGGCTAGCGTAGGCCGTCTAAATAATGGCTGTGGGGGAACAAGTCGCTAGGGATCAAATTGAAACGATTCGCTCCTGTTGGCTGCATTTACTAGGGCGATATCGGGCGATCGCAATCATTCGCGCGCCCACCGTAAAAACGGGCGTGTCAATGGCGAAAGCAGCGGCAGCAGGCGGTTTTTGTCTAATTGAAGTGGCTTGGAATCACAATGCTGACCCGGCTGAGATGATCGCTCAGATTCGAGCGGTGGTGCCGACTGCTGTGGTGGGTGTCGGCACCATTTTAAGTAAGGCAGACTTGCTGGGTGCGATCGCAGCTCAAGCGCAGTTTTGCTTTACGCCGCATACCGACCGGAAGCTGATTGACTTAGCGCGATCGCATCAACTCCCAATGATCGCCGGAGCCATGACTCCGACTGAAATCATCACCGCTTGGCGGGCCGGAGCTGCAAGCGTCAAAGTGTTTCCAATTTCGTCACTCGGCAATAGCGCTTACATTCGCAGCGTTTTGGGGCCGCTCGGCTCGATTCCACTGATCCCAACAGGCGGGGTAACCAGTGAAAGTGCCCCTGATTTGATTAAGGCCGGAGCCGTGGCCGTCGGGCTTTCGACAGCGCTATTTCCACCGGGTGAGGTCGCGAAAGGAGATTGGGCGGCAATTGAGGCGCGATCGCGCTACCTGCTAACGCTATTGACGAATGCCTAAACAAACGTAAGTTTGGGATAAGAAACCTATAAAGACTAAGCCCGAAGTAAATCTCCTCTTGGGAGGAGTGGCCGGAGCACAGCGGAGGTCGAGGTGGGTTCAGCCGCTATTTGAGAAATGAGTGTTTGTAGTAAAGCGATCGCGAGGTATGAAGCTACTTCGCCTGAAAAGGTTGGTAGCTGTAGCTTGTTTGGTTAAGATACAGAGGCAGCATATGGTTTTGATATGTCTTCGCCTGTGGATAGTCGGCAAAAAGCGATCGCACTCATTGAGCAGTTGTCTCAAGATAAGCTGCCTGCGGTTGTTCAGCTTTTAGAGCTACTGGCAGCGACTGCTGATCAATCTACGGTGAGTGAAGAAGAGAACAAACTGCTCAGTATTATTCAGCAGCGGATGCCTGAGGAGAGGCAGGAAAGGCTGGATGATTTGCGCGATCGCTGTGAGTGGAGTGAGCTTACTGAAGCAGAACATCAAGAGCTGATTCGCTACGAAGACCAGCAAGAACAGTACCGTGTTGAGAGGTTAGGGGCTTTGATAGCGATCTCGAACAGGAGGTTTTTCTTAGGATTGAATGAACGCATTCATAAATCGAATCCTGTTTTTCTTAAATAAATACTAATTTCATCTGTAAATACACTTGCTTGCTTGAGTAGCCCAGCGGCTAAATCTTGGTCTGGCTCTAACATTTCGCCGTAGTCGTTTGCCTGTCGCTCATCAAAGGCGCGATGTAGGCTGCGAGAGAGTTCTTTAGAAAAGATGCCTGTTTTTACAAACTCACGGTCGAACAAGCTCATGACTCCGCTGTGTTTAGAAGTGCCTAGGCCATGAGTTGCCAGTAGTCCTAAAAGTGCATAGAACATGGCGTAGTATGAGCGATTGATGCTGCCGCGAAAGGCAGAGCATTCTAATAAAATCTCTGCTTCTCTTAAGGTTGCTTTCGCTTCGGTCAGTCGATATTTTACCAATAGCTGAAGCCGACGGCTCATACGGCAATGCCTTCTTCAAAGACTTTGATTAGTAGTGGGCTTGCGCCTACGGCTTCTGACTGTAGCTGTGTTTCGGTGATGACGAATGTAGAAATGATGCGGTTGTGTTCAAAGCCTACTTCCCAGGCTAAAGTGTGGATTTTTTCTCTCAATGAGCGATCTAGTTCTGCGACTTTTATAAACACGTCTAGATCCGAATCTTCTCTGGCGTTGTCTCCGGCTCGTGAGCCAAACACCCGCAGGTCTAGTATCGGGACAATCTCCCTAAGCCGAGTGCGAAATTCTGAAATGATTTGACGATCTGTTTCTTTCATGGCGTCTCGTTTTCCTAGCTCTGTAGGCTAACGGGTTTAATATTATTCATTTTACCGCAGGAGTAGGATGAGGAGGGTGACGGCGGTGGCTAGTATCAGGTAGGGAAGCCATTTGGGGAGGGAGCTTTGGCTTTGCGGGGAGCGGGTGGGGGAGGCTGTTGGCATGGATTTGGCTAGCCAGTCGGGTTCGGTGTTTTTGGTGGGGAGTGGGGGCGCTTTTTTGGGAGTGGGGGAGATGATGCGGTTGCGTTCTTGGATGGCTTTTTCGCATTTCTTCTACCATGTGAGCGAGCTGTAGTGTGGTGAAGATTGCTTTTGCTTGCTCGTAGCTGTCGCGGGCTTTCCAATGTTCGTCTATTTTTGCGTAGGCAAGTGCCTAGATTGAATAGGCTGATGGCTTCGCCATTGCGATCGCCAATCTCGCGTGTAATCTCAAGGGACTGCTGCTGGAAGTCGATGGCTTTGGCATAGTCGCCGAGTGAAGCAGTACGCATTGCCCAGATTCCAAGAGAGGTTGCGATGCCATTGTGATCGCCAATCTCGCGTGTAATCTCTAGGGACTGCTGCTGGAAGTCGATGGCTTTGGCATAGTCGCCGAGTGAATAGTACGCATTGCCCAGATTGCCAAGAGAGGCTGCGATGCCATTGCGATCGCCAATCTCGCGTTGTAATCACCAGGGACTGCTCATAGAAGTCGATGGCTTTGGCATAGTCGCCGAGTGAATAGTACGCATTGCCCAGACCGATAAGAGAGTTTGCGATGCCATTGCGATCGCCAATCTCGCGTGTAATCACAAGGGACTGCTCATAGAAGTCGATGGCTTTGGCATAGTCGCCGAGTGAATAGTACGCATTGCCCAGACCGATAAGAGAGTTTGCGATGCCATTGCGATCGCCAATCTCGCGTTTAATCACAAGGGACTGCTCTGGAAGTCGATGGCTTTGGCATAGTCGCCGAGTGAAGAGTACGCATTGCCCAGACTGATAAGAGAGTTTGCGATGCCATTGCGATCGCCAATCTCGCGTGTAATCTCAAGGGACTGCTGCTGGAAGTCGATGGCTTTGGCATAGTCGCCGAGTGAAGAGTACGCATTGCCCAGATTGCCAAGAGAGTTTGCGATGCCATTGCGATCGCCAATCTCGCGTGTAATCACAAGGGACTGCTGCTGGAAGTCGATGGCTTTGGCATAGTCGCCGAGTGAAAAGTACGCATTGCCCAGATTGCCAAGAGAGTTTGCGATGCCATTGCGATCGCCAATCTCGCGTGTAATCACAAGGGACTGCTGATAGAAGTCGATGGCTTTGGCATAGTCGCCGAGTGAAAAGTACGCATTGCCCAGATTGAAAATAGAAATCGATGGCTTTGGCATAGTCGCCAAGTGAAGAGTACGCATAGCCCAGATTGCCAAGAGATTTTGCGATGCCATTGCGATCGCCAATCTCGCGTTTAATCTCAAGGGACTGCTGCTGGAAATCGATGGCTTTGGCATAGTCGCCAAGTAAAGAGTACGCATTGCCCAGATTGCCAAGAGAGTCTGCGATGCCATTGGTGATCGCCAATCTCGCGTTTAATCTCAAGGGACTGCTGCTGGAAGTTGATGACTTTGGCATAGTCGCCGAGTAAAAAGTACACATTGCCCAGATTGCCAAGAGAGGCTGCGAGTGCCATTGTGATCGCCTATCTCGCGTGTAATCTCTAAGGACTGCTGGTGGAAGTCGATAGCTTTGGCATAGTCGCCAAAGAGTCGATGGCTTTGGCATAGTCCCCAAGTGAATCGTAGGCAACGCCCAAACGATTGAGTGATTCAGCAAGCTTTTTTGACCGTTTCGATCATCAGGCAGATTTATATGCCACGCTATAGCTAGCCGCTCGTAGGTGGAAACTAGAATACGATAGTTTCCGCTCAGGTCCAACCATGTGTAGCACCGATTAATGACATCGTATGCGGCCTCGTAGTCTTGGCATTCACAGTAGTGGTGAAAGCACTCTAAATAATCCTGAATATTCTGTTGTTTCTGCCTGAAACTGAGCTTCAAAGTAGGCAGCCGCCTTGCGATTTGCTCCAATCTCTCTTTCTTCCTGTTGTCTCTTATCAATCACAAACTGGCCTACCAAAGGATGCAGCCGCCATTTGCTCTCCTGCCCCAGCAAAAAGCCCTGCGCTTCTAAGCTATCTAGCTCTGCTGTCGTTATCTTAGGCTGCATTGCCTGTGCCATCCCAAGGTCAAACGGTATCTGATACACCGATGCCTCTAGCAGCACTAACCTCGAAGTCTCTGACAGCTCCCCTAACAGCTCTTCAAAAATCTCCTCAACCTTCGCCTCTGGATTGTCTAAAGTCATTCCTAAACAGCTTTGCAAAGAAATCCAGTCCGTCTTCATCCAGAATATTTTTTTTAGTTTTCTGTAGCCAAGCAGCCGACAGATTCAGGAGTAAAGGATGTCCATTACAAATGGTCGATAGCCTTGGCAATCCATCGGAAAGAGCTGTGCTGATTTTCTTCTTTTGTAAAAAAGCCGCACCTTCGGTAGGCGTAAAGCCAAGAAGCTGTAAGCAAAGCTCCTCCTGCGGCAAAAAGCTTTGCCGTGTCGTCACCAGCACCGTACTGTTTCGCCCCTTGCGTTGCCATTGCTCTAAAAAGGTTTCAAAAAATGGCTGCTCAGCCGTCTGCCTAACGAACTCTAGCTGATCCATCACCACCAGCCGCCGTTTCTCAATCAACTGGTCAATCAGTAAATCGATCAGAAATTCCTCCGTCATCACATCTGTGGTGGGCACGCACAGCTTGTACAGCACCCACTGAGCAAATGCACTAAACCGAGAAACTGAGGAAAACCCTACCCATACAACTTTTTCCCTTTCGGTTTTAATTTGCTCACTCACCCAATCCGCCAAAGCGGATTTCCCAAAACCGCCAGCAGCAACCACCTCTACTAAAGCCGTTTCACCATTCTTAACCCGCTGTAGAAGCGCCTCTTGAGAGGCTGTGCAATCTATCCATGAGGTGGAATCGCGCTTATCTGGATTAAAGATAATATTCTGAACCTCTGGCGGTGTAAGCGTGCAGGGAGCTTCGTAGCGATGATCGCCAAAGTTGACCGTGCCAGCATTTACATCACCGCCAATGGCATTTATCCTCGCCTGCCCCTCAGCACGAGCATCAATTTGCCTTGGCAATAGGCTATCCCCTTCGCTCATCGCTGCCCATCCCCGAAGTTCACCGTCGTTGCATTCACATCACCACCGATGGCGTTCACCCTCGACTCATCTCTGGCATCAATATTAAAAGTCGTCGTCGTTTGCTGCTGCCCAATATTAATAATCTGCTGCGCCATCTGCCTCAGCTCATCCGCCAGCGCTTGATTCTGCGGCTCCTGCAAATCATCATCCAAATACACCGCCAGCTTAGTCATCGCCTCAGCCGACTGCGGACTTGCTGGCGGGCCTGCTTCTACCTGTGCGATCGCCCCCTCCGCCTTCCGGTTCCCCGCAAAATGCTGCTTTACCCGCTGCCACATCGCATCCACCTGCGTCCCCGCCTTTTTCAGCACCGCCGCCGTCACGCCCCCGCCTAGCTGCTCAGCCGCCTTTTCCGCCGCCGTCTCCACAAACTTACTCGCCGCCAACGCCACCAGCGCCGCCCCCGTCAAACTCACTGGCTCAACCATCACCTGTCCCTTCCGCAAATTCACCACACACCTATCATTAACGACTATTCACGATAATGCGAACGGTCGTCGCCAAATCTTCAGGAGAAATTGATATTCTGTGCAGTCAGGGCGGTTTGAGCCAGTTTTTAGTTATTTGCAGTGGTTGACCCACCCCCGGCCCCTCCGGTGGAGGGGTGAATGGTTGGTGGTGGGGAGTAGGGGTTGGCTTTGCTGGCTGTGCGGTAAGGGTGGTGGATGTTTTGGTGGGCATGTTAGGGCATGACGGTGCTAGTGCAGTGAGTAGCGATCGCCCATAAAAAATCACTTTATTCCTTATAATCCAAAGCTAACAGCGAGAGCGCGCGATCTGCGGAATAACATGACGGCAGGTGAAAAGCTGCTTTGGCAGCGGCTCAAGCAGAAACGAATCATGGGGTACGATTTTGACCGTCAAAAACCAATGGATCAATTTATTGTCGATTTCTACTGTAAGGCGTTAGCTCTAGCCATTGAAGTAGATGGCTCCGTTCATAACACCCCAGATGCACAGCTGCACGATCAAGAAAGACAGGCGCGTTTGGAAGCATTAGGTGTGCGCTTCTTACGATTCTCAGATGACGCTGTGAAGCAGGATATTAATGAAGTTTGCTTGACGATTATTGATTGGATAAAA
>CAVUFV010000005.1:0-255000 GCA_963740915.1 uncultured cyanobacterium
GGATTTATAGTTTTGTAGAGACTTGCTTAATGATTAGCTTTTGTGATCCAAGACACAGAAATAATGAGGCCAGCCTTTCAAAAAATAAGCCCCATGACTGGAATCAAAAAAATTGGAATTTTGACCAGTGGCGGCGATTGCGCTGGTCTAAACGCCGTGATCAGAGCCGTGACCCGCTGCGCCATCGAAATTTACGGCTGGGAAGTCTATGGCATTAAAAAAGCAACGCATGGCTTAATGTCTCGCCCCTCCCAAGCAGTCCGGCTCGATATACAACAAGTCGATCCTTACCTGACAAGGGGCGGCACTTTCTTGGGTACTACCACCAAAGGCGATCCCTTCGCCTTTCCGATGGCAGATGGATCTTTAATGAACCGATCTGAAGAGATTATTGAAGGCTACCATCAGCTTGGCTTAGATGCCCTAATTGGCATAGGCGGAGACGGCAGCTTAGCGATTTTGAGAAAGTTGGCCCAGCAAGGCGGCATAAATTTGGTCGGCATCCCCAAAACAATTGATAACGATGTGGGCATCACCGAACACTCCATCGGCTTCGATACAGCCGTTAATATTGCCACTGAAGCAATTGATCGACTGCACTTTACAGCCGCTAGCCACAGCCGCGTAATGATTGTTGAAGTGATGGGGCGAGATGCGGGCCACATTGCACTCAATGCTGGCATTGCGGGCGGTGCCAACATTATTTTGATCCCAGAAATTGCCTATAGCTTAGAAAATATCTGTCACCATATTCAAAAGCGACAGCAGGCAGGCTGCGACTATTCCATTGCCGTTGTCTCTGAAGCCGTTCGCACCGAAACCGGGGCGCTGATAGAAAAAGGACACTTTGCCGACTGTCGGCTAGGCGGCATTGGCCAATATCTTTCTGAAAGAATTACAGCCATTAGCGATGCAGAAACAAGAGTTACGGTATTGGGCCATACTCAAAGAGGGGGAATCTCTTCTCCTTTAGACCGGATTCTGGCCTCTGCCTTTGGGGTTGCTGCCGTTGATCTAATCGCGCAACAACAGTATGATCGCATGGTGACCTGGCAAAATCGCTCGGTCAAATCAGTGCCGATTGCTGAGGCAATTAAAGACTACCGCGCGATTAATCCGCAGGGCACTTTAGTTGACACTGCTAGAGGGCTAGGGATTTGCCTGGGCGATGGCGTTGTTAAAGCTAATTTATCTGTAAAGGCTCAAGACATATGCCTGAATACAACAATGCATCGCCGGTAATGGTTACAGGCGCTACTGGCTACGTCGCTGGCTGGCTAGTTAAACGGCTGCTAGAAGAAGGCTTTACGGTTCATGCGGCGGTGCGAGATCCAAATGATGCTGAAAAGCTGAGCCATTTGAATGAGCTAGCCGAGCGATCGCCCGGTCAGATCAAATACTTCCCAGCCGATTTACTCATCGCCGGATCTTACGCCGAAGCCATGCAGGGCTGCGAAGTCGTTTTTCATACCGCCTCTCCCTTCAATCTATCGGCTGACAATCCGCAAAAAGATCTCATTGAGCCCGCGCAGTTCGGCACCCGCAACGTGCTAGAAGAAGCCAATCGCACCGAATCAGTCAAGCGAGTGGTGGTGACGAGCAGTTGCGCCGCTATCTATGGTGACAATGCAGATTTGAAAGATGTGCAGGGCGATCGCTTCACTGAAGCCGATTGGAACACCACCTCATCGCTTACCCATCAGCCCTACTCCTATTCTAAGACGCTAGCTGAGCAGGCCGCTTGGGAAATTGCCAATGCTCAAAGCCGCTGGAGTTTGGTCGTCATCAATCCGTCGCTAGTGCTAGGGCCAAGCCTGAATCCGGCGGCGACATCAGCCTCACTCTCACTGATCAAACAGTTTGGCGATGGCAGCATGAAGTCGGGCACTGTGGATCTGGGCATGGGCGCGGTAGATGTGCGAGATGTCGCTGAAGCGCACATGGCTGCTGGGTTTAAGCCCTCGGTGCAAGGGCGCTACATTGTTTCCGGGCACGATAGCAGCTTTCCTGAGTTTGCAAAGATTTTGCGCGATCGCTTCGGCGAAACCTATCCTATTCCTACAACAACTATTCCCAAGTGGCTCGCTTGGCTAGTCGGGCCATTTCTGGCGAAAAACACCACCCGAAAATATATTCAGCGCAATATGGGTCTACCCTTTCGCGCCGATAATAGTAAAAGCATTCGAGAGTTAGGCATCCAATACCGGCCCTTAGAAACATCTCTTAGTGAAATGTTTCAACAGATGATTGACCAGGGCAGTTTTGCTCAATAGGTTTCTGAAAGTTTCTGAAGGTTTCTGAAGGTTTCTGAAGGACTTTGAATAAATAGGTTTCTGAATAAATTAGAGGCTTAAGGGAGCCGCAAATAAATAATGTACCGCTTTGCCCTCACCCTAAATCCCTCTCCCGATGGGCTACCCGTGTACACACAAGTCCGAGAGCGCTGTGATCGGCGGCGAGGGGTGTGGTGGGCCGCAGGGGTTGTGAACCCACCCCGACCTCCGCTATGCTCCGGCCACCCCTCCGTCGGAGGGGAGACTGGCAAGTGTTTCAGTGTACTGAATCGCTACAAAGACCGCTAGCGAGTCCATAACCCTTACGAAGCGATAACCTCAACCCCATAGCCAACATTCACCCCTCCACCGGAGGGGCCGGGGGTGGGTCTGCCACGTAGGCTACTAGCCGATGTCTCATAGTTGTGTATATAGGGGAGCCCGATGGGAGAGGGACTTTAGATCTGACTCCCTTCTCCCGATCGGGAAAACGCACTATGCTGCCAAGGTGCTACTAAGTTGTGTCTTAGGGGTTGGGGATGAGGGCCCTGAAAGCTTTAATCCGTCAGTACATTATTTAAACGCATGTCCTAAGGCTGAATTGTCGCAATGCCTAGCCGAACACCAGTGACCCGACGGAGCTGATCCATTGCCGCCACTACTTTACCGTGAGGAGTCGCTTCATCCGCGCGAATCGTGACCATAATCGGTTGATCAGGCGCGATCGCTCTGACGCCATCTGCAAGTTCTGCTAAGGCGATCGCCTGACTATTCAAAAACAAGCTGCCGTCCGGCGTAATTGTCACCGTCGCATCAATTTGATTTTCAGGGGTTGCCGTTGCCGCCTGCGGCAAATTAACCGGCAGCCCTTCAGCCTTGGTCAGGTAAAGCGTAGAGAGAATAAAAAACGCCAAGATCGCAAAAATCACGTCGATCATGGGCAAAATATTCACGCTTGGGCCTTTAAGATCCGTATCTTCGGGTAAACGCATCAGATCATTCGCTTAAGACACAAACCCAGAAGCAAACAAAACAACCGTCAGCACACCCACCAAAATCATCAGCGCTGTACCCGCATCCCAACTGCCTTTCCAAGAATACTTTGGCTCATTAGATTGACTCTTTTTGGGTTCACTCATTGCTTGGCGCTCCACCATAACTTAACTTTTCTCAGCATAGCGCTAGTCCGCCGAGATTTCATCTTTCTATCTATCAGCACCCTTACAGCAACGACATCTGCTGCCCCTGTTGCTCCCCCTGCTGCTCCCCCTGTTGCTCCCCCTGTTGCTCATAGTAAAACTGCTCCACGCCCCAGCGCCGATACATCGGCAGCTTTTGCCGATAAGATAGCCTGCTCTTTGGTTGAGGTGTTTGGTTCTGAACTGGTTCATAGGATATCGTTGCTACGCTGGTTTGGTAGCTTCCGTCAGCAGCGATTGAGAATCTGTTGTGTCACCAAGGCTATAGACGCTACTTCCTACTGCTCCCTTGGTTTGGATGCTTACATGACTGAGGATGGATGGTTGGTTGGTGGCTATGTGTGCTGGCTGTTTGCTGCTGGCAGACTCTAAGGCTTTCATGGAATGCAAAAGCTTTTTATTCGGAGGAAGCTTGGGAAATGGCAAAGAGCAGCTGATGAAGGTGACCTATGCTGATGGCCCTGTAGCGCAGCGTAGCGAAGCGATTGGTATGTATAGGGCTACGCCGCCTGCTTGATCGGTAGACAGACTGTGTATAGACCCTTGTAGCACCAGCTAGAAACAGCTTATGGACTGAAGGGTTAGCTTCCTCTCCCTGTTAACTCTTTCTTAATCACAGCCAATAGTGTAGCCAGCATTGGCGGACTGCTTAATGAGAGAAGGTGTCACCTCGAAGCCCATGCGAGGAGCGATTAGCGACCAAAAGATAGAGCGTTGGCTGATGATGGCCGAGAGTAGATGGACATGTCAGTAGCATCCATCTAAGCCATGACGATTATCGAAGGGTATCAAGGCATCATAGAGGCTATAGAAGGGTACGGGCTGAATCATCCTGCTAATACAGGGTATAAGAAAAACCTACCTGAATCGGCTGAAAGAGAAGGTGTAAAAGATGTTGAAATCTCTAAGAAAAAGAAGGTAAGAAATATAAAAGGGTGAAACAAATGATATGCAAAACCAGCTATAACTGGCTGCACAGCTTTATACCAAGGCACTAAAATGGTGAACAGAAGATTCACGGACGCTTACGGCTGAATCACGAACGCTGCATTGAGGCTACATGCTTACGTCGTGGTGATCAGTCCTCCCCAAAGCAGAATGCCCCTAAGCAATAAAGCTCAGAGGCAATCGACCGTTCATTTGCTTTCTAACTAATACAAACTTACCAATCAGCTAGGCTCAATGTATCGTAAATCCACATTCAGACAAGAGAGGATGGCTGTAGCCGAACGTTAGACTATGCTCCATTGTCTTTGTGCATTGAAAATTAGACCGGCCTGCTATGGCTCTTGTGGTTGGTAGCAGAGGGATAGCGTGCTGATTTACAGTTGGCTCTCTGTCTGCGTAGCGTAGGGTAGAGTAACTCAATCGCTGCTAGTCAGCTCCAACGTAGCTAGCTCCTACAGCTTTGCTTGATGCTGCCATCATTACATACTGTCTGAATAGCTTGAGCGTACTTCTCAGCTGCCAGTGTATATGCGTTGGCTATCGATGCATGCCACCAGATAACCCTTAGTGCCGCTATATCCTTAAGCTTTCGAGAATATCTCTCATACCAGGATACCAATTGATGGCCACACGTCTGCGCTTAGTCTTGTTGGATCTTGACCTCAATAGCCATACATACTGTCTAGACTTAACAGCCTGATACTTTGAGCTGGCCAGCTCTTCAGATACTACGAGCGTACGCTCTCTTAGTCAGGTTCACTATCATACGACAGACATTGCCCACATAACTGTAGACAAACCATCTAAGCAGACTGCTGTACTAGTATAGAAGATATCGGTTAGAGATTGGAAGTTTACCACTTGCTCAGCCAAGCCCTCGACGATTGATAGCAGCTTAGCTTCAATGAACGGCCAAGCCTATCGAACTATCCATATCGACCAACGTATCCTCCGGCTGTAGAAGCCCTGTCTAATATAGGTCGTGATGTCTTAGAGCCTGATACGACTTGGTCTGATGTAGATGGTGTCACAGACTGCTTCAGTTAACGCCTCTCAAGGGCCTATGTGTTCTGCTCAGACTGTCGATAAAAGTGACATATCCGATATGTGTCATTGGAGGTTTAACTCATTAGCTCCTGCTAGTGATGGGTTTGGTGCTCGATTGGATTAGATCTGTAACCCTTAACACTGCGTAAGCCGTATGCTTGATTAGCACAAACAGAACAGCGTATCCATAACACCGAGTGAAGCCTAACGCGCTCTGATGCCCTCTGTATGCCTCTCTGCGGCTTCTACCGTGGCAGGCATATGAACACTCATTGCCATTGATTAGATTGCTTCACAGCAGCTCTCACGTAGGCTACAGGAACGGATAAGGCAGGCTGTGATTAGGAGGATGAGAATTAGGCAGGTACACTATCACGGATGCAGAGCAATGAGGTTGTCCGTAGCTTGGCTCTGCGTTGGATGGCTGTATCGCTGGCATGATGCGTCGATGGAGATAGCCTGCTCAATGGCCTGCTTGATTAAGTGCGCTGCTTGATGGCTCAACGATGGCCTGCTTGTACAGAATGCTTTGTCCCTCAATGCAGATAGAGCGCTCAGCTGTTTCTAGCAGCTCCAATAGCTCAGCATCGGTCATTGATGCGTTGGCCTCATAACCCATAGATAGGTTAGAGTAGCTGATAGCGATCACCTGTCTGTAGGTGGTAGACGTGTAAGTATTGCTGGTCATTGGTCATTGTGACCTTGTGAATGTGGTGGTGATTGATGCCAGATTGGTTAGGACTGGCTTACCTACTACCTATTGAGATAGTCGGTTTAGTCGTCGTTGTCGGCTGCTTCAGCATTGGACTTGACAATCTCGAACGTCCGCTTGTGTAGCTCCTGCTTAACCTCAGTCGTCATCGTGTCGTCAATGATTGCCTTGGTTGCTTGCTTAGCCGTCATGCTCTGTTCGTCACATGCAGCATTGAAAGCGGTCTGTAGTTGGTTTGTAAAGATTAGTTTGTATTTAATAAAAATTGATATAGACTGCTCTAAAAAGATGAAATCAAATTACCCTACGAAATAATAGAAAGAAAAGTAAAAGAATAAGATAAAAGTAAAGAAAGAGTTCTAAGCTATTGTATAAAAGAAAGAATAGAAAAAGATGAATGTAAATATAATAATATAGAAGTATAAGTAAAATAGAGATAAAAAAAGGAAGAGAAGATGAAAATGAAAAAGAAGAGAAGAAAATAAAAAAAGATAAGAAAATAAAAAAAAATAAAATATAAAAGATAAAAAAAATAAAAAAAAGAAGAAGAGAGAATAAAGAGAAAAGAAGAGAAAAAAAAAAAAAAAAATAAGAGAAAAGAAGAGATAGAGAGATAAAAAAAGAAAGAAAGAAAAAAAAGAAAAAAAGAAAAAAAGAAATATGTATAAGAGAAAAGAAAAGAAAAAAATATAAAAATAAGAAATTTAATCATTAAAAAAAAAAAAAAACAGAAAACACTGAAAAAAGCAAGAAGTAGCAATACACCTCATAAAATAGATAAGAAAAAGAAATATAAGAGTTTATATATATAAATAAAGAAAGATGAAAAGAGAGTATAAAAAAGAAAGAGAGAAAGAAAGAAGAGAGATGAGAGAAGGGATGAGTAGGAAAAAAAAGGGCTTATAGAGAATGAAGCTATATACTTCTATGCTAGTACAAAATAAGAAACTCTTGGTGTCAACTGGGTTCTATATGGTGTACGAGCAGAGATAAAACACCTAGATTTGATTATGTTTGAGCTGTTTTTCCTTAACGGTATATACGCAACATGTGTCATTACGGATACTGCTCCCGCACCAGAAGCTTTGGCACACACAGACTGAAAGGTGTTACGACTACCTACACACCATCAGTACTGGCTACTGCCGAGAGAAAGGAGTTAATAGAACATGGACACAAATTATAATACAAGGGATTTGAAGTAGTACCTTTAGGTGGTAGCTAACACGATTTATCTGCATGGCGCTCAGCTGCTAGATTCTCTCATCATATTCACAACGTTAACTCATAGGACTCAAGACCATGTTTAATCTAATTCTAAATGGTTACTTCTTCGCAGTATGCACCATACTAAACATAGAGAGTACAGCAGCTGTGTGTTACTCTACGCTGCTAGGCCTCAGCCGTGAAGCCAAGAGTTAAAAAGGATGGGCAGCTGATGCCGCTAGTAACTCTAAAGTTTATAACACAGCACACAGCTCTCGCTATATGTCTGCTCGCTGTACCCAAGCTTCTTTAGGATTTGGCTTTTGCTAAGGCTGTTCTCCCGATGCTGGCGGACGGTTCGAGCTAGGTAATACATAGTGTTAGAGGATAGCTACAGCTCATAGGTAATCTGAACCACAGCAACGGCCACTGTGATGGCAGCAGGCATAGAGGATACATAGTCATCATCATTGGTAAACTCAAACACGAGCTGGTAGTTGGTGTCGTTAATCAGCTCCTCCAGAGCCTAAACTCAGCAGCAGCAGGCTCAACCTAGAACGGTTAGGAGTAACTACAAACTCCATAGAATATATGAATATAAACAGTCAGCTCAGCAGCAGGCATCTCGATTAACATAGAAAGCTGAAGAGAAAGATAATAACTATACTAGGTCTACTGAGAGTGGATTACAGCGCACAGACTGAATGATGCCTTGTTGACATTGCTCATGGCTAGGTAGTACACTGTGGATGACTGTGTAATTATACAAACGAACTTACCTTTGCTTGGCTCTACCGAACATATGGTTGATAGTATAATATGAAAGCCTTGTAGGCTTTAAGTGTCATCCCTTTCGATAAAAATGGTGCACACTAAACAAAGATAAACAGCTAAGGCTTATCAGCAGAGATAGGTGATAGAAGGAACAGTACAAACAATTTAGATAACTTAGAAGACACAGCAAAGGGTAAAAGGGTTGTCACTTAAAAGAGACATAGTTAGTTAGAGAGTAACTTGCTACAGTAGAAAGTTTACTTAGGGTCATACTTAGGGTATATCAGACAGAGGTAAACAGTGTCAAGCAGAAGCTGCACCGCTTTAGACATAGCGTATCTCTTGCCACCAGAGGAGCGCAGAGGAGGACGGTGGACTTTAATGCCTTGCTAATAAATAGCTGAAGTAGTGTAGTGGCAATGCCGGTTAAATGGTAGAGCTAGCTTACTCAGGCGCTGATAATTAAACATAGGTTTGCTGCAACAGCTACTTAGGTGAAAGCAATAAGTAGATGAGCTGCTGACGTTGGTTATCGCTGATATCTCTGAGTCTTGAAGCACTCGGTCATGGCTAGATAGATTAACGGCTGTGGCTCTGCTCACTGCTGTCATCCCACAGGCTGCTAGTAACACCACAGCCTTGGCAAAAGGATTCTGCAGAACGGTAGGTACCAGAGCAAAGCCGATGAGCATTAGGCTAGCGGCTCAAGTCCCTAAGCTTACTGTTCGTGATAGGTTCGCTAGTCGTTCGCGGTCTGAAACTTCGGTTAATAAATAGGTCATGTCAGACTACGGCAATCGCCGCCCCGATGAACAGCAAAGTAAAGAGAACAAAGCTGTCAAACCTCAGTGACTCACGGCGTGTGCAGATATCCCCAATCATCATTAGGAATATAGAGAGAGGTAAACCGGCAATCAATAGGATTGCACATAGAGGCATAGACGAAAGGACGGCCAGCTTAACTAGGCTGAAGAAGACAGCTGAATAGGCTAGCCACTGAGAGCAATCAATCCATAAAATACGGCTAGAGATTGCAATGAAGTTTGCTAGTAGTACATTGGTTTCACTATTGGTGTTAACTCGGTTAGTGTCAAGAGTGACCTGTTCAACGTTGCGGCCTAATGCGTTCTGATTTTCTACGAGGATTTTAGGTGCTGACATTTTGGTTACTACACGGTGATAAAGGAACGGCTGTTATCTACGCGGTAAACAGAATTTGAATATGAGGTTAGTCCTATACTCAGCATCGAAGCACCTGTAAGAAACAAGAGTCATTACAATCAGAGACACGGATATCTGCAACAGGCTAGGGAGTTTGACCTGTGGCAGCTGCTGAGGTTGTATCCCTCTTGATTGAGCTGTAGTGTAATGAGCTCGGTCGGTTGTCTACCTGCGCTGCTTGATGGCTACCGGCTGCGCTGGCTGATGGGGAATAAGCTGAACGTCGTAGCGCTTGCCGTCGATAATGACTGTCCCGGTCTGGGGTAGGTGGGACAGCTGCTGAGGTGTCAGCTTGGCTAGGGGATATAGTTTATCGTAAAAATAAATCATGATTCTATGTCCTTGGTGGTGGTGGAGGGCAAAGCCCTGTTAATCGTCGTACTTGGTCTGAGTCGTCTTCTAAGAGCAACTGAGAGGCTATCTGTGAAGCGCTCCTTACATTCAGTCCTTGAAGCATAGTCTACAGACAGCCGAACCAATCGAAAAAGAAGATGGTAGGTCATCAATCTTAGCTCCAGCTGGTATATAGAATAGCCTAGAAAATCGTCGTCGTCGTCGTTCGCTTCATGGCTCAAGCTACCCCCGACAGAAGGGCGTCAAGCTTGGCATCGATTCGACAGAGCAGGAAATCAAACTGCTCTTGGCTGCGAATATGCCCATTTAATGGCTCTAACCCCCCCAACGCAATTTGAATTTCCCGACGGTTACCTGCTGGCTGTATGCCTGATGGCTAAAGGATTTCCGCTGTAAATCGTCGCTGGAAACTTCTGTATCGTGAATACTCGGAAATATTTTCATGAGTCTGTGTCCTTGTTTCGTGGTGTAAATCGTGGAAATTGAACGAGACTATGGGTTACAGGCTGGTTAGACCTGATTGTCCTTGAAATAAAAAAAAAGGATTTCCCGGTAGATTTCCCAGGATTTACCGCTGGCTTGTTTACCATCCTCCTGGTCTGTCCCGTAGTCGTCCTCTATGTCCTCTCCTAAGTGTCCATCAGACAGATCTTAAGGTTTCATCACTAGGTCAATGCGTCTTAACTGATTCTTGAGGCGGCTGTATGGCTCTTGTGGTTGGGCTGGCTGTCAGGATAGAATGGCTATTCATGAGGACACCCATAGCTCTATACAAATCTGGGTGGATGGTTCGCAGCTCGTCGGCAATAGCGGTTAGCTGTTTGTACTCAGTGAGAATCTGAATCAGCTTGTCGCGTGTACTGCCTTGTGGTTCCGTTGGCCACAGCTCAGCCGGGATACGAGCGAGAACATAAAAGCTGTTCTGGTCTGTCATCTACTTGGCCCCCTTCTTTACGGTCTCAAGGATATCAGCAGCAACCAGTGAGACAGCTTCAATGTTTGACCATTGAGGATTCTTTGAAACAGGTTTGCCAATGGCTTCGAAAGACAGCGATACCGGCACCGCCACCACAAAGGAAGACTTGAGAGCCGGTAGGGATAAGGCATAAGGCCGAGTTAATAACCTGCTTGAGCTGCTGAATGATAATGGCCTGCGCCTGCTTGTCCTTGTTCTCGAATAGGTAAGCTATGCCTCCTCAATGGTCGGTAGCTTAGGAAGGTAATCAGCTAACGCCTCAGACTCTTGGAGGCTAAGCGCTAGACGGTGGACTCCTGCTAGATTATGAGCCGAACGTTGAGGATTCTGCCTGTTTGGTTGAACTCTGTTGCTATGACTGTGCAGCCGCCGATGTCTATTAGCCACGCTGTCTGCTGTTTCAGCTGGTCGAGAATTGGTGTAATGGATTGGTAGCTCTCAAGCTGAGAGACAGCTGAGTGAATCACAACCGATAGGTGATAAGCGGTAGAACCGATAACACCAGCATCGGCAGGGATGCGAACGTAATGGCAACGTTGCAGCTGGTCGGTGATTTCCTTGCCAAACTGTTTGTTCGATGGAGTCGTAAAGATGACGCTGACGTTCAAGGGGTCGGTAGTGAATACAGTCAGCAGGCGTAGAGCGTGGAGTGTCAGCAGTAAAGCGTTATCCACCTTGCCTCTCTAGCTGCCCCTGTACGGCTGTTCGGGCTAGCTTCATTACCTACTACATACAAACTGTTGTCGATGGTTTGAATGCAGCTGCTGGTGGCTTCTATGAACAGCTCTACAAGACTAGGGAAAATGGTTAGAGTACATTCTGATTCTAAAGGTAGAAGGAGCATAGCTTTTACTTGATAGTTGCCTAAGTCAATGCAGAGGGTAGAGGGCTGCTGATGATTGGTTAGCTTGGACTGCGTAGGCTGTAGAGTTTTGAGAGCGGTCATGATTCGTTTATTATAGTTTAGTGGTGGTGAATGACAGCTCAATGAGCAGACACAAACAATATACTCTGATACACTCAGTGTTGACCAGTAGCGGTCAAGGTATACCTGTGAAAATACAACGGGAAATCAAGGGTTTTAGACTGCAATAAATCGTGGTCTGATGACATTTAAGCTACTGGGAAATAAGAGTTTCTCGGTTTGGGGAAAAGTTTTATTAAGGTTAGCTAATAGGATAGACCGCTGCTGGTCAAGATTTGGGGTTAGGCTATCTCTGATGAATGAAGGGGTATGATTAAAGGGTCTTGAGTAGTTTACCGATAAATGTCCTTGTTGGGTAGTCAGTAAGCGCTGAGCTTTGTGGTGAGGTACTGTACAGGCTGACTGCTCATTGATATACCCAAGCAAAGAAGAACTCGTTAAGCCGATTGAGCCTAGCGGGTTTATTGTTCCTGTAGTCAGGAAAATAGGATTGTGATGGTTTGATTTAGTCAGCAGGTTTTATCAAATCGCCCCTAAAGTTAATACTTTTGAATAAAAGTCTCCATCCTTCAATGAGAACTTAAGCACTCACTGCACAGCAGTTGTCTGAACACTTCTACAAACAACAGGGAAAACACAAAATAAAAGGAAAAGAACAACACACCAAATTCTAAAGAAGGTGAAGTAAAGACTAAATGGGATAATTAATAAGGCCACATAAGAACAGAAGATGTGAGCGGCTCTGTAATTAGCAGGTAATAATAAAGGTGAGTAAGCTATTTTCGTAGATAGATTACGATCAATAGATACCTTGATTAATACACTTTTATAGGCGCTTACAAAATCTGGGTGATTGTAATTCATAGTGATGGCAATCTAAATACATAGATATTGTTCTCAGCTTATTGTGTGCTAACAGAAAACCATCGCAGACAGTAGCTAAAGCTTCAAGGAATAGTAAAGGAATTATATGAGGCAGGGCAAGATCTCATTCAGAGCTACGCTCTCTAGGGATATACAGCGCTCTGCTGCTGCTAGACCTACCGTACTTGCTCTTGCGCCTCTTGGTTCTAACCTCTAGCTCTTCTGGATATATGACAGTACACTGTGTCTCTAACCAACGCTTCTCGAACCAGACAAAGGCGATACCTCGTAAGTGAAACCACTCAGTGGGTGAGGTCAGCTTAGGTTGCTAGCTTGATACTGGGGATAGTCTCTGTAGAATCTTTTGCTCGTAGTGGTAGCTGAAGAACATGACTACATATCTCAGGCTCGCTATGGCGTAGATACCGTAGGCTTTCTTAACTCTGGTCGTAATCATTCTGCAACGTGCCAAGGGTTCTTCTTGAGAGGCCCACCTTGAGCAGCTCCAGCTCTGGATAGAGAAGAGCGTACACATAATCAACAGGCTCGTAGCATTTGATGTAGTTGGTCTTGTCGGGGATTATTTGGGAAAGCTTCACGGCTTCTGTGCTACTGCTGGCAGTGTTTGAGAGTGTCTCCTGTGAGTAATGGTTTTTTCGATTATTTGAATTGTAACTGTGTAGTCGTCGGGTTGGGCTGAGTTAGCTGTAGGAGAACATTTCTATAAAGTAGATATGCTCTCATGTCTGCTTCTTCTTAGTACAGTTAGGAAGCGTATCGAGAACAATCTGGTAAGCCATCCTAAACAAACTGGTTTCACTGTTGGTAAGTTTGCCGATGCTTAGACTGTCTTAAGGTCTTTGTTCTTAAAGGCATCCACAAACTCAAGTATATTTTTAAGAAACTCAATAATAGCGGTTCGATAAATCTCTGATTGTGTTTGCTTGTACTCAACGGTCTGAGATTTTCACTAGACGACATTTAGAACAGGCATTAGCTGTTGCAGCTGCTCAATGATTCCGTCTAAATCGTTATGTTCAGCTAGATAGATATCGCAGCTCTTTGCCTGAGTAACTACAGCCTCATCAATGAACACCTGACGTAGAGAACTCCGGCTGATTCTTGATGTATAGCTTTAACCTTGAGACCTAGCAGGATGTCTTTAAGCGAGCTGTTCTTGTTGTAGTCATAGAATAAGTCTTGAGCTGTGAAGATAACGTCGAACGCTGTGTTCAGTTGAGGCAGATTGTGAACTGATGCAAGAATAACTTGACTGCAATCAGCATAGTTATTATAGCTTGTGTGAGTGCTTCATGTATTAGTTTGAATATTCTATAATAGCTTAGCTGTCATGCTCTCTGATTTGAGATAGGCTAGCAACGCATCGTGAAAGGTTTCGTTGGTTTGACTTAAGCAAGTGAACTCTGATAGTACAAAGCGTTTGGCGGTTAGGTTCTGATGCTATGAGTCTAGATACCTCAGCTCTCAACGTTCCTTCAATGGGTTTATCTGTAGCTCATTCAGCTTGAAATATTTCTTTACCTGAACCCTTCTGCATTTTGTGAATGGTTACATGGTCTTAAAGTTTAATGAGATTGATTAATCTCTTCAAGAGAACAGGGTGCTTTAGAATGCTGGTGTCAGCTTAGATAACTTTGTTCACTGTAAAGCTGGCATAGAGAACTGCTATGTTCTTTAGGTTCGTTAGAAAGTTTACAAAGAAGCTAGTTAACTTGCATGAGCGTTTGTCTACATCACCATCAGGCAATGTTTTACGGGCTGAGGATAGAGCACGGCATGATAAACCGATTAGCTCTAGTACGGCATTAGCTCTCATGCGTTCTTGGTGTTCTACTTACCAAAGAACTTGTTTGAGTTAAGCAGCTCTCTAAGCTTTACCTGCTGGTCGGATGACACATCAGATTCGTTGTTGACTACGACGGTCTCTGAGATATCCGATATCTCCGAGATGTTGTCCTCAATGAACTCCATCATTTTTTGAGTCTGTCTTTTCTATGCCTTGAGACTGACAGAGACATCTGAGGTCATGCTATTGGCAATCAGCACAGCTTCTAAATGACGGTGTAGTAAGACTAAATCTGAGTATCTATATAACCTATGCAGCTGATTGTATAGCCTCTCCAGATGCAGAGGTCACGCTGCTTACTCTCCCATATAATTTTGTTTAGCTATTATCTACATCTCATGGCTGTAACTAAAGCGATATGACAAACAAAAAGAAATTGTGTCTTCTGTAGATGCGTTAGGCTGATAGATATGTGATTATCTGAGATATCTGAATGAAAGATCTTAGATATGATTTTGATATAATTGCTTCTATTAACTCTATGATTATAGAGCTATTAGTTTCTATTATAATTGAGATTATGAGTAATGAAATGAGTAATTTTAACTGATGTATAGATAATATATAATTAATGAGAGATGTTGTATTAATAAGGTTATTATAAGAGTTATATATATATAGAGTTATTGTAATATATATTGATTGTTTGTTAAGATAGAGAGATATTAATTGAATTAGTTTTTAGAGTTAGATTAAGATTTATTTGTGATATTATAAGATTTTTATGATATAGAGATATATTTAAGATGTTAGATGTTAAAAAGTGTGTTATATGAGATTAGGTTGTTATTTTATGTATTAGAGGGATATAATTTTTTTTTGATTTATTTAGTTATAGTGATGTTGTATGAGATGTTTTATTTCTTTTTTAAGAAGTTTATTATAGATTGAGTAATATATTAATTTTTTGAGAGATTATATAGGGTTTTTTGATATATAAATAAGAGATATATAAGTTTTTTAGGAATATGAAGATTAAAGTGTGTTATGTATGTGTTTTAGAGTTTAATGTGTTTATTTGAATTATATATAGTATATCTATGTTAACTCTATTGGCACACTCATCTAAGTGACAGTTATCAGTTCTGCTTATTTATAATGTTTTAATATAGGTTTTTTAATAAGCTCTGGTTATCGCTGAGGTCTGACGCTTGCTGCTCAAGCTGCTCAAGCTTATACATACCAATGGTTTTGAGAAAGTGTAAACTACTCCTATAAGAGGGAGCTTACCTTAGGGGTAATTTACACTTTTTTAAATCACGGTAGTGACTACTACCATCAGATATCCATTACAGGCACCTGAGGTCTGGTAATCATATGGCCATAGGTCTTCACCACCATCGTTGAATCCTTGTGACCAGCTATCGCCGCTACTTGTGGCACCGTAAGACCAGCTTCGAGAGCTAAGGATAATGCTGTGTGTCTGAGGGTATGCAGCTTGCGGTAATCAAGGCCAGCTATGCTCTATGCTTTTTCCAAACACTAGCTTGAAGTTGCATGATGGATAAGACCGCCTCTCATTTGTGTAAAGCAGGGAGCTGATGCTATCGAACCGATTGGTATTAGCTGAATGAGCAGGTCTGACTTAAGGATTCTGATTGTGTTTGTCTTTGTCCGCTGCTTGAGGATGTAGTTACTACCAGCGACAGCGTTTGAGTAGGTTCGAGCGATTGTGATTTCATCGGTGTCACTTAACCATGTCAGGGAATAGGCCAGCAGCTTCCCACCTACAGCCTGAGATGATGAGGAATTTTATGAATGGCAGGTAGTGAGGACTGACGGTCTCGACGCCAACACAACTCGTTTAAGCTCTGACTGATTGAATGGTCTGATAGGTTTGGTGACCTGCTTTTGTTTGTTGAGCTGAGACCTAACATCATCGGTTACCTCATATCCTTGCTGAGCTGCGCACCGCATAGCCTGCTGAATGGTTCCTAGTCTACGATTGAATGTAGTGGTAGATAGGTTTGAACGCAGCTCTAGATGGCCTGAGAGGATGAGCTGAACGTGTTTATCAGTATGGTGTTTGGTTGAGTCTGAATGGTTGGATTGCTGTGACCAAAGGTAGAAAGCTTCTAATGCTGTATGTGTCGTGGTTCGTTGGGCCTTGCCGTCGTCGTCCGTCTGTGTTTGTATCTGGTCAACGATTCATCAAAGGTTCTAGCTCTGATGTCAGCAAGGATTCTTGCAGCTAAAGCTAAAGCGTCCGCTCTATCTGGTGATGAATGCCAATCGCCGAAGCTTAGTGAGTAGCGTTTGCTTTGATGTGTCCATCTCAATCGAATCAAGCCGTTATTGTTTGACGGCGTTATTGGTCTCATCGCTGGTCTCGCTGATTAAGGTCATCAGTTCAGACACCTTCAATTCAGCTTCAGTACAGGCTCTACAGCAACGACATCTGCTGCCCCTGTTGCTCCCCCTGCTGCTCCCCCTGTTGCTCCCCCTGTTGCTCATAGTAAAACTGCTCCACGCCCCAGCGCCGATACATCGGCAGCTTTTGCCGATAAGATAGCCTGCTCTCCACCTCAGCCGTCTCTAAAATTTGCTGCGTCTCTTCTTTCCGACAGTTCAAAATTTTGGCCGCATCTTGTAGCCGAATCCACTGCTGACCAAAGCGCTTAAGCAGCGTTTCATCATCTTCATCTTGAATTTGGCTCAGCAGCCTTTGCGCCAGCAGCCAACAGGCTTTTGTATCCGCTTCAGCCCGGTGCGACGTACTAATATCAAACTTAAAGTGCTTGATCAAATTAGGCAGACTGCGAGAAGGCAAATCTGCCAGCAGCATTCGCGAGAGAATCACCGTACAGAGCTTCTGCAATGGTGGCTTATAAAAGCGGGTGCCCAAGCGCTTGTATTCTGTGCGAATAAAGGCATAGTCAAAATCCAGGTTGTGCGCGGTAAAGGTGCGATCAGTTTGCAATAGGGGCAAGCACTGCGGCCAAATTTCTTCCGGCGGCGGCGACGGATACACCATCTCAGGCGTAATCCCGGTAATTCCGGTAATAAACTCAGGAATTTTTACCTTAGGGTTAATCAAGTAGCTCTCTTGATGCTCTAAGCCATTCGCCAAGCTAGCCTGCAAAATCGACACCTCAATCACTCGCGCATTGTGGCCCAACGCGCCCGTCGTCTCCACATCAACCACCGTTAAAGGCGACTTGCTGACCTGGCGGTAATAGGCTAACAGCTCTTGAGAAAGCAGTGCCGACTGACCTTGAAATTTTGCAGCATGAGCAACCATGACAAAAACAAATAAACAACAGCCTTAGAGCCCCAGAGTTGGGGACAAGGGCCTCGATAACGCTCGACTCATTGGCAATTTAATTAGAGGCAATTTAATTAGGCTCACCTAACTTATCATCCGATATCAAGAGGCTATAAGCGATTAAGGATCGTGGATTAAATAACTTACCCGTTTTCACTCACGCTCGGAGCCCTCACCCCAACCCTCTCCCAATGGGAGAGGGAGCCGGATTCAAAGTCCTTCTCCCATCGGGAGAAGGATTTAGGATGAGGGCTTCAGGATATGTATGTCGGACGGATTATAAAACCCTTGATCCTAAAAGGCATCCGCTCAACTATTGCTGAGATAGCCGCTTAACTGCCTGCCCTCCTAGCATCTCATGAATTTTAGCCAATCGCGCCGGAATGCTGTGCGCATGAGGACTGTGACGCAAGCTTTCACTTAAGTCAAATGTATGCAGATTATCCGCCCGGTTACCCGGAAACCAGTGACTAGCGCCGCCTAAAAGGTTATATCGCGCCTGCGCATACTCAGTCATGTCAAAGGCTTCAGCTAGGTTGCCGAGCCACAGCGCCATCGGAATATTAATCTGCCCTGGGGTCGAACGGATGTCGGGCAGTCCTTGGTGCCAGGTGCGATACCAGTTTTCGCCAAGCGTGGCGATCGCCTGCCCCTCCAACCTCGCCAAAATCGGCTCTAGCAGATCATCGGCTTGCTCAATCAGCGGCAACACCTGCAAATGCTCCTCAAAATCATCCGGCTTTGCCGCCCCCACACTCAGCGTATGCACCTGCGGATGGCTCAGGCAAAACAAATCATTAAACACCATCGGGCTCAGCGGCGCGCACAGCTCTACCAAACGCGGCGGCGGACTGTACAAATGCCCCCCTTTATCCGACGGGCTGATAATAAATACGCCCATATCTCGCTCAGTCGCGGCTTCAATGGCGGGCCAATTATCCTGAAAAATGTAGTACCAATGAACATTCACATAGTCAAATAAATCAGTCTCAATCGCATCGACAATCACCTGCGTCGGCCCATGCGTCGAAAAGCCAATGTGACGCACCTTTCCTTCAGCCTGAAGCCGTTTTGCCACATCGACGCAGCCACCAGGGCGAATACTATTTTGCAGCGTTTCGGCGTTGTTGATGCCATGCAAACCAAGCAGATCAACATAGTCTAACTTGAGGTTCGCTAGAGAGGTTTCAACCGTTTCAAGAAAGTCTTGAGAATCTACTTTAGGAGAGACTTTAGTTTGAATAATTAGGCGGCTGCGCTCAATTGTCGGCAGCACTTTTCCGAGCTGGATTTCAGAGGTGCCATAGCCTCTAGCCGTTTCAATATGGTTAATGCCTAATTCCAAAGCGCGATGAATAGTAGCTTCTAAGTTCTCCTGATTTTTGATAGGAATATCAGCCGGTGACACATCTTGCCAGGAGTGCTGATAGCGCATTCCCCCACAAGAAAACACCGGCATATTCAGTTCAGTGCGGCCAAAACGACGATAGAGCATTCGGTAAACATGAAACCATAACGATTGCCTTGATTGTAATCAATGATCGCCGAAAGCTGAGCATTTTTTAGTAGCTCGATGCGACAATGAGTGAGTGGTCAATGTAAATCCGTATTGTTATCACCTGTTTTACAATAACCGTTAGATCTTGCTCAAGGCTTCAATCGTCACACTGCCCCCCTCAATGACTTCAACTTGAAGCTTGAAACCATAAAGTAAACCCATTCCAACTAATGGATCTGCCTCAGAAGCAGCTACATCAACAATCTGGTTTTGACCGTCCCAGATTACAGTTGCTTTATAGATTGCTTTATAGATTTCAAAAACAACTTCGCTGCCATCACCTAATGTGCCAATGTCACGGTAGTGCCAAGGCAACTCAAGGGCCGTGATAATAGAAAGGGGTAGAGATAAAGCACTGGTAAATCCTGTGTCAATGACTGCATCAACAGTTATTTTAGGTGAGTCAATACGGCCCACTACAACTTTAATAACAGCCTCACGATTGCTATCAACTACACCAAACATCATTGGTAGTGCCCTAAAGGTAAGGATGGCTGAAACTCCCTGTTAGCAACAATTTTATCGATGTACTGACATGTCGAAAGATGCAAGTATCTGCCCATGAGATGGCCCAAAGTGCCGATTATTTCGTTAATGTCTGGGCTTTGTTGCTGCAAAGGCATGAAAAAAGCCAGGATACTTCGGGTCTTCAAGGCTTACTCTAAGCTCTGAAAGCTTTACATGAAAGGAATTATGCCCATCCTTACCTAAATAGGACTACCTTTAATCGCAACTACTCTCAACCGCCGGTAGTCGGCGACCCATTCTCCATCTTGATAGAGCTGAGGTACAGTAGCTTCTGTCGCTTTGACCATATCGGCCCATTCTGACTCAGATAGATCTGCAAAAAAGCGCTGACCAAACATCGTTAGCCATCCGGCTAACCCAGCGGATTTGAGCGGCGTTGGGCGATCGCACAAGTGAGCATACACCACTTCTAATCCGGCCTGTTCTAAAATTGCTGAATACTCGCTAATACTAGGAAAATACCAAGGATTAAGGCCAGAACGTCCGCTCACTTGCTCCAACGCTGCCACAATCGTTTTGACATTGCCCTTACCGCCAAATTCTGCTACCAATCGACCACCGGGCTTAAGCGCTTGAGCAATACAGTGTGCTGCCGCTTCAGGTGGCGTCACCCAGTGCAGCGCGGCATTAGAAAAAACAGCATCGACCGGCTCTAGCAATTTGAAATTAGTCGCATCGGCGACTTGAAAAGAGATCTGAGGATAGTTGTTTTGAGGATAGTTTTCTTTAGCTTGGGCAATCATCGCGCGATCACTATCTATTCCCACCACCTGCACCCCATTCGCCGCGATCTTCTCACTCAGCTGCCCCGGCCCACAGCCCAAGTCCAAAATTTTCTCTCCGACTTTGGCATCAAGCTGCGCCAGCAAACTCTCGCCATGCTGCCACACATAGCTATGCTGACTTTGATAACAAGATGCATTCCAATTTGTCACCGCGTTTCTGTTTATACCTCAACAGTTTGTTGTGCTAAACCAGCTTTCAGCTTCAGATCAAACACTTCTTCAAACCAGGCTTTTTTATAGTCAATATTCCATAGCTCTAGCTCACAGTTGTTATCCGCATTAACCGGCGTAAGCATGAGTGTAAGCGTTTTGTCGCTGTGATTATAGACGGTATCGACGGCAGCGATCGTGCTCCTACGCCCTCGATCCAACGCTACCGCCACCCGCAAGATCGCCCCAAGCTGATCGACCAGTTTGCGCTCGTATTTACTCGGTAAATTGCTGTAGCCCTCATGGCGGCGCTTGGGCTGGCTTTTACGATGATATCGGGCGATATTGGCAATGATTTCGACTTCAGTTTCGGTAAAGCCCAGCAAACCGCCATTGCGAATCAGGTAATAAGAGTGCTTGTGATGCGCCGAATGACTGACGTAGTGGCCGCTGTTGTGCAGCATCGCCGCTGCCCACAAATACTCACGCTCTAGCGGGCCAAAATCATGCAAAGTGCCCTGCATCTGATTGAATAAAGTCTTGGCAAAATGGGCAATGCGATCGCCGTCTGCTCGATACTTTCGCGCTAGCTTTTTGACCGAGCGATCGCGCACCGATGCTTGGAACATCATGCGATCTTCAATCAGCCCATGCGTCAGCATCCAATCGACCACCACCCCTTCGCGCAGTGCCCGCTCACAAATCTGGAGTCGATCAACGCCCAGCAGCGCCATTGCCGTCTGTAAAATAATCGCCCCCGGCACAATAATTTCTGCCCGGCGATCTGTCATTCCCGGCTGCGCTAGGCGCTCTTCGTAGTCCATTTTGCGCAAGCGCTCTGTCCAGTCGGTGAGCGCTTCGTAGGTCAAATAGTAGCCATTTAGCGGATCGGGCACCGCCCCCAAAGATTCCATCGCCGACAAGATCGCCAGGCATTCAATCGTGCCAGAGGTGCCAATCATCCGCAGCGGTTCGTGCGGTGCTTCTTGCTGCGATCGCTGCTTAACGAGCTTTCGCTTAAGCTGATCAATTGTCGGCTCTAGCACCCCCCGTACATACGCTTGCAAATAGGTGTACTCTTTATCATTCAGCGGGTCGCTAGAGACAAACCGAGCCGACAGCCTCACGGCCCCAACCTTGCTGCTGCTCAAAAAATCTGGCTGACCGCCACAGCCCAAAATTATCTCAGTAGAGCCCCCGCCAATATCAATAACCACATGGGGCTGACCTTTTAGCTCCACGCCCGAAATCGTACCTAAATAAATGCGCCGAGCCTCTTCTTCACCCGCAATCAAATTAATCGCGAGCCCAAGTTCTGACTTAACCCCGTCAATAAACGCCTGACCATTGCCCGCCTCACGCACAGCGCTAGTCGCTACCGCCACCACATCATCGGCATTAAATCGCTCAGCTACTTTCAAGCAGCGTTTTAGCGACGCAATACAGCGCTGCATTGCATCCTCTGCCAGATCGCCTGTTTCTTCGCAGAACTCTCCCAAGCGAACGGTATCTTTTTCTTTGGCAATAATATTAAAAGAAGGAAGGGCCGCATCAATGGAGACAATCACCATATGCACAGAATTAGTGCCGATATCAATTGCAGCTAGCACAAATTCATCGCCTTCTTTCTCTTTTAATCGACTGCTTACATCTGAGATAAAAGCGTCAGCAGCCGTGTGAGAAAGTGCGCTGGTCTGGGCCAGAAGTCCCGCTGTAAAGGTATCGGCCATCAAGGAGTAGCCCGTAGTGTTCACTACATAAACTAGCATTGATGGGACAAGGAAGGCGACTCCCCATCTATATAGCTTCTAAATAGCTCTAAATAGCGTCTGAAAGTCAAGTCGCTGACTCAAGTCGCTGATTAATGATCCGAGCGACAAAGCAACAATAAACTTTAACGATCTGACGCTCTGCCAAAACCAACCTTACGGCTGCAATTAAGCCTAGCTAGCCGCCAAAAACTTAGATCGAATTGCTTCCGTACGCTTACGATTTACGCCCAAATCCGACTTGCCTAATCGAGCAGCGGTGCGCGTATGGATCACCGATTCTCCAGGCGGCGCGTAAAATTCTACGTCATCGACAAAGCCCATCAGCTTGCTCGAAAATTCTGCATAAAGGTAGTCATCGCTGACGGTATGAATTGTCGATCTTTCCATGCCTTCGATGATTTGCTTGAGACGCTCAATCGCATCTTTGGCAGAGCCCGTGTAAGCAAAAGGCGCGATCGCATGTTCTTTATCGTCAGCAGGCGCTTGAGAATTCACGCAGTTAGGCGTATTGGGACAAGCCTTAAGCTGGCCATGATTAACCCCCAAGTCAGTCGGCGGCGTACCCGAAAAAGAGAACAAAGACATGTAAGAAGCTCCTGTTAAAGTCATTCCGCAGATTTTTGGGTCACGGCTTGATGCACTTTATGCATAGACGGCAGCTTGTACCAAGGCAAATGCGGATATTGATGATGCTCCCAATGATAGTCGAAATGGTAACACCTCAAAAACGACCACAGCCGCGAAGCCTCAGAGCTAGTGGCCCGATGCACATTCGTATGCCCACCTACCGGACGCTTATGCGGTAAATAAGTCCCGAAATAAAATAGCTGACAAGAACTCACCGCCTGCGGCAACAGCCAAAACAAAGCCGCATTTAAAGGCGGTACGTGAAACCATAGCAGCAGCGGATAAAACAGCGCAGACATACCCCAAAAAATAATCCAGCCCTGCTTGCCTTTAACATAGGTACGCATAAAGCTGAAATACCAAACCCAAAAGCTGCCGGGATAAAAATCGGGATCTTCCTCTTGAGCAGGCGTACGGTGATGCTGATGGTGACAAGCCCTCATTTTTTGAAAAGAGAGAAAGCTATATATCCCCAATACCACCCGACCAGCCCAGTCATTAATCTTAGGAGAAGCCGGTACCAATGTGCCATGCATGGCATCGTGAGAAATAATAAATAACCCCGTATGGAGGAAAGATTTTCCCACAATGATAGCTAAAGTCACCGCGACCGGTAACAGTCTAGCGTCTGGCAACAAAAACAAGCTGCTGTAAGTCACCAGTGCCCACAACAGTAAAATGATCGCTGCAATCGAAAGCGACAACACGGATTCTCTAATCAACGCAGCCGATAATCGGGGGCGACTTTGGGGGAAAGCAGTCATGGAGAAAAGAGAACCTAGATAAAGACATTGAGATGTTGAGACAAAAGAATCGCTACATTATCTATTCAAGGCGTGAGCATTGACTTAAGCATTGACCGTTTTTGGAAGACCATCTTTTGAACGGATTAACGGACAAGCTTTATGTAGAAATATTAAGCTTATATAAACCCACAGTACCAGAGCAATCGGGATTATGTGACTGCCTTTAGATCGATTTGTTACCGCAGTTACTCCGATTGTCAGCCCCCTTATCAGTTCCACCGTCAGTTCCAGTGTCAGCAAAAAGCAGTCGATAGAGCGGTTTGGCCACAGGCTATAATCTGTAGCGGCGTGCGGATGCATTCGGGCGCTGCGAGTCACTTAGCCTTTTTTGAGACGGATTGATGAGGCATAACCTCATCACCGTTGCTTTTCCTATGCAAAATTCTCCACCCGATCAGCTCATTGAAGCGTACCGATCTTTTCCACAGCAGTTCAGCAGCGTGGTGCTAGGGACGGTGAGCGAGGCAGGCGTTCCCCAAGCTAGCTATGCGCCCTGCGTCACCGACCCAGAACACAACCTCTACGTATTTGTCAGCGGTCTATCGACTCATACGCAAAACTTGAGCGCCACAGGTATCGTCAGCGCCCTTTTTATAGAAGACGAAAGCAAAACGCAGCAAATGTTTGCCCGCAAGCGTTTGAGCTACGATTGCACGGCCACTTTGTTAGATCGCGACTGTGAACGCTGGGCAGCAATAGCTCAGCAGTTCGAAGATAGCTTTGGCGACATTGTTGGCGTCATGAAAAGCCTGTCTGACTTTCGCATTTTCAAGCTAACGCCTCAGTCAGGTCGCTTTGTAATTGGCTTTGGCGCTGCCTACGACATTGACCCTGAAGATTTCAGTAATTTGATTCATCAGGGCCCGTCATAAAGCCATACAGGGCGGATCGTGGATTCTGCTACTAGCGGTAAACCCCAGCAGAGAACCAAAGGAGCCGAAGAAGAGAGCCGAGAGAACACTAGGCGGCTGCTTCGTCTTCTTCTTCCCAACAATCAACTGCCAGCAAATCGCCAATCGCGTCTTGCGTGGAGAAGTCAAAGGACTCTAGCTCGGCTTTCCAGTGAGGCCACTTGTCGCCAAAGATAAAAGCAATTTTCCACAGGCTATCGTTGAGAGAAACGGCTTTGGTTTCAACCAGCGATCGCACTTTGCGTTGAAATTTTGCCATCGGATGAGTCGCCACTGATTGAGACAGCGGCGCGGCGGTTACATTTGTCATAAATTCGGTTGTGAGAATACTGTTCAGAGCGTTTTCTGATGTTGAAACGATTAAAAACCCTTTAAAAAACCTTCGTGCAAGCTCTAGATGCAACAGTTGCCCTTCAGATTTTTGACTTGAGATTTCTAACTCGATTAGATTTAATCTAGGCTGGCTTCAAGCTTTTTGCTAGTAGGTTGCTCGCAGCTCCACTAGCAACAGTGGCTTTTGTCCTTACCCACCGCTTCACGAAGCTTCTTTCAAATGGCTTCGTAACAGCAGCTATCAAGTTATAGCGAATAAGCGTATCACAGCCTTGAGTCGTTAATCTTTCGTAAGAATAATCCTTACCCGCTGAACAATGAATCTATCTTAAGTATCTATTTTCTTTGCTTAAGTATCTAACGTTCTGCTTATAAGAGCCAACGACCGGCTTTAACACGGCTACTGCTACTTCATAATATTAGCAGAAGGAATTAATACCTGCAGACGGGACATACAGCTAGCCGCTAAAGTTTTCTGTCAACTTTCTATCAACAATGAGTTGAGTAATGAGTCAACGTCGATATCGACCAGCCCTTCACGACCAGCCAGTCTTCGCGCTACACTTAATTGCCCTTTAGTTAGCATATCTACCAGTAGCACGCCCTGGTTTTTTATAGTAGTAGCTCGTTTTTTATAGTGTGTTTTTATGGTTGCCTCTCCAGATTCTGATCATTTTGCCAAAACTGGCCCCGCTGAAGGCTCAGACATCAAGCTGCTGCGCACCCACGAATCTGAAAAGCTAGAGCGCATTCGCCACACCTTCTCGCACGTCATGGCAATGGCCGTACAGCGTCTTTTCCCAAAGGCTCAAGTCACGATTGGCCCCTCAATTGACTATGGCTTCTACTACGACTTTGATGCCCCTGAGCCCTTCATGGAGAAAGATCTAAAAGCCATCAAAAAAGAGATGATCAAAATCATCAACAAAGGCTTACCAGTCATTCGCGAAGAGGTCAGCCGCGAAGAAGCTAAGCGACGAATTGAAGCGCTCAATGAACCTTACAAGCTAGAAATTCTAGCAGGCTTACAGGAGCCAATTACGCTCTATCACTTAGGCGATGAGTGGTGGGACTTATGCGCAGGGCCGCATGTTGAATCGACCAAAGGGCTGAATCCCAAGGCTTTTTCACTAGACAGCGTTGCTGGCGCTTACTGGCGCGGCGATGAAAATAAGGCGCAGCTTCAGCGCATTTATGGCACCGCTTGGGAAACTCCTGAGGAATTGCAGGAATATAAGCGCCGGATAGAGGAAGCCAAGCGCCGAGACCACCGCAAAATTGGTAAAGAGCTGGGCTTATTTGTTTTTTCGGAAGACGTTGGGCCAGGGCTGCCGCTCTGGACGCCGAAAGGTACGGTGTTGCGCTCGACGTTGGAAGATTTTCTCAAAGCTGAGCAGGTGGCGCGCGGCTATTTGCCCGTAGTGACGCCGCATGTTGGCAAGGTGGACTTATTCAAGCTCTCTGGTCATTGGCAAAAGTACAAAGACGATCTTTTCCCGATGATGGGCGACAACGAAGACGAAGGCTTTGTGCTGAAGGCCATGAACTGCCCTTTCCATGTGCAAATTTATAAAAGTCAGCTTCGCTCTTACAAAGAACTGCCGCTGCGATATGCGGAGTTTGGTACGGTTTACCGCTATGAGCAGTCTGGTGAGCTAGGAGGATTGACGCGGGTACGCGGCTTTACGCAAGACGACGCTCATCTCTTTGTCACGCCCGATCAGCTCAATGACGAGTTCTTAAAAGTCGTCGAGCTGATTCAATCGACGCTCAAGGCTTTGCAGCTCGATCAATCTTTCCGCGCTAGGTTGAGCTTTCGCGATCCTGACAACAAGAGTAAGTATCTAGGCTCAGATGATGCCTGGGAAAAGGCTCAATCAGCGATTCGTCAGGCGGTAGAAACGATGGGCATGGAGCATTTTGAAGGCGTTGGTGAGGCGGCTTTTTATGGGCCTAAGCTGGACTTTATTGTGCGCGATGCGTTGGATCGCGAGTGGCAGCTCGGCACCGTGCAGGTCGATTACAACCTGCCGGAGCGATTCGACTTAGAGTATGTCGCTGAAGATGGCTCTCGGCAGCGGCCTATCATGATCCACCGGGCTCCGTTTGGCTCACTAGAGCGGCTGATTGGAATTTTGATTGAGCAGTATGCGGGTGATTTTCCGCTGTGGCTTGCCCCTGACCAGGTGCGCTTGCTGCCCGTGACGGCTGATCATTGGGCCTACGCAGATGAGGCTGCAACTCAGATGCGACAGCTAGGTGCGCGTGTTGAGGTGGATAAAAGCGGTGAGCGCCTCGGTAAAATGATTCGCAATGCAGAAAAGGCCAAAATTCCGGTGATGTCAGTGATTGGGGATAAAGAAGTAGAGGGCCAAACGCTGAGTATCCGCACTCGCAAAGAGGGCGATCTGGGGTCTTTGGCGTTAAGTGAGGTGCTGGATAGGCTCAAAACTGGACTGGCTAATCGCAGCGATTTTTAGGCTTTTGCGTTAAGTCAATATTTGAGTCAGTAACCGGTTCTAGAACGGATCACCCGGCTAGCACAACGATGGATAATGGGATAATCCGGTCAATTGAAATCAGCGATTGAGAAAATTTATTGCCATTGCAGCCAGTGCCTAAGGTGGGTCGAAGAATGGTAAAAATGCTCATTGAAAAGGTATGCCTTTAAATCAAGAAATTTCGTAGACGCCTATACAATGGCGAGAATTGTTTAATTTTTTCTAAGGGATTCTGCTTGTTGTGCCTTCTTCTGTCACCGTCACCGTTCCTGCGACTACTGCTAATATTGGCCCTGGCTTCGACTGCTTAGGAGCCGCGCTGAGCTTATATAATCGCTTTCATTTCACGCCCTTTACACCGCTTTCAGATAGCGAATCGTTTCACATTACGGTGGAAGGCGCAGAAGCAGGGCGAGTGAATACGGGCGCTAGCAACTTGGCCTATCGAGCTTTTTTGAAGGGCTATGAGCGCATGGGGCAAAGCCCGCCGCCAGTACATATCAAAATCAGCTTAGGCGTGCCGCTCTCTAGAGGGCTTGGCAGCTCATCTACTGCGATTGTTGGTGGGCTGCTAGGGGCGAATGCGCTGGCCGGTTCACCGCTCAATGAATCGGTGCTGGCTGCATTGGCGAATGAGATTGAAGGCCATCCTGACAATGTAGTGCCGGCTTTGCTCGGTGGGGCAAAACTGGCAGCAATGACGCAAGGAATCCTTCAAATTTGTGATTTGCCTTGGCATGAGTCAGTAGTGCCGGTGGTGATTATTCCTGAGTTTGAGCTATCGACGGCGGATGCTCGGCGGGTGCTACCGGCTCAATATAGCCTCGCCGATGCGGTGTTCAATACGGCACATGTGGCGTTGCTGATACAGGGCCTCGCGACCGGCAATGGTGACTGGATTGCGGGGGGAATGCGCGATCGCATCCATCAGCCCTACCGCAAAAAGCTCATTCCCGGCTACGACGAGGTTCATCGCGCCGCAATCAAAGCAGGCGCTTGGGGACTTGCCATTAGCGGCGCTGGGCCAACGTTATTAGCACTATGCCCCCTAGATACTGCAACCGCCGTCTGTGAGGCTATCGAAGCCGCCTGGGCACCACAGCCATTTCCAGCTACAGCCCACTGTCTAAGCCTAGATAGCCAAGGCGCTTACGTTGATCTAATTGGGTAATGCTTGGCTCCGTCGTAAGTTTGAATCTAGAGGCATCAAAAACGGTGGGCAAACCGCAAGATGATTAATCGAGAGCTTCTTAGACAGATCAAGTTAGACAGATCAAGTTGTTACTATCCACAGCGCATCACCGATGCATCAATCCTGAGAGGGATTAATCCTGATCATTTCCAACTTAAAACGTACTTTCTCTATCAAAGAGGAGTTAAGTTTTGTATACTGTCGATTGGGCGCATTCAAATAGGTACTTATTCTTATTGCCCGTCCGTTAGGCTCGCCCGTTTTTCGGCATGATTGCGTCTTTATCGCGCTCGTAACCGTGTGAATCGTAATGATCGGTGAACAATTTCCATGGCTGACTTTATTAGTCATCTTTCCACTTTTAGCCGCAACGCCTATTCCCCTGCTGCCTGACCAAGATGGTAAAACCATCCGCTGGTACGCCTTAGGGGCGAGTCTTGTCGAGTTTGGCCTCATTCTCTATGTATTTGCCACCCAATATCAGATGAGTACCCCCGGCCTTCAGCTCGTTGAAGAATTTGCTTGGATTCCTCAATTTGGTCTGAGCTGGTCTTTAGGCGTTGATGGCCTTTCCTTTCCTCTCGTTATTCTCAGCGGTCTAGTTACCACTTTAGCGGTCATTGCCTCTTGGAATATCAAGCTCAAGCCGCGCCTCTACTACTCTATGATGCTGCTGATGTTCAGCGCTCAACTCGGCGTGTTTTTAGCCCAAGACATGATGCTGTTTTTCATCATGTGGGAGCTGGAGCTAGTACCTGTGTACCTATTAATTTCAATTTGGGGGGGTCAAAAGCGTCAGTATGCGGCTACCAAGTTTATTATTTACACCGCTACTTGCTCTGTCTTTATTTTAGTCGTAGCGCTAGCTTTGGCCTTCTACGGCGTCGGCTTTAGTTTCAATCTCAGCGAGCTAGCTGCCAAAGAATACTCGCTGCCCTTTCAGCTCATTTGCTATCTGGGGCTTTTGATTGCGTTTGGGGCTAAGCTGCCAATTTTTCCGCTGCACACTTGGTTGCCCGATGCCCATAGCGAAGCGCCCGCACCAGTGTCAATGGTTTTGGCGGGCGTTTTACTCAAAATGGCTGGCTACGGTCTAATTCGGATGAATATTGAGATTTTGCCAGATGCACATCTGTATTTCGCACCCGTTCTGGCTGTTTTGGGCGTGATCAATATTGTTTATGCCTCGCTGACGGCCTTTGCTCAAGATAATCTCAAGCGGCGGATGGCCTACTCTTCAATTGCGCATATGGGCTTTGTGCTGGTCGGATTGGCAGCCTTTAACTCCCTCGGCATGAGCGGCGCAATGCTGCAAATGATTTCTCACGGTCTAGTAGCGGCAGTACTGTTTTTCCTTTCGGGGGTAGCTTATGATCGCACACACACGCTTTCAATGGAAAAAATGGGCGGTATGGGCAAAGCCATGCCGATTACGTTTGCACTTTTTACCATTGCGGCACTGGCGTCGCTAGCACTGCCTGGGATGAGCGGTTTTATTGCAGAAATTACAGTATTTTTGGGCATGGCCACCAGCGACGCCTACAACGTTTTCTTTAAAGCAGCCATTGTGCTGCTAGCGGCGGTTGGTGTGGTGCTCTCGCCAATTTATCTACTGTCGATGCTGCGCAGCATTTTCTATGGTGAAACAGGTGAGATCAAACCACCGAGCGATCAGTCATGGGATATCTTGCCGCGTGAAGCATTTGTAGCGATGTGTCTATTGGTGCCGATTATTGGTATCGGTTTGTATCCCAAGCTAGCAATTCAGACCTACAGTGCCAAAACGGTTGCAGTCGCGAGTCAAATTCAAACGACGCTACCGGACGTGCCCGATGCTGCACCGCTCTCTAAGGTAATGACAATGCCAGGAGCTGAGCAAATTATTGCGCCTTCGTTGTAAAGATTAGCTATTAGGGACAGTACAGATGAAGCTCACGGCGCTTAGCCAACTGCCAGTAGAAACGGTTTCTCACAATCGGGCGATCAAAAAGCAGGTAATGCTGCGATTAGGTGATTTACCGCATTTGACAAACTTTTCACAGGTGCGTTTCCTGCCCCGTCAGATAGCGGCTGGCCACGTCCATGAGGACATGCATGAGGTGTTTTTTGTGCAGTCTGGAATAGGTCGGATTGTAATTGATGATGTGCCTCACGATTTGGTGCCAGGGGTGTGCGTGGCGGTAGCACCAGGAGAAATTCATGAGGTGAGTAATACAGGAGGCGAAGCGCTGGTACTCACCTATTTTGGGCTGGAGGTTTAGCTTTCAGTGGGCAGCGCTTTTGGGGTATGGGTAGCAGTTTGAGTTGTGATCTGGCTGTAGCGCAGCCAGCCGCCAGTCATCACACCTGTGAGGGCAATAGCGATATTCAGCAGCGAAATAAAAAGGGTTTCTAGGGAGCCAAATACAAAGGTAGAGATGCCCCAAATCACCGTCAGCATCAGCGAAAATAAAGCCGCATGTTTGACCGGAGCCCGCTGTGCGACCAAAGCTGATAGATAACCGCTCAGCGTCGAAAAGCCCAGCCCAGAAACAGCTGCAAAGGCCAAGAATTGAGATGTAAAGGTGTGGCCCTCACCACTGAGCCAAACTGCGTAGAGTAAAGCGGTGGTTACGCTGATAGTCAAATAGCCGACGCCTAAAGAGAGCAGTGTTAGCAAAGGGGGACGTAACTTTTGATAAATAGGTTTCATACATTACCCGGTAAAAACATAGGTTGCCTGAAGTCCGATCAAAATCGAACAGCCTGATTGCATTTCTTCCAAACGACGTTACGCTTTTCTCTCAAGTCGTCAATATTAGGCCCCTTTACTTATCCCGCCGTAAAAGTGAGTGCGGCTCCATTCATGCAATAGCGCTGACCCGTAGGCGGGGGACCATCATTAAACACATGGCCTAAATGTCCGCCGCAGCGACGGCAGTGAACTTCAGTACGGGTCATCAGGAGGGCATGATCGGCTGTGGTTGCAACCGCATTGTCGAGTGGTGCGTAGAAGCTAGGCCAGCCTGTACCGCTGTCGAATTTGGTCGAAGCCGAATATAGCGGCAGGCCACAGCCAGCGCAGCTATAGGTGCCTGAAGTCATCAGTTTATCCAAAGGACTGCTGAAAGGCCGTTCTGTATTCTGCTGTCTGAGCACGCTAAATTGTTCAGGTGTGAGTGCTTTGCGCCACTCAGCTTCTGTTTTGGTGATTTCAAAGTGATTGCCTTCAGTGGCATTCTCGGCAGTGGGCTGGTGGGTAGCTTTCGGCTCGGTTGAGCCTAATGGCCAGTAGCGAGATAGGGCGATCGCGCCAACCAAAGCCGCACCGGTCTGTAAAAAATAACGCTTTTTCATAATTTTCAATCCTTGACTCAGCCGAACCCCAGATAACGAGTTCTCAAGCATCTACCTATCTAGCTTAAGCAACCATCCTGAAAATTAGCTGAGGCATTGATCGCGTTTTTTTAGATGAGCTTGGCAATATCCGCCAGCTACCGCTTTGGGCGACTCTGAGAGTGCTGGCAACGCTTAAGGAAGCGCAAGCAGCCGCTGAAGCTCGACATCTATTCAGCAGATCTCGCCAAGAGGTGTCACCAGAAACCAGCCGTGCCATCACAGATATTGACCTAGCTTCTCGTCTGATTGCCAAAAAGTTTGGATCGATTGATAGCAGCCTCCGAACCTCTATTTCGCAGCGGTCGGTAGCGGAACTAGAAGCCTTGATTGAAGCTATTTTAGATTTTTCATCTTTAGATGACTTACGAGATTGGCTTAATCAACATTGATTTTACGGGTGTTGATTTATGGATTGCTTTGTGTTGACTGCGTTTAAGAAAGAAAGCTGCTGATACAGCACTTTCATAACGGGTGTAGCTATGTCAAGGGCTTGGGCAGTGCGCATCGGGTTGCCTAAAATAGTTTCTAGTTCGAGCGATCGCCTCTCGTCATAGTCAATTTTCATACTGGTGCGATAGGGAGCCATTTTCTCTGTATTCAATAGCATTTGCTCAATCAGCCCTAGAGGCAGTGCTCTTTTAGTCTTGATGTGAGCGCCGCTTTGAGTAGGGCTAGAATGCTGCTGGCCCCAAGCATCGGCGACAGTGACCACTTCGCTCATGAGGGTGGTGATCAGCGATCGCACCGCATCATCTTTCATCATTGCCTCTGTGGTTGCATTCAGCACTACCGACAGACCATTGTAGGGCACGTTCCACACCAGCTTTTGCCAGCGAGCCATCGGCAAATCGTCAGTTATTTCTATAGCGACCTGAGCGCGAGTAAAGTCATCTGCAATCTGCAACATTAAAGGAGTTGGCGCGCAAAGACGATAATCGTCAGTGTGAGCGCCTAGCAGCACTCGGCCATAGTCTAGATGACGAATGTGCCCAGGACCATCTTTGGTAGCGCAAATGAAGCAGAGTCCGCCCAAAATAGTAAGCGCAGAATCTGTTGTTGTTCTAAGCTGTTGGGCGATCGCTGCCTCCACATCCCAGCCATTTTGAAAAGAGAGAATTGCCCCAGCGGGTTGCATCGGCGGCAACAGCTTCAACAGCTGAACATTATGGGTTGTTTTTAAAGCCACAATGGCAACATCAATCGGCGGCATTTGCGTTGGATCGCGGTATGCCCTGACGCTAGGCAACACAAAGTCACCGTTAATAGAATCGACACTCAGGCCATGAGCTTGCACCCATTCATAGTCGCTGCGCAGTAAAAAATGCACCTCACAGCCTGCTTGCTGAAGTCTTGCACCGTAATAGCCACCAATGGCTCCGGTGCCAATTACGGCATATCGCAAGGGAGCGCAAATATCAGACATTTTTAATCATCAGAAGGCTATCGTCGCCATTTTAATAGATCTTAATCGAAAGTGCGGGCGGGAAACTGTGCGAGTGCCCACTGGGCTCTGGCCTGTACCGCTAGGGTGTCATCTTGAGCAGCGCTAGAGCGCAATCCTTCCACAACCGGCACCAGTAGATCTATATAGCCCGCCGTCATGGCCGCTACGGCTATGTTCTCAAGCCCCACAATGGCTCCATAGCGCACTACCCATTCTGGATCATCAGTGATGACTTTCAGCAGTGTATCGATTGATTGAGACTGCGCCGATCGCCGATCATCTTGGCTCAGCTTCTCCCACTGAATAGCTCCTAGCCCTCTTGCGGCGGCTCGTCGAACGCTCAGCGAAAAATCTGTTGCCGCCGTCTCCAAAATCAAGTCCAGCCCCCTCGGATCGCCAATACCAGCCAGTACTCGCAGCGCCCAAGCCCTTGCGCCATAGTTATATCCATCGATTTGATTCAACAGCGCCGAGGCCGCAGGCGTGCCAATTTTGATTAGGCCATCAACTGCCGCCACTGCCGCGCCAGGATTGTTGTATCCCAGCACCCGGATCAGCATTTCAACGGCACCTTCATCTGCTAACTCAGCTAGAGCTTCTACCGCCTCTAGCAGAGACTGAGCCGAATCGGCTGATTCGACCGCCTCAAGCCTCTCTTGTAGGTTTGTTTTAGACGCTATCATTTTCACCTTTTTTACAGTAGCGAATCCATCAGCGCCATTACCTGACAGGCAGTTTCTGAGACACTATGATCTAAGACACTATAATCTGAGACACCATGACGAGAGATCCGAATCTCTTTTTCCAACAGCCCCTTTAAAGAAATTAGCTTGATACTGTTTTCGGCTAGCGTGTGCGCGATCGCTTCTGCCGCTGGCAGATACCCAATCTCCCCCAAATCTAATAGAGCCGAGCGCCTTAGCTGTAAATCATCACAGCTCAAAGTCTCAATTAGCACCTGAACATATTGGCTATTTCCCGTAAGCTGATACATTGCCCGCGCCGCTGCATTCTTCACTTGGGGAACGGGATGCGCTAAAAAAGGCTCAATAGTAGCCCTTAGTCGAGTAGGCTCGCTTGATCCTTCTCCTAATTGACCCAAGGCTTCTAAAATCGCGTTGTAAGGCTGAACTAAGTGAGGCTTACCCGGCACTTCTACAGCGGCTTCAAGACCGCCTTCGAGCAAAGTGAGCAAGGGTTCAACCCCGGCTTGCGCCCGCAAAGAGGCTAAAGACTGCGCCGCCGCTTCGCGGACATAGTAATCAGCACAACCTAAGCAGGTGATTAAATCCGGGACTACGCTCAAGTCACCAAGCTTACCTAAAGCCCGCGCAGCATTGCGTCGGAGCGGAAAACCGCCGTCTTCTGAGCGATTGTCTTGATCGCTTAAGGCTACTAGCAAAGCCGCAATTGCCTCAGGTTCTTTCACCTCGAAGCGGCCTAGCCACCAAGCCGCATAGTAGCGATCGCCCGCATCTTGAGTTTGAGTGAGATTCGCGATCGCCTGCGCCGCCGTTAGCTGTGGCGCACCGTTGTCTGCTTGTGCTTGCAAAGGCTCTGTCATAACTCCAAAAAATCATGCCCAATAGCAAACCCAGAGAAACACACAACCACTAGACGCTTCCAGTAATCGCATATCTCTCTGGGTAAAAATTGAGGTTCAACCACCTAACGCATAGTCAGGTACAAGTTAGAGGCTAAAACGTCAATTTGGCTCATTAGCTGAGGACGTTGATAGCGTAGTTGATATAGTTGTTAGCTTCAGTTGCAGCATTACCCGACAAACCGTGGTTTGAGCGAATGTGCTTGAGAGCTTCGACGTACCAACTAGGAGCAAGGTCAAACGTCTTGTTGATTTCGGCAAGACCAGAAATCAAGTAGTCATCCATTGGGCCAGTACCACCGACGATGAGGCAGTAGGTGATCATCCGCAGGTAGTAGCCGATGTCACGCACGCACTTATCCTTACCACGCTGATCGGCAGCGTACTGGTTACCCTGCATTTGAGTGGTGTAGGGGAACTTGTTGTAAACAGCTTGAGCAGCGCCGTTGGCGAGACTGTCAGCGTTTGCACTCAGCTTGCGAGCAGCGTCGAGGCTGTCTTTGGCTTGCTGAAAGCGACCAAATGCAACCTGCATTTCAGTCGAGCTAAGGAAACGGCCCTGAGAATCAGCAGCAGAAACTGCTTCGGTCAGAGGAGTTTTCATCTTTAAGGATCTCCCAATCTAAGTGTTCAATGAATTTTTAACAGAATTTTGTGGATTCAAGTCTTTCTGAAAGCCTTGAACGCAGAGTAAGGCTTAAGCTACAGCAGCAGCGGCACGGTCAAAGTAACCGCTAATTTCGGCAATCAGGCTGCTGCAGTCACCGTTGGTGACGTTGCTGTTGTCGCTAACGATAGCGATCGCAGCTTGCTTCATTTTTTCAACACCAGTAGCAACCGAACTACCGGGCGTACCCAACGCAATGTAGGTTTCACGCAGGCCGTTGAGGCAACGATCATCTAGTACGCTAGCATCGCCAGAGAAAGCGGCGTAGGTAACATAGCGCAAAATGATTTCCATGTCGCGCAGACAAGCAGCCATGCGGCGAGACGTGTAAGCGTTACCACCGGGTTGAATGAGCTGAGGCTGCTCAGCAAACAAGGAACGAGCCGCGTTAGCCACGATGGCAGACGCATTGCTAGTGATACCATTAACGGCATCCATCCGCTTGTAACCATCGGCAACCATAGCGTCAAGGGCGTCTAGCTGAGAGCCAGCAATGTACTCACCGCGCGCATCCGCTTGGGAGACAACTTTAGCAAACGCATCAAGCATAGATCCGAATTCTCCTAATATTTGATCACTGGAACAGGGCTTTAAGACTGCTGTTCCTACTTTAAAAGAGTAAGCCGTATGGGCCTTATATCTCAGAAAGTTCAAGAAAGTTCATAAAATCACTAACCGCTTCAAGCTCAGACAGTTCAAGCCTTTTCGGCCTGCGTGCGCCCGATCTATGCGAAGCACACGAGTCTTTATGAACAAAAATTTAGAAACGTTTAGCAACCGTTTGGCAAACGCAGCACTAATTGGCACTAACTAATTGGCACTAACTAATTGGCACTAAAAAGCTGCTGCAACTGACTGAGCGATTCGCGGATCTCTTTCTAGATCAAATAAGAAGCTGTGAATGTACTCTTCTGTCCATTCGGGACCGTAGAACCGAGTGAGCATTCCCCTAGCCGGATCTTTTTCGGCGTAGGTAGTGAGCGTAGATCAGGTGAGATTGCCGGATAGCAGCAAGCTGATGGGCATCCGTCACAGGCTGACCCTGCTGAACAAAGCTAATATAAGCCTTTATAACATAGTCTTGAAAAGCTAAAAATACGTGGGTTTCAACGTCCAGCGGTATTGCCGGGGTGCATCCATAAAAAGATGGGTGAGAAAAAGGCTCGCACGTCTTCTGAAAAGTCGCCGCCCCAAGGGGAAATTTGCCTGAGCTTGGATGCTTTGGCTCCGTAGCTAGTGGGGACGGCGGTGACCTAGCGTTTGCCCCTGCCGGTAACAGCGCTTTTATTCAAACTCGGCTGAAACAGGTAAGCGCTGAGGTCTAGAGCGTCTTGCAGAAGGCCTAGCTACTGGTCTAGCTCAGCTGTTAGATCATGCTAAAGCCGAGCTAGAAGAATGGAATGCCTTTACCCGTAAGACAACTCGCCAAAGTTTGGAAGAGGTGGCATGATCGACGGTTGCTGTCGAAAATATTGCCGTTAGCAGTAAATATCGGAGTCTCTAGACAATCCGCGTTTCTAGATATTGGCCGATCATAATTTCTTCGCCTGCGCGTGAAATGATGGTTTGTCGGGTGCGGTAGTTGTCGCCAATCAGCTTTAGCTCTTCTTCAAAGCTAGAGCTGTTGTACTCGGTGCGCAGTACCATCGTGCGATCGCTCGTAAACTTATAAGCGGCAGTTACGGGCTTAGGAGTCGCAAACCCGCGATCGCGATACATAATCTCACCGCGAATGCCAAAAATGGTCGAACCTACCGAGGGCTTGCGGCTCGGCGTAATGTATTTGCTTTCCCAGGTCACCTTTGCGCCACAGATCAACGGAACGTCGAGATCATGACGCTCAGCAAGTTCTGTTAACTGGCTATCGCCTTGCGGCAAAAAGGAAACCGTAAGATCGCTAACGACTTCTTGCGTGTCGCCACTAGCTAGGGTGTAGTAGCGGCGGCAAGAGCGCCAGTTGCCTACCGAATGGGTGAAGAATGCGATCGCTTTGGATTCTATTTCTGCATCAGCCACCAATTTGGCAGCGCCGTTGGGTAGATCGTTTACAGAGTAGGGCTGAATCGTGGAAGTTGCCGTCAGGATCATTGCAATCACGCCTCACAAGGTTAGGCCTACATAAGTGGGCCAGAATTGTACATAAAGAAATATTTCTTCATGACTCAAGATAATCTATTTAACCCAAAGCGACAATCCGCTTTCTGAATTCTTTTCGTAGCGGTTAGTAACGCTTAGTAGCGCTTGATCTGTCCAACTCAAGCCGATAAGAGGTCTTCTAGGGCGGCTGCGACGACCTGATGCTGCGAATCTTCTCGGAGGTGAACCAAAGCCGTTTGCGCTTGCTGAGCCAAGCCTGAATCGATGCCTGCGGCTCTAAAGAGCTTAAGGGCATAGGCGGCTGATTGGCGCGATCGCCAATTTTGATCGGCTGCGAATGGCAGCAAAGTCTCTAGCGCTTGCTCAGCTTCCGACGTATGGGCCAGTAACCCCAAAGTCGAAATGCCCGCTTGCACGATGGTTTCATCGGCATCTTTGAGAGCTTCTAAGGTCACATTCATCAGCTTTTGCGGTACGTCCATCTCCGGTATAATCGCCAAAATGCTGCGGCGCACCAGCCAATTGGAATTTTCTTTAAAGAGGGTCACAAGTGGATCAGCTGCGATCGCCCCATACAGACCCAAAGAATTCGCAATCTCAGCTTGCACATTGTGGTCCGACTCCAGCGGCAGCCTTTCCAATAAAGCTGCATAAGCCGCCTGATTGCGCTTGCGCCCTAACCCCATAGCCACAAAGGAACGCACTAAAAAGGCTTCATCTTGACGGTGGCTGATTAAAATAGGCACGGCAATTTCAGCCTCATAGCCTTTAAGGGCAACTAGCCCGCGCAGCCGTAGCTGAGGATTTTCATTAGCTAATAGCAGTTTGATTTCGGAAATATTCATGCAAAAAAACGTAAAGGTTCTAGGTAGGGCTCATCAGACGCATCCGATCAAATAAATTCAGATAAAGTAATAAAGCGCCATCTATAGCATCTATAAAAACAAGAGGTAATGACAAGTGGTAAAACCTGCCTCGACCCAAGAATTAGTGACAGCTGAGCCTTCTGAGATCTCCATACCTTTGGAGCCAGAAGTCGCTGAGATCGTAGCGGAGCGACAAGTCTATCGAGAGCGGCTAATAGAAGATTTCACCACGACGGCTAACACGGCAGCTAACACGGCAGCTAAAAAAATCCAACTGCCGAAGTCACAGGTCATGGCTCAGATCAAAAGTCACCCTGAAATTGTCAAAATAGGCACTTCTCTTTCGCAGCTACTTAAGCAAAGCAGTGCCGATTATCCCGCCGCCGATCATTGTGCCACTGAGATTGAGGCATAGCAATTGAACCATCCATCTGTCGGTTTAGATAGCGCCGGATCAGAGAAGCCTCAAGCAGAATTGTCTCAATCAAACCCGTCTCAATCGGAGCCGTCTCAATTAGAAGCACCGCCCCTTGCTTACCCTGACGCGGCTAGCACTTTTGCGATAGCCGCGTCGCCAGCCCAAGTTGACCGGTTAATTGAACATATCAATGAGCAAATAGACCTCTTGGCTTTAGGCAATCCTGACCCGGCTTTCCTACGGCAAATGGTTCAAAGCTTGGTCGATTCGAGGCGGGCCATTCGGCTACGGCTGATTGAATGGCTAAGTCAAATTGGCGAACCAGCGACGCCTTTTTTGATGGAAGGCTTAGCCAACCATCCTGAGTCGGTTGTACGCAGAGGCTGCTGCAATGCGCTGACGAATATTGGCGATCCGGCGGCTGTATCGGGCCTAGTGAGAGCGCTGCTGACAGATGCGGATATTGGGGTCAAAAGCGCCGCTGCTGGAGCATTGGCAAAAGTAGGTGCGCCAGCGTTTGAACCGCTGCGTCAAGTGCTGGCTTCTGAAACCGCTAGCGAGAGCTGTAAGGGCCATGCGGCTTGGGCTATAGCTTCGATGAGCGATAAAGTCAGTGAGCAGCTATACCGGCATATTAGCGATCCGACGGCAACGGTACGAACAGCCATGGTTGGAGCGATCGCTCAGCTCGTACAAAAGCAACTGCCGCCAGCAGCCGCTGATCAAACGGGTGTAAATAGCCCTGCCCCTGAAATTCAAAGATCGCTGATCATTTTGACTGAAGCACTGAGCGATTCGTCATCTGAGGTGAGAATCGAAGCGATCGCTAACCTGGCTCGGTTAGCGTATCAAAGAGCCTATCAGCCGCTGATCACCTGCTTGAGAGATTATGATCCGAATGTTCGTAAAGCAGCGGCGATCGCGCTCGCTAAGCTCGGCAACCGGGATGCCATTGAAGCCCTCACTCCTTTGCGAGACGACGACGTAGATCCAGATGTAAATCGGGCGGCAGCGCTGGCTATCGATCAACTCAACTAAAAAAACTGTATAGCTAACCTGCCATTAAATGACCGCAATCAAAGCTACGACTGAACTGAGCGATCGCGCCAAGCAGCTAATTCATCAAGCGTGAATGGTGATCTTCATGGGATGGAGTGCGATCGCTCCGGAGGGCCTCGCTCGTATCCCAGCCGCCGATAATGCCCGCCAATATTTAATCGATGAATTAATCGATAAAGACCTAGCCGCGATCGCCTCTAAGACCTCTACTTTACGGGCAGGAATGAAAGAGCTGAGTCATGGAGCGCTTTACAATTCCTAAAACTTTACGGGGATCAATTTTCTTACTATAGGGTTTAGGCACTTTAGCGGTTAGATAGCCGCCATAAAACAAGCCTTGACACAGGTTTTTATAACCCAATCACGTTTATTGCAGTCGTTTTTTTAAAATGACCCGCACAGCTAGCGGCGGCATTGGGCTCAAAACTGGAGTCACCGCCTAGATGAAAAATTGAGACCTCACGAAGTAAATTGATGAGTGCGCGATCTCTGGCTACTATCGCCGAATCCAAGCTCAATAAATGGCGGCAGCGCTCTTATTCGCTTTTACTAACATCTTCCATCTTTTAACCCTGCTTCTCTATGACAATCCCAACTGATACACAAACTGACGTAGTACAGCTCACCCGCTGGATGGCCGCTGACTTTAGCAATCAGCCTCAAGCCATCGAAAATCCGCCTTTTTTCGCTCATATTCAGGTCTGTATGCGGCCTTTACCCAAAGGCTTTCAGTCGGGCATTAGCCTATTTTTAGAGCAGGCTTATCGCTATCAACTCGATCAGCCTTATCGAGTGCGGGTGCTGCACTTTATTCAGCGCGAAAACGATGTACTGCTAGAGAATTACCGAGTTAAAGAAGAAGATCGATTTTTTGGGGCAGGGCGCGACCGGGCCAAACTTCTTACCCTCACCCCCGACGATCTAGAAGCCATGACCGGCTGCGACATTCACGTCCAGTGGACCGGCAATAGTTTTCGCGGCAAAGTCGAACCCGGCAAAAAATGCACCGTCATCCGCAACGGCCAAACCACCTACCTCGACAACGAATTTATCGTCACCGCCAACCATATGACCAGCTACGACCGGGGCCGCGATCCTGATACCGATCAGCTGCTATGGGGCTCCGTCGCAGGCCCATTTGAATTTGACAAAATAGCAGACTTTTCAAATGAGATAGAGAGTTGAGTATTGCGCACTTACCCCCCCGGAAAAGAGATGACTTCTCCTTCACAAGCCACATAAGCGCAGGTATTCTCAACCAGATTCACCTCATAGCCACCCGTAAATTCGCCGAAAGAAGGCAGCGTGAGCCGGCGGTACTGTCTCTCCAAAAAAAAACAGGGTAGCCGCAGGCTATCGGTACGCGACTGTAGCCGCACTACCGGATGAATATGTCCGCAAATATTCAGCGCCGCATCATGCTGCCCTTCGGGTTCGTGACTAAGCAAAAAAGGGCCTAAGGCCACAGCATCCACCTGATAAGTCATTGGCAACGGCGGCAGAAAATCAATTAACCGGCGATCATGATTGCCAATAATTAAAGAAACGTTTGTACAGGTTTCTTTTAAAAAAGTATCCCAACTCGTTAATACTTCAGAGACGAGAGATTGCCGAGAATGAAATAAATCGCCCAGAATAAACAGTGTTTTAGCCTGAGTTTGCGCCAGCAGCCCCTGCAATTTGTCTAAATTCTCCTGATTTATTTGACTCGCAATAGGAATGCCCATTGCCTGAAAAGTTTCAGCTTTTCCTAAATGCACATCTGAAACCAACAGCGCTTCTACTTCTGGCAAATACAGCGCTTTGTCATCTAACAGCTGTAGCCGATGGTCAAATAAACAGATTTCATTGGCCAGCAAACTACTCACGCCGTCAGCGTCCGCCGCAACAGATTGCCGTGGCTAAATACCGAACTCATCAGCCCCCAACGCACCGGGTTAGAGGTACGGCCAAATAGCATCAGCATGGCCTGTACGATTTCTGGCAGAGTAGATGTATCAGCCAAAAAGCCCGCCCACTGAGACTGATCGAGCTCAAAGAAGGTCGTAAAAAACTGCTGCAAATCTTTTGTTTTAAACGCCATTAAATTCTCTAATCCAAAGGTATAGAGATAGTGCTTGCGCAGCCTATCGTCGGGCCAGAGCGTTTTCCAAGCAGCCTGGGCAGCTTGATGGGGGGAGGTATGAGCGTTTTCCAAAGATTGGGCGATCGCGCTAGCCAAATCTGGGCCCCGACGCAGCAAAGAGCCCACCATGTAGCCCGTTGCCGGATGCACCATACTAGCCGATCCACCAAAGCCCACCACCGCCTGATTGAGATCCGGCAGCGGCAGATTCATCGGAAACAAACATTTTTCCGCATGATGCACTTCTACGATCTTGCTTCCTTGATGCGCCAATCGCTGATGCAATCGCCGCTCTAGCGTATCGAACCGAATCGCAGGGGCATGGGCTAGAGAAGTCTCTTCAACAAAATAAACATCATCTCCTAAATCCATCGCATACAAAAACGTCGGCGGCAAAAGCCGCTCTGGGACAGGCAAATAATCGTCTCGGTAATCCATCAACACCATTTGCCCCGGCACAATCGGCGGCTGAGAGAATCGCCCGATAATGCCATAAGCGGCCTGATAGGCAATGGGCTTAACCGCTTGAGGCCGCTGAACCAAGGCCGGACGGTGGCCGCTAGTATCAATGACTAAACGGGCGCTGTGAATTTTCCCGGTTTCATCTGTTACTTCCGATCGCTTAGACGAGTGCACCACCTTGATCGCCTTACCGGTACGCCAAGTAACGTCGTGATGCTGGCTTTGACTCAGCCAATGGCTTTGTAGCTTAGCTTTATCAAACAAGCCATAGTCCCGGTTCAGCGCGATCGACATCGCCCCCATATGCGCCACCGTATTTTGCCAGCGATGCGATAAAAAGTCGCTCAGTCCTAAGCTTTCTAGCTCATCAGCCCAAATACCGTAGGTATTAGGCCAGGGCGTTTGGGGGTCATTGGCGCTCAGCCCTTCTACGCTCAGCCCGCGCTGACCCAAAGCTGCCGCCATCGACAGACCTGCTGGCCCTGAGCCGATTATCAATACGTCCGCCATGTCAGTCACGCTCGCCCATATTTGCTAATGTTCGCTAGCTAAAAAACGCTGCTTAGGTTTGGTCAGCAGCTTTTTTAGTTTACTGGATTAGCTCACTGAATCCCTTGATTAGCCGATTGATTAAGCAGTTGATTAATTCGTGACGGCGCTGGCAACTTTACGAGTTCTTTCTGCGCTAGTGGATCTACTTCCTTTTGTGATGTCACGGGCGCTGCTCGCACAAATTCGTGGGCATTCGATGTACTTAACGTCAGTTCAGCTGTAGGAGTTCCGCCTACGCCAACAGACGTTCCTGAACCGGCTTTGATCTCAGGGCTACTGATGTTGGGTGTAGCTGGTTTAAAGTCACGTAAAAACAAAGTAACAGAAACCGCCTAAGTCTCATGAGGCATCTCTGTAATGAATGTTGGCTTCCTGTTGAAATGAAGCTTGAAAGCCTTATAACAGCGAAAAGTCTCAAGCAATATCTAGGTTTTTCTTTTCTACGTTTTGAGCCTAGTTTTTTAGAAAATGGGTTTATCCTCGTCAGAGAAGGCCGGCTTATAAGCGAAAGATGCTATGTAGGGCTTCAAGCTTTTTGTTTTTGAGAAGTTACTTATCGGAGCCTTTCTAAGCTATCAATAGCTACTAAATCGTTTTGCTCTAGAAGCTTTTGATTAGCTATGAGTATATGGCCTGCTATCTAATGATCTAATGATCAATTAGGTCATGAAGGATAGCTGACCTTTCATTATGCAAAGAAGTTTTCAACGGTTTAAACTACCATTATTGCTGGCCGCTTAAACTCTACTCACGTCTAAGCGGTTAATTAAGCAGCCAATTGTTTCAAGATGCTGCTAGCCATTTCATCCGTCACTTGGTCAGTTACGAAAGCTTCGCCGATTGACTTCGGCAGCACAAAGCGAACTTTGCCTGATTGCACCTTTTTGTCGCTTTTGAGCGCCGTCAAAATATCGTCAATGCTAATGCCTGGAGGCAGTGTGCTCGGTAGCTGAGCTTTTTCGAGCAGTTGCTGCTGTCGTTGGGTTGCAGTGGCGTCCCAATGGCTCATCGGTTGAGCCATTGGTTGAGCTATTGGTTGAGCCATTGGTTGAGCGATCGCTTCAGCCAGCTTAGCTGCAGCAACCATCCCAATTGCCACGGCTTCACCATGATTAATTTGGCTATAGCCCGTCAGGCTTTCTACCGCATGACCCACGGTATGTCCGTAGTTAAGAATGGCGCGAATGCCCGATTCTTGTACATCTTGACTGACAACATCGGCCTTGGCTTGACAGGAGTGCTCTAGCATCGCCTGCAAAAGCCGATCGCTAACGTGAGCAAAGTCATCTAAGCGATCGGCGGCTTCTAGGGTTTCAAATAGCGGCAGATCCCAAATCACACCGTACTTGATAACTTCGGCAACGCCTGCTCTAAACTCCCTGACTGGAAGCGTTTCAAGCACCTGCGGATCAATCAGCACCAGTCGAGGCTGATGAAATGCACCAATCAGGTTTTTGCCCTTGGGATGGTTCACCCCGGTTTTACCGCCCATAGAAGCATCGACCATCGCCAGCAGGGAGGTTGGCACCTGCACTACCGCAATACCTCGTAGCCAAGTCGCCGCCGCGAAGCCGGTCATGTCGCCAATCACACCGCCGCCTAAGGCCACCATCGCGGCGCTACGCTCTAGGCGATTTTCGTAGGCAGCATCATGAATTTTTTCAATTGAGGCCAGGGTTTTGTAGGGCTCACCAGCTGGCAAAATGCAGTGACAAACCTCGTAGTCTGCTTGGCTTAAAGAGGCAATAGCCCGCGCTCCATAAAGCTCAAACACCACCGGATTCGAGACGACTAGCACCTTTTGGTGGGGTTTAACCAAAGGGCTATTGCCAGCCGAAAGCCAAGCGCCTAAATAATCTAGTCCGCCTGGAGCAATGCGAACATCATAGGGGTCTTGAGGAATGTTGACGCGAATCGTAGCTTTCATAAGAATTAAAAGCAGGGTAAGGGTTTGTGCTTCAATAGAGAAGGATTTAAAACCTAAGTTTAGGAGATAACTATGGGCGGCGCAGTAATTTATGTGGTTTGGCTAGTGGCTTTGTTCGGCGTTGCGACGGGCCTTTACTTTGGGCTCAGAGCTGCGAAGATCATTTAAACAAGCTTTATCCAGAAAAGCTCATTCAAGTTTGACTGCTTTGCTGTGGCTCATCACATAGAGGCCCGCTAAAAGCCCCCAGGTTAAGACATTTAGTCTTGCATCAAAGAGCACCACATCAAATAGGCCAAACAATAAGCAGCTGGTAAACGCTAATAGATAGCCAAGTAAAATTGCTTGGCTGTCTGTTGGCAGTCCATCTTTCGCAGAGGCTTTTGGAGAGGCTTTTGGAGAGGCTTTTGGAGAGGCTTTGATAAAAGCTTTAATAGCTCCGTAGTAGATAGAGCCAATCACAACACAAAAGCCCAGCATGACCGGAATGCCTGTCTCGGAGGCTAAAAATAGCCAAACATTGTGAGCGTGAGCAATGCTGCTGTAGCCGGGAATGCTGTCTGGGATATAGAGCGATCGCAGTCCCGCAAATCCCCAGCCCAGCCAGGGCCGCTGTTTAATCATGGCGATAGCTAACTGCCAGACGCCAATGCGCGGATCTTGAGTCATTAGAGCAAGTGAGAGCGATCGCCCCCCAATTCCTAAGCTCACAACAGCCGCGATAATTGCACCAAGGCCGACTAAGCCTGATAGCATTACCCAATAGTGCCGACGTGCGCAGTATAGGGCGATCGCCACCAGCACCCCAGCAATTAGCACCCCATTGCGAGAGCCTGTACAAAAAATCGCCGCTAGAGCCAAGGCCACAGCAACCGCTTCGATGAATCGCTGCGATCTCATCTTTTGCTTCAGAAATCTCTCAACCGGCGGCTGCGCCAAGCCCTTGAGAATTAATCCTAAACCCAAGCCTAAAACCACCACTAAATAAGCGCTCAGCGCATTCGGATGACCAAAAACGCTGCGCGCCCGGTGCCCAAAGTCAGGTTCATAGAGTCGAGTGAGTAACCAATCGGGTAAGGGCAAAGCTTGAATGCGAGGTGCAATGGCCTCAAACTTAAAGACAAATTCAGCAATCGCCCACATCGTCATCGGCATTGAAGCAATTAACAGCCCTCGAGCTAGCGCCTCCAACTGAGTAAAAGGTCGTACTGCCAGCGCAGGCACCGTCGCTAGCACCCCAAACAACAAGAAAAAAGGCAAAAAATTAGTGAGCTGCAAAAAAGCTTCACTCTGATTTAGCCCAAAGCTAGCACTGAGCACCAATCCCGCACTTAGCCAGCCAAATCCCCGCTGCGCGCACAGTTGGCCAATGCGATCGCCTCGCTGCACCAGCGCCACGACATACAAGCTAGTGACAAGCGCCAATCCCGCATAGCTTGTATAAGGCAAAGCCATCAGCCCAAGTAGCCAAAGCTGCTCTTGGCGAGGCACATAACGCTGTGCGATCGCCCATAATTCTCCCTGACTCAACTCACTTACCCCACGCTTTAAGCCTGCCATTGAACCCGCCAACAGATTAATCCTTTGACGCTAAAGCAGATATTACCGTCAGTAAGCCCCATCTCCTATCAAAACGACTTTAATGGTTCTAATTAAAATATAGACATCCAGCCACACTGACCAGTTCCTGACATAGTAAGCATCAAAATTCACCCGTTCTTCATAGCTCACATGATTGCGACCCGACACCTGCCATAGCCCCGTTATTCCCGGCAGCACCTGCAAATACAGTCCAAACTTATCAGCGTAGTGCCATACTTCCTCACGCACAATCGGCCTAGGCCCGACCATACTCATTTCGCCGCGCAGCACATTCCAAAGCTGAGGCAATTCATCTAGACTCGTCTTGCGCAAAAAGCGCCCAATCCAAGTAATTCTCGGATCATTTTTGAGCTTGTGGTCTTTTTCCCAACAACACCGTAGCTCAGGATGCTGAGACAAATACACCGCCAATACGCTGTCGGCATTAACCACCATTGAGCGAAACTTCCATACCCTAAACATCTTTCCATTACGCCCAATCCGCGCCTGACTGTAAAAAATTGGCCCATCCCAAACCAACAGCAAGCTAATTAAGACAATCAACGGCAAAGACAATAGCCCAATTAGAACCACTAACCCCTTGTCCAAAATTGCCTTGAGCAACCGAGGACCCGGTAACAGCAACTGCTGGCGAACTTCTAGGCCCAGCACCCCCCCTAAATCTTTGGCATCTACCCAGAGGCTGGCCATCCCAAACAAATCAGGAATAATCATCACATGAGGGAACGCTTGGCCATAGCGTTCTAGTGTCTGTGATAGCCGGTAGTGGGCTACTCCAGGCATCGCCACCAGCACATACGGAATATTAAATTCCCGCGCCAGAGCTGGCCCCATTGACAACGTACCCACGACCGGGACACCGGCAATGGCGCTGCGTTTGTTAGGATCGTCGTCAAGCAAAGCCACAGGCTTTAGCCCTAAGCTAGGCTGATGCTGTAGCGTGCGAACCACCATTTCGCCAGTTTTACCAGCGCCCATAATCAGTACCGGATAGCCCCACCAAGGCCGCCGCGCGCACAGCGCTCGTAGACTATAACGACCCAGCAAAACAAAAGCCAGCGAGAGCAGCCAGGCCATTAAAAAAGCTGCCCTCGAATAGATCGCTACCCCGCGAAACAAAAAAATCGAAGACCCCAACAGCAGGTAGAGCAATGTGGTAGTCAGCGTCAAATGTCGCAGTTCCTCTACTGGGCTCATCGCTGTGGCTGGATATAAATTGGCCAAACCGTAAGCCAGCACAAACACCACGGCTATGGGCCACAGCCGCCAGTATAAAGATGGATGAAAGCCACCGTCAAACAACAGCCGCAGCCAAACGCTGACCGTGCCTGCCAATATCAAACACAAAAAATCGCTACTCACTAGCGCAGCTAGCATTAGCCAAGGGCGAGTGGATACTTGAGAAATTGCCCGCTTGAGGCTAGGAGAAAGCGCACTGGTTAGTGCTGAAGATGGATGAATAGTCACAGCAGCCTATCTTAAATTTCTGTCAGTGAATTCCAATGCCGGTTATTAGCCGGTTGGTAAGCGCTTGCTCTGGCCAGTATCTGGGCCAATATCTGGGCCAATATCGGGTTCGTTTGAAGATAGCTTGCGCTGAAAGTGTGCCCAAGCATTTTCAACGTAGCGTTTGAACTGGGATTGAAACCGTACAATCGAAAACTTTTCAGCTTGCACCCGCAACTGACTCGCTTCAAATTGATCCACACTCGCCTCTAACTGTCTGACCGACTGTACCAGACTATCAACTGTCTGATGCTCAAAAAGCAAACCTGTGCGCTGATGTAACACGGTTTCGCTTTGCCCTCCTTTGGCGTACGCAATCACTGGTGCGCCTGCGGCTTGAGCTTCGACGGGAGTAATTCCAAAGTCTTCTTCTGGAGGAAAAATAAAGCCTCGGCAGCGCTGCATATGGTCGGTCACGACGCTATCGGGCTGCTGACCCAAAAAGCAAATGTTGGGCTTAGCTGTTTTCATCAAGGGTTTGCGGCTGTTGCCGTCACCGATAACTACCAGGGGTAGACCTAATTCGTTAAAGGCCGCGATCGCTAAATCCACCCGTTTATACGGCACAAACCGCGACACAACTAAATAAAAATCTGAGCGTAGGCTGTCGGCTCGAAACCGCTCGGTATCAACCGGGGGGTAAATAACATCCGCTGGCTGGCGATAGGTTTTTTCAATGCGACGCGCTACATAGTGAGAATTTGCCACATACAGATCCACTCGATGCGCACTGACAACATCCCACATCCGTAAATAGTGCAGACTCAGACGCGCGATCACACTTTTGAGCCCGCGCGTCAGTCCGGCCTGCTGTAAGTACTGCTGCTGAAACTCCCAGGCATAGCGCAGCGGCGTATGCACGTAGCTAATATGGAGCTGATCGGGCCGCGTTCGCACGCCTTTGGCAACGGCATGACTGCTCGAAATAATCAGGTCATATCCTGTTAGATCAAACTGTTCAACGGCTAAGGGCATTAGCGGCAAGTAGTTGCGAAAGTACTGCTTAGCAAATGGCAACGTTTGAATAAATGAAGTCGTTACCGGTTTGTGCTGGATAAAATAGCGCAAAGACTCCGGCAGAAAATCAACCAGACTGTAGAGATCTGCGTGAGGATATACCTGAAGCATTTGCTCTACGACTTTCTCAGAGCCTGCGTGAGTTGTTAGCCACTCATGCACAATGGCAATTTTTTTCATAGGCAATTTTTTCCAGGGCAAGCCCGCTAGCCCAGCGGCTCAAGGGCAAAGGTGCTTTAGTCTAACAGTGATCGCACCCATGTTTTTGACCGCAGTTTTTTTTGCCTAGCCCCGGAGCGATCGCTTCCCAGCCCGGTAAAGGTTGATCAAGGCTTTGGGCATCGATTTTTGTAAGGACTTAGACAAGGACTTGGGTGATAGGCTGCTTTTACGGCGCGATCGCGGCTGCAGCTCAAACGGCTCTAGATAAGGCGCACTGACTGAGGGCATCGACGGGGTCGGGGCGTAAGCGGGAGCCATTGGCCGCCCGCTGCTGTAGTACCCGCTGCTGTAGTAATAGAGGTGTAGCGATCGCGCCATCACCTCATCCGGACAAGCCAAAGGACTAGGATGGCCATACTGAGCCCGTTCACCTGTCGAAAAAATCACCGTTTTATTAAAGATCGGGGAAACCACCGCCCGCTGATTCAAATCGCCACCATCCCACAGCTCTAGCGCCCCACCCCACTGCTCATCCCAATCAGAATTTAAATACACCAGCAGCCCTAGCCGACGGTTGATCTTAAGCTGTGGATGCCAATCAGCGCTAGCAGGCATAGCCAGAGTACTGCCGCTAGCGAGCACATGAGCGCCGCTACCCTCAAAATACGGATCGGGAATCAGCCCCTCGATTCCGCTCAGTGTCTCTAAAAACTGGCAAAACCGAGCTGAACAGAGATCCAGCAGCAAGCGCCGAGCTGTCGGCCCAATTGCATGGGGATCGACGCTGGGCTGGGCGAGGCCAATTAAATCTTGGCGAACAGCTACTAGCAAATCATCGGCAAACAAATTGTCCAGCGTAATGTGTGGAAAAGGGGCCTTGTTTAGGTAGCTAGAGCGCTGCTCTTCGGCAAAGACCATCAGCGGTTCCATCGACTGAGCCGACAGATCCAGAATTTTAATCGCGGGCGCTGCCGTGCACTGAATCAGCGATGAGCTGATGAGCGAATCTGGCGGCGAATCGGATGGTAGTGGCATGGCTCGTTTGTGGGCTGTCTTCTTGGCATTATTGGCATTAGGTAAAACTGGCTACAGAGAGCTAAGTCATTAGCCAGTTTTAAATAGTTTGCGCTGAATCGCTAGGAGCGATCGCACTGGAAACTCCCGAATTTGATGAATCACCAAGTTCCCAATATAGCCATACTGCGGAAACAGCCGCAGTAAAATCACCTCTGCAAAAATGTAAAATCGTCCACGCCGCCGATACTCCGGTGGATTGTCTTCCACCCGCAGTTGAGCCGGATAAGGCAGCTTATGGCCAATCACCTGATCCGGCTTATCCGGATTGTAAAACTTAGCCTGCAACGACAGCCCTAGCAGTCGATCTAAGCACCAAAACGGCAGATATTTAATGGGCCCAGCCAGCGTTAGAGCGCCCGCAATCTCTTGCAGCGTCTGTTGCACCATCGAATTAATCCACACTTTTTTATCAAAGTTTTCCGCATGAGGCCCCCAGTGATCGCGCCGACCCCTGAGTACACAAGCTAGATCAAACCGGTTGTGCATCGGGGCGATTGGCACCTCCATCATTCGATTTTCCTGCTCATATAGCCGCAGATTATTATCCGCTTGGCGGCAAATAGCAATGGAGGTCAGATCTTCTGGTAAATTGATCCAAGGCTGATGCAAAGCTTTCTCATCACCGTAAGGATACTCTTCTTTAGCCAGCCGCATCATCCAGCTCTGAGGAAACTGCTCAAAGTAGCGCTTAGCTAAAGCCGGCACCTCAGGATTGATGTACTCATCGCAGTTAAACGTCAACACATACTGACCGTCAGCATTCATCAGCCCGCTCAGACGCTGAATCAGCTCACCGCGAAAAGGACTCACCAGCTGACGCAGCCGGCTATCTTCACAAGGCGCAGGCCGCACCCCCGGCGGATGCACCAAAATAAACTCAACCTCACCCTGCACCCGCAGCAGGGCTGCCAGCCAATCAGTCGAAAACCCTTCTCGCATAGGCACGACAATAGACAGAAAGGGCTGAGTCATCAAATCAACATCCCAAATCAAGATTTCTTAAAACTGTAATCTAGATTTCCCACAACACAGCAAACCCATAAACTAAATTTGAAGTAAGCGACTTGAAGCCAGTGACTTACTTCATTAGTGACTTACTTCACTAGTGACTTACTTCAAATGACTTGAAGCCAGTGACTTGAATCTAGTGACTTGAATCTAGTGACTTGAATCTAATGGCCGAACCGGGAACATATGTTTAGCCCAGCCCCCATACAGCTATCAGACTATCGCCTTCTAGGCTTGGTTGGACAGGGCCAATTTGCCCAAGTTTACAGCGCTATCCACCGCCGCACCGGAAAAATCGTCGCGATCAAAAAAATTCGCCACGCCGCCACTCAAGCCGACCAAGAAGCCCTCATTCTTGCCCGAATCAGCCCGCCTAAGCCCACTCATCGCAACCTCGTCAGCGCCCAAGCTATCTTTCACAGATCAACCGGCTACCAGTTTGTTCTGGACTACTGCGAAAGCGGCACGTTGCGATCGCACCTCAACGCCACACTGGCCGCGCCGCTGCCATTGTCCGAAACCAAATCCCTCGTTGCAGATATCCTTCACGGCCTCAGCCATCTCCACCAGCAGGGCATCATCCACAATGACCTCAAGCCCGAAAATATTCTTCTCACCCTCACGCCGTCCTCTTCTTATCCCCCTATTTCTCTCTCATCTCTTTGCACCTCCCCACCTCTGACGGCCAAAATCGCCGACTTCGGCCACGCCCAACTCATTCCCTCTCGCCCTCTTCCCCTCTCCGAAATCGGATCCCCTACCTATGCCGCTCCCGAACGTTTCAGCGGCCAATCATCCACCGCTAGCGATCTTTACGCCGTCGGCATCATTCTTTACGAAATGCTGTTGGGCGATCGCCCCTTTTCTGGTGACCCTGATACTCTGCGCCAAGCCCATCAAATCCAGCCTATTCCGCTTCCTGAAAGGCTCACACCCGCGGCTCGTCACCTCCTAACAACCGCCCTTCACAAACAACCTCACCAGCGATTTGCCAACGCTGATACCATGCTCATAGATCTTCAGCAGCTAGACGCTGTTGTTCATAGGAGCAGCCCTATCACGCTGAAAGCCGCGCCGACTATTGCCTTAGAACAAACTCTTGTACCGCTGCCGATAGCAAATATCACCGAGCCCATTGAACAGCTAATTTCCATTCCCCAAGGCTGTTGCCTCGCCACCGAAAAGTCGCTTCACATCCTCACAGAGCCCCACCAGATCCTCCCTCTAGCTCATTTAAAGCAATCCTCTTGGATATCTATTGCACCCAACGGCCATTGGTTTATCACTTTGCCTAAGCAGTCCTCAAGGGCTGAAGACTCGTTATATCGACGGGTAAATATACTGGCCATCGACAATCGATATTTGATCCGGATTCAAACCTCGACTCAATCGCCTAAAACTTATTTAGAATGCTTCACCCGTAAAGGTCGTTTCATCGGAATGATCTCTCTTAATTTAGTAATTACCCAAATAACGCTGACGGCTACTCCTTATCAGCTCCTAGCGCTGAGTCGATTTCCCAACACAACAAATAGTACAAATAGTGCAAAAATATGCGATAACCAAGTTGCCGACACAGCCGTTTTGATTCAGATCAAACCTTTTCAGATTCAATATCTGCGTCTTCCCATAGTCCCCACTCAAGTCAGTGCCTTACCTTGGGGCTATGCCATTGCAGATGATGAACAGATTTTGCTACTAGATAGAGAAGCTTCTCCTATTGCCTGCTTGCAAGGATTGCCGCCCGCAGCAGGGTTAACAGAGAGATTAAAGAAGCCTAGAGGTGAAGTAACCTCTCGACAAAGATGGCAAGTCGCCGCTTTAAGCACAGCCCGACAGCACCAAGATACTCTCGTTTTAGCCTCAACAACCGCTGCCAATTGGCAAACTGAGCTGTTCAGGCTCGATCTCAAAACGCTCGATCTCGACCTTATCTTTTAATCAACGGTCTTAATCGTTTTTAATTAACAATTTGGCTTCAAGGAATGTACTCCACTCTCACATTGAAGTTATTGTCTTCCAACAATTGCTTACGGGCTTGAGCTTCATCTTCAGTTGGAAAGGCCCCTACCTGCATTACCATCCGCCCGTCAAAGTTGGTACGAAACGCATCCGGCACCACAGATCTCACTTCATCTTGAACAAATGGGTCGGCGGTTTCGACAAAGACGCGATAGTAAAGCCCTAACGCTTGCGCTCTAGATGGAAAAGAGCGCCCACCACCACCCCCAATAGAATTAGAGGGCGCTAAAAAAGCCGTATTAGATTCACCGCTGCCTAGCGGAATACTGGCATTAGGCACCGCTAAGCGATTGACGTTCACCGGAATGCTGTTGACGGGTAGCGGCGAGGGGGTTAATGGCGGAGTAACTGGCAGATCGCTAGGCAGACTATTGTTAGGATCTTGATCGTCTGTCAAAAGGCGGGGGCCGGGAATATCTCTGGCAATTAACTGAGATGAAGCCGCAGGGGCGGTTGGCGTCAGTCCAGATCGTAGCGCCTGAAGGGCTGCTCCGGGTGCGCCATCAGGAATTTGATTTGATTCGGCCACAGCATCGGCTTCTACGTTTACGTCTATACTTACCTCTACATTGGGATCTGAAGCGAGTCGCGGCGGGGATGAAACAGGCGGCAGATCAGCAATTTCTTCAGAAATTTCTTCAGAGACGGACTGAGGTGCGGGCAAACTAGGCAACGACGTTGAAGCAAGTTGGTTGACTGGCAAACTCACCAGAGTCGAACTGATGGATGGGCGAGTTGACGCTCTAGACGAATTAAAGGCTACGAGCTGTGCCGGAGAGGATGCGATCGCATCGACCTCAGCTTCCGGCATAACAGCTGGATCTGAGATATTTTGCGAGCTAGCGGCCACTTCTACCACGTCATTGCGACGGTTGCCCGTCACTTGGTTGTCTCTAAAGACCGGTAAAGCACTGCCTATCAGTACTAACCCGGCATCATTATTCGTCATCCGGTTGCCAATAATTTCAGGCGTTGCCCCGTCCATGACCCGCATCGCATCGCCGGTGCCGTCAAAAATATTGCTCTGAATGCTAGCGCTAGAAACGCCAAAGACAATGACACCCGCCACCCGGTTGCCTGAAAAGTAGCTACCCTGCACGCGGGGCGACCCGTTTGCTACATACAGGCCCGCTTGACGGCTACCGACAAAAGCGGTTTCTAAAATAGTCGGACTTGCAGACTCAACCCAAACACCATAGCCATCAGGGTTAGAAATCGCGATTTGAGCTATCCCAGCGCGATCAGCGGCTAGGATAGCGGCATTTTGCTGCGATCGCGTCGAACTCTCAAAATTGCCGCCACCCTCAATAATCGCGGTGCGATCGCGCGATCCCGGCGTCCCTTGAATGGTCACACCGGACTTAAGCTGCAAAGGAAAAACTTCGCCCGTAGCTTGGGTATAGCGCCCCGGGGCTAAAACAATAACAGTATTAGGAGCGGCCAGTTCTAAGGCTCTTGTAACCGTTCGCAACGGCTGACCTTCAATGCCTAGCGCGCCATCGCTACCGGCTTCTACATCGACAAAAATGGTTTGATAGCCCGCTGCTGAGCGATCGCTCAATCCTGCCGCCACGGTTTGAGGAGTCGCTTGGGCTACAAAGGTCTGGCTTGGGCTCTGGCTTGGGCTCTGGCTTGGGCTCTGGCTTTGGGTTTGGCTCTGGCTGATTTGCCCCCGGATCGGTTGAGATGTCAGCGCCAGCGTCGGAATCGCACTCAACAGCAACGTTCCGGCTGTCAGCGTGGTCATTACGGTAGCCTTTAGCGCAGTCGCTGCTAGCGCTGACTTGTGTAATATTTGTTTACCCAGCATATCTTCACCCGATCTGCGTCCAATTAACCCAATCAACATAGAGATGTAGCCTCGACCCGATTAAAATCTAACTAATTCAATGAACTCAGGAAACTTAGTGCAATGCCGTTCCTTGAAGTATTCGACTTCAAGCCGGCTGTTGTCAAGTATTTTCACGCTGTATTGACAGCGGTCATCAATAGGGATAAACACGCAGTGTTTAGGCAGCTTTTTGACCCGCACTAGCCAGTTGCCTAGCGAGATCGTTAACTCGAAAGCAATAGTAGGATAGCTATAGATCTCAAAAGATCTCGAAATCTGGATTAGTTCTCTAAAGCAGATCCCGACAACAGATCCTTGTCAGCTAAATCCCTAGTGCTTAAGTGATGACCTCACACCCTTCCCTTCCATCAAACTTTTTACATACAAAGTCTTCCCCACCTAGATCTCAAAACGCTATCAGTGAGTCATCGAATCTGTCAGACCAACCGATTACTGTAGAAAGTAGTATCTCCGAAGAGCGCGCCCTTTTCCGTATCTTAGATGCCAACTTAGATAGAGCTCGTGAAGGCATCCGCATCCTCGAAGAATGGTGCCGCTTTGGGCTCAATGACAAAACCTTAATAGCTGAATTCAAAGGCCTACGTCAGTCTATTGCTCACTGGCACAGCCCAGAAATCCGACTAGCGCGCGATACCCCCGGTGATTTAGGCACCGCTTTAACCCATCCACAAGAAGCCACCCGCCGCAGCCTACTTGAAATTCTCCAAGTCAACTTTGCTCGCAGCCAAGAGGCGCTGCGCGTGCTAGAAGAATATGGCAAGCTCTACAGCTTAGAAATGGCTGCGGCCTGTAAACAAATGCGCTACCGGCTCTACAGTCTCGATAGCCAAATAGTGAATCCTTTGATGAGCGAGGCTTGTATGACCCCTAAGGCTGCTTCCATCGCCCTGCACTCACAGCTGATGCAGGCACGCACTTATTTAGTGACCTCGCCAGTGCCCGATTTAGTAGGCGTGGTAGAAGCCGCCCTGCAAGGCGGTATTGCAATTGTTCAGTACCGGGAAAAATCAGCCGATGACGTTCAGCGCCTGCGGCTTGCTCAAGAGCTAAGAGCGCTGTGCCATCAATACGGGGCGCTTTTTATTGTAAATGACCGAGCTGATATCGCCCTCGCCGCTGAGGCCGATGGCGTACACTTAGGCCAGCATGATTTACCTATAGAAATCGCGCGAAAAATCTTAGGACCTGACAAAATTGTGGGTCGCTCTACGACAAATCCTGAAGAGCTCCAGCGGGCTTTAGCAGAAGGTGCAGACTATATTGGCGTTGGTCCGGTGCATGAAACGCCGACTAAGCCTGGAAAGGCCGCTGCTGGCAATGACTACGTGCGCTACGCGGCCCACCATGCCACCATGCCTTGGTTTGTGATTGGGGGGCTGAATGCTGACAATTTGGCTCCGACATTAGCTGCCGGGGCCACTCGTGTCGCGGTCGTTCGAGCGCTGATGGCAGCAGATGACCCGGCAGCGATCGCGCGATCGCTCGTCCAGCAAACCCAGCAGGTAGCACCTAGTGAATAACGCCACCGATAACGCCACCGATAACGCCACCGATAACGCCACCGATAACGCCACCGGTCTGATTCAGTTACAGGTCAATGGAGAGGCTAAAACCTGCCTGTCAGGCACCTCTTTACCTGATTTTCTTGAACAGATCTCGCTCAATCCCAAGCTGATTGCCGTTGAGTATAATGGCGAAATTTTGACCCGTAGTTTATGGCCTAAGACCCAACTAGGTGAGGGCGATCGCCTCGAAATTGTCACCATCGTCGGCGGCGGCTAAAGCGCTAGGCCCCATTCACGGAAGTACGGTAATCCCATCCTTGAGATAGAGGCCCCAACCGCTGCTGCTACAGAGAAAGACGCTAAAGTATAAACAGTTAAATCAAGAATTTAGACGTGGTTGAAAGCATGAAAACTATCTGGGCTGGCGTTTCTAACAAACTCAAGCTCAATGCCTTACTCAAATCCTGCTTAGTCTTCGGACTGGCTTTTCTGCTGATCTTTGCTCAAGCGGACGGCGCATTAGCTGCCCGTGGGGGCGGACGTATCGGTGGCGGCAGCTTCCGAGCACCTTCGGCACCCATGCGCCGAGCCCCTTCTGGCTATGGTGGTGGGGGTGGTTACGGTGGCGGCTACGGCGGTGGGTACTACCCTGGCGGCGGCGGCTTCGGATTTCCGTTCATTCTGCCGTTCCTTGGCTTTGGGGGAGCGGGCGGGCTATTTGGCATTTTTATTGCGATCGCGATCGCTAACTTCCTGATCCGCAGCTTTCGCAATGCTGGCGTTGGGGAAGGCGAACTAGACAGCTACAGTGCCAATCCAACCGTATCAGTAGCCCGACTACAGGTAGGACTATTAGCGCAAGCTCGAAGCCTTCAAGCCGATCTCAACCACCTTGCCGAAACTGCCAATACCGGCACTGCTGAGGGACTAAGCAAAGTCCTCCAAGAAACCACCCTATCGTTGCTGCGCCATCCCGAATACTGGGCCTATGCCGACATCGAATCAGACAGAACCCGCTTAGCGGCTGCCGAACAAGCTTTTAATCAGCTTGCCATTTCTGAGCGCAGCAAATTTACTCGCGAAAGCCTTTCTAACGTCAACGCTCAGATCTCTTCAGCTCGCTCCTCTGATAAGGCATTCAATAGCAGCGGTGAACTAGCCACCTCAGCAATGGGTGACGAACCAGGCGAATACATTGTCGCAACGGTATTGGTAGCTAGCCAAGGCAAACTCGCCCTACCTACCGTCACCTCTGTAGACGACGTGCGAAAAGCTCTCAACATCATTGGTGCAGTGTCTAGCGATCAGCTCATGGCCGTAGAGGTGCTTTGGACACCCCAGGTCTCCGGTGAAACGTTGACTGCTGATGAACTGATAGCAGAATATCCCAACCTCAAGATTGTTTAGAATTGTCTAGACCTCATTCAGGTCTACTAAATTAAGCGCCGTATGTAGCAGCCAAGCTGCTAAAAGAGTCATTTAACCTGACGCAAAAGCGGAAGCCTACTTGAGAGGCTTCCGCTTTTTTATGATCTAAATTTTCTGAATATGATTAAACTTTTCAACAAAGATGGTTAAATGAACCCGGTTGCCGTTGCCATCAGCTGCCATTAGCAGTGTGGCTGATACCGAGTCAGCAAGCCGAGTGAAAGTATAGATAGAGACATTGATAAATGCTGGGATTGCTTACCCGTATTCTACTATGGGCCTCCGTTGGGGTTGTACTTTGGTTTCTGCTTCGGCAGATCATTCCGGAGAAGTATCTCGCTTGGTTAGGGGGCATTGTTGTGCTCTTTTTACTGATTGTGTACTTTGTCGATCCCAACGATGCCACCATCAGTGCTGTTTGGAAAATCCTGTCGTTTCCGCTGACGCCATTAGGGGCAGCGATCGTTCTGCTAGCCGCCGCCCTAAGTGAAGGTATTAATAGATCTAGGGGCAGAGACGTCGCGATCGCACTGACTATTTTGCTACTAGCTAGCATTCCACTCTCAGCGCAGTGGCTAGTCAGCGGCGCAGAACGCTCTGTTAGAACCGCATTTATTGAGCGCTCCACCATTTGCACAGATGCTTGCCGCATTGATCAAGTTCCCGGTGGCAATCTCGGAGAAGCTGCCGTAATCGTGGTTCTAGGCGAAAGCAGTGATATTGACAAAGCCCTTAATGTCGCCTCTGAAACCTCAGACGAAGTCTCTATCAATACGGTTTTAGCCCCTCGGCTGATCTACGCCGCTAATCTTTATGAGCAAGCCCGCCGCCGAAATGCAAATCCGCTTGTCCTCGTTACCGCCGGGGCTGGTGAAGACAACTCTGACCAGCGCCAGGTCATTCGAGATATTCTCTTCAACAACAACGTCCCGCTTGAAAACATTCGCACCGAAACAACCGGACTGAATGTTCGCAGCGCCGCACTCGCCACCGAAAAGCTTTTACAAGATCAGCAAGTAATCGCTTCCCGCGCTACCCGCCAAGCAGAAGGCGTAGAAAATGATCCCAGAGTTGTGCTTGTTGCCCCAGCTATTTTGATTTCAAGAGCCGCGCTCAGTTTTGAAAAAATCTATCTCCAGGTGATTGCAAAGCCCACTGACTTCTACACTGCTCGATTTTCAGTGGGCAACAGCCTACTCGCTAAGCTCCCCGAACTCCTCCCTAACGTCGATGCGCTTCAGCTCACCACTAAGTACTGGAACGAGCTCTTGACCTCCTTTTATTACTTGCTCAGAGGATGGCTGCCAAACTTCAACTTCGGATGGGATCCAAGTATTGAGATTTAAGGCGTTATCCTAATAGAAAATCAGTATCTTGGGTAACACTCTTTCTCCATGGCCAAATTCTCCGGGGCTAGCACTGCTCACCACCCGCCCACTAAGTTTGCCCGCCTTGCCGCTTATCTCAAGCCGCATTGGCGACAGGTGGGCTTGGGTCTACTCGCACTGCTCGTTGTCAATGCGATTGGAGTCACTATTCCGCTCACGATTGGCAAAATTGTCGATCAGCTAACCGTCACTTTTTCACTCACGCAGGTACTGCGCTCGGTCATCGGCGTGCTCTTTCTCGCTAGTGTGATGTGGGTAATTCGGATGGCTTCGCGAATTTTTCTATTCGGTGCCGGCAGGCAGGTTGAGTTTGATCTGAAGCAGCGGATTTTTGAGCATTTGCTGACCCTTGAGCCTGCCTACTTTGCCCGTAATACCATCGGCGATTTGATCAATCGAGCCACTAGCGATGTCGATAACATTCGGCGGCTGCTCGGATTTGCCGTACTGAGTATGGCTAATACGCTCTTTGCTTACGTAATGATTGTTCCGGCAATGGTCAATCTAGACGCCAGTGTGGCCTTCTTTTCGTTAGCGGTGTACCCGTTCATGTTTGCGGTGGTAGCTATTTTTGGCGATCGCCTTCGCGCCCAGCAGCTCGATGTCCAAGAAAAAATTTCCCATCTCAGCGATCTCATTCAGGAAGACATGGGCGGTATTTCTCTGGTCAAAATCTACGCTCAAGAGGAAAACGAACGTCAAGCCTTTACAGATCGCAACCAAACCCTATTACAGGCAAATTTAGCCTTAGCCAAAACTCGAAACACACTATTTCCGCTCTTAAGCGGCTTTGCCAGCCTTAGCCTAGTCATTGCGCTAGGCATTGGATCTCAGGCGATCATCGCCGGACGGCTGAGCGCGGGTGATTTTGTCGCAATTATTCTATTCATTCAACAGCTGGTCTTTCCGACGGCGCTGCTAGGTTTCACCATTACCGCCTATCAGCGCGGTGAAGTCAGCCTAGATCGCATCGAAGCTATTTTCGATGCCAAGCCTCAAATCAGCAGCGCTTCTGAAGCGATCGCCCTCCCCCACCCCGCTGGCCATCTACAAGCGCGCAATCTTACCTTCACCTATCCGGGCGCAACTCGCCCGGCCTTAAATGGCATTAGTTTCACCATTGAACCCGGTCAAACCATCGCCGTTGTCGGCCCTATCGGATCCGGCAAATCTACCTTAGCAATGGCCCTGCCTCGCCTGCTCGAAATTGCCCCCAATCAGCTCTTTATCGATGGCCACGACATCACTCAAATTGGGCTCAGTGATTTGAGAGCAGCGATCGCCTTCGTCCCTCAAGACAGCTTTCTATTCAGTACCACCATCAAAAACAATGTCCGCTACGGCAACCCCGCTGCCGAACTGGTCGATGTAGAGCACGCCGCCAAAGAAGCCCAGCTCTACAGCGAAATTCTCAACTTTCCCAACCAGTTCAAAACCCTCGTCGGTGAGCGCGGCATTACCCTTTCCGGCGGTCAGCGCCAGCGATCAGCCCTCTCACGGGCCCTGCTCATTGATGCCCCCATCTTGGTATTAGACGACGCCCTTTCCAGCGTTGACAATCAAACCGCGACGCAAATTCTAGACAATCTATCCAGCGAAACGCAGCGAAAAACCGTGATTTTTGTCTCTCACCAAATGTCGGCGGCAGCGGCGTGCGATCGCGTCCTCGTCATGGACAATGGCCACATCGCTCAATTCGGCACCCACAGCGAACTCGTCAGCCAACCCGGCCTTTACCAAAACCTTTGGAACCAGCACAAGCTCAAAGAAGTGCTTCAGTAACTTTCCCACAGTCAGTTCACAGTTATCTCACAGTCAGTTCACAGTTATCTCGCAGTTATCCCACTCCCTTACAAACACCTAAAAGCCTTGACTTTTAAATAAAACCAAGGCTTTTTACAAAAATTGTTTGTTCTGATCAGCTCTACCCCAAAGCATCCATTACCGAGAACATCGGCAAATACATCGCCACCAGAATCGAACCGACCATCCCACCGAGCACCACAATCATAATCGGCTCCATAATACTGGTCAGCGCCTTCACCGCCTGCTCCACCTCATCTTCGTAAAAGTCCGCCACCTTCATCAGCATCTGATCCAGCTCACCCGTTTCTTCTCCGATGTTGATCATCTGAATTGCCATCACCGGAAACACACCGTGCTCTTCTAACGCAATACTAATCATTCCACCCGACTGAATTTGTGCTTGCGCCGCATTAATCGCATTGGCAATCACCTGATTGCCCGACGTATCGCGCACAATTTCTAGCGCCGTCAAAATCGGCACTCCCGATCGCGACAATGAGCCAAACGTTCGGCAAAATCTCGCCGTCGCCGACTTCTGCGCCAAATCCCCAAACAGCGGCATCTTCAAAAAGAAGCCATCCATCGTCACCCGGCCTATCGGCGTTTTGTAATACTGCTTATACGCAAACACCAACACAGTAATAGTGCCGATGAGACCCAGCATCAAATACCAGGTTCTCAGCAGCTTACTAATTGCCATCAGCGCCCGCGTAAACAGCGGCAGCGGCGCACCCAAATCTTCAAAAATCTCCGCAAAAATCGGCAGTAAAAAGATCGTCATTCCCAAAAAAATCGTCACCGCCAAAAAGCCCACCGTCATCGGATAGGCCATCGCTGACTTAATCTGGTTTTGCAGCCGGTTCAAATCTTCCAGCAGCTTTGCCAAACGGTTCAGCACCTCATCGAGCACCCCGCCGACTTCCCCTGCCTGCACCATACTTACATACAGATTATCAAAGCACTTAGGATACTTCTTCATCGAGTCGGAAAGATTATTTCCCTGCTGCACATCGGCGTTAATGCCCATCAAAGCCGCCTTCATCTTCGGATTAGGGCACTGATCGGCCAAAATCCCAATGCCTCGTACCAGCGCTACCCCGGAAGATACCAGCGCTGCAAACTGACGCGAAAAGACCGCCTTGTCTTTGACTGTCACCTTCACCATCGAAGTTTGGATATCAGCCATGCTGAAGCTCATACCCTTGCTTTCTTTAATATCTTGAATATGCACACCTTGATCTTTAATCAAAGTGCGAGCTTCAGCTTGCGAAGAGGCGTCCACTTTTTGACGGACGGGTTTTCCGGTTTTGCTCCGACCAGTGACAACGTAGGTAGCCATTATTTTTCTCTATAGTTGATAACTTAAAGCGCTTCTAACAGCTTTCGGTTAAAGGTTTTGATAGCATAGCCATACAGCTTCTACCCATAGCAATAGCAGCGATCCTTACCAAAGCACACTGATAAATTTACTCAAATGAATTTATTCAAATTTGTCTGCTCAAATTCATCTACTCAAATTCATCATTGCCGCTTTTAAAACGGCAATGAGCCTGAGTTAACGAGTTCCACCCGCTTTAGCAGCAGCCTTGGCCGCATTAGGCGATCCGCCTATTAACCGCTGTAGCTCCTCAGGACGCGACGTCTTAGACATCGCCGCATCAAAGCTAATCACCTTATTTTTGTATAGCTCCGCCAAGGCCATTTCCAACGTTTGCATAGACAACCGGCCTCCGGTTTGAATTGCACCATATATTTGAGCCGTTTTGCCTTCGCGAATCATATTGGAAATACCCGGTGTGACTACCATAATTTCTTGTGCCATTACCCGACCAAATTCACCCGGCTTAGGATTTGCCTTCGTCACCAAGGTCTGACTCAACACCGCCACCAGAGAGTTAGAAAGCTGAACCCTCACCTGCTGATGCTGCTCAGGCGGAAACACATCGACAATTCTGTCGACCGTCTGCGCCGCTGAGCTAGTGTGCAGCGTGCCGAATACCAGGTGCCCTGTTTCTGCCGCCGAAATTGCCAGCGAAATGGTTTCCAAATCGCGCATCTCACCGACGAGAATAACGTCCGGGTCTTCTCGCAAAGCGCCTTTTAAGGCATTAGAAAAGCTCTTCGTATCTTCACCCACCTGCCGTTGATGAATCAAGCTCTTAATCGGCTCGTACAAAAATTCAATCGGATCTTCCACCGTTAAAATGTGCTCAGCTCTGGTCAAATTGATGTTGTTGATCATTGAAGCGAGCGTTGTGGTTTTACCCGACCCCGTAGGGCCAGTCACCAACACTAAGCCTCTAGGCTTTTCAGATAGTTCCGTCACAATCGGCGGCAAGTTCAAAACTTCCAAGCTCGGAATTTTTGAACTCAGGGCCCGCAGACAAGCCGCAAAAGTGCCTCTGTCTTTATACACGTTGACTCGAAAACGAGCGAGCCCACGAACGCCATAAGAGCAGTCTAGTTCCCAAGTTTGCTCCAGTATTTTGCGCTGTGAGTTGTTCAACATACTAAAAATTAGCCGCTGACACTGATCGGCGCTCATCGGTGGATGATCGGTCGGCGTTAAGTGACCGCTAATGCGAATGTAAGGAGGCAGTCCGGTTGACAGGTGCAAGTCAGATCCACCACGCTCAACAACTTCTTCCATTAAGTCTTCAATCATCAATTCCATAGTGCTTTCCTAAATGTAAGTCTGAATCTAGATATCCCAAAAGATATAGCTGAGATGGGAATAGGGTGGTGAAACAGAAACGAGTAGATTCGAGAGAAGGTAGGTTACTCCTTGTAGCGCGGCGTTAGGCAATAAGGGCAATCAATCCATTCGTGGTGCATGGTGGCATCACAATTGCTGCAAGAGAGCACACTTTTTCGTTTAGCTTTTAGCTCAGCTTCTAGTCCCTTATCGGTAAAGGTCACTCGTTCGACCTCATCGAGGGTAGTATGTCCAGCTTTGACCAAGTTCAGGCTGTAAGCTAGCAGCGTGTGCATACCGTCTTCGACAGCCGCTTCTTTAATTTGTTCAGTCGGTGCACCTTCAGAAATCATCTGCTGAACTTTTTCAGTGACTCGCATCACTTCGTATACACCAACGCGCCCTTTGTAGCCACCGCCTTGGCATTTGCCGCAAAGCTTACCGGCATCTTTCAAAGGACCAATATCTTCAGCGGCAACCGTATTAGCTTTGTATAATGTCAAAGCAGCATCGCCAGAAGCAGTCATGCCATAGCGGGCTAGCTCCTCTGGCGTAGGGGTATAAGCCATGCGGCACTCAGCGCAAACTCTGCGAACGAGCCTTTGAGCCAGCACGCCAATTAAAGAACTAGAGACCTGGAAGGGCTCAACGCCCATTTCACCGAGTCTAGAGACTGCACCTGCGGCGTCGTTGGTATGCAAGGTGGTGAGTACCAAGTGCCCAGTTAAAGCGGCTTCAATCGCTGTTTTAGCTGTTTCTGGGTCACGAGTTTCACCGACTAGGATCACATCGGGGTCTTGTCGCAAGAAAGCTCTCAAAATAGAAGCGAAGTTCATGCCCTTCTCTCGAATGACCTGCACTTGGGTAATCCCTGGCAGCGCGTATTCGATGGGGTCCTCTGCCGTACTGATGTTGACACCCGGATCGTTGCGTTCTGAAAGCACTGAATACAGCGTCGTGGTTTTACCTGATCCGGTTGGCCCTGTCACTAAGATCAAGCCAAAGGGCTTTTTAGCCATGTCTTGAACAATGTGCAGCGTTTCTTCATCAGTAATCAGCGCTCCTAGCCCTAGCTGAGTCGATGAATTATCGAGGATTCGCAGTACGACTTTTTCGCCATAGCGGCTAGGCAGCGTGCTGACTCGAAAGTCTACTTTACGATCTTGAAAAACGCGGCGGATTCTGCCGTCTTGGGGAAGGCGACGCTCAGCAATATCCAGCTCAGCAATAATTTTGAAGCGCGCGCAAACTGCCGGAATGACTTTTTTAGGTAGCTTGGGAAAGGCTTCTTTTAAAACGCCGTCCTTGCGAAAGCGAATCCGCAGAAATTCCTCTTGAGGTTCAACGTGAATATCGGAAACACCTTCTTGCAGGGCTTTGACCAAAATTTTGTTGACTAGAGCAATTACGGGGGCAGCGCCAGCATCTTGCAAGGCTGCTCCCAAATCGGCATCTTCGTCCCCAGCATCTTCCAACCCGCCGCCGTCTAGATCTAAATCTTCTAGATTTGTCTTGACTTCGACAATTTCTGGGGGTGCTTTCTTTTGAGAAAGGCCTTCTTTTTCTTTGGCAACCTGCTCGTCTAGGTATTTGGCCATCAAGCGCTGATAGTCTTCAACGGTGACAACCATACGGCGCAATTGGATGTTTTGAGGCCGTAGAATGCGGTTTAAGTCATCTTGGGCCTCTAGGTTTTCTGGATCGACCATCGCGATCAGAACAGAGACAGCTTCTTCTGCTGTGCTGGTTCGAGACAGAGGCACGAGGCGATGCCGACGGCAGATATCTACCGGAATTAAGCTGCCAATCAGCTGGGTGACTTGGGTGTCAGAGATGCTTTCGACTTCCGGATCTAGGGATTCGATGCCATAGAGAATTTTGAGCTCAAAAAGCTGCTGTTTCTTGTACTGGCGCAGCAGCTCTGGAGAGAGTTCTTTGCCAGTTATAGACTCTAAAACGCCCGTTAAGGTTCGGCCATGTTTGCGACTTTCGACCAGTGCTTGCTGCATTTGGCTACTGTCGACAAAGCCTGATTGAATGAGCTTGCTGCTAAAAGGTGAAAAGCTCTTTTGTAGAACGAGTGCTTTTCGCGCGGATGAGGTATTGATCATGGTCGATGCGAAAAAATCTGATTTGATTGTGCCCACAAAGCGCAGACCATACTCCAGCGCAATGTCTGTGCTAGTACCTAAATTAGGAGTTAGGTGAATTAGCGATTGAACGTGGGGGCAAAAGCATTGATTCGGAAAACCCGTTACGGAAAACCGCTCCTCAAGTGCAACGCCAGCTCTTAAGATGGACAGGGTAGTTAGGCTCAGGTAGTATTTGTCTAGCTAGATTTCATCTTTGGATGGCTCAGGTGACAGTAATGCTGGGCTTGGTGATGAAATCAGCTGGTATAAGCACTTTGTGATGAGCTGTCAGGAGTAGAGAGTTTTAGAGTGATGGCAGACGCAGACAATAGTAGTGAACAGCAGAGTATTGATGGCACAACGCCAGCGAGCGAGTCAGGCATTGAAGAGCTTCGTCTAGAGGATGACTCGCCTGAAATAGACTTGGAAGCGCTAGATGCAGGTATCGGAGCGCAAAGTCAGGATGAAAGAAAGAGCGTTGAGGACGGTTTAGACGATTTTCCGGATGATATCTCGGCGGAAGACGCGTTTGCCGCTGAAGCAGGGGCTCGATCTGTACTTCAACAGCAGGTGGATAGCCTGAAAGTGCAGTTAGAGGATCGAACCGGTCAGTTCACTCGACTGACGGCTGATTTTGATAATTTTCGTAAGCGTACGGCGACTGAGCGAGAGAATTTAGAAGTTCAAGTCAAATGCAATACCATTACGGGCTTGCTGGAAGTAGTAGATAATTTTGAGCGGGCGCGATCGCACATCAAACCCCAAAATGACGGCGAAATGGCGATTCATAAAAGCTATCAGGGCGTTTATAAACAGCTTGTTGAGGCGCTTAAGAAGCTAGGGGTATCTCCTATGCGCTGTGAGGGACAAGAGTTTGATCCTAACTTGCACGAAGCCGTGATGCGTGAGCCGACCAATCAGTATCCGGAAGGAACTGTTATTGATGAGTTGGTCCGTGGGTATGTTTTAGGGGAGCGTGTTTTACGTCACGCTATGGTCAAAGTAGCTACGCCGCTGGATACGTCTACTGAAAGCAGCGAGTCGTTATCTGAGTCTTAAGGCTTTTTGAATATCTGAGGTTTTGGGCTCGTTACACAAAGAGCTGACAGCTTTGGATATCAATTCATTAAGGCTTAGTAGAGGGCACCGGGGGTAGTGAAAAGACCGTAGGCTGCGCGTGATTAGTGATCGCCTTTCACAATTGCACTATCCAAACGGATTACCCAAACGGATTATGGGAAAAGTCATCGGTATCGATCTGGGCACCACAAATAGCTGTGTTGCTGTATTAGAAGGCGGTAAGCCAATTGTCATTCCAAATACGGAGGGCGGGCGAACAACGCCGAGCATCGTCGGCTTTGCCAAAGGCGGTGAGCGGTTGGTTGGCCAATTGGCTAAGCGACAGGCGGTGACGAATGCCGAAAATACGGTGCACAGCATTAAGCGCTTTATTGGCCGCCGCTGGGATGACACGACAGCAGAGCGATCGCGGGTGCCTTACAAATGTACTCGCGGCACGGACGATACCGTTGAGGTCATGATTAGAGCGAAAAGCTTTACGCCTCAAGAAATTTCAGCGATGACCCTCCAGAAGCTCAAGAACGACGCCGAAGCATATTTAGGAGAATCGGTGTCTCAAGCGGTGATTACGGTGCCCGCCTACTTTACGGATGCGCAAAGGCAAGCGACCAAAGACGCTGGCACCATTGCGGGCTTAGAGGTACTGAGAATTATCAATGAGCCTACAGCAGCGGCGCTTTCTTATGGCTTAGATAAGCAAGATCAAGATCAGACGGTGCTGGTATTTGACTTGGGCGGCGGCACGTTTGATGTCTCGATTTTGCAGCTAGGCGATGGCGTTTTTGAAGTCAAGGCCACTTCTGGTAACAACCATTTGGGCGGCGATGATTTTGATAACTGCATTGTCAACTGGATGACGGCAGCCTTCAAGCAGGCAGAAGGCATGGATTTGACCAATGATCGAATGGCTCTTCAGCGGATTCGAGAGGCAGCTGAAAAAGCTAAAGTTGAGCTGTCGAGCATGACTAAAACCTCAGTGAATCTGCCTTTTATTGCAGCTGATCAAACCGGGCCGAAGCATTTGGAGATGACGCTATCGCGATCGCAGTTTGAAGAGCTAGCTGCCACGCTGATCAAAGATACATTAGAACCGGTGAAGCAGGCGCTTAAAGACGCCGAGCTAGCGGTCGATGACATCAACAAAATTCTGCTAGTCGGCGGCTCCACTCGGATTCCGGCGGTGCAGACAGCAATTACTCAGTTCTTTAAAGGACAAGTGCCAGATCGATCAATTAACCCGGATGAATCGGTCGCGTTAGGAGCCTCTATTCAAGCCGGGGTATTGGGCGGCGAGGTCAAAGATTTGCTGCTGCTAGATGTGACACCCCTTTCGATGGGTATTGAGACTCTAGGCGAAGTCTTTACCAAAATTATTGAGCGCAACACCACGATTCCGACGAGCAAAACGCAAATTTTTTCGACCGCGACCGATGGTCAAACCTCTGTCGAAGTCCATGCTTTGCAAGGCGAACGTGCCATGTCTCGCGACAACAAAAGCCTGGGCCGATTTGAGCTGACGGGAATTCCGCCTGCGCCTAGGGGCGTTCCTCAAATTGAGGTGTCGTTTGAAATTGATGCGAACGGTATTTTGCAAGTAGCCGCTAAAGATCGAGGCACTAACCGAGAGCAAAGCATCAAAATCACAAATAGAGGCGGCTTATCTTCGGCTGACATTGCTCGAATGCGCGAAGAAGCTGATATGTATGCCGGTGAAGACGAGCAGCGCAAGGTTGTTGCAGAATTGCAAAATCGGGCTGATGCACTCTTTTATACCTATGAATCGACGCTGCGAGACAGTGCAGGAACTATTTCTGAGGAATTAAAGGCTCAAGCAGAGGCTCAAGCGGAAGCCTTGAGAGCCGCGATCGCTGATAAAAGCACTCAAGCAAGTGGGCTATCGCAAAAGCTAGATACTTTGCAGCAGACTATTTTCGATATTGGGGCGGGAATTTATCGTCAGGTGGGTGAAGAACGCGACAACTTGAATGACGAAAATCAGATGCCCGGAGCCAATATGGCTCCACCCACACCGGCTGCTGAGCCTGCGCCCGTCACTAGCCGAGGACTTGAACCAAAGCCTGCGCCAGCCTGCGCGGAGCCAGTACTTGCCGCCGCCGTTCCGACGCCAGTAGCCCCGACACCAATAGCTTTTCGCGCGGCTGAAGAAGAGTTTGACATTGATTCTACAGTCGCTGCCAACTATGAAGCAATCGAATAATCGAAAAAAAGCTGAGTAAAATCTATCCAGCGACAAGCTAAAAGTGCGGCTATCCGTCTATTCTTTGACTTGTTTTGAACGGTATAAATGGTATTAGCGCACTCTAACAGGTGGCGCTTCACCAGTGGCGGTTACTATACAATGATTCAATGCTTGTTGATTTGTGACCAGCTAGTTCCTTTTAGCAACTAACGTTTTATGGCCCGTGATTACTATGAGACTTTAGGTGTCTCGCGCAACGCTGAGCAAGATGAGATTAAGCGTGCTTATCGTAAATTGGCGCGCAAGTATCACCCTGACGTCAACAAAGACGAAGGTGCTGAAGAAACCTTTAAAGAGGTGAGCCGCGCTTACGAAGTGCTGTCAGAGCCCGAAATACGAGGTCGCTATGATCGCTTTGGCGAAGCCGGAGTCGGCGGGGCAGCGGCAGCAGGCGGTGGCTTTCAAGACTTTCAAGATATGGGCGGATTTGCCGATATTTTTGAAAGCTTTTTCAATGGATTTTCGGGTCAGCCCGGTCAGCAACAGCGCCGCCGTGGCCCTATGCGAGGCGATGATCTTAGGCTAAACCTCAAGCTCGACTTTAAAGAAGCCATTTTTGGCGGTGAGAAAGAAATTAGAATCGGCCATTTAGAAACCTGTACAACCTGCACGGGTTCAGGTGCAAAACCAGGAACTCGGCCACGCACCTGCTCAAGCTGTAACGGAGCGGGTCAAGTCAGGCGCGCAACCCGAACGCCGTTTGGCATTTTTAACCAGGTTTCGACTTGCCCGACCTGCAATGGTAGCGGCGAAGTGGTGGAAAATGTCTGCGAGGTCTGTGGCGGCAGCGGCCAAAAGCAGACGACTAAAAAGCTGAAGATTACAGTCCCGGCTGGGGTCGAAAATGGGACTCGCCTGCGGGTTTCTGGAGAAGGGGATGCGGGTAAACGCAATGGCCCGGCTGGCGATCTCTACGTTTATCTGGCAGTCAATGACGACCCGGTGTTTAAGCGGGATGGCATTAATATTCTCTCTGATCTGAAGGTGAGTTACCTGCAGGCGATTTTAGGCTGTGAGTTAGATATAGAAACAGTCGATGGTGAAGTTGCCATTCAAGTGCCTGCTGGCACTCAGCCCAATACGGTGCTGTCGTTAGAAGGGCGCGGCGTGCCGCGATTGGGCAATCCGGTTAGCCGTGGGAAGCATTTGATTACGGTGAGAGTGGATATTCCGAGCCGGTTAAAAACCGAAGAAAGAGAGCTGCTGGTGAAGTTAGCTGAGGTTCGAGGCGACGCGATTGGTAAAGCCTCTGGGCGAGGGAAAAAGGATGGCTTTTTAGGAGGGCTATTTAATGGATAGGGCCGCTTTAATTGCTGACAAGCAGTTGGATCTACGAGGAACGCCTTGTCCCCTTAACTTTGTGCGTACGAAGCTGACGCTGGAGAAAATGCCGCCAGGCTCGCTGCTAGAAGTGTGGTTAGATCCCGGTGAGCCGATTGAGCAGGTGCCTGACAGCTTAAAAATGGATGGCTATGGCGTGGAGCAGATTGAGGATCGCAGTGGGTATTTTGCGCTGCAGGTGCGCCGTCCGGCAGATGTCGATAGTTCGCTCAGTTCTGTCAGTTCGATAGACTCGGTAAATCTGTGATCTTCAGCGCAGATGATAGGCTGTCTGCTGGTAAAGATTGGGCTGGAACAGTAGTGGCGATTCAAGCCAATTACTATTCGGTGAAGCTAGATGATTCGCCAGTGGTGCTGCTATGTATTCGTCGGGCGCTGTTAAAGAAAATGGGTCAGCAGGTGATGGTGGGCGATCGCGTCACCGTCGAGCAACCTGACTGGCAAGGCGGACGAGGGGCCATTGCTACTGTTTACCCACGTCAAAAATTTTTAGACCGCCCCCCGATTGCCAACGTCGATCAGATTTTGCTGGTGTTTGCGATCGCCGAACCCACACTAGATCCTCATCAGCTCAGCCGTTTTTTGGTCAAAGCCGAATCCACTGGGTTAGCCATTACGCTTTGTTTGAACAAACGAGATTTAGTTGCCGATAGCGTCGTTCAGCGCTGGCAAAAGCGGTTAGAAAGCTGGGGATATCACGCGTTGATGGTGAGCTTTCGAGCGGACGCTGAGGTTCATAACGCGTTGACATTGGCGCTACAGGATAAAATTACGGTCGTTGCTGGCCCTTCGGGTGTGGGTAAATCCAGTCTGACAAATCGGCTAGTACCTGATCAAGATTTGCGGGTTAGTACGGTGTCAGGCAAGCTAGGCAGGGGGCGACATACGACTCGCCATGTAGAGCTATTTGAGCTGCCGACAGGGGGGTTTTTGGCGGATACGCCGGGGTTCAATCACCCGGATATTGTGAGTACGCCGGAGGCTTTGGGCCATTATTTTCCTGAAATTCGGCAGCGGCAAGAGAGCGGCAGGTGTCAGTTTAGCAATTGCTTGCATCGAGATGAGCCCGGATGCGTAGTGCGTGGCGACTGGGAACGATATCAGCACTACTTGACGATGCTGATGGAGGTGGTTCAGCAGGAGAAAGTGCGATCGCATCAGCCCGATACCGAAGCCACTGAAAAGATAAAAATGTCCGAGGCTGGCAAGCTAACGCACGAGCCGAGACTAGAATCCAAATACCGGCGCACCTCTCGCAAAACCCGAAATCAAGCCTTTCAAGAGCTGTGTGTGGATTTATCAGTCGCCGGAGATCTCGAAGATCTCGAAGATCTTGAAGATCTAGGCTTGTAATGATTATTTGATTAAAGTTGGTCAATTACCTTCTGACCAATTGCTCATTAACTGCCGCAATATACAATCAAATCAATTTCAACATCGCCAAAGCCTGCTAGGGCAGTGACGCCTACAGTCGTGCGCCCAGGATAGCGACCGGCTGTAAAGTAGCTGGCGTAGATGCGATTGACAATATCGTAGTAGCGAAAATCGGTCACAAAAATACGTGACATCACTACGTTTTGAAAGCTGCTGCCGGCGTGGTCAAGCACGAGCTTAAGATTGGTCATAACCTGCTCAGTTTGCGCTTCGATTGAGCCTTTGATGACTTCACCGCTATCTGGATCTTCAGCTAGCTGACCGGTGACAAACAAAAAATCGCCGGCGCGCACAGCATGAGAGTAAGGCGCCACTGGCGGCAGTTGACCGTCGGGCAAATTAATATATTCCAGCATTGTCTGCTCCTAGTTTTTTACCGTTCATTTTGTGCCGATAACCTAGCAATTAACCTAGCGGTGCCAAATCGTCACACCGCCCGGTTTATCAATCAAGGTAATGCCTTTGGCACTTAGATCAGATCGGATTCGATCCGATTCTGCGTAATTTTTGGACTGCTTAGCGGCTGTCCGCTGCGCAATCAACGTTTCGATATCGGCATCAGTGATCTCATCAGCTGAGGCCACTGAGGAAATCGCTTGAGCTTCTAAACCCAATACTTGAGCAAGCTGGACTAATGTTTGCCATTGCTGCTCAAGTGCTGCTGAATGAATGTCAGGCTGGCCTTCATGCACGATTAAATTGCCCTGCCGCTGTAGCTCTTTGGCCAGTCCAAATAAAACGGCAACGGCTCCGGGGGTATTGAAATCGTCATCCATTGAGGCTTGGAATTGGCTGAGAGCGGTTTCGTCTAAGGCAATAGAGGGGGTATCTAATTTGTCTAATTGGCTATTTGAAGGCGATCGCCCCCAGCCCAGCTGATCGCCATACTGCGTGCCAAAATTCAGCCCTTCATTTAGCGTCGCCCAGCCTTTAGTGGCGGACGTCATCGCTTCTTCCGTAAAATCGAGCGGCATTCGGTACTGCGCCTGCATCACAAACATCCGAATGGCCATCGGATCAGGCGCATTGGGGGCATCGAGCAGGCCGCGAATGGTGGTGAAGTTGCCGAGTGATTTGGACATTTTGGTGCCCTCTACATTCACCATGCCGTTGTGCATCCAGTAGGTCGCTAAAGGCTGACCCGTGGCAGCTTCTGACTGAGCAATTTCATTTTCGTGATGAGGAAACTGCAAGTCTGCGCCGCCGACATGGATATCGATGGTTTCGCCGAGGCGATCGCGCACCATTGCCGAACATTCAATGTGCCAGCCCGGACGGCCCATACCCCAAGGTGAGTCCCAAGCCGGTTCATCAGGCTTAGCTGACTTCCACAGCGCAAAGTCAAACGGATCGCGCTTAATTTGCGTTTGGCTAGCATCAGTGCGGCCACTTTCCCCAGCGCGCATATCCTCTAGCTTGCGACCTGAAAGCTTGCCATAGCCTTCAAACTTGCGCACCGCATAATACACATCACCCGCAGCAGGGTACGCAAAGCCCTTTTGCTCTAGCTCATGAATCAAGCGCTTGATGCCATCAATGGTATGGGTCGCATAGGTATATTCGTCGGCCTCTAAAATATTTAGCCGCGCCATGTCTTCAAAGTAAGCCGCTGTATAGGCTTGAGCAATCGCCTGCATCGAAGAGTTTTCTTGGCGGGCCCGGTTGAGGATTTTGTCGTCAATATCGGTAAAATTTTGCACGTAGCGCACATCGTAGCCGCGCCAAGTAAGATATCGGCGCACGGTATCCCACACAATATAGGAGCGGGCATGGCCCAAATGGCAGTAGTCATACACCGTGACGCCGCAGCAATACATTTTCACCTGATTGGGCACCAGGGTTTTAAAGGCTTCCTTTTGGCGAGAAAGCGTGTTGTAAATGGCGACGCTCATGAGTAACGGTGGAATACAGCAATTTGATTTAAACCAACCTCAATAGTAGATGGAAACTCGGATGAGACGGAATTTCTTTTAACTGAAGTAAAAACTGGGGCCAAAATTGCGGTCAAACAAAATTGAGAGAAAGTTAGGCCCGCAACTTTTGACAGATGCGGGATAATGAAGCTTAAAGCGACATAACCTGAGAATAGACCTCTACACCATCAAATTCCTATGACTGCGACGACAATTGCTCCCAATCGATCAATGGATGCCTCTAAGCATGGGTTGCCGGTGACGATTATTACTGGCTTTTTGGGGAGCGGAAAAACCACGCTGCTCAACCATATTTTGACGAACCAGGAAGGGCTCAAAACGGCGGTGCTAGTCAATGAATTTGGAGAAGTCGGCATTGACAATGAATTGCTGATCACCACGGGTGACGACAATATGGTGGAGCTGAGCAACGGCTGCATTTGCTGCACGATTAATAATGACCTGCTAGAGGCGGTTTATAAGGTTTTGGAGCGCTCAGATAAAATTGATTATCTGGTCGTAGAAACCACAGGTCTGGCCGACCCGCTGCCGGTGGCGCTGACTTTTTTGGGCACTGAACTGCGCGATTTGACCCGATTAGATTCAATCGTAACCGTGGTCGATGCCGAAAATTACAGCCTGGATCTCTTTAATTCGCAGGCGGCCTATAACCAAATTGCCTACGGCGATATCATTTTGCTGAACAAAATGGACGTAGTCGATGAAGCCGATGCTGATCTGATTGAAGTAAAGCTGCGCGACATTAAGTCTGATGCTCGAATTTTACGTACCGATCATTCCAAAGTGCCGCTGCCGCTGATTTTGAGCGTTGGGCTGTTTGAGTCGGACAAGTATTTTGAGGACAAAAAATCGAGTCCTGATAGTCACGATCATTCGGGTCACGATCATCTAGCTCACGATCATTCGGCTCAAGATCATTCGGCTCACGACCATTCGGCCCATGAAGATCACTCAGGACACGATCATTCTGGCCACGATCATCAAGCGCCTGAAGATCACGCTAGCTGCGACCACGATCACGGTCACTGTGAACATGATCACGACCACAGCACTCACGCTCATTTAGATATAGACGGATTTACCTCGGTTTCGTTTGAGCGCGATCAGCCTTTGGCTATTCGTAAGTTTCAGTACTTTTTAGATAACCAGCTACCGGCGTCGGTGTTTAGGGCAAAAGGAATTTTGTGGTTTGATGAAAGCCCTAAGCGCCATGTGTTTCATCTCAGCGGCAAACGGTTTTCATTAGAAGATGAAGAGTGGAATGGCCGGACGCCTAAAAATCAGCTGGTGCTGATTGGACAAAATTTGGATGAGGAGATGCTGCGATCGCAAGTTGAAAGCTGCTTTTGCTTAGAATCAGCAGATCGCGGCAAAGGATTTGGTCGATAACCGCAATTAAATTCGAACTCGAACTTGGATTCCAGTGGGAATGATTAGGCACGAATGAGTCTCATCAAATAATCCAATCAATTTAGTTAGAAATTAGTTAGAAATCGTAGCGCCTATTTTTGATTGTCCTGCTAAGGTAAAGAAAAGTTAAGCCGCTGCTCCAAACGCTGCTGGGCATTATGACCGTCCGAGATTTTTCACTTACTGCATTACCTTCTACTCATAGCGTTTTGGCTGATGCCCGACAGGTCGTATTTTGCGATTTTGATGGCCCCATTGTCGATGTATCAGAGCGTTACTTCCAAACCTATTTAAAGGGGCTGCTAGCCGTCGATCAGCTCTATCGAGAACAGCGCTCTAAAAATCAGCAAGTATCAGAAATTGGCATAAAACCGCTGTCCAAAGCGCAATTTTGGGAACTGAAGCAAAACCGCGTCTCTGATAGCGAAATCATGCTTCGTTCGGGTCTAGCGAGTGAAATTCACCCGTCTTTTATGCAGCAAATTGAAAGACTAGTTAACCACCCTAGTTTGCTGCGATGGGATCGAGTCCAGCCAACTGCTCAAGCTGCCCTGCACTACATGAAGGGCAATGGTTTGCGCTTGGTGCTAGTGACCTTGCGCCATCCGAGACAAGTGCAGGAATTTTTACAGGTTCAGCAGCTATCGCATCTGATCGATCAGGTCTATGGGGTAGCTGATCTCCATGCCGCGCAAGCTAATCGGGTAGATCAGAAATGCAAGCTCTTGGCAACGGCGATCGCGCAGCAAACCGATCAAGGCCATCGCGTCACCGGCAGTTGGATGATCGGCGACACCGAAGCTGATATCCTCGCGGGCCAAGCCATGAATTTATCGACCGCTGCGCTTGCTTGTGGCATTCGCAGCGCTGCTTACCTCAAGACTTTGAAGCCATCCAAACTCTATGGCGGATTGATGGCCGCCGCTGGTGAAGTCGTTGATTCAGCGATGCTGGAAGCGGCCTGAAATCTATTCGTTGGGCCTATACTTGGGGCCCTTTATTCTTAGAATTAAACCTTTCCCACCAGCGCTTGAGCGGGTAGTACAAAGCGGGTGCCCAAAGGCTGCTCAAAATTGCGGAGCTTAAGGCAACCCGCTGATGATACTGCCAAATCGCGCCCAAGCTTTGATAGAGAGTCTCTTCGCCAAAAATATATTGAGCGCTAAGCTGAACAGCCATCGTCGTTTCGGTAATCACCGCTAGGCCAAAAACAATCAGCGCCACAGAAACTAGATCTTCTTGCATGAAGCGGCGCTGCTGAAGCCGCGAGGCGAGTACACCCGCAATGATGAGGCCAAAAGCATGGGTAGGTACTGGGGCAGTGAGGCTGTCTTGCAATAGGCCCAGAGCGAGGCCAGCGATCGCGCCATCTAGCGCCGTCCGGCTAATGCTCCAAGTCACCACCCAAATCAGCAGCCAGTTTGGTCCAATACCCAATACATCCATCCCCGGCAGTCGCATCGGTAAAATTAGCAGGCATAGCAGCACCGAACCAATCGTGACGAGCCAGTTCCAAAACTGCTGTCGAGCATCTGGGCGTGGCTGCGGACGATAGCGATTCATAGGCTTTAGCAGCGCTCAGTTGAGCAGGCCGTGGAGAGAGAGAGCAGGGGAGGGAAAGACCAGCAGAAACTTTAGCTTATTGCCAAATCAGCTTATTGCCAAAATTGATGAAAGCCCCTTTAAGGGCCGTCTTCAGTCACAATTTTAGCTGGCGCTGCATCGACATCTTGCTTGGGCGTAAAAGGGTGAATGGTGACCCACTCTAAATTACTAATGGGGACGGAAAGCTGCACTAGCGCTTCAGGCGCAGGGCTAGCATCGGAATTAATGGTTGACACTCGGCCAATTGGAATGTCTTGAGGGAAAAGCCGACTAAACGAAGAGGTTACAATCACATCACCCGGTTTGACATCAGGGTCTTTTTCAAAAAACTTAAGCGTCGCGCGCGCACCCGCTTGACCTTGAATATAGCCCGCTGAGCGGCTACGGCTAATTTTCACACCAATTTGACTACTCGGATCGCTCAACAGCAAAATCCGAGCAGTGTGCGGAGTCACGCTAATCACTCGACCGACCAATCCGCCTGGGCCAGTGGCAATATCACCCACTTTTACCTGAGCTTGAGTGCCTTTACCAATAGTGATTTGCTGCCACCAGTTGTCGGCGCTGCGGCCAATAATTGCGGCCATCGTCGTGGTCGGTAACTTGCTACTTTTGCCCTCATCAACCAGCTCACGCAGCCCTTGATTTTGATTTTCCAGCTCAATGACGCGCTGCTGTAGCTCTAATACATAGGCGTTTTCTATTTTCTCTTTAGCAGAGGGCTGGCTTTGAAAAGGGCGTGTCAGCAGCTGATAGGTTTCGCTGATAAAAACCCCGTTGGTTTGGCGCACCCCCCAGGCAGTGCCAATCGCCAGCAAGATCAGCCCTGTTCTGAGCGCATTTTTATCCCACCATCGTCTTAAGGTAAACATGGAGCCAAGGTATCAATGACTATTTGCAGTGATTTGCGGTGATTGCAGTAATTTGCAGTGACTTGTAGTGACGAATAGATTCAAACAAATAGATTTAATCTATATCCTTACTCGCGCGATTGGGCGCTAAATACCCGCTCCATTTGGCTGAAATTTTCGAGGACGCGGCCGGTGCCTAGCACTACGCAGCTCAGCGGATCAGCCGCCACATGAACGACAATGCCGGTTTCATGTGAGATTAGGGTATCTAGCCCTTTGAGCAATGCGCCCCCGCCCGCCAGCATGATCCCGCGATCAATAATATCAGCAGCCAGTTCAGGCGGCGTTTTTTCGAGCGTACGCTTGACCGCTTCGACAATCACCGAGAGTGGCTCAGCCATACTTTCACGAATTTCCGGGCTTTTGACGGTGACGGTTCGAGGTAACCCGGAGAGCATGTGTACCCCGCGAACTTCTAACGAAATTTCGTCATCGTCCGGGCTCGGATAAGCGGAGCCAATGCGGACTTTGATTTCTTCGGCGGTGCGATCGCCGATATCCAAGTTATTCACCTTCCGCATGTACTGCTTAATTGAATCAGTTAGCTCATCTCCAGCGACGCGCACCGACTCACTCAAGACCGTACCCTGCAAACTCAGGACCGCGACTTCGGTCGTCCCCCCCCCAATATCTACAATCATGTTACCAGTCGGTTCATCAACCGGCAGGCCAGCGCCAATCGCAGCGGCCACCGGTTCATCAATCAAATACACCATGCGGGCACCAGCTTGCAGAGCCGCGTTCATCACTGCCCGCCGTTCGACGCCCGTGACTCCACTGGGCACACCAATCACAACCCGGGGTGAAACCAGCGCCTTATTTTCATTGACGCGACGAATAAAATGCTTGAGCATCACCTCAGCAATGTCAAAATCCGCAATCACCCCGTCTTTGAGTGGACGAATCGCTCGAATGTTGCCAGGTGTACGGCCTAGCATTTGCTTCGCTTCTTCGCCGACGGCTACGGGCACACCAGTTGCTTCTAGAATGGCGACTACAGAAGGTTCCTGTAAAACGATCCCTCGCCCTGATACATAGACCAAGGTGTTTGCAGTGCCCAGGTCGATACCCATGTCACGGGAGAGAGATAAACGATTGAAGAATGCCACAAGCTAAAAGTCCGTAATAGCGGTTAAAAATCTAAAGTTTTGACGAGCCGACTGGATTCTATTACGTTTCATATCGGGCCGTCTAGTCAATTGCGTTAGCTCTGTGTTCGAGAGGAAAAGCAGCGTATCCGTAGATCCACTTTACAGGTAAGCGATTGCGAAAATGAGATCAAAAAACGATGCTTCGGCAATTTCTATACAGCCCGGCTGAGGCTGATTGAATTACTTATTGTAAAATTGGAATGTTTGTACTGTTGTGTTTGTACTGCCATAATTGTACAGAGCTGTAGGCGAATGTCGGCAAAAATTACGACGAGTCTTTAAAGAAGTGATCCGAGAAATAGCGTATAGGCGATCGCTTGAAACGGGCGCCTGTACGGTTGGGATTAGTTGTTGAGTTGGAATCTAAATTGCTATGAGTGTGAATATTGTCACGTTGGTGGGCCGAGTGGGTAGAGATCCTGAGGTGCGCTATTTCGAGTCGGGCAACGTGCTAGCGAAGTGTGGTTTGGCTGTGAATCGACGCACGCGCAATAACGATCAGCCTGACTGGTTTAATTTAGAAATTTGGGGCAAAACGGCAGAAGTTGCAGCGAACTACGTCCGCAAAGGCAGCTTGATTGGAATTACCGGATCGTTGAAGCTAGATAGCTGGGAAGATCGCAGCACGGGCGCTGTGCGAACCAGTCCGGTCATTCGGGTGACTCAGCTAGATCTCTTAGGGTCTAAGCGAGATAATGAAGCGCCGATGGACTATGGCAACGATGAGTTTTAGGTGTCTTAGGGTTCAGGAATTTTTAGCTTTAAACGGGCTTTAAAGAGCTTTAGCCGTTATTGACAGCAGCGACTGACCCTGATAAAACAGGTTCTTTCAGAGCGCTTTGCATCTGGCTGAGCCAGTCAGTCAGGCTTTCGAGCTGTTTGTCTGGTTTGAGTACACCTAGACCTCGGACGGTTACTTTGCCGGGTGCATAGATGAATCGCGATCGCAAGTGACTCGGTAATTTTTCAACGAGCAAATTCCAAGCCGGTTTTTCCATTGGCGTTTCCATCAGCACATTTTGCTTGCCCTCTGGCTTAATTCGAGAAAATCCCAGCGGCTTGGCAATTTGCTTGAGTTCTAGGACCTTCACCAATTGCCCAACAGCTAGCGGCAAGCTGCCATAGCGATCATTCAAGTCAGCAACAATTTCCATCAGATCCCGCCGAGTAGAGGCGGAAACCAGATCGCGGTAGACGCTCATTTTTTGGTCAACATCAGGAATGTAGTCTGCCGGGATAAAGGCGGTGACTTTGAGATCGACTTGGGTTTCATCGACTTGCGGAATTTCTTGGCCGCGAATTTCAGCGATCGCTTCTTCGAGCATATCCATATACAAATCAAAGCCAATCACCTCCATTTGGCCAGACTGCTGCGCCCCCAGCAAATTACCAATGCCACGAATTTCCATATCGCGCATCGCCAGCTGATAGCCTGATCCGAGTTGCGTAAATTCTTGGATGGCCCGCAGCCGCTTGCGGGCCTTATCAGAAAGCTGATTTTGCCGGGGAAACAGCAGCCACGCATGGGCCTGAATGCCAGAGCGACCGACTCTGCCGCGTAGCTGGTAGAGCTGTGAGAGGCCAAATTTGTGAGCGTCTTCGATAATGATGGTATTGACTCTAGGAATGTCTAGCCCAGATTCGATAATCGTGGTACATAGCATCAGATCGGCGTTGCCACTGCTAAAGGTGAGCATTGTAGCTTCGAGTTCGCCTTCGGGCATTTGACCATGAGCAACAGCCAATCTCACGCCCGGCACCGCCTCTCGAATTCGACCTGCAATCTCCTCAATGCCATCGACCCTTGGCACCACATAAAAAATTTGCCCACCGCGATCTAACTCTTGGCGAATTGCAGCTCTGACCTTTTCCGGATCGTAGGGCGCAAGATGCGTTTTAATCGGGCGGCGAGAGGGCGGCGGGGTTGTGATTAAGCTCATTTCACGCACGCCAGAAAGGGCCATATACAGCGTTCTGGGAATCGGCGTAGCGCTGAGTGTAAGCACGTCCACCTGCGCCTTCATGGCTTTGATTTTTTCCTTTTGATTGACGCCAAAGCGCTGCTCTTCATCGACGACTAATAGGCCCAAATCTTTAAACTTGACCATTTTGCCCAATAGCTGATGGGTGCCGACAACAACATCGAGTTCGCCAGAGAGTAACCGCTGAAGAATGTCTTTGCGTTCGTTGGCGCTGCGAAAGCGGTTGAGTAAGCCGATCTGAATCGGGTAAGGAGCAAAGCGCTCTTTGAGAGTGTGGTAGTGCTGCTGCGTGAGAATAGTAGTGGGTGCAAGTAAAGCCACCTGCTTGCCTGCGGTGACAGCTTTAAAAATCGCTCTTAGGGCAACTTCGGTTTTGCCAAAACCTACATCGCCACAGACGAGGCGATCCATCGGGCGATCGCTCTCCATATCGCGCTTTACATCTTGCGTGGCCTTGAGCTGATCGGGCGTGGGGCTGTAAGGAAAAGAATCTTCTAGCTCCTGCTGCCAGGGCATATCTTCGGGGTAGGTGAAGCCCTGCATTTGCGATCGCTGCGCATATAGCTTCAGCAGATCAACCGCCACCTTTTGAATGGCCTTACGCGCTTTGCCCTTGGTTTTCTCCCAAGTTTTACCCGTCATTTTGTTGAGCTGAGGGCGCTGTTCTACCGATGTGCGATAGCGCGATAAAGACGCCATTTGATCAACGGCAACTCGCAGCAGACCATCGGCGTATTGAATGACTAGATACTCGCGGGTTTCGCCATCAACGGTGAGGCTGTCGAGTCGTAGAAATTGACCAATGCCATGGTTGCGATGGACGACGTAATCATGAGGATTGAGCTTATTCGGATCGACCTGCTTAGAGGCGGCGCGGCGACGCTTGCGCACGTAGCTAGGGGTCGCGAGCGTATGCTGGCCAAAAAATTCGCGGTCGGTCACGACGACAATGCGAAAAGTCGGCAGAATAAAGCCTTCGAGTTCGGCGAGGCCAGAATACTTGAGCGCTATGGGAATCCGCTGATTTTGCAGTTTGTCAATCGCGGGGTAGTCTTTGGGATTTGGAATAAATTGAGCAGGGCAGTCGTGCTCTTGCAGTAAGGCCACTGAGCGAGAAGGCTGCGCAGAAACGAGCCAAGGGGAGAACTTGCGATCGCGCTCTGCTCTTAACACCTCAGCGAGCTTGCCAAACTGATGCGGAATCGTCGGAATCGGTCGGCTAGAAAGGTTGAGCCCTACCCCTGTTTCGGCAATTTCAGCCAGTTCAATCCGCTGAAACAAGCTGAGTTCGGCTAACGCTTCTTCAAAGGCACGGTGAATTTTGGGTAACCCGACGGCGGGCAACTTGATATCCGGATGCTCTAGCAAAGCCGTCTGCGCTTCGGCCCAGCGATCTTCTACAGTTTCTACCCACCGATCAGAATGCGCCCGACACTGCTCAATTTCATCAATCGCGATCAGCGTATTGTCGGGCAAATAATCCAGCAGTGAAGCCGGTTGCTCAAAAGCCAGCCCCATAAACCGCCGAATGCCCTCGACTTGCTGAGTGCTGTTAAAGCTTTCGTGATCTTCGGGTGGCAGCAGATCTTCTAATAGACCTTTTTGCGCTAGGGCGGCTGAAATAATTGGGCTGTAGTCAGTGGTGGTGAGTAGCAGAGTGTCGATTTTGTCGAGCGATCGCTGACTGGCCGGATCAAATTCTCGCAATCGCTCTAGCTCATCGCCAAACAGCTCTAGCCTCACCGGCAGCTCAGCCGCTACCGGAAACACGTCAATAATGTCGCCACGCTGAGCCCACTGGCCTTCGGTTTCTACCGTCGAAACTTTCGTATAGCCCAACTTTGCCAAACTCAACGACAGCGCTTTGATATTGAGATCGCTGCCCTGCTTAATTTCTAAGCAGTAAGGCCGAAACACTTCTACAGGCGGCAGGTGCGGCTGCAAGGCCCGTTCTGTGGCGACAATTGCCATTGCGCCTAAATGCTTTGATCCCGGCGGCAAAGTTTCGTTTTGAGCCTTGCCATTAATTAGATCAGACAGCACTTGCAACTGCCCCCAAGTCAGCTCTGACTCTTGGTCAAAGCTGTCATAAGGTGAAGCTTCGGAAGTGGGATAAAACGAAACCGTAGCCCAGCCCATCGCTTCGAGCTGAGCTGCCCAACGACCAGCTTCTTCTAAAGTGGCGGCGATCGCCAGCAAAGGCCGCTGTTGAGCTTGAGCCAGAGCCGAAGCCACTAGTCCCTTAGGCAGTCTCGGTAGACCGCTGAGCTTTAATGCCGGCGGGCTCTGCGAACTAGCGGGCGGCTGAATCAGCTTAGTCACCAGCTCTTGAGCCAAGGCAGTCCGAGCGATCGCACGAGTAATTGAAGAAAGCGCCATGAAAGTTTCTTTAGAAGCGAACCCGCCTAAAACAACAGTAATGAATAGATTCAGTCCTTAATTTTAGAGGGCATCGCCCATCCTGGGTTGGCAATGGGCGATATTCACAGATGGGGTTCGATCTTTCATGCCACCGAAATTCTCACTTATGTGCAAGGCATAATCCGCACTAGCGGCTTACCGAACAGTTACCTTCAAATCTGCGGGCTGACTAGGATCACCTTGAATTTTAACCCCCCGTTCATTGGCATCTAAGTGCCGCACAATCTTATAGATATTTTCTATTTTATCGACGGCATCTATTTTCTCGGCGATTTCAGCCAGCGAAAGTGATTGGTCGGCCTCTGCTAGGGCCGCTTTAACCTGATTTTGCAGCTCAAGCACGGCTGCGGCTGCTTTTTTACCCGCTTCGACGCCGGGCTGATGATACGCATTGATGTTGACCAAGCTGGCATAGAAGCTTACTGCCCGCTCATACAAAGCAATCAGTGCGCCCACAATTTTTGGCGTTACAGCGGGCACAGTGATGGTAATCGAGTCGCGATGATTCTCATATAGCGCCCGTCGAGTACCCTGAAGCAACCCAGAGAGATAGTCCCCCGACGTGACTCCAGGCTCAACTTCAACCGAAGCGCCCGTGCGATCTTGCAGCACTTCAATCAGCGTTGCGAAAAAATTCGGCACCCCTTCACGCAGCTGCTGAACGTAAGCATGCTGGTCGGTAGAGCCCTTGTTTCCATATACGGCAATGCCCTGATAGACCGTATTGCCATCCAGGTCTTTTTCTTTGCCCAGCGACTCCATCACTAACTGCTGCAAATATCGGCTAAAGAGCAAAAGGCTATCTTTGTAGGGTAAAACTACCATATCCTTTTCGCCTTTCCCTTTCCCGGCAAAGTACCAGGACAATGCCAGCAGCGCTGCCGGATTTTGCTGGATGTTCGCCACGCGAGTAGCTTCGTCCATTTCTTTGGCACCGTCTAGCATGGCCTGAATGTCAATGCCTTGCAGCGCCGCTGGCAACAGCCCCACCGCCGATAGCTCAGAGGTGCGGCCCCCAATCCAGTCGTACATGGGAAAGCTATCCAGCCAGCCAGCGGATTTAGCGACGTTGTCTAGCTTGCTGCCTTCGCCAGTGATGGCGATCGCATACTTCGCAAAATCCAACCCCGCTTGTTCATACTTAGCCTGGCACTCCACCATGCCGTTGCGCGTTTCAGGCGTACCGCCAGACTTAGAAATGATGATCACTAGCGTGGTTTTGAGGCGATCGCCAATCTCCGCAAAAACGTGATCGATCCCCACGGGATCAGTATTATCAATAAAATGAATATCAATATCAGGATTTGCAGCCGCTAGCGCTTTAGATACAAACTGAGGCCCCAATGCCGATCCCCCAATGCCCACCGAGAGCACATCTGTAAATCGCGCTTCGTTCGGTGGAACAATACTGCCACTGCGGATCTTTGATGCAAAGTTTTTAACTGCACTAAGGGTTTCGGTTACGTTTTTCTTCAAATCTTCAGAAGGTGCAAGGTCAGGATCACGCAGCCAATAGTGACCCACCATACGGTTTTCATCGGGGTTGGCAATAGAGCCTCCTTCTAGCGCCGTCATCTCCTCAAATGCCTGCTCAAACCGAGGCGCAAGCTGAGCGACAAAGGCATCATCAAAACTCATCCGACTGACATCGACATAAATCCCTAGACCCTCGTGGTAATAAAGCCAATCCTGATAGCGTTTCCAGAGTGCAGCCGCGTCCATGATTATTCTCTCAGTAAAGTTATTAATATAGCCGTAGGTCTACGGGGTATTTACCGGTAGAGCCGTAGCTTAGGTAACAAGTAGCGGAAAATTAATTCAGCTTGGAGCTACTAGGTTATAAAGCCTGACAGTACTCTATTCAAGAAAAGGTAGGAAGGACTTTAACATTCACAGGATTTGCCTCATCCCACACCGCTAAAATAGCCTACGCAGTGACCCGCTATCGGTAAGATTAATATACAGACAGGGTAATCTCCCGCACACTGCCTAGAATTAAATTGAGCTGAATTATTGTTCGTACGCTTATGGATTTCACTGCCTTCAATCTTACTGACCTAGAAAGCTGGTTGGATAACACGGCTTTCGCTGTACTATTCGTCACGATGCTGGTCTACTGGGCAGCGCTAGCATTTACCAACGTCAAACTGCTGCCCATGCTCGGCGGGGCAGGCATGGCCATTGGCAATCTCTGCTTAGCGGCTTTGCTCACCTCCCGCTGGATAGAAGGCGGTTACTTCCCGCTTAGCAACTTATACGAGTCTTTATTTTTCATTGCTTGGGGGATCACCGCCATCCACTTTGTAGCTGAACGAATGAGTGGCAGTCGCTGGATCGGCTGCGTCACTTCACCAGTGGCAATGGGCATTTCTGCTTTCGCAGCGCTGACGTTACCCGACACGATGCAGGTTTCTGAACCACTGGTACCAGCGCTCAAATCGAACTGGCTGATGATGCACGTCAGCGTCATGCTGCTGAGCTATTCGGCTCTGATGGTGGGAGCTTTGATTGCAATAGCCTTTCTAATCGTCACCCGAGGCCAAGCTGTAGAATTAAAAGGTAGCTCGGTCGGTACCGGAGGATTTCGCGATCGCAAGTACCAAATCAACTACGCTGACAAGAGTAGTGACAAGAGTGCTGACAAGCACTTAGCTATCGAAACTCTATCAACCCCGCCATCAGCCCAGCCTTTAAACCTTTCTAACGGCGGCACAGCTGTTTTAGAAGCACCTCAAAAAGTCCAAACGCCCCCCCCGACAACGACGCTCTCGCCCCAGCGTCTAACGCTAGCCGATACCCTCGATAACATCAGCTACCGAATCATTGGCTTAGGGTTTCCGCTACTAACCATCGGCATCATCGCTGGCGCAGTATGGGCCAACGAAGCGTGGGGATCATACTGGAGTTGGGATCCAAAAGAAACTTGGGCGCTGATTACTTGGCTGGTATTTGCCGCCTATTTGCACGCTCGGATCACCAAAGGATGGCAAGGCAGAAGGCCCGCCATTCTAGCCGCTTCAGGGTTTGTCGTCGTGTGGATCTGCTACTTAGGGGTGAATCTTTTGGGTAAAGGCTTACACAGCTATGGCTGGTTCTTTTAGCCATCCTTGTAGCCGATCTTTAGCCGACCTGGGCAAATAAAGTACTCAATGGTTGATTCGCGGCATTCTCACTGGCAATAATTTCGACTACCTTATTTTTTGCCGCCGACTGGCTGAGCGCTTCTACACAGACCTGCGCCACTTTTTGACGCGGAATACTGCCTTCAAACAAAGTATCAGCTGAAGACATTACAATTGCCTGATCATTATTCTCATTTTTCAACCCACCCGGACGAACAATAGTATAAGGTACACCACTATTTTTCAGATAGTCTTCGGCCTGCTGCTTCCAGTACAGCACTCCCCAAAACAGATTTAGTGGGTGAAAAAGCTTAGAAACACACAGCGAAGAAACCATCACGAACTGTTCAACATTGGCTAGCTTGGCCGCATTGACTAAATTTTTGGTACCCTCGTAATCGACTTTATACGGCCCAGTCGGATCAAAACTAGGGGCCGCGCCCGTAGCACTAATTAGCGCCTGACAGTCCGCTAGCGCCTCGTTAAGACTGATGGGATCAAGCACATCGCCAACGACAATTTCGACGGCATCCGGAAGATTGGCTTGAGCTTTAGCGCGATCGCGTACCAGCGCCTTCACCTCCATGCCCTGAGCGACAAGCTCTGCTACTACCTGCCTTCCGGTTTGACCGGTTGCGCCTGCGACCAGTGCTTTCATGCCACCACTCCCCTAAAAATCAATAAAAAAATAAAATGAAGACGAAATACAGAGGAAGTATAGGTGTTTGCTGACGCCGGCAGAGTCTTTCTGATGGTGTATTTAGGATCCCGATCCTACTCTGCCTCAACTCGCCTATGTCCGTCCCGCATTCGCCAAACATCCGTAAAAGAACGAAGGCCGCTATCGGTCATCAGTAGCTATTGTGGTTTGAGCGTATATTTTATGTCTCATCAAACTTTATTTGTACTGATCTGCTTGATGTAAAGCTAAAGCGCTGCCAAGAGTTAATGGGCCAGTCTTGAGCGATCTCTACCGACAAATCTGTTGCCCAAGCTACAGCATACCTTCGCACCCCGTAAATACACTAAGATCTAATATTTTCATCCACGCCCATGCAGATTCCCTCTCTCCAGCCCTCTGGCGCATCTTCCTCAGCCGTAAGCTCCCAATTTCTGAAGGTCAGTGCTAGTCTGATTGAAGCCAAAAAAACCTCACACGTAGAATTTTCTTCGAAAGAAACATTGCACTTCCAAGGCAACTATATTGGCCACATGGAGATGTATGCGGATGCAGCGAGCGTTGCTAAGTATCTAGATGCTCACCAAGAGTGGTTTCATCGCTGCGCCCAGCCAATGACCGTAGAGCCGATTGGCGAAAATGGCTATGGCCTGACTGTCGGCAAATTCAAAAGCTTAAACCACGAGGTAGAGCCCAAAATTGGGCTGCATTTGCTCCCCCAAGAGCAAGGCGTTTACCGGATCGAAACCATTCAGGTTCCAGGCTATGAACCCGTGGGCTACGACGTAGACTTTCGCGCCTGTATGACCCTGTGCGAAGTCCCTGCTAGCGATTTACCCGCAGATTTATCCATTGAACAAACCACTCACGTGGAATGGGAGCTTAATCTTTCGACTCGAGTCGAAGTTCCCAGATTTATTCAAGTCCTGCCAGATAATTTGGTTAAAGCCTCCGGCGACAAGCTTTTAAATCAAATTGTGCGCCAAGTCTCCAAGCGCCTGACAAGAAAGGTACAGCAGGAATTTCACACCTCTCAAGGGTTGCCGGTACCTAGCGCCCATCAGAAGCGCTTTTGGCAGCGATAGACAATAATTTCTCTCCATATTTTTAACCATCAGCTTGTGGCAAATTTATCGCTAGCCGCGACTAGCGCATCGATAATTCCTGGCTCTGTCGCTGAGTGGCCTGCATCGGGGACAATCACTAGCGCAGCTTCCGGCCAAGCGCGATGTAGTTCCCAAGCAGAGGTCATAGGACACACGACGTCATACCTGCCTTGAACAATTACCGCCGGAATGTGACGAATGCGCTCTATCTCTTCTAAAAGCTGATTTTCGCGCTCAAAAAAACCGCCATTGACGAAATAGTGACATTCAATACGGGCAAAAGCCTCGGCAAAACTATCTTCACCAAAGCGATCAATCAAATCGTCATCGGGAATCAGCTTACTGGTGCTAGCCTCCCAAATGGCCCAAGCACGCGCCGCCGTTTGTCGCGTTTTTAAGTCGGGGCTAGTGAGGCGTTGGTAGTAAGCCTTGACTAAATCATCCTGCTCTTCGGCTGGAATCGGGGCGAGGTAATGCGCCCACGCATCTGGGAAAAGGTAGCTCGCACCCGATTGATAAAACCACTGAATTTCTTTGGGCCGCAGCATGAAAATGCCTCTCAAAATCAGGCCGCAGCAGCACTCAGGATACGCTTGAGCATAGGCTAATGCTAGCGTGCTGCCCCAGCTACCGCCAAAAACTGTCCATTGCTCAATTGTTAGGTGCGATCGCAACTTTTCAATATCGCTGACCAAATCTTGGGTGGTATTACCGGCAAGTTCCGCATGAGGCGTGCTCTGCCCACAGCCACGCTGATCAAACAAGATAATGCGCCATTTAGCCGGATCAAAAAACTGACGGTAGAGCGGCAAACTCCCTCCACCTGGGCCACCGTGCAAAAAAACGACTGGCTGCCCATCAGGGTTACCCGATTCTTCGTAATACAGCGTATGCATTACAGAAACTGATAGGCTGCCCTGATAATAGGGCTCAATTGGTGGATAAAGTTGGCGCATAGAGCAGCTACGGATAAGGATAATCGGGGAGCTATAGCCCATTTTGCCATCTGTATTGAGTAGCCAAAAGATCTAGAAGCTGTAGTGTCTTGATCATGCTCTTCTAGCAAGCTTTTTGAGCATCAAGCTTTTTGAGTATCGGTCTGTTTGAGCGATGGGGTCTCCTGAAAAGCGCTGTAAGCAAAGACCTGACTAGCCAAGTTAATGACCACCTTCCACTTGCCAGTTTGGGGATCGCGCAGTGAAACGAAAGGATTAGGCTTGACGGGACGACGGCTAGGAGTCGGCATATTTCAATACTTTTTAAACGCAGTGCTACTAGCTTACTGAGTATAAAAAAATTAAGTGTGACTAAAGTAGCTGGTGGGCGTGATGGGCATCACTTTGAGGGCGCTGTATAGATGACGAAGTTAGCGCTAGCGGAGTGGATATTTTTAAAAGGCAGTTGCTCCCGGAAAGTTGATAGTCTTAAGTATTGATTTAGTTTTTATTTAAGGCTGCTTTAATATTGGGATGGCCAGACTCTGAAAGTTTAGAGCGCTTTTAAAACGTATTTATATATTTCAATATATTTCATTGGCTTCTGTTTGCTGAAGCTAAAGCACTGTCGTTTTTGACCTATATCCTAGATTACAACCCCTATGAAGGTAGAAGTTTGGCCAGGGCGACCTCATCCGCTAGGCGCAACTTGGGCGGCTGAAGGAACCAATTTTGCCCTGTTTTCTGAAAATGCTACCGGTGTCATCCTGTGTTTGTTTGATGAGAACGGTGGCGAGACGCAAGTGCGGCTGAGCAACATGACCAATTATGTCTGGCATGGGTTCTTGCCGGGAATTGGGCCTCAGCAGCGCTATGGATTTCGAGTAGAGGGACCGTATAAACCCCTCGAAGGCCATCGGTTTAATCCGCATAAGCTGTTGATCGATCCGTATGCAAAAGCGATTACAGGCGATATTCGCTTTGGGCCAGAGCTGTTTAGTTTTCCAATGGATCATTTTAGCGATCGCGATCTAGACCTAGAGTTTTCAGTTGCCGACAGCGCTGCGGCCATGCCCAAATCGGTCGTTATCGATCCCAGCTTCGATTGGGACGGAGACTGCGCCCCCGATATTCCCTGGGATCGCACCATCATTTACGAAGTTCACGTTCGCGGCTTTACCAAGCAAAACCTAGCGATTCCGGCTGATCTACGAGGCACCTACGCAGGCATGGCCCATCCTGAAGCAATCGCACATCTTAAGCACTTAGGCATCACCGCTGTAGAGCTACTGCCTGTGCATCACTACGACGTGCATCCAGGTCATCTCGTCACCACCGGCTTGCACAACTACTGGGGCTACGATTCGCTCGGCTACTTTGCGCCCCACTCAGGCTACAGCGCGGCTGGCCCCGACGGTCAGCAGGTAGGTCAGCAGGTAAAAGAATTTAAAGAGATGGTCAAAGCTCTTCACAAAGAAGGGATTGAGGTAATTTTAGACGTGGTGTACAACCACACCGGAGAGGGCAACCATCTCGGCCCCACCTTCTCCCTGAGAGGCATTGATAATGCGGCCTACTATCGATTAGTGGAAGCCGCTCCCCGCTACTACATGGACTTTACCGGCTGCGGCAACTCTCTGAATGTGCGTCACCCTCAGGTTCTTAAGCTGATTATGGACAGCCTGCGCTACTGGGTGCAAGAAATGCATGTCGATGGCTTTCGGTTTGATCTCGCTTCTGCGCTAGCGCGTGAGCTATACGAAGTTGATCGGCTCTCATCCTTTTTTGACATTATTCATCAAGACCCGGTGCTCTCGACTACCAAGCTGATTGCCGAGCCTTGGGACTTAGGCGAAGGCGGCTATCAAGTCGGCAACTTTCCCTTGCTGTGGTCTGAATGGAATGGCAAATATCGCGACACTATTCGAGACTTCTGGCGCGGGGAGCACTATAGCCTAGGCGATTTTGCCTTTCGCTTTACCGGCAGCTCTGATCTCTATCAAGACGATGGCCGTTTGCCTCATGCCAGTATTAACTTTATTACCGCTCACGACGGCTTCACCCTCAATGATTTGGTGAGCTATAACGAAAAGCACAATGAAGCTAATGGGGAAGGCAATCGCGATGGCGAAAGCTACAACCGCTCTTGGAATTGCGGGGCTGAAGGTGCAACCGATGACCCTACAATACTGACCCTGCGCGCTCAGCAGCGCCGTAATTTTTTAACAACGCTGCTACTTTCTCAAGGAGTGCCGATGATGTTGGGCGGCGACGAAATGGGCCGAACTACCGGCGGCAATAACAATACCTATTGCCAAGATAGCGAACTGTCTTGGTTTGACTGGCAGCTAAAAGCCTCTGAGCAAACTTTGCTGGGCTTTACTCAAAAGCTAATTGAGTTTCGCCAGAGTCATCCCATTTTTACGCGACACCAGTGGTTTTTTGGGCGTGAGATTCACGGTTCTGGCGTGGTGGATATCGGCTGGTTTCATCCTGATGGCAGTACGATTGATGATCTTGAGTGGCATGACAGCTCGACGAATGCGATCGCCATCTTTCTTAACGGGGCCGAAATTCCTAACCTCAATAGCCGAGGCGATCGCATCTTTGACGATAGCTTCTTGTTGTTCTTTAATCCTTCAGGAGATCCCCTACTCTTCAACATTCCTGAATCTATCGAGAATCAAGAGTGGCAGATTTTAATTGACACCAAGGAGCCCGCTGGCTTTATAGAATCAGGTAAAATATATCGCCAGAAGGATTTAGTTACCGTGGCGGCGCGATCGCTCATAGTGCTTAAGTGCCCGCACTGCTTTAGCATGGCAGAATTTAACCAGTCCAACCTCTAGCCTAGTCAAACTCACTAAGCGAAGACCATCGCAGTAAAAAAACTATCTCGATAAAATGTCTTGCTATTGCAAAATCTACGACATTGTTAGCCAAATCCCCTACGCTCAAGTCGCTACTTACGGCCAAGTCGCTGACTTGGCTGGATTAAGGGGTAAGCCTAGAGTGGTCGGCTATGCACTATACCGGATCACCACTGATACCCAAATTCCCTGGCATCGAGTAGTTAATGCTAAGGGTGAAATCTCTCGTTCTTCTCTTCGCGATGGCAATGATGATTTACAGCAGCTTTTGCTGAAAGAAGAGGGGATCGCTTTTGTGAAAGGAAAACTAGACTTAAAAAAGTACAGATGGCAACCCCCGCTGACCCTAGTTCAGTCACTGTAACCCAGTCACTGTAACCCAATTACTGAAACTACGACTGTGATGAGAACTCCGATCAAAATTTTGATTCATACTGGAATCGAGATAGCGCACTTTTAAGCAGTCATCATCACAGAAGGAGTCACTGGCCTCTCCGTCTCAATGGTGAGTTCTTTCGGTTCAGAAGTTTGCTCAATAATCGAGTGAATCTGCTGCGCGCCTTCTAGCTGAAGATCTTCTAAGTAACCGGGCTTAGCCTGAATGGCCTCTTCTTCACTATCAAACGGGCCAAAGTAATAAATGCAGCTAGGATCAGCGGTGGTGATTTTAACCCACCAAGGATTTGAAAACAAACCAAATAAGCTACTAAAAAAGTTTTTCATTTCAACACTAGGGAATGGCTTTATTAGGTGGACAGTGGAATCAGCCGATTGCGGCCCACAAGATAACTTACGTCACATTGCAGGCCATATAGTACCTTTCACTCTCAAAAACAAGCTGCTTGCCCAACAAAACGCTTCTAAGACTTTTATTCTAGAACAGCTTTTTAAGCATGAATGTTTGACGATAACAGATTCTAAAGAAAGTTAGGTTTTGAAAATAGTCTTTGAAAGTATCTCTGCCAACATTTATCTTTAGGTAATACCCAATCATTTTTAAGCTATCAACAGAATATCAGCCGCTGCATAAGCTGCCATTCAAAGGGTTTCAATGTTGGCCAGTACTGTCACCAGTACTGGCAATGGTCAAAGCAGGTAGCTTGTTCAGCCAAGTTTGACGATAGATTTCATAGAGTGCCATACCAGTAGCAACAGAAGCATTGAGACTAGGGGTTTTGCCTTTCAGCTCAATGGCAACCAAAACATCGCACAGATTCTGCACTGAAAGGCTAAGGCCGTTGCCTTCAGCCCCTACCACTAAAACCACAGGCGCTGAAAAGTCTGTAGTGTGAATGGGTTGCGCTGCTTCAGCCGTTAATCCGTAGATCCAAAAGCCGCTACTTTTCAAATATTCTAACGACTGACCTAAGTTGATAACTCTAGCAATTGGAAGATTTTCTAAAGCGCCCGCCGCAACTTTGGCAACTGTGGAGGTGATCCCCACGGCTCGGCGCTGCGGGATCACGATTCCTTGAGCCCCGATTGCTTCGGCTGAGCGAATAATGGCCCCTAGATTATGTGGATCGGTAATCCCATCGGCGGCAATAATCACAGGACGACGGGCAGCGGATTTCGCTTGCTCGACCAGCTTGTCTAGTTCAACATACCCATAGGCAGACACTTGAGCAACAATGCCTTGATGATTAGCCCCTTGCGTAAGCTGGCTGAGGCGGAGCCCATCAACTTCATCTATGACCGCACCGTTGGCTTTGGCTTCAATGATCAAAGGTCGAAAGCGAGCATCATATCGAAGTTTGGCGTTCACCCACAGGCGGTTAAGCGATCGCTTAGCTTCAATAGCGGCTTCTACCGAATGGCGACCGTAGATTAAATCGGGACTAAGTCCTTCTTCTAAAATCTGATGACTGCCCTCTGAAGGGGAATGGTCTGAAGGGGCGTATTTGCTATTATCCGCAGCGGGCTGATCTGAATCGGGCCGACGGCGATTTTCAGCTTTACCTTTATAGCTAGCTTTGGTATAGCTAGCTTTGGACGGGCGATGAGAGCCGCTGCGAATAGGACTGGGCCCTTTGCCAGCAGATTTATTGCTAACGGTAGGTCTGTCGCTGGCTGAGTATGGGCTATCAGCGCGTCTAGGACGATCTTCAGAAGATGCTGAGGAAGGCTTTAGTTTGGGCTTTGCGCTAGGCTTTGGGCCAGATATGGGAGAGAATTTTCCGGGCGTTTTTGAACCGTTTTTTTTGCCAGGAGAAGTAAAAGAGCGCTTCGGATTAAGGGATGAATTGTCTGGGCCACTCACGCGGTGTTCCTCTGAATGATGTCTAATCTATATGTCTAAATATGTCTAATCTATATACTGACAGGATACTTACAGGTCTATATGACTGAGTAACTCTAGTAGGCGGGAGTGATCGCTCAGATAGAGAAACCCAACGAGGGTTTCAAACCCGGTTGCCTTTTGATAGTTTGATGGATCTGCTCGGCGATGACGACCGGATGTGGCGTTTCGGCCACGACGCAGGATGTCTTTCTCGGTATCGGTTAGGGAGGGGATCAAGCTTTCGATGAGCTGCGCTTGCTGCTCAGCGTTGACTTGAGCCACCACCTGCTGATGATAGTCGCGAATGCGCTTGGCCGGCAGGAGAAGGCGCGATCGCACATACAGCTCAAAAACGGCGTCGCCAATGTACGCCAAAGAGATGGGTGCGATCGCACTGATCTCAGCTGGCGACAGTGGGGCCGGTGAAAATGGGAGCAACGAAACCATAGGCCAACGCTTGGCAACCCTGATAAGGTTCAGCAGCCAGTAATGTTGAAGATTTTGCCTATTTGCCTAAAGATTTTTTAGATTTTCGATGGCAGCATCTACACTCGGCTGTAGGGACAAAAACTGCTCTAAGCGGACTAGCTTGACCGTTTGGGTTACCCGAGGATTGCTAACCACTTGAACACTGCCACTTTCGCCTTTAGCTTTTTTGACCAAGCGAACTAGCGCACCTAAGCCAGAGCTGTCTACGAAATCAATCGTAGAGAGATCTAAGATGATATGGGCGGGGCCATCTTCGATGTATTTATTCAAAACCTTCAAAAAAGTCGGTTCTGAAAACGCATCCAAAAGTCCAGTGAGGCGAAAAATTTGACATTTTCCCCTAACCTCGCGGGTGCCTCTAAGACTGACTGTTAGGGTAAGCGACTCAGCGATGGGAGGATCCTCCTGATAGGCCTAGCATTGAACGAGAATATGACGCTTAAGTATAGGGCAAGATCCTATCGACTGCAAGAAAGATGCTAGCTCTTTCGGTTTCTCTTAGCAATTACACAGAGATCGCACAGGGATTGCCACACAAAAGCCATAAACATCATGCCCTATTGAGGGACGATTTCCGGCAGCGCCGGTTTTTTTGCGCTTAAACTAAGCTATCTGACGCTCTCGCATCGTTTGCACAAAGTTAGCAAACAGGTAGTCAGCATCGTGAGGCCCAGGGCTAGCTTCGGGATGATATTGCACCGAAAAAACCGGCAGTTGCTTATGACGAATGCCGGCAACGGTTTGATCGTTGAGATTGAGATGGGTGATTTCGATGCGATCGCTGTTAATTGAATTGGCGCTCAGTGCAAAGCCATGGTTTTGGCTGGTAATTTCGACTTGCTCGGTGAGCCCGCAGGGCTGGTTAAGACCCCGATGGCCAAACTTAAGCTTGAAGGTTTCAGCGCCCAGAGACAGCCCCAGGATTTGATGGCCCATACAGATGCCAAAGGTCGGCAATTCACTCTCTAGCAAAGCTTTAGCGATTTCTGGAGCGCCTGTGACCGCAGCCGGATCGCCGGGGCCATTTGATAGAAAAATACCGTCGGGCTGGTAGCTCAGAATTGTTTCAGGGGGCGTATCGGCAGGCACGACAATCACGCGGCAGCCGTAACTAGCGAGCCTTCTGAGAATGTTACGCTTGATCCCGAAGTCAACGGCGACGACTGTTAATGGCCGGATTGAGGAGGGGTTGCCATCTGCAATTGTATTGGCACTGAAAGCCCAGCTTTGATTCGTAGCTTCGCTCCATTCGTAGATTTCACGGGTGCTGACTTCTTTAACGAGATTGAGACCCTCCATAGAAGGTAGGGTCTGCAGCTGCCGCAGCAGTTCTTCTGAATCGAGCACTTCGCTAGAGATGATGCCGTTCATCGCGCCAACACTGCGCAGCTTGCGGGTTAGAGCGCGGGTGTCAATGCCGTAAATGCCGGGTATCTGATGACTTTTAAGATAGCTGCTGAGCGATTGGGTAGAGCGCCAGTTGCTGGGGCGATCACAAATATTTTTGGCGATCGCGCCTGTTACGTAAGGCCGACAAGACTCTTCATCTTCAGCATTGACGCCCGTATTGCCTAGCTCTGGATAGGTAAAGGTAACCATTTGGCCGCAATAGCTCGGATCGGTCAAAACTTCTTGATAGCCCGTCATCCCTGTATTAAAAACAACCTCGCCCATCGTGGTGCCAGTCGCCCCAAATGACCACCCTCTATAAATAGATCCATCTTCTAAAACAAGTAAAGCAGGCTGAGCAGCGGGGTTAAACATAGGCTTAAAAAGGCTAGGTAGAGATCTAGAGAGCTAGAGAGCTAGTGAAAAGTTGATAGATGACTGAAATTGTGATGATTGAGCGAAGCCTCCATCAGCTTGTGAGGTGTCAAGGCCGATCCAACAAAGCTGGACTCAAAACACGGGCTACAAACACGGACTTTAAACAGCACCTGTCAATAATATCCGTATAAGACGTGAGCAACCTTAAGAACAAGTCAGGGAAAATTAACGCTATAGCGTACAGCGCGACGCAACTGCTTATCTTTTCACCATTCTCATGGGCCTACTGCACGCTAGATATCGTTTCATATTATTGCCTAGTTTTTTGGGATTGCTCTGTTGCGGATGCCGGACGACGGTAGCCACCGTAGAAAAAACGGCTGCTCTTCAGACAACCCCAACAGCGGTATCGGTAGATTTGGGGCCGACTGAACCGGTGCCCACCGTTTCGCTGAAGGATGCTGCCGAGTCTGCCGTAGCCTATCGAGAAGCCGTTAACTTGGCTTCTAGCGCTTATCATCTAAGTCAAATAGCGACATCGCCAGATGACTGGGGATTGGTTGCTAGCCGCTGGCAGCGAGCGGCTGAACGACTTAAAGGTATCAGTGCAGGCGATTCCAATTATCAAACGGCGCAGCAAAAATCGGTGGAGTATGCCCATCACGCGCAGCGAGCGCTAGATCGTGTTACTGATTTGCAAAAGCCTGCTGAAGTCTCGCGGCTGCGGGTGCCAGCGGCAGCTAGTCGCCCTGCTGGGCTGACGCCGGCTGTCACGGCAACCGCGCAGTCTGTGCGATCTGTGCGGGTTCCGATCACTCGCCGACTTCACGGAACACCTGTCATCAGCGTGACTTTTAACGGAGAAAAAAGCTACGAGATGATTTTGGACACAGGTGCTAGTCGAACCTTGATTACTCGTCAAATGGCTAGTGAACTGAGAGTCGTAACGACTGACAGAATGGTCGCAGCCACGGCAAGTCATGCAGAGGTCAGTTTTGATATTGGGCAGATGCAATCAATCTCAGTCGGCAGCATCACGCTACCAAATGTCAGCGTTAGCATTGGTGAATCAATTGAGGTCGGTCTGTTGGGCAATGATTTTTTGCGGGGATATGATGTGACGATTCGCGATCGCGACAATGTCGTTGAGCTAGTAGCGACCAACTAACACAGATCAGGTCGTATACTCAGCATTGATTTTCACATAGTCATAGCTGAGATCGCAGCCCCAAGCAAGGCCATGGCCGATGCTGTCGCCGACGTTGATGGTGATTTTGACGGGGTGAGAGAGGGCTTCTATTTCTAGCTGTTGACGGGTGCAGGGCTCGGTAGTTTCGGCTATCTCAACCTTATTTGAATCGGCACGGGCAATTAAGATTTTAGACATGGCTAAGCTGCTGCGATCTGCCTGCTGCTTTAGGTAGGCACTAGCGCGGGCTCTATCAAAGGATTGGGGGGTGCCAGCGCGCATTAAGGTAAAGTCTCCGAGGGCAATGCTCAAGTCGCTCTGCTCGAACGGAATGCCAGCGCGACCAGCAGCTCCAGCAATTCGGCCCCAGTTCGGATCGCGGCCAAAAATAGCGGACTTTACGAGAGACGAACCGGCGACGGTGCGGGCAATTTGACTAGCAGCGCGATCGCTCATTGCTCCGGTAACTTCTATCTCAATCAGGCAAGTTGCGCCTTCGCCATCGCGCGTAATTGATTTGGCCAGGTGAATGCACACCTCGCTCAGCATGGCTTCTAACTGGTCGGCTTCGGGGCCAGGTGCCGTGATGGCTGGTGTGCGCGATTCGCCATTCGCTAGCGCTAGCAGGCAATCGTTAGTGCTGGTGTCGCCATCGACGGTGATTTGGTTGAAGCTTTTTTCGGTGGCGCGGCGCAGCATGGTTTGCCAAAGCTGAGGAGAAACAGCGGCGTCGCAGGTGATAAAGCCTAGCATCGTAGCCATGTTGGGATGAATCATGCCAGAGCCTTTGGCAATGCCGCCAATGCGTACAGGGCGATCGCCAATTTGAGTTTCTAGGGCAATCGATTTAGTAATCAAATCAGTGGTGACGATGGCGCGGGCGGCATCGTCTGAACCATCGGCGCTGAGCGCCGCGACTAGATCTGGAATGCCTGCTGTGAGGGTGTCTATTTTGAGGCGCTGACCAATGACGCCTGTAGAGGCCGTGAGAATTTGCTCAGGCGCGATCGCTAAAGCTTCGGCCAAAGCTACCGCGCTGGCTAAAGCGTCTTGCTTGCCCTGCTCGCCTGTGCAGGCATTGGCCTGTCCGGCATTGCAGAGAATGGCACGAGCAGTCGGCTTGGTTTCAAGTAAATCTTGGCAGTAATCGATGCAGGCAGCGCGCACCTGGCTAGTGGTGAATACACCCGCAGCGATCGCCTCACAGTCTGACAAAATCAGTGCTAAATCGGGTGCGCCAGAGGGTTTTAGCCCCGCTGTAACGCCTGCTGCGCGAAAGCCTTTGGGCGCAGTCACGCCACCTTCGATTACCTGCCAATCTGCCATGCTGTTTTTGCCTTTTATAGAGGTGAGATCAAGCGTGGATTATAGCAAGCTAGTTGGGGCTTCACGCACAGGTAGCAGCGATTCTCTATGATTTATTAAAGACGGATTTATAGAGAAGTATGGGGTTGTCATTCGCTTGTTGAATCAGCTTGATCAGATAGTTGAATGGTTGAGCGACAAAAAGGCTGCGCTGCCGATGGGCAGTGTCGTAATTGGCGGAGCAATGATGGGCTTTGCACCTGTTAATGCTTGGCCCTTGGCTTGGGTGGCGCTTTCACCCTTGTGGTGGATTGCCCAAGACTTTCATCAATCGGTGCAGTCGGTTCGCCGCGCTTTACTGTATGCGGCTATTTGGGGCATTGTCTATCACGGGATGGCGCTGTCGTGGGTAACGGGGCTGCATCCATTAACCTGGATGGGCGTGCCTTGGTTGGCGAGTATAGCGATCGCCCTATCTTCCTGGATCTTTGTCTCGCTGTGGGGCGCGGGCATTGGCATCACTTGGATGGCAATGATGATCGGGCTAAATCGGTGGCGGCCAGTCATCGGGCTCAGGCGGGTGCTCATTGGAACGGCGCTATGGTGCGCTATTGAGTGGGTGTGGAGTCAAGGGCCGCTGTATTGGACGTCTTTGAGCTTTACGCAGAGTCCGGGGAATTTGTGGGCGCTGCATTTGGGGCAGTTGGCGGGGCCGATGGCGGTGACGGCGGCAGTGGTGGCGGTAAATGGGCTGGTAGCAGAGGGGCTGAGGAAAGGAGGGCATAGGAGCTTTGGAGCTTTGGATCTTCGGAGTTTTGGGAGCGCGATCTCGCTTTTTTTGGTGCTGCATTTGCTGGGATTCGGGCTCTATATTTGGCCGTCAGCAGAGAGGGCGGATCAGGCGCTGGCAGTAGGACTGATCCAGGGAAACATTCCGACTCGCCAGAAGCTGACGGCGATGGGGGTGCAGCGATCGCGCCAAGTGTATCTAGACGGTTATCAGACGCTGACAAAGGCGGGGGTGGATATTGTTATCACCCCAGAAGGGGCGCTACCGCAGGTGTGGAATGCTTTTTTGCAGGCAGATAACCTGTTTCAGCGGGCGGTGGACAAAGCGGGGGTGCCGCTGGTGCTCGGCACGTTTGTACATGAGCAAATTGACAATACGCAAACGCCGTTGACTCAGAGCCTGCTGACGCTGACGCCGGATGGAAAAGTGACGGGGCGTTACAACAAGATCAAGCTGGTGCCGCTAGGCGAATACATTCCCTTCGAGTCGGTGTTAGGGACGTTGATTCGGCGGCTGTCACTGATGGAAGGCAGTATGGTGCCGGGCAACCGAGATCAGCTCCTACAGACGCCTTTTGGCCCGATGGCGGCAGGCATTTGCTACGAAGCGGCTTACGCGGATCTGTACCGAGAGCAGGTGCAGCGCGGTGGGGAGGCGATTTTTACCGGATCAAATAATGATCCTTACTCGCCCCGGCAAATGATTCAGCACCATGCCCAAGATGTGATGCGCGCAGTAGAGACGGATCGCTGGGCGGTGCGGGTGACGAATACTGGAATTTCGGGCGTCGTGGATCCTCAGGGACGATCGCGCTGGCTGTCGGTGCCTGATACCTACACCACTCATGTCGCTCATATCTATCGGCGGCAAACGCAGACCCTGTATGTACGCTGGGGTGATTGGCTGACGCCTGCGCTGCTGGGATTGGCAGCGATCGCCCTACTTCGCCAGATGCCGATCAATCACCGCCACTGAAAGCGCTTCAGAAAACCAAAACCCTTGACCAAAACGGCAGCCTAATGCAACTAAGGCCGCTAGCTGCTCGGCGGTTTCAATGCCTTCGGCGATGACGCTCATTCCCGCACTATTGCCCAAATTAAGAATGGTTTTGACGATGTCAGTGCCTTTGGCCGAAGCTTGATCGGGTGATTTTATTTGCGAATTTAACGGATCGCTTACGTCCGAACGGATCAGTTCTTTAATAAAGCTGCGGTCGATTTTGAGCGTGCTGATCTCTAACTGATGCAGCTGGCTTAACGAAGAGTGACCGCAGCCAAAGTCATCTACGCAAAGTCTCAGTCCAAGCGCTTTAAGTTGATACAGGACTTGAGTAATGGTGGCGTCATCGCGCAGCAGGATCTTCTCTTCAATCTCTAGCTGAAAGGCAGTAGCAGGCAGATCGTATTTAGCTAAGTGAGTGCGCCATTGAGATACGATCTGCGGGCTTGTAAGCTGTAGCAGAGATAGGTTGATGTGCAGGCACAAATTGGCGTAGGCCGAATGGGCACGCCAAGCTTTGAGCTGCTGGCAGGCGGTTTGAATTACCTGTGTACAGAGCTGACGGACGATGCCGAGTTCTTCCGCGATCGCAATAAAATCTTCAGCCTCTAAACAGCCGCGAGTCGGATGATGCCAGCGAATGAGCACTTCAAACCCTGTCAATGCCGCCGTTTTGAAAGGCTGGGTGCTGAAACCAAAAATCGGCTGATAGTACAGGTGAAACTGACGCATCAGCAAAGCTTGGCGCAGCTCATCTTCGAGGGTGATGCGAGCGGCCACTTGACTTTGTAAACCGTTGTCGAAAACCGCAAACTGCTGATTGAGCAAAGCTTCGTCTTGAATGACGATGGGTGATTTGCCTGATAATTGGCCCGATAATTGGCCCGATAATTGGCCTGATAATTGGCCAGTAACTGCCTTGCCAAATGAAGTCGCTGCGTCAGATCGCTGATGCTTCAACTGGCTTTGAAGTAACGCTTTCAACCGCTGCTTGGATTGCTTTTTGGCGTAGTACATCGCAATGTCAGCATCTCTTAGCGCCGCTTCCGGATGGCGATAGCCGATGCTGCTGAAGGTAATCCCAATACTCGCACCGATATAGACCTTGCGCTTAGCGATTATAAAAGGCTGCTGGAGCCTCGCTTGCAGCCGCTGAACGGCAAAAACAGCGTGATCCTGATTAGGAATATCATCTAGCAACACCGCAAATTCATCGCCACCTAGCCGGGCCACCAAGTCGCTTTTGCGCAGTAGAGATTTGATTTGTTTGGCGACGTGCTGAAGCAGCAAATCACCCACTTCATGCCCTAGCGTATCGTTGACAGGCTTGAAGTTATCAAGGTCAATAAAAAGAACAGCGTACAGGTGCTGCGGCTGACGGTAGGCGAGCTGAATGGCTTGATCGAGTCGCTGTAAGAAGTAGCTGCGGTTGGGCAAACCTGTCAGTGGGTCGTGCAGAGCGCTATGGCGCAAAGCGGCTTCTCGCTTAAGCAGTTTGGTCTGGTTTTGAAATAGCTGCTGCAAGGCTGAGCTGAGTTTTAGGGTGCGAGCTTCGACCTTTTGCTCTAGCTGGGCATTGATGGCTTTGATCTGCTGGGCGTGACGAGCTAGCTCTAGTTGGGTAATGACTTGGCGGCCGAGCACCCGTAGTGCCTGCAACTGGTTAGTTGTGAGCCGATGGGGCACATAGTCAATCACGCACAAAGAGCCAAGAGCATGACCATCTGGCGTGATCAGCGGGGTCCCGGCATAGAAGCGAATGTGGGGCGCTCCGGTAACCAGCGGATTATCGCGAAATTGAGTGGATTGATGGGTGTCTTCGATGATCAGAATGTCTGATTGCTGAATGGTGCGATCGCAAAAAGCAGTACTGCGATCAGATTCGTTTGGTTCAAACCCAACTTTGGCTTTGAACCACTGACGATTAGCATCTATTAAGCTAATAAGTGCGGTCGGCGTTTGGCAAACATAAGCAGCCAGCTTCGTAATGCCATCATAGGCAGGCTCAGGCGGCGTGTCCAAAATCTCATAGCTCTGAAGTTTTGCAAGACGCAGAGTTTCTTTTGCGGGCCGAGAAGCTGCTGGCATAGGCTAGCGATGAGAACTAAACACCTGTAAAAATTTTAAAAATATAGAAAGAAAATACAAATACTTCCAATAGCTACTTAAAACGGCGCTAATAAGTAACCCTCCCCGCCTAATTGCAAGCTACGTCAAGCTACGTATTAGTTAGGTCGCACCGACCGTAAGCATTTAGCGACCATACGTTAAGGGCTTTAATCCAACGATTCTAAATAAACCGACCTAATTAAACGTTTAGATCCATTTAGATCCATAGTTTAAGTCAAATGTCTAACAGCATGTACAGAACCTTCCTGAAATAGACCTATTCATGTCTATTTCAAGGCAAAAGGCATTAACACACCAGCAAAGCTGCTGTTAGCGATAAAAACGTCCTTTAGACTACAGTGGGAGCTGATTTATCGCACCAATCAAGGACTCTATTCCAAGCCCACCAGCGGTCAGGATCTTTGATTTGATGCTGGCATTCAGAGCTACTGATATAGCCGACGTGGCCCCCGTGAGCAGTCATGATCAGGTCAATCGCAGGGTTAGCTGCACAGACCGCTTGAATATCACTCACTAGGGTGGGATCAAAGAGCGGATCGTCTGCCGCATAGAGGATGAGAGTAGGTTTTTTGAGTTCGGGTAGCAGATACAGTCCACTGGTGCGAGTGTAGTAAGCTTCGACGGAGGGAAGACCTAAGCGGGGAACAACCATTTCATGATCAAAGCTCCAGATGCTATGTACTCGCTTGATCGCAGCGGGATCAAAGGCGTTGGGATGATCATGCTGGAGCTGCGCCAAGAGGCTTTTGAGTTTGCGGGCAATGGCTTTTTCGAGGTATTTACCGAGCGGGGCTTGTTCGAGGTATTGGAGCGATCGCAATGACTCCAACGCCGGACAAATCACCGCACAGCCGCCAATATCAGCCAGCGCTAAATCCAGATCCGGCCCCCAGTCAGCCATAGTCTGAGCGGCCTTCACGCCCCACAACGCCAGCAGTCCGCCCAAAGAGAACGCCGTAAACCAGATCGGTGCCGGACAGCCCATCGCTTTGGCGGCAGCGGCAATTCGCACAAAATCTTCGCCCTCGTACAAACCATCAGAAGTCAAAGCCGGGGAGAGTTTCGCAGTTTTACCATGTGCCCGCCAGTCAAAAATCACAACTGCATAGCCTCGCGCATAGGCTTTACGAGCCATAATTCGCAAAAACCACTGATCTTCAAGATCGCCCGTAATCCCATAGGTACCAATAATCGTGCCAATCGGATTTGCGGGAATAGCGACTAAACCAAAAATTGGCACCCCGTTTGCTCCGACAAAAACATGCTCACGAAAACTGGGCTCTGATTCAGTAAGGGTTGCTTGCCAGTTTTTGCTAGCTCTTAACGCGACATAAAGGGTCATCAGGAGCCCATTATTGAGCGGCCAAGCAGCGCGGTAGGGAACAGCGATCGCGGATTTAGCATTAGGAATCACAGTTTGCTTATCCAGGTGTTTATTGTTGATCGCGTTCTGGTTTGTCATGGACGATAGTATTGATAACCATACGTTAGGGCGAATTCATCTAGGGCGAATTCATCTATTCTGCGCTAGGGTTTTGCACTTTTTTGAGTAGGTCGTAAAAGGGCTGCCAGTTGTCTTGTTCGGTAATGGGTGCCCATATCGCTTCGATTTGGGGGCGTAGCAGTACTGTTTTGGGATTGGTAGCTTGAAGGCAATTTTGAACATCGCTCATTTGCTCGGCAGGAAGCTGGCTAAGGCAGTGCTGGTAGTGCGATCGCCATTGTTGAAGCAGCTCAGCCGCAGCGGGGTCTGATTTTTCGAGGGTGGGCGCCAGAATGAGGCTAGCGTCGGTTTGCCAGTTGGGATCGAATTGGCGAGTAAGCGTGGCAAAAAAGTCGGGGTAGCTGACGTGAGTTTTTTCGAGCAGATCGAGCGTGTGGGTGAGCAAATCGCGGGCATCAATGGCGCTCAGACTTCGAGAAAGATCGGGCGTGAAGCCGAGCTTTTGACGGGTGCGATCGCTAAAAACCTCAGCATATTTGGGCTGATATTGCGCTAAGCCTGCTTCCAAATTGGATTTGTCGATGATGTCGGTGAGGGCGATCGCGAGCTTTTCCAAATTCCAGTAGCAGGCACCCGGCTGATTGCCGTAGCAGTACAGCCCCGAATAATCGAAATAAGCGGCTGTAAAACGAGGATCATACGCATCCATAAAAGCAAACGGCCCATAGTCAAAGCTTTCGCCCGTAATCGACATATTGTCGGTATTGAGCACCGCATGACAAAAGCCCACACTCATCCATTGAGCCACTAAGGTGGCAAGTCGCTCTGAAAGCTCAGCAAACCACTGGGCGTAGCGATCTTGGGGATCTGCAATAGATTGCAAGTGCGGATAGTAAATGGCTATCACATAATCTAAAAGCTTATGAATCAAATCCGGGCGCTTGATATAGCTCAACCGCTCGAATGTGCCAAAGCGAATGTGCGAATGACTGAAGCGCACCATCACCGCTGAACGGGTGGGCGAAGGTTCATCGCCACGATAGAGCGCTTCGCCGGTTTCGATGAGGCTCAAGGTGCGAGAGGTGTTGACGCCTAATGCATAGAGCGCTTCAGCGGCGAGCACTTCGCGAACACCGCCCTTGAGCGTCAGCTTGCCATCACCGCCGCGCGAGTAGGGCGTCGGCCCCGATCCTTTGGTTCCAAAATCGTAAAGCTTGCCGTCGGTGCCGCGCACTTGGCCGTAGAGAAAGCCGCGTCCGTCGCCTAAAAATGGATTGTAGTTACGAAACTGATAGCCGTGGTAGCGCAAAGCTAGCAGCGGCTGATGGTCTTGGAATTTGCCAAAAGCTTCAATGAAGTGGCGATCGCTCACCGCTTCTGACTTTAAACCTACCTTAGCTAACAGATCATCATTACGAAAGCGCAGAACATGATCAGGAAAAGTCGCGGCCGTTACCGGGTCGTAATAATCTGCACCCAAATCAGCCAGCGCTGACTCGTAGGGAAGCGTAAGAAGTGGATTGATCATTACCCCTAATCTATTTGAGCAAATCTATTCGAGCACATCTAGCTAAGTGAACCTTTGACCGAAGCCAATCTCCTTGAGCAAATTTATGAGGGCTAATCTACCGCCGTCACACGTCGCAAATTCAGCACATCAGACATTTTGCGAATTTGAGCAAACGTTTTATTCAAATGGTCATGATCTCGAATATCAATCCCTAGCTCGATATCTGCAATTTGATCGGGATGGGTCGTCACCCCCGCCTTATGTACATTAATTTTAAGATCTGACAATCGAGTCAAAATATCTCTAAGAACCCCAACGCGGTCAATGACTTCAATCTTGAGCTGCACCGGATAGGTATCAGGCTGACCTTTGGCCATATTCGGCTGGTTCCATCGCAGCGGGATCAGCCGCTCACCCGGAATATTTTCGACATTAGGACAGTTTTGCCGATGCACCGCAATCCCCCTACCGCCCGTCGAAACCACTCCCAAAATAGTTTCTCCCGGCAGTGGATGACAGCAACCTGCAATGTAGTGCACGAGCCCTTCTAGCCCTGCGATCGGCGCATTGTCATATCCCGTATTGCGATTCGCAGGCGCTTTGACCGCCGGGATTTCATCTTCTAAGGTGCCGATCTTACCGGCTTCTTTGGCATGAATGGGCTGAGCTTCTTTCACCGCTTCTTGCAGCCGATTAACCACTGCATTCAGCGTTACTTCGCCGTAGCCCAGCCCTGCCAGCAAGTCCTCAGCAGAAGAATAGTTAGAGCGTTCAGCCGTGACTTGAGCAGGTTTGGACTTAAGCAATGCATCGAGGCCGCTTTTGCCCATGACTTTTTCGAGCATTTCGTGGCCGCGAGCTAGATTTTCATCGTAGTGATATTTTTTGTACCATTGGCGAATGCGGTTGCGCGCGCCAGTACTCACCACAAAATTTATCCAGTCGAGACTCGGGTGGCTATTCTTTTGCGTAATAATTTCAACAATGTCACCGTTTTGCAGAGCCGTATCTAATGTGACAATGCGGCCATTGACTTTGGCCCCAGCGCAGTGGTTGCCCACCTCGGTATGAATCCGATAGGCAAAATCAACTGGCGTTGCGCCCCGGCTCAGCGGAATTACATCGCCGCCGGGCGTAAATACATAAACCTCTTCATCAAAAAGATTATTTTTGACATCAGAAAGATACTCTTGAGCGTCTTTGAGTTCGTTTTGCCAATCTAAAAGCTGACGCAGCCAAGTGAAGCGCTCTTCGTTACTATTGATGACCGTATGACTATTGCCAGATTCCTTATACTTCCAGTGCGCCGCGATTCCATACTCAGCGATGTGATGCATTTCCACAGTACGGATCTGCACTTCAATAGGGCGACCATGGGGGCCAATCACCACCGTATGCAATGACTGATAGCGGTTCGGCTTAGGCAGGCCGATGTAATCTTTAAAGCGGCCAGGAATCGGGCGAAACAGATCGTGCACAACCGCTAGGGCGCGGTAACACTCATCTTTAGAGTTAACAATCAGGCGAATGGCGGCAATATCGTAGATTTCGCTGAATTCTTTTTGCTGGCGCTGCATTTTGCGATAAATGCCGTACAGGTGCTTAGGCCGACCGCTGGCCTCTTCGCAATGGATGCCAAGTTCATGAATGCCTTGACGCAAGGTTTCGCTCACGTCTTTCAGGCGCGCTTCACGATCAGCGCGCTTTTCGACGATGAGTCGCTTGAGTTGGGCATAGGCTTCTGGCTCTAAATACTTAAAGCAAAGATCTTCGAGTTCCCACTTAAAGCGCCCTATCCCTAAGCGGTTGGCTAGGGGCGCAAAAATTTCTAGGGTTTCACGGGCGATGCGCACCTGCTTTTCGGGCCGCAGATGCTCTAGGGTGCGCATATTATGCAGGCGGTCGGCAAGTTTGACCACAATCACTCGAATATCTTTAGCCATGGCTAAAAACATGCGGCGAAAGTTCTCAGCTTGCTGCTCAGTTTTGCTATCAAAGTTGAATTTAGAAAGCTTGGTGACCCCTTCTACTAGGTGGCGAACCTCTGCGCCAAAGACGGTTTCGATTTCGTCGGCTGTAACGTCAGTGTCTTCGACCACATCATGCAAAAAACCGGCGGCAATCATGGCGCTATCGCCGCCTAAGCTGCGCAAAAGCTCCGCGACTGCGACCGGATGAGCGATGTAAGGTTCGCCCGAAGCCCGCACTTGACCCTTGTGTAGCTGATAGGCAAATTCAAACGCCCGGCACACCAGCTCATTACCAGAAGCGGGGATCGCCTTTGGCGACAGAGCGCCCGCAACCGTCATTGCAGCTGCCGCAGTTTCCTCTGACGCCGTTTTTGGCCCCCCTTTTGGTGAGGTGACGGCTTGAGAAGTATTGGCTGAGGCTTGCTCTTTTAAACAAGAGGATAGCCAGTCGGGCAGCGAACAATCTTTAGGAAGGGCTGTTGCAGTCATGGCTGACACGGGTCTTATTGAGTAAGGGTTAGCTAAAATTGAGCGGGTGATGAGAGCGGGTGACACATGATCGAGGTGGCGGCAGTGAAGCTACCTCGAAAAGCTGAACTAAGCTGGAATCAAATGGTCGAGGTTACCCACTGATGCAACGCGAAGATAGCGTTAGGTAAAATTGAATTTATTATTGACTGAAGAAATCGCCCTGAGAAAGCGCCCTTTGTCATTTTTTCTGATTTCTTCAAGACGCTGACAAAGCATCAGAGAAATTCTTAAGTTTTCCAGCTAGGCTTTTAGCAATTTTTTCGGCCATGGGCTCGGCCATGGGCTCGGCCATTTGTTCTTGAGCGGTTTGGCCGACAGCTAACGGTTGGCCGCTTTTGAAGATTGGCTTTGATTTGCTATTTATTTTGACTGCCGTTTTTGCTTTGGGTTGTTTTTGCTTTGGATTAGGTATAAAAAGTTCTGTTAGACAACAATCATAAACAAAACTGGCACTGTTAAGAGAAGATATTGAAAGAATTAAATTGCGGTTAGATTGCTACTGAAGGGTGGGGATCAAAATAATTTATTTTTTGTCTGAGTTTCTAGCAGGTGATCTCAAGTAGCTAAAAGGTTGGGAGCAGAAAAATTGAATGATCGCAATGAAAACCATCGCAATGAAAAACTATGTTGCCAGGTGAAGGCAGCTTTGCAAGATCTAGATCAATTGACGAATTATCAGGATCACTTTGAGACTGATAGCTGGAATAGCCGAGATCTTCAAAAGATGGGTGAATCGCGATCGCAGCTAGATCAGCTGCAGTCTCGATTTCAGAGTATTGTGACAGAGATCGCTGAAGCTGACATCGAGCTAGCGGTAGAGCAGCGGCTCAGACCGTTGCAAACAGAGTCGCATCGGCGATTGCGGCTATTGAGTTTGGAGCTGGCAAAATTGCCCATGGCGAAGCAGCCGGAAACGTTGGCGCGATCGCAATCAAACATTCAAGATCACCTCACTCAGCTACAGCGTTTTTTGCAGGCGATGGCCGATGATCTCTGTAACTTTGAAACGTAATTGTCAGATCTAGGCTCCAAAACGATTGATCGCCCTTGATCGCTATTGATCCCCATACTGTCAATAACGGGGCATCGGATGACTTTAGCGGCAGGTAGCGGTATTTGTATAGTAGAGATGAATCTACTGCGTTGAACCTATGGCCGACTCCCTCAATACTGCCGCTGTTCGCAGCGATTCTGGCTCAGTTGCAGCGCCTTTATTTGCCGTTGAAAATTTTCGGGTGGCCTATCCGCAGCAGTCGGTATGGGCCGTCGATCAGGTGTCATTAAGCCTACCGCCGGGCGAAAAGCTAGGGCTAGTAGGTGAGTCGGGCTGCGGCAAAAGCACACTCGGCAGAGCGGCCATGCGGCTATTGCCGAGCGCGACCCGCATTGAAGGACAAGCGAAATTTGAAGGGCGCTCGATTTTAGAATTTTCGCCTGACGAACTGCGGCGCTTTCGAGGGGAAGCAGTTTCACTGGTTTTTCAAGATCCGATGACCCGGTTAGATCCGCTGATGACGATTGGGGATCATTGCGTAGAGACCCTTTTAGCCCATCGCCCTGATCTAAATAAAAAGCAGGCTAAAGCGATCGCACTCACCACTTTAAAAGCGGTCAACATTTCGGCTGATCGCTGGCAGCAATATCCGCATGAATTTAGTGGGGGAATGCGGCAGCGGGTGGCGATTGCCCTAGCGCTAGTGCTTGATCCCAAATTAATTGTGGCCGATGAACCCACCACTAGCTTAGATGTGACTGTTTCAGCCCAGATTTTGACTCAGCTCACCGAGCTTTGCGATCAGCGGCATATGGGCTTGATCCTGATTTCTCATGACTTAGCGCTGGTGGGAGAATACTGCGATCGCATTGCCGTGATGTACCAAGGCAAAATCGTTGAAATTGGCCCGACCCAAGCCGTCTTTTACAATCCTCAGCATCCTTACACGCAGTCACTGCTCAAATCGGCCCATCAGCTTCAGGCCGCTGGGGCGCAAAATTCAGCGATCGCGACCCAAAATAAAGTCGCGCCAATTTTAAGCCTTAAAAACATCACCAAGCACTACAGCCTAGAGCAAGGCATCATCGGCAAACTGCTGCGGCAAGACCCGCCCGCGCCCATTAAAGCCGTCGATGGCGTCTCACTCGATCTCTATCCAGGCGAAATCTTGGGCCTTGTAGGCGAATCAGGCTGCGGCAAGAGCACGCTGTCACGGACATTGCTGCGAATTGTAGAGCCCACCTCTGGGCAAATTTTGTTTCAGGGCACTGACTTTACCCAGCTATCGCGATCCGATCTGCAAACGCAGCGCCGCGACATTCAAATGATTTTTCAAGATCCGCACGCTTGCCTCAATCCGATGATGACAATTGGAAGAGGTATTGCTGATCCGCTGCTCATTCATAAGCTAGCGAGTCCGGCAGAAGCCGAGCAAAAGGTCAAAGCAATGATGACGCGCGTTGATCTAACGCCGGTAGAGGATTATTACAACCGCTACCCCGGCGATATTTCGGGCGGGCAGCAGCAGCGGGTGGCAATAGCTCGCGCCCTCATCACAAACCCCAAGCTTGTCATCTGTGATGAGCCCGTGAGTATGCTCGATGCCAGTGTGCAGGCCCAAGTATTAGAGCTGATGCTAGATCTCAAAGACGAGCTAGCGCTGACTTATTTATTTATTACGCATGATCTGTGGGTAGCAAAATATTTGTGCGATCGCATTGCAGTCATGAACGGCGGCAAGCTCGTCGAAATTGGATCTACCGAGCAGATATTCACAGCGCCCGCTCACCCTTACACCCAATCTCTGCTGCAAGCTGCGCCGCTATTGGCCAAATCTGACCGCCAAATCTGACCGCCAAATCTAGTAGTTAACTCTAGACGCTTGGACTATGTCTCTCATTGCAATTCGCGGCCCCTTTCTTCATCTTATAGACGATCCTTTTTACCGTTCGATATCCGATTGCCTGCGCTATTTACCGGATGGCCTGATGGTCGTCGAGAACGGCCTCATTCTCGATATCGGCCCCTATAACGAGTTGAAAAATCGCTATACTCAGCTACCGCTGACGCATTATCCCAATAAGATCATCGTGCCGGGCTTCGTTGATACTCACGTTCACTTTCCCCAAACCGAAATTATTGCGGCTTATGGCGAGCAGCTTCTGAGCTGGCTAGATCGCTACATCTTTCCTACCGAGCAAAAGTTCAGCAGCAAAGCCTACGCCCTTACGGTTGCCAATCACTTTTTAGACGAACTTCTACGCCACGGCACCACCACCGCGCTAGTTTTTACCACCGTTTATCCGCAATCCACCGAGGCTTTTTTTCAGGCGGCGCAGGCTAGAAATTTACGCATGATTGCAGGCAAGGTCCTGATGGATCGTCATGCGCCTGAGGCGCTACTCGATACGCCCGATACAGCCTATACGGACAGCCGCGCGCTCATCGAAAAATGGCACCACCAAAACCGCTTGCTCTACGCCGTCACACCCCGCTTTGCAATTACGTCTACGGCTGAACAGCTGCGCGCAGCCGGACAGCTGCTGCAAGACTTTCCAGATGTGTATCTGCACACCCATTTATCAGAAAATACGGATGAGATCGCTTGGACAAATCAGCTATTTCCCGAGGCAGGTGGCTACTTAGGCGTGTATGACCAAGCCGGACTGCTAGGTAAGCGCTCAGTCTTTGCGCATGGCGTTCATTTGAGCGAGGCTGAGCTCTGTCGGCTCAGTGAGTGTGATTGCGCGATCGCCCACTGCCCAACTTCCAATCTATTTCTAGGAAGCGGTCTGTTTCCGCTGCACCAAGCTAAAAACCCCAATCGCCCGATCAAAGTCGCGCTAGGCACAGATGTAGGAGCAGGCACGAGCTTTTCACTGCTGCGTACGGGCGGTGAAGCCTACAAAGTTGCACAGCTTCAGCAGCAGTCTTTGACTCCCTTTCAGGCGCTTTTTCTAGCGACGCTAGGCGGCGCTCAAGCGCTGTGCTTAGACGATAAAATTGGCAGTTTCACACCCGGTAAAGAAGCTGATTTTATCGTGCTCGATCCGCAAGCGACACCGACGCTAGCTTTCCGCAACCAGCCCTATTTGTCTGTGTTGAATTCGAAACTAAATGAGGTTGATTCTGACCATCAATCTGACCATCAAGGGCATCGGGGAGATATTGCCAACCACAGGCAGATGGCTGACTTGCGATCGCTCATTTTCTCCTTATTCGTCCTCGGCGATGATCGCGCCATTCATGCGACCCATATCGCCGGTCACGTTACCCGCCATATCGCCAAAATGCTAGGCTAAAAAAGCCGACATTTCCTCTGTCCATGAGCCTTCCTTTTGATTCTGCCATTACCCGACTGCAAACCATCCGCCCTGATCTGCTGCGATTACACAAAGCCCTACTCGATTCAGAGCGCATTGTCTATGAGCAAACCAACGGCCCTATTGCTAACAGCGGCGAATTTTTTCGCTTAGTCATTGATGACGAAGCCTTTAGCTGGCTGCGCCCGATTTCCCAATTCATCGTACAAATCGACGAGCTGCTCGACTTGCGTAAAAAAGAGAGCATTGAGCCCGAAAGCGCTTCGATTTTGCTAGAAAAGGCCAGATTAATGCTCAAACCCAACGAATATGCGCTTACACCTTTGGGGGAGCGCTACTTTCAAGCGATTCAGCGAGATCCTAATATTGCGCTGCTACACGCTGATATTTCTCAAAAGCTGAAAAAAAAGAACCCTTTGCCAGACAACTAAGCCACCTTCAAGTTGAAACCGAGTGTTTTTCCACCCAAAAAACTCACCCAAAAAACGCTAGATATGACCTTGAATAAGGTTTCAATACAAATCTTACCGGCATGTAAATAGCTCTGAACAATCATTGCTTTTTCGCAATCCTAAACTCGCTTGCGTTGGCTCAATCCTACAATCCAAGAAAACACGATTAAAAAGATTAATTCGTAATTTCTCTACCAATCTCTCTTGCGTAGAGTGGGTTGGAGTTGCTTGAATCAAGGGAACGTATGAAGATGGATCAAGCCTTACAGTTTGGGTTAATCATTATCGCCCGCTTGCTGATCTGGGGCACGATGATTCTATTCGTTATAGATTTTGCGCTGTCTATGCGCCGTAGTGTGATGAGTGTGCGCCGTCTACACAGTATTCCTTGTGCTAACTGCTGCTATGCCACAGGCGACTATCGGCTAAAATGCTCGGTACACCCAACTAGCGCCTTTTCTGAAGAAGCCATTCACTGCCGTGACTTTGCGCCGAGTGAAGCGACTTATCAGCCAGCGACTTATCGGTAAGTGTTAATCGCCAGGTGTTAATCGCCAGGTATTAATCGCCAGGTGTTAATCGCACAGAGGCAGTCAAGATCAGTGGGCCAGTCCAGCCCGTAAGCCGTCGGTATCGATCAGTTGGGCCGGTGCCAGAGTGCCTCATACTGATACGACAGCAGCAACAGCTAGTATATTTAGCTAGTATATTTTTTGACATTCGTAATCGCTGAGTTGCGTGAAGCTGTCCTAGCTGTTGGCCTAGCGCTACTTGTAACATTTAACGATGGTCTTCAGCATTGCGCGAACTCTCACCTCGAATCGTGCGGACAGCTAACCTCAAACGTTGTAAAGCTGTCAAACGCGAGATTTGCTCTTGTGCCCACATGGGGTATAAATCGTCCTAAATGTTTTCAATTTTTATTTTGACCCATAATGAAGAGCTTGATATTGCTGACTGTATCGAGTCAGCGGCTCTGTGTGACGATGTAATTGTGATTGATTCGTTTAGCAGCGATCGCACCCTAGACATTGCACAAAGCTATCCGGCTGTGCGCATCATTCAGCACGCCTTTGAAAGTCACGGCAAGCAGCGCACTTGGATGCTTCGCCACGTCGAAACTAAATACAATTGGGTCTACATTTTAGAAGCCGATGAGCGCATGACCCCAGCATTGTTTAAAGAATGCTGCGCTGCGGCTAGTGCCCCTCAGCATGCAGGCTACTACGCTGCTGAGCGGGTCATGTTCATGAACCAATGGATCAAGCACAGTACTCAGTATCCCCGCTATCAGCTGCGACTGCTCGATAAGTCGCGCGTCTGGTTCGATGACTACGGCCATACCGAGCGGGAGGTGATTGCAGGCTCCCACGGCTTTTTGAAGGAAACCTATCCGCACTATACCTGCGGCAAAGGGTTCAGCCGCTGGATCGAAAAGCATAATCGCTACTCTACCGATGAAGCCAATGAAACGGTTAAGCAGCTAGCTGGCGGCAACATCTCGTGGAAATCCCTCTTTGTTGGCAAATCTGAAGTAGAGCGCCGCCGAGCGCTCAAAGATCTGTCTTTGCGGCTGCCCTTTAGACCACTGCTGCGCTTTGTCTATATGTACTTTTTCTTGGGCGGCATTTGGGATGGCCAAGCTGGCTTTACCTGGTGCGTTCTGCAATCTTTTTATGAGTACCTAATTTTGCTGAAGGTGTGGGAGATGCGTCAGCCGCAAAACCGCCCACCGCAGGTGAACAGCAGCAGTGCCTCATCAAGCAACAGTTCATCTAGCGAGGCCGCAATCATCGCCGCGGCCAAGCAAACAAAATCAGCTTAAAGAGCAGCTACACTCGACTTTCTAAAGACTTTAAGTACTCGGTATTAACCCCCGACTCGCGAGTTAAGGCAATTTTGCCCGTGCGGGCAATTTCTTGAATGCCAAAACGAGTCAGTACTTTTTCAATGGCGACCATTTTACCAGGATCGCCCACGACTTCTAGCGTCAGAGACTTTTCGGAGACATCGACTACGCGGGCTCTAAAAATTTGAGCAAGACCCACGACTTCTGAACGGGTAGAAACGTCGGCATTGACCTTAAGCAGCATTAGCTCACGCTCGACGCTCGGCGTTTCGGTGATGTCTTGGACTTTGAGAACGTTAATCAGCTTGTAGAGCTGTTTTGCAAGCTGATCAATGACTTGATCATCGCCGGGCACCACCATCGTAATCCGGGAGATACCGGGCTGCTCGGCAGGCCCAACGGCGAGGCTCTCAATGTTAAAGCCTCGTCGAGCAAACAATCCAGCGATTCGGGTTAAAACCCCGGCTTCATCTTCAACTAATACAGAAAGCGTATGCTTCATTACAAAAAATTAGAGCGGGGGGCTCTTTCATTCACCCAATAGTTTAATCTCGCTATCTTATCTCGATAGGTGGCGAGTGATAAGGAAATAGCAGGGAAGTTTTGGCTGCGACTGCGCCTACGCGCCGGAAAGAGATAAGAAGAGACTTTAAGGCTCTTGGGAGCCTGTTTCTGGAGCGGTGGGCAGGCCGCCGGGGGCGGTATTGGTAGGAAATTGAGGAGAAACGGGCGGCAGACTGTTAGGAGATTGAGGAATGGTGCCGTTAGGAATGCCGGGTTGAGAATTTAGCGGGGGCAAGCCGTTAGATCCATTATCAAGGCCTCCGTTATTCAGGCCCCCATTATTCAGACCGTCGCCTAGCGTGCCATCATTAGGAAGACCTTGCGTAGGCTCGATGCCCTGATTACGAAGGAGATCTTCCGGGGTATTGCCGCTATTTTTGGTGGGATCTAACGAAGCGTCGTTAGGCAAGGTGGCTAACGCAACGCGATCGCCGCCCACCGTGCGCAGCAGGTCTAGAACTTTAATCACATCCTCATAGCGGGCGCTGCGAGAAGCATAAAGAACAATCGTACCAGCGGGTGCAATCTGCTTATGCTGGACTAAAACGTCGTATAGCAGACCGAGCGGCACGGGGCTTTTATCGACATAGACCTGCCCGGCGCTATCGACACTGACGTACAGGCGATCGCGGCTATTGCCTTCGACTGGCGAACTGTTACTGACCGCCGGTAAATCTAGCGCTATTGCTTGCTGTCGGGTCAGCCCGACCGCTGCCAAGATAAAGAACGTCAGAATGCAAAAAATAACATCAATCATCGGCAGAATTTCAATCTGCACGTCTGACTGAGGATTGTTCATATCTAGTTTCATACTTCAGGTGCCTTGGCTTTAGGTTTCACGCTTTAAAGTTTGTTTGTGCTTTTAAAACGTCGTCGGCTTCTCGGTGGTGCTTCTCGGCGGTGGCGGCGGCATATCCACGATAGGCGAAGGCGGGGAATTGGCCAAATTTTCACTCAGCCGACTCGGCTTGCCTTTTGTGTAGGCCCACGCCTGACGATACAGTAGCTCAAGCTCATTGCCCGAAAGCTGAAAGACTTTGGCTTGACCAAACACAAAGCCTTGAAACAGGCGATAAAACGCCAAACTGAAAATTGCCACAATCAGGCCGGTGGCCGTGCTGATTAGCGCTTTACCAATGCCTAGAGCGGTGCCAGCCGTCGCATCTCCGACTCCCAAGTCATTGAGATTGATTGATCCGAGCGAATCGATCAGCCCCAATACGGTACCTAATAGACCAAGTAACGGCGATAGGGCAATGACTGCTTCTAATATTTTTTCGCCCCGGCGCATATTAGCTAGTTCCTCATTAGCTGAGGTTTCAAGCGCCAAGCGAAACACTTCAGGATCTTGATCTTTGAGCTTGAGTGCGCCAAATAGAAATCGTCCCATAGGTAGGCTGTGCGATCGCTGCGCTAGCTGCGCCGCCACTGACCACTCCCGGCGAGCGGCTTCTAGCACCCGGCCTGCAACTTCGCGCTCACGGGTCAAAATTCTCGACCAAAACCAAATTCGCTCGATAATGGTGCCTAGCGCCAAAATCGAAAGAAAGAGCAGAGGCCACATAGCAGGGCCACCCTGCCTAAATAATTCTGTAATATTCACGCCTATCTCCTAACCACCCAACTCTGCCAGCTCAACGGTTTACTAATAGCAAAACCTACATCAAATGAATTAATGGCCATTTAAATGGCTATTTTGATCGCTATTCAATCACGACTGAGATGAATGGATTGACTGCTATTTTCTGACTTAGTGTAGTGCATCGCGCGTATATAGATAACTCTATTTGTGGTGATTACGCTAGCCAAATGAACCGGCGCGATCGCTCAATCGCAATGATGAATTAAACCAGTAGCTTTGCTTCAATTCGATGGCGAGGCTACTGGCAGCATATCTAGCATTTCGTTGGCGGCGCGATCGCACACCCCCACAGCACCCATTGCCTGCCGCATTTGACGATAGCCCGCCAGCATTTGCGATCGCTTGGCCTCATCTTTTAGTAAGTCCAGCGCTGCATTGCCAATGGCTTCAGGCGTCGCGGCCCACTGCAAAAACTCGGGCACAATCGGCTGATTTTCCATGAGGTTAACCGGTGAAACAAAGTCACCCGTAAAACGCACGATGTATTTGGCAATCAAAGCCGTTAAGTGACTGAGCCGGTACATGACAACTTGCGGCACGTTCATCAGGGCAACTTCTAAATTGACCGTACCTGATTTATTAATCACCACATCGGCAGCCGCGATCGCCCGCTGACCATCTGCTTTTTCAATCAGTTGCGCATTTAAGCCAGCCTGAGAAATTGCCGCGCTAATTTGGGCTCTAAATTCTGGCAGCGACACCGGCACCAAAAACGTCACATCGGGCTGCTGCTGCTGAATATTCGCCGCTGCGGCAAACATCACCGGCATGATGTATTTTAATTCTTGCTTACGTGAGGCCGGTAATAGCGTCACCACCGGCGTCTCTAACGAAATGTTGAGATCTAAGCGAGCCTGAGCCTTCGTTATCGGCTCTGTCAAAATATCAACCAGCGGATGGCCCACCCAGCGCGTATTGGCACCTACCCGCTGGTAGTAAGCCGCCTCATCCGGAAAAATCGCCAACAGCTTATCGCTAATTTCTACAATCGTTTTCGTGCTAGGGGTCGAAAGCACCCATTCCTGCGGCGCAATGTAATACACCATCGGTACTTGCGGCAGCTTTTGATGCACAAACTTACCCACCGCCAAATTTGGTCCCTTGTAATCCAGCAGCACCATTAGATCCGGTGGATGATCTAACAGATACTGGTTTACCTGCTTTTGCATGTCCCGACCCGCTAAATAATAGGGCACAGCTTCTAAAATCCCAATGGCGCTGAGCCCAACGGTATTGACCAAAATCTTCGCGCCCGCCCTTTCCATCTGCTGACCGCCCACCCCGATTACAGTCAAGCTCAGGCCGCGACTCGCCGCCTGCCGGTACAGCGCTTGGATCAACAGTCCTCCCTGTAAATCACCCGATACCTCGCCTGTGTGAATAAATACCTCAAACGACTTTTGCACCCCACTTTCTCCCTAATTCCTTTATTTTCGCCTTCCGGGCACCGGCCCTCGCCGTCCCTTGTCTTGCGATGAGGCCCGCAAAAACTCATAGAGATGCCTAACATGGCCATTGTCTGACATTGACTCTAGCTTGCTAATTGCTTCTGCTAGCGTCAGCCCTGAGCGATAGAGGATTCTAAATGCCTCTTTCAGCTCTTGGTAAATGCGTCCGCCCGATTCTTCGGCAATCCCAGAGCGGCTCAGCAGCACCTGATTGAGGCCTCTAACGCGAGACGGATTGCCCTCGACCATGGTGTAAGGTGGCACGTCACGCTCAATTCGGCTCATCCCGCCGATCATCGCATAGCGGCCAATATGCACAAACTGATGAATGCCGACTAAGCCGCTGATCCGCGCATGAGATTCGATTTCGACATGGCCAGCAAGGGCGACTGAGTTGGCAATAATGACGCGATCGCCAATTGCACAGTTATGGGCTACATGAGCGTAGGCCATAATCAAATTGTGGTTGCCTAGCCGGGTCACTTCGCCGAGTCGGGTCGGGCGGTTAATAGTGACGCATTCACGAATGGCATTGTCATCCCCAATGGCTACTAGGCTCATGGAGCCGTCGTACTTGAGATCTTGAGGCTCTAGGCCAATGGCGGTGTGCGGAAAAACGCGGTTGCGATCGCCAATTGTGGTGTAGCCATCAATCACCGCATGAGCGCCAATACTAGTATCTGCCCCAATCGTGACCTTTTCTCCAATTACAGCATAGGGGCCAATCGTAGCGCTAGCATGTATTTGCGCTCCAGGATGAATGACAGCGCTTGGGTGAATTAGAGTAGTCGTCAAGGCCATGCCTCCAGCAAAACCACCGAATGAATCGGGCACATAAATCAATCAGCTTCAATTAATAGCTTCACTTAACAACTGCACAACTAACAACTGCACAACTAACAACATAGTGTAAACGGTGGTATTCACTAGAGCGGCTCATTGATTCGAGGCATCTGCAAGCAGGCGCGCCTAATCTACTTAATCCACCGTTTAATCGACTATCCAACCAGCCGTCTATTCGGCCATCTTCAGCGCTTTAATCAATCCTTTAATCAACTATAGAAAACATTAAAGTGCCTTCACAAGCAAGCTGACCATCCACTTCAGCTCGCGACTTCATTTTGCCAAAGCGCAGCCGCTTTATAGCAATCAGCTCAGTGGTGATCAACAGCTGATCGCCCGGCACTACCGGCCTGCGAAATTTGACTTTATCAATCCCGGCAAACACACATAGCCCATCGACGCCAGGCATCTGGCTAAGCACAACGCCGCCCACTTGAGCCATGGCTTCGACAATCAGCACCCCCGGCATAATCGGTCTACCGGGAAAGTGCCCCTGAAAGTGAGGCTCATTAAAGGTGACATTTTTTAGCCCTACCGCCCGTTCTCCAGGCACATAGTCAATAATGCGATCAACTAAAGCAAACGGGTAGCGGTGGGGTAAGAACTGCTGTAGCTCTTCGAGGGTATAGGTTTTTGAGGTCACAACTTCGGCGGTTTCAAAAGTGTTGTCGGCTGCGTCAAGAGGAGTCGCAGCGATCGCCTCAGCAGAATCAGGAGCGCGGGTCGGCATAAAAATCAGCGGGATTGATCATAAACATTAGGGCATCAAGCAATTCACCCTTCACGATTCTGCCATTAGACGGTGCTTGGCGCTACGCAGAAACCAAAAAAGGACAGCTTTTCGCTAGCTGCTGAGCGAGCCTGACGTGCAGCGCATGGCTCGCTTTATAGGCAACATAGTGCGCTTGCGGAATATCACCCAAGAGGCTTAAATCTCCGATCAAATCAAGCAACTTATGCCTTGCAGGCTCATTGACAAATCTTAAAGGTGGATTGATCCAGCCGTTTTCGCCACAGACTAAAGCGTTTTCTAAGCTGCCGCCTTTAATTAACCCCTGAGCGCGCAAATAGTCAATTTGAGGCGCTAACCCAAACGTTCTAGCAGGCGCAATTTCGCTCATAAAGCTAGCTGATCTAGGCTTTGATTCACCAGATTCACCAGATTCACTGGATTCACCAGATTCATCAGATTCACTGATTGATTGATCCTTAGCAGGTGACCAGCTATGCCACTGGTTGCCAATCGCCGCTAGATCAAAATCTATTCCGTAGGTAAAGCGCAGATCACTGCTCGGAAAAGCCGCCACCCAAGCATCATCCATTTGCACGGTGACCGGTTGCATAACCACCGAGCGACGCTTTCTAGCTGCGGGCTGTCGGCTGATACCGGATCGGGCGATCGCAGCCATCCACGGCTCGGCAGATCCATCTAGCAATGGCAGCTCAGGGCCATCAATTTCAATTCGCACATTGTCAATTGCAGCGGCTGAGAGCGCTGAGAGCAAATGTTCGACGGTGCGAACTTGAGCATTGCCAATTCCCAGTTCGGTCGAGAGCTGCGTCTTAATCACATTGGCAACAACAGCAGTAATCCGCAGATCAGAGACTGCATCCGGAGCCAAATCAGTGCGCACAAAATAGCGGCCTGCTTCAGGTTCTGCGGGCAACAGGCGCACCTGAGTCTGCTGCCCTAAGTGCAGCCCCACGCCTGCGGCTCGAACCTCAGCTGCTAACGTCTGCTGTGACCCAGTTCCATCACCTGCCATTAGAACCTTTCTCCAAAGCCAAAGTGGAAGCGACTGCCCGCGTCACTAAAGCCATAGTCGAGCCTGAGCGCGCCTAAAGGTGTTTGTACCCGCACGCCAGCGCCATAGCCAAAGCCATTCCCCGGCTTACCCCGTACGCCTGCCGGGTTGCCTTGCACTGCATCACCTGATCCTAAGTCAGTCCCGTAATCTGCAAATAAAGCGCCCGTCAAGAACTCACTAAACAAGGGAAAGCGGTATTCGGCTGTTCCAAGTAAAAACGAACGGCCAGAGCCAACTGCGCCTTCTTCATACCCTCGCACAGAGTTGCCGCCGCCCAGCGGAAATGCCTCGTAAGGCGGCAATTCACCCAGCGATGTCCCCCCTTGCAAGTTGAATGCTAGGGTTTCACCGCCGCGCGATGAATTGAAAATATTGAGCGGAACATACTGACTGTAGCTACCCTGAATTTTGTTATAGAAAACGCTGCCACTGCCCACCGGTAATGATTGCTCAGTGCTCAGACGAAGCAGACTGCCGCTAGTCGGTTGAAGAGGGTTATTGCGTCGATCTAAAGCAGCTCCAAACTGAACGGTAAAGAGATCATCTCGCCCAGATGAGCTTGCCGCTAGCTGATTACCGAGAGCATCTACAGGCGATACCGTTCCACCGCCGTCTAAAATCGCCACCCGCTCATACTGTGCACCTAGCGATAGCGACAGGCCATTATCAAGCGGACGACTAAAGCTTATCCCGGTGCCTAATCGATTAACCCGAGGGGTATCGCCGTTAGGCAAATTCACATCAATCGGGCCGTTGTCAAAAATCAGCGAGGTGGCCCGACGGTTGAACAAATTAGCGGTATATGAAGTGCGGTAAGGATCGCCCGCAATCCACGGATCGGTGAAGCTAACATCGAACAAAAAGTCGCCGCGAGTCGTCACTTGGGCTTCAGTGCGGAGCTTTTGATTATTGCCGCCAAAGTTGTCTTGACTGTAGCTGAGCTGACCAAATAAGTCGCCGCGCAGGTTAAATCCGACAGAAGCACCGACTGAGCCGGTGTTGCGCTCAGCAACATTAACAATCAGCTTGACTTTGCGAGGATCTTCATCGCCGGGATCTAACGAGACGCGGATATCTTCAAAAATGCCGAGCCCGAACGCGCGACCAAGATCTTGCTGAATCGCACTTTCTTTAAAAGACGTCGCCGGGCTGGGTTTCAAATTCGCGAGTGACGATGAAATCGCGAGTTCTGCCGCCAATGGGATTGCCCTCTTCATCCGTAGTTTCGCCATCGGGGGTGATGTAGCGCACTTCAATCGACTCAATTTCACCTTCAGCCACGATTAAAGTAACGGTACCGTCGGCTCCAATTTGCGGGGCAGCGGTGACTTGAGCCAGAACATATCCGTTTTCTTGGTACCAGTCGTTGAGATCTAGAACGCTATCTTGAAAATCACGTAGGTTTAGAATTTTGCCGTACTGTGGGCTGAAAATTTGATCCACAACTTCAGGCGGCAGTACCAGTGGCCTAGGCTCACCGGCAGAACCGGTGACGTCGTTACGAACGCTGACGCGGGACAAAACGGGGTTTGGCTCTACAAAGAAAGTAACCTTGACGCCTAAGGGCGTGTCTTCGGGATTGGCTCTGACATTGGAGAAAAAGCCCGTGCCAAAAACGCTGTTAATGTCTTGCTGAAGCTGAGTGCGAGTAGTGGTGCGACCAGGGACGGTGCTGACTGCTTGATAAACAGCGTTGACCAGTTCGTCGGTCAAGGGCCGCTGAGGATTGGTTGAAACCACCTCTACTTCAGAGACGAGAACTTGGGTTTCCGGGGCGGCAGGGGGTTGAGCTGGCGGAACAGCGGGGGTCGCGCCGGGGGCAGGCTGGCCTGCGGGCGGGCTGATATCAGGCGCGTTGCTAGGCGGATTGGAGGGGTTACTAGGTGCGCTCTGAGCGATATCGGCGGCAGAGACCGCTGCTTGAGGGGCCTCTGCAGGAGCAGGATTATCGGGTGCAGCCGTTTCTGACGGGGTAGCTGTGACTAGCGGCGTCGATAAATCAGGCTGAGCAGTTGGCTGAACGGTTGGCTGAGCAGTTGGCTGAACGGTTGGCTGAGCAGCCGGTGAAATGCCTGCGATGAGCTGCGCTATCGTCGGTTGAGACGCGGTGGCTTCGATTTCAGCCACATTGACGGGTGCGGCTGAAATGGGTTCAGCTAGCGGCGGTTTAGCGGTAGTAGATTCGGCTAAAGTGGGGCTGTTGGCCGTCTCCAATGATTCGGCGGCTAGGCTCGGCAAACCGGCGATCGCAACTAAACTAAAAGCAGCCAAAAGAGCCGGGGAAACACGCATAACCAGTTGATCCTTTGATAGTTAAGTTCATTCCTCACCGCATTTTCGCCGCGACCCGCAGCGCTAAGTTCACCCAACATTAATCTAATGCTTGGGAAAAGCGCATTACAGTTCAGCGGCGAGGCTTGAAGCATATGAAACATCAGTCACCGCTTCAAATCAATGCATTTTGCAGCTAAGCGCCACCTTCATAAAACATGGCAGCCTAACTGACGACTAAATCGATTCCGACAGATCTTACCTTACTGTCAAGCTCGATACGAAAATTTACTGTGCCACAATCGCAGGCTGCACGGTTAGAGAATTACTGAGGTAGAAATGATGGGTGATGAATTATTTGACACCCGTAAGCTGGCTCATGATGCGGTTGAGTACGCTTTGATAGCCTTCGGCGACATTGCCTAAGTCCTGACGGAAGCGGTCTTTGTCCATGACTCGCTTGCGCTCATCCGGTTCGGCCATATCCCACAGACGGCAGGTATCGGGGCTGATTTCATCGGCTAGTAGCAGATTGCCTTGACTATCGGTGCCGAATTCTAGCTTGAAGTCTACGAGGGTGATGTTGCAGCTTGCAAAAAATGCACTTAGCACTTGATTGACGAGTTGGGCTTTTTGAGTGAGTTGATCGATCTGGGCAGATGAGCTGATGCCCATTGCAAAAATGCGATCGCGCGTCAGCAGCGGATCGCCTAAGTCGTCATTTTTGTAATAGAACTCGACGAGGGACGGTTCTAGCTTTGTCCCTAGAGCGAGGCCGGTCTGCTTGCAAAGGCTGCCCGCCGCAAGGTTGCGCACGACCACTTCTAGCGGCACGATATCGACGCGCTTAACTCGAATTTCGCGATCGCCAATGGTTTCTAATAAATGAGTCTCGATGCCCTGTTTTTCTAACAGCGGGTATAGGTAGGTGGTCACTTTGCAGTTGACGACGCCTTTATTGACAATTTGCCCTTTCTTTTGGGCATTGAAGGCCGTGGCATCGTCTTTAAAGTAGGTGATCAAAACCTCTGGATTATCCGTAGCGTAGATAATCTTCGCCTTGCCTTCGTACAGCCTTCGAGTGAGCTTTTGAGGGGTGCTGCCTGGAGGATTGATCATGATCTTAATAGGGATACCGTTAGCGAAAAAAGTGAGCGCACCTTTAAATATATACGGCTGGTGATTGTCCGGCTGACGAGTGTGTATAACTAAACCGCTAGCTGATTTTTTGCTAGCTGATTTTTTGCTAGCTGATTTTTTGCTTACTTGCTGGTCATGACTTCTACCCCGTCCCAATCGGGTGGTGGCGGATATTGGATGTATTGCTGAGTGCGCTCTAAATAAAGCTGAGTTGCTTGATCGCTAGGCTGCATGGCCCGCGCGATCTCAAACTGCTCTAAGGCGAGGTGAAAGGCACGGGATCTGTAGGCGGCTTGGCCTTGGGTATAGACTTGCAAAAAGGCTTTGGTATCAGCATCGAGAGGCTGGGTGCGATCGCCTATCAGCTCATAGATTTTTACTGGCTTGAGCTTGCCTTTAACTCGAATTAAATCCAGATCTCGCACCCACACCTGATCTTGGCACAGATCGTAAGTGTGCTCACTCAAGACGATATCGCAGCCGTACTGCTTGGTAATGCTCTCTAATCGGGCGCTTAAATTCACCCCATCGCCAATCACGGTATAGTCCATTTTGCGCTGAGAGCCAATATTGCCTGAAACCACTTCGCCTGAGCTAAGGCCAATGCCGATGCGCAATTCGGGCTGCCCTTTGAGATGGCGATCGCGGTTAAAAGCTTTCAACCGTCGGCGCATATCCAAAGCTGATCGCACGGCTGCCCCTGCATGGTTTGGGAGTGGCAAGGGCGCACCAAATACGGCCATCAGCGCATCGCCAATAAATTTATCCAACGTGCCTTCACAGTGGAAAACCGCTTCTACCATCGTTTCAAAATATTCATTCAGCATCGAAACCACTTCCGATGCTTCTAGCGCCTCAGTTAGCGTGGTATAGCCGCGAATATCTGAAAACAGCACCGTCACCTCTTTGCGCTCACCCACCATCAGCACATCTTCTCCGAGCGCCATTACCCGTTCGGCTACGCTAGGCGTCATATAGCGGTACAGCGTGGTTTTCATCCGCTTTTCTTGGCTGATATCTTCTAGCACGACTAGCCCACCCCGCACCCCGCCTTGCGGATCGCTCAAAGGACTCACAGTGAGATTCAAGCTCCGATTCCAGCCCATTACCGGCTCCGGAGACACGAGCCGCTGATCGGATCCCCACAATCGATAGAAAGTGATCCCATTGACGTTTTCTGGCACGACCAAAACACATTGCCGGCTCCGTTCGTGAACGGTTGGGTTGGCCACACTCGCGACCGATACCAGCAGCGACTGCTCAGGTACATAGTGACGCGCCCCCGATTCGAGGCTGTCTTGCAGGCGCATTTTTAGCCGTTCTAAAGGAATTACTTCCCAGAGATAGCGACCCATAAGCGATCGCTGCCAAACCTGCGCAATTTGACTATTGACCCGCTGCTCTGCATTCGCGTTTAAGCCCGCTGTCAGCGAGACATCTTCTCTAGTCGGACAGCCCAATAGCTTCAGCGCGGCTTCATTAATGGTGACAATGCGCCCGGCCATATCGGTCGAGATCACCGCATCTGAAAGGCTTTCCAAAATATCTTTTTGATACTGTTTTTCGAGCAGCAGCTCTTGAAAAAGTTGAGCATTTTCCAGTGCGATTCCCGCTTGAGTATTGAAAGCCCGCATGAACGATTCATCAATCTGCGTAAACTGCCCTTGGGCTTTATTGATCAGCTGGCTGACGCCAATCAGATGGCCAGCCGAGTTGAACACAGGCATACACAAAATATTTCGGGTGCGGTAGCCAGTTTTGTGATCGGCAGAGACATCAAAGCGAGGATCGCTATAGGCATCGAAAATATTGAGGGTTTCGCCGGTTGCCGCAACATGGCCGACAATCCCTTTGTCGGCAGGCAACCGCAGGTCAATGAGAGACTGGCCATCGGCGCGTTGAACCTGTGACCAAAGCTCATTTTGGGCCTCATCAATAAGCCACAGCGTGCTCCTATCGGCCTGCATTAGGTTTCTCGCGGCGGCCATCACCGACTGCAAAGTCACTTCTAAGTTGAGGCTTTGCTCCATTGAAGAGATGGCTTCGAGCAGGGCGGCGACGCCTTTTTGATTGCGAGCTGCTAGGTAAAAAGACTGGCAGCTCTCTAACAAAATGCCAATAGAGGGCGCAAAGTGGGCAAAGCGGGCTTCGTCTTGAGGCGAAAAGGGTAGAGAGCCGATTTTGTTCAGTAGTTGAGCGATCGCGACGACTCGCCCGTCACTGCTGACAACTGGCATACACAAAATATTTCGGGTGCGGTAGCCGGTTTGCTGATCGGTTACCGGACTAAAGCGCTCGTCGGCATAGGCATCCGGAATATTGAGCACTTCGCCCGTCGTGGCCACGTAGCCAGCAATGCCGCGATCAAGCGGTAGCCGAATTTCTAGACTGTCGGCACTGCTTAAGCGATCAGCGGGGCGATCGCGGCTCCGCCCCCCTCCTTGCGCCACCTTCGACCACAGCTCTTGGCGATCTTCATCTACCACGAAAATAGTGGTGCGATCCGCCTGTAAAATCTGGCCTATTTTGAGTGTGAACGTCTCTAATAGCTCATCCAGCATAGGCTCTAGCGATTGATTATTAATCAAATCAATCACTTTAAGAAATTGTTTAAAGTCGCGGGTGGTGCGATCTAGAAACCGAATGAAATCAGGAATAGACAGATCCTCAACCCGCTCTGCCAAACGGCCATAGCTGTGTTGAGAGAGGGCTGAGAAAACACTGTTTGCCGTTGACTGAGCCATGATTGCTGATTTCTCATCCTCAGAAAGAAAACACCGCCCTTAGCGTTCCCGATCTCTGCACCTAGCGTTGCTTTGTGCCATCTGTTAAATGCTGTTTGCATCTGAAAACATGCCCCCTAGTCGGGGTAAGTTATAAGACCGGCTAATGACCAGACATTGACCTTGAGGAGTTCACCTGTGCGCTTATTTAGCTATCAACGCTTCGCTTCAATCATATGGATGATGGCAGCACTCGCTAGCTGCGAATCACTCCCGCAGTCGCCCTCCGCGAATCAAGTAGATTCTATAAAAACAGAGCACACAGCCTCTGAGCAGACAGCGCAGGGCAGCGACAAAATGGACGGCGATCACGGTGCACCCGGATCGAAAAATACGCCAAAGCCCATTGCAGCGGTCCTTCAGCCGGGACAATACTGCTATCAATCTAGCGATGACGTGGAAGATATTGACGTTCGTATCCAAATTGATTCAGCCAATAGCGTCATGGGCAATCAGGTGGGGGTGATTCACAACGAAAAAGCAGCTTACTACACGAGCTACCGCAGCGATTTGAATGGCACTATCGATGGCAGCAATCTCAATTTGGACATTGCGACTTGGATTGAATACGACAAGCAAAATCAGCAGGAAACTTGGACGGTGAGCCCTACTGAACTCCGTACTAAAACAAATAAGCTGACTCAGGCTAACTGCGAAATTGTCAACAAAGCTTTTCAATCTGCAGAGGGTTTAGAAGCTAAAGACCTGACGGAAGACGCGAATCGGGTGAATACTCAAGAGGTCTTTTTTGATACGGGAGAAAGTAGCACGACGGTGAGTAATTCAGTGGTGCGCGGCGATCTTGATCGTTACGTGATCACCGCGCAAGGCGGACAGAAAATGGATCTTTCTATTACCTCTGTCGAAAATAATGCCGTCTTTGATGTGGTTTCACCTAGCGGCCTGGTTTTAGGCACTGAGCAAAGCAAGCAGAAAATTCTTTTGCCGGATACGGGTGAGTACCAAATTATTGTCGGTGGGACAAGGGGCAATGCGACTTATGATTTGGCGATCGCTATTCAGTAAAGTAACGCCCGTCAGCAAAACAAAAAATCTTCACCTAGCCAATTTCAGCCAAAAATACTGAAAAGCTAGGCAAGTGCAAAATACCGTTCTCATACCTATAGTCAAAAGATCCAACTGAGATGGGCTTAACCCTACCTGCATAGGCGCTACAGTCAAACTCACAGGTCTCAGCGCCCAAATTAAACACCGCCAAAATCGCGGCATCCTGACAGCGACGTTCAAAGGCCAGCAGCGGATCCGCGACCTCCAACAAGCTGAGCGATCCAGATACCATTGCAGACTGCGACTTGCGCCATGCCAGCATCATCCGGGTGAAATTCAGCACTGAATCAACGTCTGCCGCTTGCAGATCAACCGCTTTTTCTAAATGCGCTGTAGGCAGCGGCAACCAGGGCTGCTCACTCGAAAACCCACCGTGGTTAGCAGCCCCCTGCCAAGGCATCGGCGTACGGCACCCATCGCGGCCTTTAAATTCTGGCCACAGCCGGAGGCCAAAGGGATCTTGAATCTCTTCAAACGCGATCTCGGCTTCAGGCAAGCCCAATTCTTCACCTTGATACAAGCACACTGAACCACGCAAACACAGCAACAAAGCGATTAATAATTTTGCCTGCTGCACTATTGGCACCAGATCGCATCGCCAGCGAGAAACCACCCGAATCACATCGTGATTGCTAAACGCCCAGCAAATCCAACCATCGCCCAAATGCGCCTCGACCTCACGAATAGTTTGCTTAATGTGAGCCGCACTCAGCGATTGCGTTAACAAACTAAACGTATAGACCATATGCAGCCGCTGATTTTTGGCCGTATAGTCCGAGGTCATTTCAATTGCGTGCTTAGCCGTCAGTTCACCTAAGCTAATCGCGCCGTAGCGATCTATCAGGCGTCTGAATTTTTCTAAAAACAACAGCACTTCAGGCCGCGATTTGTTGTAAATATGCGCCTGCATTCGATAATTGCTAGATTCAGGCGCATACAGCAGCTCTTCGCCCTGATTGGGCGGATTAGAGCGCAATTGCTGATCGTGAAAGTACCAGTTCACCGCATCTAGTCGAAAGCCATGCACACCCAAATCCAGCCAAAATTTGGCTACCTCTAACACCGCCTCGACCACATTCGGATGGTGAAAATTGAGATCCGGCTGATCTGTAAGAAAATTGTGCATGTAAAACTGACGGCGGCTGGTGTCCCATTCCCAGGCGCTGCCGCCAAAAATCGAAAGCCAGTTATTCGGCGGGCAGCCATCGGCCTGCGCCTCGGCCCAAACGTACCAGTCAGCTTTGGCATTATCGCGGCTAGAGCGACTTTCTTGAAACCAGGGATGCTGATCTGACGTATGACTCAAAACTAAGTCAATCATCACCTTCAGGCCCAGCGCATTGGCCTTGCTCACTAAGGCCACAAAGTCATCTAGGTCGCCAAAAATCGGATCGACGCGCTTGTAGTCAGATACATCGTAGCCAAAATCTTTCATCGGCGAGAGATAGAACGGCGATATCCACACCATATCTGCGCCGAGTTGGGCTACGTACGATAGCTTTTCCGTAATGCCAGCGAGATCGCCAATGCCGTCGTGATTGGCATCAAAAAAGCTGCGGGGATAAATTTGATAAATAACGGATTCGCGCCACCACTGTGCCTGGTCTTTCATGCTGGTATTCTAAATGGGATTGTAGGCGATCGCACCCATCAGCCGCCAATCTCAACGATCTTAAGCTGGCAAAAGTGATCCCTACGATACAAACAAGATGCCACTTCTTCTCAATTCTGGAAAGGAAGTTAAATCCAGGTTAAATCCACCGGATAACCCCGATTCATCCGGTTCACTATCCCTAACCTTCGCGCTCGAATCCTACTTTGCTTTGCCCAGGAGACTTTTCATGACTGATCGCCGCTTTCTGCCCTTCTCTCGCCGTCAGATCATTCGTGGATTGCTAGCAACTACTGCTTTCGGCGCGGCCACTAAGATCAGCGGCTGCGCTCCAGCGACTGAAACTGCTAATACCACGACTGGATCTGCAACGACAGACGCGCCCAAAGAGGTTGTAGTCGGCTTCATCTATGTCGGCCCAAAAGATGACTTTGGCTACAACCAAGCCCATGCCGAAGGCGCAAAAGCCATGGCCGCAGTTCCAGGCATCAAAATCATTGAAGAAGCCAGCGTTCCAGAAACCTCTGCTGTGCTAGAAACGATGCGCAGCATGATTGAAGTAGACGGCGCCACAGTGCTCTTTCCCACCTCATTTGGCTATTTCGATCCCTACATTTTAGAGATAGCAGAAGAATTTCCGGAGGTGCAGTTTTTCCATGCGGGTGGGCTCTACCAAGAGGGCGTGACGCCAAAAAATGTAGGCAGCTACTTTGGCTACATTGACGAGGCTCAGTATGTAGCCGGGATCGTTGCCGCCCACACGTCTAAAACAGGTCAGCTGGGGTTTGTCGCCGCCAAACCGATTCCGCAGGTGCTGCGCAACATCAATAGCTTTACGCTGGGCGCGCAAACAGTCAAACCTGAGATTACGACTCAGGTAATTTTTACCGGTGATTGGGCACTGCCGGTCAAAGAAGCGGAAGCCACAAACAGCCTGGCCGATCAGGGCATTGATGTCGTGACTTGCCATGTGGATAGCCCCAAGGTAGTCATTGAAACAGCTGAAAAGCGGGGCATTTTTTCATCGGGCTATCATGCCAATCAAGCGCCTTTAGCACCCAAGGGCTATTTGACCGGGGCGGAATGGGATTGGGCCAGCATTTATACCTTTTTAGGGGAGCAAATTACAGCGGGCAAAACCCTGATGGCCGGAGATATTGAGCATATTTTGCGCGGTGGCTTGGCAGATAAGTTTTGTAAGCTTTCGGCCTATGGCCCAGCGGTGAGTGCTGAGGCGAAAACCGATGCGGATGCGGCAAAAGAACAGCTCTTGGCAAAGTCACTGGTGATTTATAACGGTGAGCTGAAAGACAATAAAGGCGCTGAGATTTTGGCGGCAGGAAATCAGTACGATCAGAAAAATATTGAGCTGGAGAAAATGGATTGGCTGGTAGAAGGCGTTAAAGGTAGCGTTGACGGCTGATGACATCGTTTTCTTCGGCTGAGTTAGATCAATCTGCGAGGTTAGAACGCTGGCGGCGAACTTCGGAAGCGATTTTTTTGCCGGTGGCGGCGCTGGTGGTGGCACTCGTTTTGTTTGGGGGTTTTTGCGCGATCGCTGGAGCCAATCCTTTTGCCGTCTATGCCTCTATTTATAAGGCCGCGTTTGGCCGCTGGAGCGCTTGGCAAAACACGCTGATTCGCGCCGCGCCGCTGATGCTGACAGCGCTCTGTACGGCCTTACCCGCCCGACTAGGGCTAGTGATTATCGGCAATGAGGGGGCGCTGGTCATCGGCGGCTTGGCGGCGATGATCCTAGGGCTGTCATTGGGGACAGCGCTGCCGCCGGTGATGGTGCAAATAGCAATGGCAATGGCGGGAATGACCGCAGGCGGGCTCTGGATTATGCTGGCCGGGGCGCTGCGGCATTACCGAGGCGTGAATGAAACGATTAGCAGCTTGCTGTTGAACTATATTGCGATCGCCCTGATGAACCACCTCGTCGAAGGCCCAATGCGAGACGCTACGTTTGTTACCAAGCCGTCTTCAGCCGCGCTTGATCCGGTGAATGTGCTGGGCACGCTAGCCGGTAGCCGAATTCACTACGGCTTGCTCTATGGCGTAGTAGTGTGCGCCATTGCCTACTTTTTGATTCAGCGCACGACTTTTGGCTTTGCTACTCGCACCGCCGGGGGCAATCTGCGGGCAGCTCGCATGGCCGGGTTGCCGGTTGGCAAGCTGACGCTGGCAATTTGCTTTCTGGGCGGATCGGCGGCGGGGCTAGCGGGCATGGTGGAGGTCGCAGCGGTGCAGAAGCGAATTAATGAATCGCTGGTGTCTAACTACGGCTATGCGGGCATTTTGGTAGCCTTTGTGTCGCGGCATAACCCGCTGGCGACGGTGCTGGTGGCGATTTTGCTAGGCGGCATTTTGGCCAGTGGCGGGATTTTGCAGCGATCGCACCATCTCCCGGACGCCACCGTCTTAGTCTTCCAGGGCATCGTTTTTCTCTGCGTTTTGTACAGCGAATCACTGTACGGCAAACTTCCTTGGTTTCAAGCAACCGCTCAAGAGATCTAAAAAACAATCATGGCAACTGAATCAGTCGGTCTATGGGGCATTCCGCTCGGCATTTTAGCGGGCACATTGCGCGGCAGTGCGCCTTTTTTGTTCGTTAGCTTGGGAGAGTGCATCACCGAAAAAAGTGGCAAAATCAACCTTGGCCTAGAAGGCACGCTATTAATGGGAGCGATGAGCGCCTATGCGGTTTCCTATCTGAGCCAGGACGCAGTAGGTAGCTTTTGGGCTCCTTGGCTAGGCGTACTGGCAGCGGGACTAGCAGGCATGAGTTTGGGCGCAATTCACGGCTGGCTTTCGCAGCAGCCTCGAGTCAACGACGTCGCCACCGGGATTGCGATGATTATTTTAGGCAGCGGGCTGGCTTTTTTCTGGGGTAAGCCCTTTATTCAGCCGCAAGCGCCACAGCTTTTCACCTTCGACTGGGGGGCCTGGAGCAGTTCACCGCCGTTACAGGCCGCGCTGAAAGTGAGTCCGCTATTTTTATTAGGAGCAGCGATCGCGCCTTTGCTGCAATGGTTTTTTCGCGCGACTCGCTGGGGACTTTACATTCGAGCGGTCGGCGATAGCCCCCAAGCGGCCCTAGCAATGGGCATTTCAATTTTTAAAGTGCGAATGCTTAGCATTATGGCAGGCAGCTTTTTGGCGGGCATTGGCGGCGCTTGCCTGTCGCTGTACTATCCCGGCGTTTGGACAGAGCGCATCTCTAGCGGGCAAGGCCTGATGGCAGTAGCCTTGGTGATTTTTGCGCGGTGGAACCCGATTCAGTGCCTGTGGGCCTCAATGCTCTTTGGCGGCGCTCAGGCGATTGGCCCCGCCTTTCAATCGGTAGGTATTAATTCTTACTACTACTTATTCAACGCTGCGCCCTACATTTTGACCTTAATCATTATGGTTGTTACCTGCTCTCCCCAGCAAACGGTAGCCGGTTCACCTGGGGCCCTCGGCAAAGACAACTAGCAGCATCGAAAATTTTTTGATCAAAATCCTTGTCAATTCCTATGGCCGACCTTATAACTAAAACCCTCAAACTAGCCGTCAACGGCACGCTGATGAAAGATCTAGCGCTCAATCCTAATTTAATCAATGTCGGTGCGACCTTTGATCGAGAAGCTAAAACCGCGCCCTGCTACCGCATTTGGTCGATTGACGATCACTATCCGGCGATGATTAGAGTCAAACAAGGGGGCGTAGCGGTGGCTTTAGAAGTGTGGCAGGTGCCTTTAATGGGGCTAGGCATTGTGCTCTCTCAAGAGCCGCCGGGACTTGCCATTGGCAAAGTGAGGCTGCACGATGGCGAAGAAGTACTGGGCGTAATTGGAGAACCGCTGACGGTAGAGGGCAAAAAAGAGATTACCCAGTACGGCGGCTGGCGGGCTTACCAAGCAACGCTTTAAGCGTCTATTGCGACAATATCTAGCGGTATTTATCGGCATCTAATGGCATCTAATGACAGCTATCGACAGCTATCGACAGTATCTTTCTCTTTACTTAGGCGATCGCACTCTCTCTCTTTTGTTAGAAGCACTCGTATGCCGCTAACAGTACGATAGGCACTGATCGTTCAAGAGATTATTATCTTATGCTAACGCTACTGATTGAAAAGTTAACCGCTTCATTGACTTCATTGAAGCAACTGTTTATTGGCCTTACCAGCCGCATGGTCGGACTCCAATCAAGACTGCAATCGATTGATTTACAGCGATTTGTTGCGGTAGCCTTCGTCGGCCTCTTTTTACTCACGACCAGTGTCGACAGCGCCGATCTTCCGTCTAGCACCAAAGCCATGCTGAATGACATGATCTCGCGCGGTGAAAATGGTCGCCCGGTGACGACTGGCCAGTGGCAATCTGAAAACGAGCAACTGCAAGGACAACCCGCCAAGCAAGTCAAGCGGATTGCCAAAGAGTCTGCCGATGCCGTTGATGAAATGACCGATATTTATCCTAACAATGCCAAGACTGTGCTGCCCGGAATGGAAGGCGGTCGCCTACCAAAAGATGATCACTAGACCAGTTACTCAGCTTTCATATGCTTGTCAATAATTTTGGCAAGGCCCGGAACGGCAGCGGCGACGTCTCGTTTGACCGAGCCGCGTAGCTTTTTATAGGCACTACCGATTAGGCCATCGCTGGCTTTGCGCTCAATTCGAGCATCGGTAGTGCTTAAAATTATATCGGCGGTGCGATCGCTGTTTTCACTCAGGTAAGCCACCGGATTGCCTGATTTTACACCTTCTGCCCATAGCGGATCGAGCGACGCAAACACTTCCGGAAGCAGCCTTTCAACCGCTCCTGAAACGTAATGGCTACTGAGTCCGTTGACTGCTCCATAAGCCGCTTTGAGCGCCATGCCCGATAGCCCGCCCTTGGCAGCGACCTGCGTGTCAATGAGCTGAGTGCAGTCGGCGGCAATGCTTGAGCGCACAGCCGCATTTTGAATTTTATCCGTCAATTTCATATCAAAATTGGTTAATTCGATAGGCCCGCCAATATAGTAAGCGCCAGCAGGCACTCAGGCGATCCAAAATGACAGATAAAAGACAGATAAAAAATCATCACGGCATCTTAAGGGCGCTTTCGGTAATAGACCTTTTGGCCCTCATTAGGCACATAAATGCACTCTCTGGCCGAACGCCAAAAGCTCTTCCAAATAGAATCTTTTGACTCTCGAAAGTACTTACCCATCACCGGCTTAATGGCCGCTGTCGCCGCTTTAAGATGATAGTGAGGCATATTCAAAAAGAGATGATGAGCAACGTGGGTACCAATATTGTGATGAATATTGTTGAAAATGCCATAGTCGCGATCAATGGTAGAAATAGCACCTTTCAAAAAGTCCCAGCTATCGTTGCGATACCAGGGAATATCGGCTTCAGTATGGTGCAAATAGGTCACTAGATCTAGCCAAACCACAAACACCAGGTAAGGCATGATGTAGAAGTTGAACAGAAAAAGCGGACCAGCCATAACGCCTACCCAGCCTAAAAAGCTGACAAACAGCACAATGCAGGTAGTGCTCATGATCACATCCCACTTTTCAGAGGCTCTAAATAAAGGGCTGCTCGGCAAAAAGTGAGAGCCCTGACGACCGGGCGAACGGAAGAATAGATAAAACGGATAGGCCAGTAGAAACAGACTGAAGCGGACGCCTCTGCCAACAGGGCCCATTTCGTCATAGATATTTTCCGTAATAGGATACCAGCTTTCATCAGTATCGATATTACCCGTATTGGCATGGTGGGTACGGTGGCTAATCCGCCAGCCGTGATAGGGAACCAAAATCGGCGTGTGACTCAGATGGCCAATCAAATTGTTGAGCCATTTATGCTTTGAAAAAGAACCGTGGCCGCAGTCGTGACCGACCACGAACAACGCCCAAAACATCGTGCCTTGAGCGAGCCAGAACAGCGGAAAGAACCACCCAGAGTTGAGGCTATAGGCCAATGCATAGAGGCCAGCAATCACGCTGATATCGAGAAAAAAGTAGAAGAGCGATCGCGGCGTCGAAGGCTCAAAGCAGTATTTGGGAATCGCATCTTTGAGATCTTTCAACGTAAACGGAAGCTCGGACTCTTGGGCAGAATACGAAGCGGGACGAATGGGCCTAGTACTGAGTTGCACGTATTACCTGTTTGATTGACATAACTGCCACCTCTAAAGTTGCCAACAGTCCAGCGCCTGCTAACACCCTAGTTTTTTGCATCCTAGATTTGCTTAGAGGCGTATTTACAAAGCTTTACAATACTATAATTTTGTATGGCTAGTAACAATTTAATGTCATCTTCAGCATCGCGATTTACCGCGAACGTGGGTAGCTTAACCACAGGGCGACGTTTAGAGCTGCCGCCTACCGTGCATTCAGCCAAAGCTATCTGATAGCTGATAGGCCAACGCGATTGGCCAGACAAACCGCTAGCAACCTAGTGAAGTGATCAGACTGCTAATAGGCTGCTAGCGGCTCAATGCACACAGGCGTTTCGTTTCGGGGGCTGTTGACAGTTTTACTGACCGGATATAGCTGCATTGCGTCAGTTTCGTAAGGGCGCAAAAGAGGCTGCAAGCGATCGCGCTCCTGCAAGCTCGGATCTAGCCACAGGTTGTAGTCTTCGGGATGCACAATCACCGGCATTCGGTTGTGAATGGAGCGCATTAGGTCATTGGGTTCGGTTGTGAGAATAGTGCAGGTTTCTAAATAGCTGCCGTCGCCGCTTTCCCAAGCATCCCAGAGTCCGGCAAAGCCGAAGAGCGATCGCGTTTTGAGCTGAATATAGTAAGGCTGCTTTGGCCCGTCTTGGGCGTTGGCTGATCGCTGCCATTCATAAAAGCCGTCGGCAATAATCAAGCAGCGCCGCCGCTTGAAGGGGGCTCGAAACGACGGCTTTTCAGCGGCTGTTTCAGATCGCGCGTTGATCATGCGGCTGCCAGTACTAGGATCTTTTGACCATGAGGGCACCAAACCCCATTGAAAGAGTCGGTACGCTCTTGCTTCTTCGTTTTGGGCGATCGCTGAGACGGATTGCGTCGGCGCAATGTTGTACCTCGGCTGAAGATCCGGGATGTGCTTTAGCCCAAACGTTTGGGCAATTGTCTCACCTGAGCACGTTTGGGTATAGCGTCCACACATAGATCTGGCCTCACAAGTCTCACCATCTTCCGCAAGCCCAGCGCTAGATCAAACTATCTTTTAGCTGAGATTTAGCCGCCGCCAAGGCCGCTGGCAGTTTGGCGGCATCTCGACCCCCCGCTTGGGCAAAATTAGGCCGACCGCCACCGCCGCCGCCACACAGCTTGGCAATCGCGCCAATAAATTTACCGGCTTGCAGCCCTTGGGCTATAGCCGCCGGACTAAAAGCTGCTACCAATGAGACCTTATCGTCCGCTACAGCCGAACCCAACACCACCGCCCCATCGCCGAGCTTTTGCAGCAACCGCTCTGCCGCCGTCTTCAGCGCGTCTGGTTCCACCGCTTCTAAGCTGGCCACAATCACTGGAATTTGACCAAAGGTTTCGGCTTGAGCTAACAGCTGATCGGACTTGACGAGCGCCAGTTCAGACTTTAAGGCCGTCAAATCTTTTTGAGCGGTTTTAAGCTCGCTTTGCAGCGCCGTGACGCGATCGCTGATTTCTTCAGGCTTGGTCTTAAATCGCGCACTCAACTCACGCACAATGCGATCGCGCACCTCCAAATAATCCAGCACCGCTGGCCCAGCGACCGCCTCAATTCGCCGAATGCCAGCCGCGACTCCGGTTTCAGAGATAATCTTAAACACCCCGATTTCAGCGGTATTGCCCACATGCGTACCGCCGCATAGCTCCATCGAAACGCCAGTATAGTCAATCACTCGCACCTGATCACCGTACTTTTCGCCAAACATCGCCACGGCCCCTTTGGCCTTAGCCTCCGCAATTGGCATCGTTTGCACATGGGCGCTATGCGCTTCAGCAATCCAGGTATTTACCTGCATTTCCACCTGCTCCAATTGCTCAAAGCTCAGCGCTTCGGGAGCATGAAAATCAAAGCGCAGCCGGTCAAAATCCACCAGCGAACCGGCCTGCGAAATCGACTCATCTACCAGCGATTTCAGCGCTGCCTGGAGCAAATGAGTCGCCGTGTGATTCGCCTGAGCGCGGCGGCGACAGGCCCGGTCAATTTTGGCGCTGAGCACATCGCCCACTTTCACCGCCCCGCGCTCTACCTTGCCAAAGTGAACGAAAAACGCCCCTTCTTTTTTCACATCTTCAATTCGAATCAGCAAATTCTCGCCCGATAAGTAGCCGCGATCGCCAATTTGCCCGCCTGATTCGGCATAAAAAGGCGTCTGATTCAGCACTAGCTGTACCGAACTGCCCGCTTCCGCTTGATCTACTGATTCGCCTGCCATCAACACCGCTTCAACCGTGCTTTGGCTAACCCACTGCTCATACCCCACAAATTCAGTCGCTTCAATTTGATCCGCGAGCGTATCTAGGCTGCCTTGCACGGTCAGATCAATCGTCTCATGGGCCTCTTTACCGCGCTGACGCTGGGCCTCCATTTCGGCAGCAAAGCCAACTTCATCAACCGTAATCCCACTTTCTTCGGCAATTTCTTGGGTCAGCTCTAGCGGAAAGCCATAGGTGTCGTACAGCTTAAAGGCATCTAGCCCGGTTACCTGCTGAGGGTTTTCGGACAAAATATCAGCTAGCAGCTTCTCACCGCGATCCAGGGTTTTGAGAAACTGCGCTTCTTCTCTAGAGAGTTCGTTTTTGATTGCTTTTTCGCGCGATCGCACCGCCGGATACGCCGATTCTGACAGGGCTATTGCCGTCTCAGCGACCTGCGTTGTAAATGGCGCATTAATGCCTAGCCGCTTACCGTGGCGCACCACCCGCCGGATCAAGCGGCGCAGCACGTACCCTCTGCCCGTATTATCAGCCGCAATGCCATCTGCCACCATATGCACTACTGAGCGCACATGATCTCCGATCACTTTGAGCGATACTTTTTCAGCGTCAGTTGCAGAGGCGTAATTGATAGAGGCGATCGCTGCTGCCGTTTCAATAATTGGAAAAATTAAATCAGTCTCATAGTTATTTGCCGCCCCCTGCAAAATTTGAGCCATCCGCTCCAGCCCTAAGCCCGTATCAATATTTTGCGCTTGCAAAGGCGTCAATACCCCCGCCGCATCGCGGTTGTACTGCATAAAAACCAGATTGTAATACTCGATAAAGCGACTGTCATCTTCAAGATCAATGCCTTCATCGCCCCGCTCCGGATGAAAATCGTAATACAGCTCAGAGCAAGGCCCACAAGGGCCAGTCACCCCGGATTTCCAAAAATTATCCGCTTCGCCCATGCGAATAATCCGATGAGGCGCAATGCCAATCTCGTCGCGCCAAATTGCAAACGCCTCATCGTCCGATTCAAACACACTTGGCACAATTCGCTCAGGCGGCAGCTTAAACACCTTTGTAGACAGCTCCCAAGCCCAGGCTATAGCTTCTTTCTTAAAATAGTCACCAAAGCTAAAATTACCCAGCATCTCAAAAAACGTATGGTGGCGAGCCGTGCGCCCTACGTTTTCAATATCGTTCGTGCGAATGCACTTTTGCGCGGTCGTCGCCCGCTCAAATGCCGCCACCTGCTGGCCCAAAAAAATCGGCTTAAATGGCAACATGCCGGCGATGGTCAGCAGCACCGTCGGGTCTTCCGGCACCAGCGAAGCGCTCGCTAAGACTTGATGCCCCCTAGCTGCATAAAAATCTAGAAATTTTTGGCGAATATCAGCCCCACTCAAAAACGGCAGTTGAGTAGCCTTTGATTCAATAGGGTTGGATTGAGTCAGCTGAGATGATTTTTTCTGAACAGACATAGCAATGGCAGCAGAGAGGTAGGACGACGAGGTTCTCCAGATTTGATCAATGTTGCCACACTATCGAGGGTTTCAACCGATTTCGCTCAGCAATTTACAGACGATCCACCGCCGCCTGCAAATTAGTATTGATCTGACTGAAATTCGCCCTAGTGACGATAATTCGGGTCGAGCTTTTGACATCAATTCTGATCGAACTGATCGAAATTTTCTTCAGGCTAAAGCGACCGGGCGCAATCGAGTGATTAGCCCCTAATTGTCTATTACCCGATGCTGATTAATTTGCTGTATACAAAAGCTGACGGGCGATCGCTCAGCCATCGCAATGACTAGCGCCTCATAGGCCCGATGCTGCTTTGCCAATAGTGACTGCGCCTGCAACAGTGCCCAACGCATCTGCGTCTCAGCGTTCTCTCCGGCGGTTGCCACCTTTGCAGCTTGAGCCTGCGCCCAAAGCTGCTGGACTTGTCTTTGGTCATCTTCGCCGCCTTGGGCGCTACCGTAAGCTTGGGCTTCAGCGGCAATTCCAGCCATCCAGACGGTACAGTAGCGATTGATCTGCTGACGAGAGGGAGTAGCTGCTGTTTTTTCCGTAAGTGCTTCAATCACTACGCCGCCTAGTCCGGGCAGCCCAGCTTTGATACCTTCCCAAGCGCTGAGGGTATAGCTCTGTACCGGCATTTCTAGTAGATGCGCTACCAAAAAATGGCCGGCCTCGTGCTGCAAAATCCGCTGACGGTATTCAGACGACTGGCTGCTGAGCAAGTCAATCACCAAATTACCGCCTTTGCCCTTTAGGCTAAAGCGATCTAGGGCGAGGATGCCAGCGCAGCCAGTGAGTGCGATCGCCACTGCCCCTGGCGAAATATTCAGCAAAGGCCCCACTAAGCTCAACAGCATAAAGGCAAACACTGAAACCGCTATCAGGTTAAAAGTGGTCGGGTTCATGGGCACAGTCAATTAAGCAAGAATAGAAGCAAACCAGGAGTACAAGAGACGATTACTCTTTATAGAATAGTTCTAAACTCTTTTGATCTCCAACATAGCGCCAGTGCCAAGGCTCATAGCTCAAGGGAGACGTAGGATCTTTAGGAAACGACATCTCAAAATTGTAAAAAGCAGCGTTTTTCATCAGCCACCGATAGGCCGCTGTTTTTTCAAAGCTTTCTTCTGTATAGGTGTCGGGCTGACTTTCATCAACAAAGTCAACGGCATAGCCGGTATGGTGCTCGCTGTACCCCGGCGGCGCACTGACTTCAGCTCGGGTCTTGGGCGTCTCGCCGCGCTCAGCTTTCACGCCAAAAAACAGGTAGTTTTGATCCGCAATGGATCGAAATCCAGAGACAACGCCCAGCTGAACCCCTTCGGAGTTGGCTTGCCTAATCATTTTATTGATATTAGCCACAGCCGCTGGCTGGAGCTTGACTTCACTGTTTGACTCTATAGGAACTAAATCTGCTATCGGCGCTTCCTCATAGTGGCGGTGGTGGAGCAGTTCTGGCGGATCATCGCTTTCGCTGCCAGTGAGACTGCCAGTGGAATTGCCAGTAGAATTGCCAGTAGAGATAGCCTCAGCATTAGCTGAGGCCTTAAGTCTGTCACGGCTAGCTGTTAATACGCCTTTCATCCCATTTGCCTGCGCCCGCACCTGATAGCTAATCGCATTCCACTGCCAAACGGCTAGACCGCAGCCCACGACTAAGCTCATGAGTGCCAATCCACGCAGGGGGCTCAGCGGCCATTCTTGTCGCTGTTTGGCAGTAGGCAGTTTGTGAGTCAACAGCTTGCCATTGGACGAGTTGCCTTTGGACAACTGCTTGCCAATTGGCAGCTTGTCGCCTTCAGCCGTCACCGATTGCCGACGGGCTTGAGGAATATCATTCTCAGAGGCTTTAACAGGCGGAATACTCACAGATGCGACAAGTTTTGAGCGACAGGTGGTATCAGTATTTTTGGGCAGTATTTCGGACAGGAGTTTTAGACAGTAGCTTTCAAGCGTGACAACACCGGCCTAGTGTATAGCACTTTAGAACGAATCAGCGTAAATCTCTAGTGCTCTCTCTAGTGCTCTCTAAGGGCACTCTCTAGCGCTCTACAGTAGCCGTCATCGACGACGCCAAGTCGGCCCAATTCATCTCTTCATAATGCTCAAAGGGCTGATGAATCCAAGGATTGTCATCCAGGTAATGGACGGCGTAATCGGGCGTAATCACTGAGCAGTCTTTATGCCAAAGGACGGCGGTGCGAATTTCGTCAATATAAAAGCCGTATCGGTGCTTTAACCATGAAATGCTGCGCTTTAGGCTTTCGCCAGAATCGACCAAATCATCGACTAGCAATACCCGTGAGCCCAAGTTTGCACTCGTCATACTCAAGTCTTTAGAAAACGTAATTGAGCCTCGCGTACGGTTGCCTTCGCCGCCGTATGAAGCCGTCGAAAGAATCGCCAAGGGCTGATTGGAAATGCGGCAAAGCACATCGCCAATGCGCAAGCCGCCTTTAGCCAAACACACAATTTGATTAAATGGCCAGTCGGAGCGGTGTACCATCAGGGCCAACTGCTCAATGTCGCGGTGATAGTCTGACCAAGATACGTGAAGATCTGACATAGACAAAGCGGGAAGGTAGAGTGGACGATACAAAAATTACGATTTAAAGGCAGGCCAAATGGGAATCTATAGTTATTTATACAGGGTTTTTCTATGACTAAAGCAGAACTCAGCGCCAACCTTCCGGCTCAAAATCCGCGCCCATCGCTGACGCTGCCGGTCAAGCTTGCCTATGGTGCGGGTGATTTGGGCGCAGGGCTGACCTCTCAGTTTCTGGCGTTTTTTCTGCTGAGCTTTTTGATTTATGTGGCCGGAATGGATCCGATTGTGGCGGGTTCTGTGCTGGCGTTTGGCAAGGTTTGGGACGCGATTAACGATCCTTTGGTGGGGATGCTGAGCGATCGCACCAAAACCCGCTGGGGCCGCCGCTACCCCTGGATGTTCCTCACCGCCATTCCCTTTGGCCTATCTTATTACCTGATCTGGATATCGCCCTTTGCCGACAGTACGAGCGACAGCAGCAAATTCTGGTACTACGTGATTGTCACCACAATTTTTCAGATGTTTTTCACGACCACCAACTTGCCCTACACCGCCCTCACCGCCGAGATGAGCCGCGACTATGACGAAGGCACCGATCTCACGTCCTTTCGGCTGGCGTTTTCAGTCGGCGGTGGCGTCGCTATTTTGATCGTCGCTGGCGTGTTGGGCCAAATGATTGGCGACGATGCCCAGCGGTACATGGCGTTAGGCATTGTGGGCGGCGTGATTTCGGTGCTTTCGATTTACTGGTGCATTTTTGGCACGATTGGCTACATGGAAAAAAAGGCGGATTTTGAAGGGCGATCGCTCAACGCCACCGCCGCAACCGATGAGCCGCAAGAGCCTTTTTTCACCCAGCTCAAAAGTGTGTTCAGCAACCGCCCTTTTTTGTTCGTCGTCGGCATTTACATGTTTTCCTGGCTGGCTTTGCAAATTACCGCCGCCGTGATTCCGTTTTATGCCAAGTCTTGGATGGGCACCGATGAAAGCTTAGTGGCCCTACTGGTGCAGGGCCCCGCAATTATCATGATGTTTGTCTGCGCCAGACTCAGCAAGCGCATCGGCAAGAAAAATCTCTATTTTCTCGGCTCCGGCCTTTGGATCATCGTTCAAAGCGCCCTGTATTTCCTTCAGCCCGGTCAGCTCAATATTCTCTACGGCCTGTGCATTCTCGCCAGCTTCGGCGTGGCCACCGCCTATGTCGTCCCCTGGTCTATTTTGCCGGATGTGATCGATCTCGACGAACTCAACACCGGTCGCCGCCGCGAAGGCACCTTCTATTCATTCATGACCCTGCTGCAAAAATTTGGCCTCGCCATCGGCCTCTTTCTAGTCGGTGCAGCCCTTGATGCCTCCGGCTTTGACAAAAACAGCATTACCCAATCTGATTCGGCCCTCAATGCCATCCGCCTTTTTATGGGCCCAGTCCCGCTTGTGCTGGTCATTTGCGGCGTTGTGCTGATTTACTTCTACCCGGTCACCCGCGAATTTCACACCGAAGTCATGCTCAAACTTGCCGAGCGTCGCCTTCTGGAAAATAAACGCTTAGAAACCAAAGAAGGTTAAGCCAGCAGCCAGCAAATCAAATATTGCGATCAAACTTGTTAGCATCAGCAGTGACGCCTGCATCCAACTTTTTCAACCCCGCCTGCTATGCCTCGATCTCCTTTGCCTTCAATGCTGACGCCCGATCTCATTGGCAGACAGCGCGAAATTGTAGAAGTACTGCTGCGCAACGGTTGGGACTACATGCGCCGGCTGATCACGGGCGGCACACCTGATAAACCTGACTTGCCCTCACCAGCGGTGCTGTGCAACATTTTAATCGAGCTTGGCCCGGTTTATATCAAGCTTGGTCAGGTGCTGAGCACCCGGCCTGATCTGCTCTCTGCTCGCTACATCGAAGCGCTCAGCAGCCTACAATCTACTGTGCCAGCGGTGCCAGCAGCCGAGATAGAAATCTATGTGCGCCAGCATATGCACCGGGTACCAGAGGAGGTGTTTGCAGAGATTGGCTATAGCGCGATCGCCGCTGGTTCCATCGGTCAAACCCACAAAGCCATCCTCAAAAACGGTCAGGCCGTCGCCGTCAAAGTACAGCGCCCCGGCATCGACAAACAAGTCGAGCGCGACATGGCCCTGATCAAAGATATTGCCAGACTCGTCTCCACCACTCAGTTTGGCCAGCGCTACCGAATCACCGACTTGGCCGAAGAATTTAAATCAGCCCTCACTCAAGAACTCGACTTCACCACCGAAGCCCGCTACACCGACGAACTGCGCCAAAATCTCACTGACAGCAATTGGGTCGATTCTGAGCGGTTGATTGTGCCGCAAATTATCTGGCCGCTCACCAACGCCAAAATTCTCGTGATGGAATGGCTAGATGGCCAGCCCCTACTGACCGCTCCACTACCGCTAGTCGCACCGGTTACCAGCAACTCTGCTGACTCAAAAGCCCCCGAAAGCGAACGTCAAACCATTACCTCCCTGCTCTTTCGCGCCTTTCTCTACCAATACTTCGTCACCGGCTTTTTTCACGCCGACCCTCACCCCGGCAACCTGTTTTACCTCACCGGAGGCCGCATTGCGATTCTGGACTGCGGCATGATGGGCCGCCTCGATCCCAAAACCCGATCCACGCTAACCGAACTCGTTCTCGCCATCGTCAGTTCCGACGCCCAGCGCTGCGCTCAGCTCACGCTCCAGCTCACCGAACCGCTTAAGCCCGTCGATCTGGTGCGTTTAGAGAGCGACTACAGCCGCTTGCTAGGCCGCTACTATGGCTTCACCCTAGAGCGTTTCAATACGGCTGAAGCCTTCGGCGCGGTGATAGAAACTGGCATTCGTAACCACCTGCGCTGGCCTGCTAATATTGGCCTCTTTACCAAATCACTCGCCAATCTAGAAGGTGCAGCTCGTCAGTTCAACCCCGACATTAACCTGATGGCTGAAATCAAGCCGCTGATGGTCGAATTATTTCAGCAGCAGCTCGTCGGCGACGATCCGACTCAACTACTACTGCGCACTGGCCTAGAGTTTCGTAACCTATCGCTTTCTGCACCCCGACAGTTCGGCTTTTTATTGGATCGCCTGAGCGACGAGACCCTTCAGTGGAACCTGCGCATTCAGGGTCTCGATTCTCTTCAGCGCAGCCTCGAACGAGCCGCCAACCGACGCGCTTTTAGTACAGTCGTAGCCGCACTGATCATCGGGGCCGCGATTCTTTCTACCAGCCAGACTACCGCCCAACTTCAGGGGCTTAGCTCGCTGCTGTTTGCCGCTGCTTCTTTTCTAGGCATTTGGCTAATTGTCAGCATTTTACGTTCAGGCCGGTGGCAGTGAAATTAGCGCTGATGAAAATCCTTAGATTTGGTGACAAAACTGTCACCAAATCACTGCTCAACCAGCGCCTTTGCCGTATGATAGCTAAGTGCCCAGACCCCTTATAAAACACGGATACGTGGCATTTTTAATTTTTGACTTTGACGGCACTATTGCCGATACGCTGGCTGCCATCGTCCGCATTACCAATCGAATTGCGCCAGAGTATGGCTACTCGCCTACCACGCCGGAGAAGCTTAAGTACTACCAATCTTTGAGCACCCAAGAAATGCTCAAGCAGTCCGAAATTCCGCTCTTTCGACTGCCCTTTTTACTGCGCCGAGTTCGCCACGAACTCGGCATGGAGCTGAACAAAGTGCCGATCGCGCCCGATTTAACCGACACCTTGCACGATCTGCTAGCCGCTAACCATCGCTTGATGATCATGAGTTCTAACTCCCAGCGTAACATTCAAAGCTTTTTGGCAATTCACGGCCTGAGCAACGTATTTGAATCTATTCAAGGCGGCGTCGGCCTTTTGAGCAAAGCTCGAACGCTCAAGCGAATTGTGCAAAAAGGCAGTATTGACTTCTCTCAAGTGATTTATGTCGGAGATGAAACCAGAGATGTCGATGCTTCTCATCAAACTGGGATTTTGGTCGCAGCCGTCACCTGGGGATTTAGCAGTCGTGAAGCCCTTGCCGCTCAAAACCCAGCTTTTTTAATCGATCACCCTCGGCAGCTATTAGGCGCTGCTCAAACGCTGGTGAATCCTAGTTGGGTGAGAAAAGAGCGGCGATCAAATCCCTCCTCTTACCCTAGCAACAGGCCGGATCGCAGGCTTCAGCAGCCTTACTTTATAACGGCGACTGCTCCCAAGCCGGATGAGCCAGCAACGACGCCATTGTCCTCACCCCCCGCAGTTGATTAGAAAGCGGTAAATGCCCAATCGGCGCTGACAAATCCCAAATAAACTCATTCGGGTAGCGCGTCCAAGCCCCCTCTGTCTTCCATAAAAGCTGTGGCCACAGGCGCTCCCAATTTCGATCTAGGCGTAGCCATAGTTCGCGCTGGTTACGCCAGCCAAATTTATCTTCAGAGTACAGCCCCCAAATTACATCCATCGCCTGCAAGTCAATCACCGGAAACCGCGCCACTTCGGTGAAATAAACCCAATTGCGCTCTATCGCCTGAGCGCCTGCTAGCTCACAGAGCTTTTGACTGGTGACTTTATCGGCTTTTTCGTACTCTCGTTTCACCAGCAGCATTTGTAAATCACTGTAGTCTATGCCCTGATCAGACTGCGGGCATACCAATCCATTTGGAAATTCGACAACCAGCGATTGAGCTACCACCGACTCGCTCTGGAAAAGATACTGATAGGCGCAGCCATGAGCCGCTGTCGGTTCAGCTGGATTTTCTTCAGCCATTCGCTGACGAACAAAATCGACCAGCGCCTTTTCCCCCTCAGGCCCTAGAGTCGCTAGGCTGTGAATCGCAGCAAACTGCTTCTTAGCAATTCCAGTTGCCAGATCAGCAACTAGCGACTCTAGCTTATCAATATCAAAGGCATTCGCTGAATAGCTAGCCGCAGACTTATCGCTGGGCTGAGATGACGGAACAACGGCTTGAGAAGAATCAATAGCGTTTGAAGACATACTTAGATCAGTAAGCAGCACTCAAGAAAAAGCGCTCGTAAAGTCAGGGTGCTGATCGAACAAAACGGCCAGACAAAACCCGTCTAATGTTACCTGTCCAATGATAGTGGAATACCGGAGTGCTTGCTGATTATTTGAAAACGACTTGCCGCCAACTTCAAGGCATAGCAGCGCAGCGCTCCTATTTATTACGAGCTTTTCGCCCCGGATTTTTTCGAGTACTGGAGCCAGTCCCTTCGCCAGCGCTAGGCAACACCCCTGAATCCGTTTCAACAGAAGGCGTATGCCCATTTTCAAAGGCATAGCGAATGAGCTGAGAGCGGTTTTCTAACGAGAGCTTACTGAGAATGTTACTTAAGTGAGTTTGGACGGTGCGGGGGCTAATAAAGAGGCGATCGCCAATCGTTTTATTCGTGAACCCCTGAACTACCTCCCAAAAAACCTTCTCCTCAGCAGGCGTCAGCATGAGCGGCGCTTGAGTAACCCTAGGCTGTTGATGGTTAGCGAGCTTCAGGGCCTTTTCAATTTGCAAATGAATTTGTAGATGAATCCGACTTGCCCGCGCCAACTGCGCCTCAATTTTAGCAATCAGTTCTCTAGGATGAAAAGGCTTCACCAAATAGTCGTCGGCCCCGATGCTATGGCCTTGAATGCGATCTTCTAAATCACAGCGTCCAGACAAAAAGATAAACGGCACTAGTTGCCCCACAGCCGTCTCCCTCACCTTTTCACACAGCTTAAATCCATCCATTTCTGGCATCACAACGTCAGAGACAATTAAATCAGGCGGGTCTTGCATAAAGCTATCAAGCCCTTCTGTGCCTGAGGCAGCATTGCGCACTAAAAAGCCCCGATCTTTGAGATAGCGGGTCAATGCCGCTCTGAGCGTATTATCGTCATCAACGATGAGAATCTTTTGCATGTTGCGACTATGCGAGTGAAATGGTGGCTAGTCGAATACCAGAGTAACGGAAGTAATATTGCAAGAAATCAATCAATATTTAGGAGCGATTTAATCGAAATAATGCTAGTTGCGCTGCTGATACAATAGACACCATAGAGTTTACATCGGTACTTAGCAAAGCTTTTTTGATATGCCGATAAGGCTTCGTTAAGTTCATAACGAGCCTTGATGAGCGCTCAAGCCGCATAGATACCTACAGAAAGAGCGCCAACTTCTAAAATCCTTATCGAGTCCGTTGGGGTTGCGCCGGTTGAACAGAAGTCGGCGCTGTGTAGAGCGTCCCCGATGGAAAATCTGTATTGCCGGGGACTACGCTTGTATTAGGGCTTGTATTGGGGGCGGAATTTCTAGTCGGCTGCGGCGGTGCTAGGTTAAAAACGGGCAAGCCTGAAGTCGCGGGCACCTGATAGCCAGTCGTACCAGCCGGGGGCGACATCGCTGGCGTAGTGCGAATGTAGGGCGCGGGAATTGGGGCAACTGGAAATTGAGCTGATTGAGCGCCGGGCCCATTACCGGTGCTGCCGCTACCACCCGAAGAAGACTGTGGATTGATGCCACCAACAGCAGATCCACTGCTACCGCTATTACTATTAACGGCTTCAGCAGCTTGTCGATCCAAGGCTTGAGATAGGGCATTGTTCGTCGCAGGCTGGCTCCTATTAGCAGACGCGGAACGAACTGGTTGCGGGTTGCTTGAACTATTATTAGGAGCACCACCAACGCTCAAAGGATTAGCCAAAGGCCGATTGCCGGTCATCAGTGTGGTCCCGCCGGTGCCCGGAAAACGGTATTCATCGGCATAAGCTTTAAAGGGATCAATTTGCCCAGACAGCTTGCCGTTACCGCTGTCAGTCTCAGCACCTAGGGCGTTTGGTTTAATAGTACTGGTTGCTGCTGGTGAACCGTCTGGCAGCTTTGAGTTTTGTAGCAGCACATCTAGGGTATCTATTTCTGCAAGCTTGGCTTCCTCTTCTTGGGTCAGGCCAGACTTAGCGTTAACGACATCACTGACGGGCTCACGTTCAAACCACTGAGGATTTTCGTGGTATTCCCAAATGAGAACACTGATGAGGCCGAATAAACCTAGAGAGATCCAAACAGCGGGGATACTTAACGGTTTTAAGCGAGCAGGAAGGTATCTTAAGAAGGTGGGCGTAGCCATGACAGTAGAACCAAGCAAAAGTTATCAAGCATTAGCGGCAGATGCATATTTTCAGAAGAATGCAAGCATAAAAAATATAAATCAGTGCAATTATAAAATGCACGCTTTTCGAAATTTAATGTCGAAAATTAAGCTGAATCAGTGTGTAGCGCAGCTGATGCCCGAAGTTGAGCCTGCAAAAGTTGGGCCTACGATTGAGGTTCGACCGGATAGCCGCGAGTTCAGAGTAATGGTTGATCGAAATTTGAATATTTGAATATCTTTAATATATACTCACTATCAATCTTAGCAAATCCTATTGAATCATCCTTTCGCCAGATTTTGGGTCGGTTCAAATTGAGATGGCTGAAGCGAGGTAAGCATTTCGCCTCTCTGGAAGCCGAACAGGGGTTGGACAGGGGTTAGACAGGGGTTGGACAGGGACTAAACTATGAGTTTTTCGTCTTTTGATTTGGGTCGAGCTGCTAGTGCTAACTCAAAGGCCACCAATCTAGAAACTTTTAGAGGCGCGGTTTCATTGCCTTTTCTGGCCTCTAAAGATTTCATCAGCCAGCGCCACGAGGTGAAGCCGGCACTAGCGCTAAATTTACTTCGAGATATTCAAGCCATTGTCATGGTTTGGCAAGAGCAGCTTCGGCAGATTGTCCAAGCAATGCATTCTCTTCATGCGCAGGGGCCGATGGTAGACGGCTGGCTAGAGTCTTCTTTAGAGGTAGCTGACCTAATAACAGCGGCGGCAGATACCACATTACTGCGCCACGGGGAGGCCGAGGCGCTAATGCAGTATGTGGAGGCTTTAGAGAATCCGGAAATGCCTTGTTTGGAAGCTCTAATGCACGATCAAGATAAGAATTTAGAAAAAAATTTGGAAGATGATTTAGAGGTCTTGTCGCTTTCGGCTGAAGAGTCTTTATCAGAAAAATTTTCAGCCGAAAAGTTTCTAAGCAATGCACCGACTCAGTATGCGCTGTGTTCGATAAATGAAGATGGAACGGTGCTCAAGCACCCCTGTCCGCTTGAGCAGATGGCGCTAGTTAGCACAGCGATCGCTCGCCACCAAAAATTCAAGCAGCTCATTCAGCAAAAGCAAGCCGTGGAAGCCAAACTCCAGCAAGCTGTCAATCAGCTCACCCAAGTGCGGGCAGACTTAACGCGTCTCGGCTAGCGCAGTGAGCTCAGACAAGCTAAAAAGACTTAGAACAGCTAAGGCGCTTGCCAGCGTCTGATAGCCTGTTGCGCTGGCTCATAAGCCGTAGTGCCCGCTGGCACCAAAATGGCAGCTTGAATGGCTGCTTGCTGCCGACCTTGAGCGGCTCTTGCCTGCGCAATGCTGAAAATGCGTTCGCTCCAGTCGTCTGCTAACCGCTGAGCATTTTCGTATTCTGGATGCTCAATCGGGATTTCTCTGAGCTTAACAATGCCTTCTTGATAGCTGCTGGCCTGACCTGACTGGGGAATTGCCTGCGCCGCGATAATGATGTTGCGGCTATTTTGGCGTTGCTGCCAAAAGGCAATTCTATCTTTAGCCTTTTGATACAGATCCTGGTTGTCATAAGGCATGATCGTAGCGGCGGCGATCGCCCCTTCTAAATTACCGCTGGTAGCTCGTCCTTCGGCAATGTCTAAAATCACCTGACTCCAGCTACGAATATCGTTTTGAGCGGCCTCATAATAAGGTTCTCCTGGCTGAATTAATCTGGCTTTGGCGATCGCTTCTGTAAACTGCGACGCCTGAATCGGTTGAATCGCTGTCCGCGCCTCCGTCAGCACCGAAGCATTCGCCTGTTGCGCTTCAGCCGCTCCCGCTCGCGCTTTTGTTAATATCGATGAAAAGGTCGTGTTTCGCTGAGACTGAGGCACCTGCTGCAAGGTAATCAACGCTTCCGAGTACTGCCGATCAGTGAGCGCCGCACTGGCTTTGGCCATTAGCGCCTTAGCAGTCGCTTGATCCGCCTCAAGCCCAGCTTTGCTATCCGTTTTAACCGCTGTATTCACATCCTTATTATCAGTCGTCGGCTGGGTTGTCTCAAGATTGCTGGGAGCGGAAGTTGGCCTTGAGGCACTATCTCCTGACGCACGACCTTCAGAGGCTGGAGCTACCCCGTCTGCTGTAGGGTTTACTTTGACAGCTTCAGCACCCGCTTCTGAGGTTCCCTTATCACCACCGCTGAGGCTAGCCGCATCATCCGCAGTTCCATCTCTAGTAGATCGACTAGCCACTGCACTGATTTTCTCAGAGAGGTCTTGCCAAGCAGCTTGCACAAAAGGCTGCTTAATCAAAACCCCCAAAACCAAAACAGCTAGGGCTAAAAAACCCCAATTGCGTAGCTGCGTGCCGCTTATGGGCTTACGATAAGGCACAATCGCATTACCGGTATCGCTAATGACTTCTTCTTCATAGGCTTTCCTCTCTTTTCGATAGGGTGGCTGAAGCGACGGGGGTTTGAGGATCAAATCATCTGAATCCAAATCACCTGCATCCAAATCATCTGGGCCTAGATGATCTGGGCCCAAATTGTCCTCGTATTCATCTGCGGAGGGAGACTCGAGATAAGAAGGATCGGTATAGGAAGACTCAATCGAGTCAGAGATTTCATGATTTTTTAAAGCCTCAGGAATTTCTAAAGCTAGGGGAGAAGAAGCCGCTTCGAGATCAGCCGCGATCGCATCCTCAACTAGGATCGGCACTGTCTCTAGAGGCGCTGGAATCAAACTCACTGGATTTTGAATTGGTCGCCAGTGGTGCTCGCATAGCTCCGGCAAGCGCTGAATCAGATAGTCACTGATCTCGCCAATCGTAGTGCAATTTTGCCGCCATGCCTCTAGCAGCGCCGCCGTAAAGAGCCCATGACGAGTCCCAAACGTTTCATGAGAATACTGATCAGGCTGACAGGACAATATTGTCGCGACTTCGTATTTTTCAGCCCAGTCAATCACCTGCTGACCAATTGTTTGACCGGCTAAAGACCCCTGAGAGCGGTTAATATCTAGCAGTAGCAGGGTTTTATCCGTGGGCAAGTTAGCTAATATCGATATTAAATCTGCGGCTGCAATGCCCGTACTTTCCACCTGCCCCGGATCGCCATCAATCGGCATTAGATAGTCGGCTCCTTCTACTTGGGCGCCATAGCCACTGAAGAAAAAGATCACGCGATCGCCCTGATTCACCTGCTGCGTAATGGTTTGTAGCCACTCCAAAAGCGCTAACTTATCGGGGTAAACCACCTGCTGCTCAACAGACATTGCTAAATCGCTCAGCAGCGCGCAGTGATCGGCGCGGAAACCAGCCTCCTCCGTCAAAAAGCGGTGGGTAAAGAGCGCGTCATTTTGCGCGTGCATCAACGGCTGTAGGTGCCGATACTGGTTAATACCGATGGTGATGGCCCAGCTATTAGGCATTGATCGTCTCCGAGACTTGTGATGAAAAAGTATCATAAGCGCACCGCTTCGCGATCGCTGACTTTCTCAAAAAGTGTAGCGAGATCTTCTAAACTGGGAAGCTTGATGGGTAGTTCTTGCTTTTCCTGTTTTCTAAACTTAACTTTACTTAACTGCATGTGGCCAACTCGCTATAGCACCCGTCGTTCGGGACGTAATACACCATTTTCGGGCACTTGGTCAAAGGCTAGGGGGATCGGATCTCGGCGGCGCAAAGCTTATTCTTGGCAGCATTCTCTGCTATCGGCAGGACTAGCTGCTTTGATTGGCGGCACTGGCCTATGGCTGACGGAGGCGCTCATTGCCCCTCAGGCATCGCAGGCCTATACCTCACGCCTAGACTTGTTTTTGGCCAGAGAATCGGGTGAGACTTACGATGCGCTGCTCCGTCGAGCTGAAATGGCGGCTCGCGCTGGCGCACAACGAACGTTTGATCAAGATTTATTAATTACGAACGTATCGGTCACGGTCGTCGTCGAAGGGGATGGCGTTACCGTGCCGATTTTGGATTTAAGAGTCGATCGTGACCAGTGGCGATCGCGCCCCGAAACCTACTACTGGGCAACGTACTACCGCACCGCCGAAGCCTTGCTTAACTCGCCTGGAAGCGCTTTCAGCTTTTAGCAAGTCAGCAGCAGAGAACTTTTTCAAGTATGTCAAATCAAAATTTAGATCAGCGTCAATATGCGCCTGCGACTGAGCGCAACCGTCAGCCTATTTTGGCGATTTTACAGCAGGTGCTGCCACCGTCGGGCACCGTCTTAGAAATTTCTAGCGGCACAGGGGAGCATATTACGTTTTTTGCCCCGCGTATGCCGCATTTGCAATGGATTCCTAGCGAACCCCAGCCGCTTTCGCGAGACAGCATCGAAGCTTGGGCAAAAGCGCTCCCTGCCGCCAATTTACAGATCCCGCCGCTGAATTTGGATGTTAGTCAGCATCCTTGGCCTATAGACGATTCAATTTCGATTAATGCCATCATCAATATCAACATGATCCACATTGCTGCGTGGGAGATGTGCAATCACCTCATGACTGGCGCTGAGCAGATTTTGCCCAGTAGCGGCGTGCTGTATCTATATGGACCATTCCAGCGAAATGGTCAGCAGACTTCGCCGAGCAATGAGGCGTTTGATCGCTCACTGCGCGATCGCAATCCTGACTGGGGTATTCGCGATCTCGAAGCAGTTGAGGCGATCGCGCAGCAGCATTCCTTGCGGCTCGATCAGGTGATTGCGATGCCTGCTAATAATTTATCAGTGATATTTCGGCGCATTTAGGCCCGTAACGAGCCATTCGTTAAGTTATCTAAGTCAGCCATCCAATGACTATCCAATCGACTATCCAATCAGCCATCTCCTTCGAGGGGCTAATCGCTAGAGCTTTACTGCCGTACCCGTGGCGGTAATCAGCATCAGCACCCCGTGCTCATCAATGTTGATAGTGTCTGTTTTCACCTGAATGCCGACGACTGCATCCGCGCCAAGCTTCTGCGCCCGCGCCTGTAGTTCTTTTAGCGCATCCTGTTGACCCTTTTCAAACACACGCTCGTAAGCACCGGTTCGCCCGCCCAACACGTCACGAATTCCAGCAAAAAAGTCGCGCAGCGCATTACTGCCGTAAACAACTTCAGCAGTCACAATGCCTAAATAATTTTGAATATTCTTTCCCTGAATGAAATCAGTTGTTGATAGAATCATGAGCCGTACCCATCGCTGTTAACGTTTGCTTACATCTTGGCTCATTTTCAGTGCGCCTGTTCAGTTTTTTAAAGAGGTCAGCTCATGCGTTATCCCTACAGTTTTGCACTCGCGCTTTCTGCCGTTGGATTGGCCTTTAGCGCTACAATCACCCCCGCCAAAGCAGCAGCAGCAGCGCCGGATCTGCAAAACAGCATGTCGAGCACCTGGATAGCGCAAAGCAGTGCTAGCCTCACCGATGAGCAGCAAGAACGCCTGGATAATTTTTTAATCGATGCCCAAAAGCGAATTGACTCGGGCGACTATGCTGGAGCGATCGCCCTCTATCAACAGGCTCTTCAAGTAGATCGTGAGAATGTGCGAATCTACTCTGGCATCGCTTATTTGCAAGGTAAACAACGCAACTTTGACGCCGCCGCCGAATATTATCGACAAGCGCTAGATCGAGACCCTCGCAATCTACCCTTTTACTACGGCTTAGCCCAAAGCCTGTTTTTGGCCGAACGCTACGATCAAGCGGCTAGCGCCTACCGTGACCTCACTGGCATTGCCCCCCGTGAAGCCAACGCCTACATCGGTCTTGGCGGCTCTCTCCTACGCCTAAACGACTACGAAGGCGCACGCAGCGCCTACGAACAGGCCGTCAGCATTTCTCCTAACAACGCTCAAGCCTACGAAGCGATTGGGATACTTTACCTAGCCCAAGGTAACTACGATGCGGCCCTGCGTCCGCTAGAGCAAGCCTCAGCGCTAGATCGCAATCGCAGCAGCGTCTATGCCAATCTCGCCACCATTTGGCTGCAAAGAGGCGATGAGTCACGAGCTTTCGATGCCTTGACTCAAGCTGTACGCCTAAATGATCAAGACGCTGATTCTCAGTTTCATCTCGCCGAAATCTATCGAAGTCGGGGCGACGAAAACGCTGCGCTTAACTACTATGAGCAGGCGGTTGATGCAAACCCTCAAATGTTGCCTGCCCAAGCTGCTAGGGGTGAGATTCTGCTAGCACGCGGTCAGTATCTACAGGCTGTATTAGCCTACCGTCAGCTCATTCGAGCCTTTCCAGAGGATCCGGGGGTCAACTACAATTTAGGCTTAGCGCTTTGGGGTCAAGGCAGTAAAGGTTCGGCAATTGGTTCTATCGAACAAGCGTTGGCAATTTATCAGCGACAGAACGACCCAGTCGGTGCTGAGCGATCGCGCAATCTGATTGAACTTTGGCGCAGCAATCCTAGCCCTTAAGAATCATTAGGACAGGCCTTTTAATAGATGCTTAGTAGATCTATATAGACCGCTTCTATATCTCCATCTCCCATAGATAAGCCCATTAAAACTTGTCTTTGTCTGAATGTTCATCTACCGCCGTTACCCGCCAGCTCAGCTTCAAACTCAGCCAAAAATTCCACAGCGCCACCACGCCAATGGCAATTAAGTTAGCCACGTACTTGAGCGCTTGCCCAAAAACGAGGTTATAAAACACATTCAGCAGCACCACGTTCAATACCAGCCCTGATATGCAGATCGCATTGAACTTGAGCAATCGCTTCAGCCGCTGCTGCCATCCCTTTTGGCGCTGAGCCACATCTGCAAACGTCCAGGCATCATTCCAGAAAAAGTTGCTGATAATGGCCACTTCAGCCGCCACCAGTTTGCTGCGAGTCAAGGCAAGTCCTAAGCCGTCGCTTAACAGGTAAAGCACAGCCATATCAACCAAAACGCCACTGAGCCCCACTAAGGCGTAGCGAATCAAGCGCTTTTTCGGAAACGTTTGAGCGATGCGGGAGGGCAGCGTTTGGCGAAGTCGGCCAATTCTACCGCGCGAGCGTAACCGGGCCAAATGGCCCAAATACTCTATGTACTGCTTCCAGGTGACCTTGCTCTCGCCTGACTCGCGCTCTTGAAAAACGTAGCCTGCTTCAGCAATTTCGCCGATATTGCCTCGGCCAATCACCTCTAGCAAAATTTTGTAGCCGACAGGGTTCATGTGTGGGCCAGCAATAGCACTGCGCCGCACCATAAAATAGCCACTCATCGGATCGCTGACTCGACCCACCACCGCCGGACACACCATCAGCCCAAGCACTTGAGCCCCGCGAGACAAAAACCGGCGCACCACACTCCAATCGCTCACCCCACCCCCTTCAACATGCCGACTCGCAACCGCCAGATCTGCTCCGGCAATCGTGGCTTTTAGCAACGTGATGAGCACCTCCGGCGGATGCTGAAGATCGGCGTCAATCACGCCCAAAATTTCGCCTTTTGCCACCTGCCAACCGCGAATTACCGCCGAAGAAAGGCCCCGTTCGCTTTGACGACGCATCACCTGCAATTGTGGATACGTCTCCGTGAGATCTTGCGCCATTTGCCAAGTGCGATCTGGACTGTCATCGTCGACTAAAATCAGCTCGTAATCGCCCGGAATAAAGTCATCAAGCAGACGGCTCAACTGCGCCACAATTTTGGAGACATTGCCGCGCTCGTTATAAGTCGGAATCACTAGCGAAAACGTGAGTGGCCGTGATGTTGCTGGCAAAGGCGCATTCAATAAAGGCACATTTGGTAAGTGCGCATTGGGCAAGTCATTGGGCAAACTGGAAGCAGATTCTGAAGTAGGTTTCGATGCTGACCCATCATCTGCTAGAGATGCGAGTGGCAGCACCTGCAATGGGCCTTGTGGCGGCGAAAGCAGCGGATGAGCCATGGCAGATATAGTTGAGGTTTAGTATGTTCTAACGGTATTTTTTGACTGAGGGTTTAGCTAAAGGTTTAGCTGGGATGACTTACACTCTGTTAGAGCATAAAGGAGACAGCGATGGCAAGTTTGCCAACATATCAGCACATTGACTATACATATTGACCCGTATCCGTAAATTCGAGCAGGTATCAACTCATTTTATTTGACGGTTGTTAGGCGCATCTAGTATTTCTAAAGTAGCGCCGTGTAAAGTGACCTAACCTACCCTGCGAAGATGTCTAGTCTTTGAGCTTCATGAGCGCAGCATTATTCAAAACAACATCACCCCCTTCGAAATAGACAGCCAAAATAGATAGCCATAAACGAACTCATCTAGGCAATCACCATCTAGGCCATCACCAAAAGTGAGCCCATCTTTTATGGAGACAATCTCGCCCATCCGATCTGCTTCTCAGCCTTCTGTAGAGATTTCTATAGTGATACCGCTTTACTGTGAAGCTTCTAATCTCGACCTTTTGTTTAGCCGTTTAGAGGCCGTGCTCAATCGCTTGGGCTGCACTTACGAAATTGTCTGTGTGGATGATGGCAGCTCTGATGACACCGTTAATGGCTTGCAAATGCACCGGCAGCGTAACCCTAATCTTAAGATTGTGGTGCTTTCGCGAAATTTTGGTAAAGAGCTGGCGCTGACGGCTGGCATTGACTATGCCTGCGGCGCGGCAGTAGTGCCGATTGATGCAGATTTACAAGATCCACCGGAACTGATTGAGAAGCTGGTGGCAAAGTGGCGAGAGGGCTACGATGTGGTCTATGCCAAACGGCGATCGCGTCAAGGTGAAACCTGGCTGAAGCGAGCAACAGCCAACTCCTTCTACCGGGTGATGGAGCGCATGAGTAAAGTGCCCATTCCTAGAGATACGGGCGATTTTAGGCTATTAGATCGGCGAGTGGTCGAAGTGATTAAGCGGTTGCCTGAGCGTACCCGATTTATGAAAGGGCTGTTTGCTTGGGTCGGCTACCGCCAAACCGAAGTCATGTACGACCGAGAGCCTCGCCACAGCGGCGAAACCAAATGGAACTACTGGCGGCTGTGGAACTTTGCGATTGATGGCATTGCCTCGTTTAGCCTGGCCCCGCTGCGAATTTGGAGCTACATCGGACTCATCTTTGCGGCGCTCTCTTTTCTCTATGGCTCATTTTTGCTGCTGCGCACTTTGTTTTTTGGCATTGATGTTCCGGGCTACGCCTCTTTGATGGTGGCGGTGCTATTTTTGGGCGGCATTCAAATGGTGAGCTTAGGCGTTTTGGGTGAGTATTTGGGCCGCGTGTATGAAGAAGTCAAGGGTCGGCCGCTATATTTAGTGCGCGATGCTTACGGCATAGAGCAGCTGCCGCTGGCTGGAGACCACACGACTGAACATAGCGCTACTGAAAAATAATGCTATCAACGCTGTCAGCGGAGAAAACAAGCTGGAGTAAACTGCACTCAATGTTATTTTTGTCATTTTTGCTAGTCTGTATTGCTTTGGGCACAGGGCTGCGGGTGCTGTGGGTGGGCCCACGGGAGCTTTGGTACGACGAGGCGATTTCGGTGCTGTTAGCCTCCGGGCAAAAAGATCGCTATCAGCTACCGGATGATGTCCCGTTTGCGCTCTCAGATTTTTCACAGCTGCTCACGCTGCCGGCTGAGAAAAATGTAGCCGCAGCGCTGGAAACCGTCAAAGCAGTCGTCAAATCAACACTAAGCGATCCGCATCCGCCGCTGTTTTATCTGAGCGAGCATGGCTGGATGCGGCTGTTTGGTAGTGGTGAGGTAGCTTTGCGAAGCCTAGTGCTGTTGGTAAGCTTGGCGACGTTGATAGGCGCTTACGGTTTAGGTCAGCGCATTTTAGGTCAGCGGGGCGGGTTGATTTTTACGGCGCTGCTGGCTCTGAATCCTTTCTTTTTAGATCATTCTTTGAATCTGCGAATGTACGCGCCCATGCTGTTTTGGGTCGTGGTAAGCGGCTGGTGCTTGCTAGCTTTGATCGAAGGCAGTGAGGCGGCTCAGCCAAAACGGCGATCGCTACTACGAGTGGGGTTAGCCGTTTCATTAGCGGCTGGCCTGCTAACGCAGTATTTATTTGCCTACTGGTTTTTTGCAGTAGCGGCGCTTATTTTGTACTTAGAAGATCGCAAACGCTGGTTCCAGCATAGCCTGACGCTGGCGGCTGCCATTTTGCTATTTACACCTTGGGCGCTATGGGGCACTCGTCAGCAAGTGCATAACCGTCAAGATGTGCTGAGCCAAATTTCATCGGTCGGCGGGCCGTTGCAGGCGGCTTTTCAGCATGGCCAGGATTTAGCTCAAACGCTGGGAGATCATCTGCTGCTAGGGCACCTGACGACCGATATGCTGCCTGTAGCGGAGCCGATTAAGCCCACGGCGGTGGCCATAGGTTGGGCGGTGGTCGGCTTTGTGGGCTTATGTGTGGTGGGGCTCTACCGCCGCCACCAGTACCGGGTGCTGATGATTGCGGTGCTGATGGGGCTTTTGCCGTTGGCGATCGCTTTGGCGGTAGATGTCATAGCTAACACCTATACGCTCGGTTTTGGCTGGGGGCGCTCGGTGATGGTGGCGTTGCCGGGGTGTTTGCTGCTGATCGCGGCTTGGCTAGAGCTGGCAACCGGGCGCTGGCGAGAACCCCTGACAGCGGCGCTACTAGCGGCTTATTTGACGGTGAATATTGCGGATTTGGGAATGCGCGATCGCCAGATGTTCACAACCGTCAACAGCGAGCTGATATCAACGAATGAGCCCACTTTAGTCGTGATGAACAGTCGAGCTTGGGGGCACGTACTGCGCTTAATATACTACCTAGACAATACTGCCAATGCTGAGGTGCTAGTAGCCGATCCGGCCAATGTTTCAGCAGCGCTAACCACTGCTTTGGCGGCTAAAGACTATGAGCGGATACTCTGGCTAAAATCAGAGTATCCGCTGTGGGGTGAGCCTAAAACTCAAGATCAAGCGCAGGCACTAATTGCGGAGACTGAGAGCATATTGCAGGAGCAATCAGCTTTGCAAAGTACGCAAACCCTCAGCGGAACCATGAAGCTAGATCATTTTGAGCTACAGGTGTATCGATGAGTTCAAAATGATCGGTTCGAAATGATCATGAGTTCAGCAGATTATCCCATCAAAATTATTGCTGACGCCAGCTTAGCTTTAGGTTAATCCAAAAATTCCAGAGGGTGACCAGGATAATCGCCACAATTTTTGCGAAATATTCATTGGCATTATCTACCCAGTCAGCGCTAATTGATTGCGAGAGCAACATTGGCAGATGATTCACCCCTGGGATTAGCAAAATCACCGCCATGATCCCAATCTGCAAAAAAGCGCCCAATAAACACACTAAGTTGAACTTATAAAAGCGCTTGAATCTAGCCTTCCAGCCCTTTTGCTGCTGGGCTAAATCTGCAAACGTCCAGGCATCATTCCAGAAAAAATTATTAATAATCGCCATCTCAATCGACAGCGCCGTGCTGAGATACAGCGGCAGACCAACTAGCTCACGCAGTAAATAAAACACCACCAAATCGACAAAAAGACCGCTAAAGCCCACTACCCCAAACCGCAAAAAGCGCCTAATCGGAAACTTTCGCAGCAATTTCTGAATCTCAGAACGGCTGTTTTTCACGCGGTGATCTCCACTTCAATATATCTCAACTTTATAGAAAGGATATTTCCCGAACTTACCCAAAGGAACAAACCTAAGTGCATGAATTCGATCTAATAGTTTCAGATTCGCTTCAGGCGTATCCGGGACAAAACAGTCTCGATGAGGGTAACAAACGTACAGAAATTCAGCTTCATTTTGAGCAATTAACGCCGTCGCCAGCTGTTTGACTTCAGCAATCGTCTCGGCCAAAAAGAAGGTTTTTTCGGGCAGCGCACTCCATAGCTGCTGGGCCACAAATTCGTGAGATGCCGCAATCCACGGGATCGGCTGCTGCTGAAGGGTTTCGAGAGCTGGGGCAATCGGTATATAGCTCGCTGGAAGCGAAATTGACTGCCCCTGCTGAAACGACCTAAAAGCACCATTGACGGTATTAAGCTGAAAGCCTAGCAGCAGCACTATGCCTGCACCTACCAAGGCTAGTCGCCTAGCCCAAGCATGAAAGCGCCCTGCTTTAAGCTGCTCAGCCATCACCACCGACAGCAGCGGTACCAAAACGAGATAAAATCTGGGCCCCCACTGCTTTCCGCCCGCTCCTGGCGGCACAATCAAAGGGACACTCAGAGCAAACAAGATGCTGATCGCTAGCACAAATCGACTCACAGGATTATTTTGCTTGCCGGCTAGGTCATTCAATGTTTGATTAAAACGGGCAAGTCGAAACCTTTTGAAGGTGGTACGGTTGGACTTTTTTAGCTCTGGTGTGACTAGAGTAGCAATTACGGCCCACACCGCTACAGGGAAATAGCGTCCCAGCGTGGACAGCATTTGCCCATAGCCAGCTTTTGCTTGAGCCAACTGAGTTTCGGGATTAGATTCTTCTACAATTTGAATTGCGTGAATGCCTAAAGGGTGGTTGTAAATAGCGTAGTTAAGCGCAAAGAACGTGCCAACCGTACAGGCCATAGCGGCAATTAGCATAGTGGCTTGCTCTAGGGTGAAAGCAGGGGCTATAGCCCATTTTGCCAGCTTAAATTGAGGCAGCAGCCAGCCCATCGTCGCTAGCAGCCCTACCGCCGCCGCCAGACACAAAAATTCTGGTCGAAACCACACTGCTAAGCCAATTAATACGCCGCTTCTTAGAAACCGATAAAGGGAGAGATGACTTTTAGAACTCTCTTCCCAGCTCTCTTCAAGATTCTCTTCAAAACTCTCCTCAAAATTCTTTGGGGGGCTTTGATCCCAAAACAACAGATCGCTGACACCCCAAAAGGCCAGTGCTACGGCAAGCGTATGCTCCCAATAAATCCCCCCATATAGACTCAGCGGTGAAGCAAATATTAGGCTAATCAGCCCAATACACAGAGCGATTAAATCCCACTGCGCTTTGCGGCTAATTTGCCAGAAGCGTAGCCAGATAGACCATAGAGAAAACAATGGAATTAGGTAAAGGCCGCGATCGCCGAACAAAGCATAAAAAGGCGCACTCACGAGCGGAAACGTAAAGGGAAAAGTAATAAAGCGCTGCGAGCCAACTTCATACACATACGGCGGCTTAAATGGATACAGCCCCTGTGCCCACAGATCCTGCACCCAATCTGCCGCAGGTAGCCGCAGTGCCATATCCAAGGGAAAGTCAAAAGCCGATAGCTGCTGTGCTATTTGCTGCGCCAGCAGCGCCTTGAGTCCACCATCGCCACTAAACACCACCCCATTATCTGAAAACCGCTGCATCCACAGCGTCAGCAGCATCCCTAAAAAGATAATCACACCGGGCCAAAGGCTATGGGGTGAGCGCGATGAATCCAAGGGAGGGGTTGCAGACATAACGGGAAATGGCTTGCCTAAATTGAAGAAGGGTATCCCGTCGAATTTTACAGGTATAGTGGCCCGCCGTGAGGCAAGTCTTGATAAAGATAGGCCTTGGCTTAGTCCACACTAGCGACTAAATGAACAGCGCCATGATCGAAGGGATTCATACGCTACAAATCTGTTATCAACTTAGAAGTATCAACTTAGAAGATAGTTGCTAGCCTTTTACACCGCTGCCCGTCTCAGAGGGCACAATGTATCGCTGCGCCGCCACAAAAAATAAAATTACCGGCACAATCGAAATCACCGAGCCCGCCGCAATTAGCCGCCAATCCAGCGAAAAGCTACCGGCCAATCGCGCTACGCCCAACGGCAGCGTGTAATACTCAGGCCGATCCAAAATCAGCAGCGGCCACAAAAAATCACTCCACGAGCCAATAAACACAAAAATTGCCAGCGTCACCAGCGCCGGACGCACCGACGGAATCATAATATGCCACCAAATGCCCAGCTCAGTGCAGCCATCGATACGAGCTGCTTCTTCGAGTTCTTTAGGCACGGTTTGAAACGCTTGGCGCATCAGGAAAATGCCAAAGGCTGAGGCAATTGAAGGAAAAATTGCGCCGATATACGAATTCGTAAGCCCCATCTGAACGGTGAGAATGTATAGCGGAATCATCACGATTTGAAACGGAATCAAAATCGTAGAGACAATCAGCGAGAACAACAGCTCTCGCCCCTTAAAGTTCAGTCTAGCTAAAGGGTACGCTGCCAAAGAGCACAAGAGGAGATTGAATGCGACGGTAACAACGGCAATTAGGGTGCTGTTAAAAAAGTAACGGCCAAAGGGATTAGTTTGCCACACCTTGATGAAGTTGCCGAAGGTGGGCGATGCGGGTAAAAACTGAGGCGGAAATTGAAACAGGTTTTCCGTTGGGCCTTTGAAGGCAGTGCTGACGAGCCAGAGTAACGGCAAAAGCATAGTTAGCGCGATCGCACTCAAAAGCCCATACATGATCAGCGACCTTACCCATTGCCTGTCGCCTTTTTGTTCATGACCCGCCTGCTGCTCACCCATCTAGCCAAACTCCCGCGACTGCATTAGCCAAAGCCCTGCAAAAGCCTCAGACTCAGGACTCTCTTGCACTGCAATAAAATGCACATTGTTCGCTGCGGCCTTAGCTTCTTCAAACCGCTGACCTTCTGCCTGAGTCTCCGGCGTAACCAAATCGGCCAATAGCCAGGTTTCCGTCGTTCCCGTATCCATCAGCAGCCGCGCCGTCGCCGTATTTTTTGAAATATAGTTGCTCGATTCTTCTCGTCCGGCGCGCACACAGGCAATTTCTAACCCTGACATCCAAGCCGCCAAAGCCACCGCCCGACTTGAGTAAATAATAAAGCCCGGAATAGGTGTTTCAGGAGCTACTCCTACCGCCGCCAGCGGAAAGGCTTCCCCAAAGCCCACATCCCACTCGCCCATTTCCGCAAAGTCTTTAGCAGGCAGCGTGACCAACGACCATTTTTGGCCAATGAGCGCATCGGGTAAAGGATTTACCACTTCTAGAGGGGTGGCCACCATAGCCGACAGGCTCTCTTGATAGCCAGGTTCATGAGGATATACATGTTTGCGGCGATCTTCTAGCCACTGCTGAAGCGCCAGCGTGCGGCGACTCGGATACGGCAACAGGCCCGTCTCTTCGCAAGCGCGTTTGATCATGTTCTGCATTTGATAGCGGAAATACCGAACGCGGGTGGGCTGACTGCCGGATTGAGCGATCGCCTCTGTCAAAGCCGCCTTCAGTTGATCCGAATTGACCTCACTATTCGACACATATTTGCTGTAGCGAAACAGCTGATCAGGATCATCTTCTACTGACTGCAACCCTTCACAAATTAAAATCTCCCAGCGCTTTTTCTGTCGCTCATCCAAAATTGGCCTAGCGTAAAAATCTAGCTCCCAAACAGTGCCCATAGTTTCCGTCTATTGCTTTTTACTGTCGCCCTCAAGTCTTGCGGCACTTAAGTCTATTCGCCCTCAGCCGCTGAATTTGACAAATGCTTGACCCGCTCTTCCGCTTCAGCCATCATCGTTGCCATGTCTTTCAAAATTTCGCCCGGATACTTTTCCAGCACCTGCGTCGATAGCGCCACTCGACCGCGCTCATCGTCAATATTGAGCACCACTGCCTTAATCGGATCGCCCACTTTAAACACATCGCCTAAAGCAGACACATAGCTCTTACTAATTTGCTTCACATGCAGCAGCCCAGAAGCCCCACCAAAATCAATAAATGCGCCAAATGGCTTTAAAGAAGCTACCGTGCCCTCAATCAGTTCGCCCTTGGTCAAATGGCTCAAGGCCGATGCCCGCGCCGCAATTCGCTCTGAAAGCACCAGCTTATTATTATCAGGATCTACGTCCAAAAACGCCACATTGAGCGTTTGGCCCATCAGTGAGTCCAGATCTTCTACTCGCCGAGCCAAGTGCGATCGCGGAATAAATGCCCGCAGCCCGCTAACATCTGCTGTTACTCCACCCTTATTTGTGCCAGAAACCGTCACTTCTAGCACATCGCCATTGTCCTGACGCTCCTGCAAACGCTCCCACAGCGCCTTAATTTCCATCGCCCGAATCGAAATCACCAGCTGGCCATTCGCATCTTGGTCGCGCACAATCAAAAACTGACGCTCTGTTCCAATTGGTAACGCTTCTTCTAGTGAAGCATCCGATTCTATGGAAAGCTCTTTAGAGGGCAAAAAAGCTGCCGACTTACCGCCAATATCGACATAGGCTCCGTCACTCTCATGGGTTTCAACAGTGCCAGTGACCACGCTACCGCGCGCAAACTGGTAGTTCTGCTGGTCTAGAGCTTTTGCAAAATCTTCGGCTGAAAAGGTCAACGGAGATATCTCCAAAGTCGGTATAAGTAGCCTTTCAAATATATAAGGTAATTGGTGGTTTTAGGGAGACTCCCCCATCAAAAGCCACTATTCCTGCAAGCAACGCCTTTAACCGACCGGAAACACGTTTCAGCGCCTAGGTTATCATCAAGAATTATTGAGCAAAGCCCTAAAATCGAATACTCCTTGCCCACGAACAGCAGATTCCCGACTAATCTCTAGGTAGCGTCCAAGTTGTGGCACCAAAGTTTCGTACACTGGGCAATGTAGACAGACAGCTTATACAAAATTTCCGTTGGGTTAATTAAGCGATCGCACTCATCGAATCGCCTTTAATTTAGCCAACCTTGCCAAACGGGGGGGCACACAGCAGTGGTTCAGTTCCATATTCAAACAGATAGCGAAATACCGGCCTCTACACAGCTGTATGACCAAATTTGGTTTGCCATAGCCTCACGCCAATATCCACCCGGATACCGGTTGCCCAGCACTCGGCAACTGGCCATGCAAACTGGCCTGCACCGCAACACCATCAGTAAAGTGTACCGTCAGCTAGAAGATGCAGGCGTCGTCGAAGCTATGCCCGGATCTGGCATCTATGTGCGGGCTGAAGGCACCACCGAAATTGTCAAACCCGGTTCGCCCCTGCTTGATAAGTTTCCAAAAGCGCAAGAACTGGTCGAAAATAGCCTAGATGAGCTACTGCGCCAGGGCTGCTCATTGCACCAGGCCCGCGAGCTATTCATGGCCGAAGTAGACTGGCGGCTGCGCTGTAGTGCCAGAGTATTGGTCACCATCAAGCGAGATGATGGAGCCGGTGAGCTGATGGTTCGTGAGCTAGAACAAGCGCTCAAAATTCCAGTGCAGCTCGTCCCCCTAGAAGAATTAGATCAAGTCCTAGCCCAAACCCGCTCCGGCACCGTCGTCACCAGCCGGTATTACGTGAATGAAGCCGAAGCAATAGCCGCACCCAAATCCGTCCGCGTCATTCCCATCGACATTTACGACTACGCCAAAGAGCGAGAGCTGCTCAAAAACTTAGCCAAAGACACCTGCTTAGGGCTCGTCAGCCTCAGTACCGGCATCATCCGCATTGCCGAAGTTCTCTCCTACAGCCTACGCGGCGACGACATCCTAGTCATGACCGCCCAAACTGAAGACACTCAAAAACTCTCTGCCGTCGTTCGCAGCGCTCAAACCATCGTGGCGCTAGATACCGCCAGCTATCCAGCCATCAAAGAAGCCCTACTCGCCGCCCGCAACGACATCATCCGCCCCCCCGAAATCATTCGCTGTGAAAACTATATCGGCGAAAACTCCATCGGTCGCCTTAAGCGTGAGCTAGGACTCGACTAAAGAATTATGTACTAACCCACCGTTAGCCACAAAGATACGGCATTCTTTTAAACACTTCACATACAGAGCATAATACAAAAGTCAACCATCCATCATTTACGCTTAATTTACGCTATGAGCAATCCCCAGACAGCCGAAACTGAACTACTGCCTGAAGCTGAACCTAACGCTGAACCTACAGCTGAGTACAGTGGCGAAGCGCTGATCAATATGTCAAAAGAGCTGCACCAAAAACTAGCAGAAGCCGCTGCCCAAGCAGGCGTTGATTTTAATCAATACATTGTGACGCTATTGAGCGAACAAAATACGCTCCAAGCGATTGGCAATGTACAAAATACCCTTAATGAAATTAATCAACAGCTCAGACCTCAAGAGGGTTCTAGAGATAGCTTTAGAGAGGGTCTAAGAGATACAAGAGAATCCTCTGCTTCACTTAGAGAACTGAGCTATAGGGATCAAAGAGCTAGAGAACGCAGACTCGCTTATGACAATCGGTACGTTGAAGATTGGGAATCTGGCCTAAACGACTAGATCCAATGGAGATATTCCAATAGATCTAGTCCAATGGAGATATCTTGAGAAACCTCTAGAGTGATTGAATCTAAATGAATCTAGAATAGCCTGTTGGCCCTGACAGTCAAGCGCTAACAGGCTCAAATGTTTGGGTCAAAAATGACTGCATAATTTCTAAGTAGCTATCGGCATCTTCTAGCATCGGAAAATGCGCTGTGTTTGGCATCAGAACGTATTCCATGCGATCGCTCATCTCAGCCGCCTCACGCCCTAGCGCTGCCGGGGTAATTTTGTCATACTCACCCGAAATCATCAGCGTCGGCACCTTTAAATTAGCAAAAGCAACCGGCATCACCTCAGTGGCGTGCTTGCTCACAGCAGCTTTTAAAGTCCCCATGGCCGTTGGCCCATCCGCCATCAAAAAGTCGTTCAGAAAAGCCTTTTTTTCAGCCAGCGGAATAGAGCCCTTCAAAAAACGTGACATAAACATCTGTGAGGAAAATGGAATTTGGCCCAGCCATTTGGGGCGAAAAGCAACGACATAGCCGCCGAAGAGATAAAACGCCTCAAAAGCCCACCGTTGATAAGGAAAACTGCCGTTACAGGTCAAAATAGCTTTTTTAACCCGCTCTGGATAGCGATCTAAAAAATACAGCCCTGCTGTACCGCCTAAAGAATGCGCGTTGATGTACACCGGCTGCGTCAAATTCAACGCATCGAGCAAACCGAGCAGATCATCTGCAAAGCTTTCGAGTGAACCCAAGGCAGGATCAGCGGCCATTGCTTCAGGCGTGGCGGCATTTGATCGCCCAAATCCACGCATGTCATACAGTAAACAGTCGTAATCAGGCGCAATTGCTCTCGCCGTCGATTCCCAATAGCGAGCAGAACCAGCCCAACCATGCAAAAAAACCATCACTGGCTTGGAATAGTCACCAGGATGGTCTTGCGTCGTGACCCATTCATAGTAATGATCAACGCTGTTAACACTGACGTAGGGCATTCGGCCTCTTCATTTCTATCAAAAAACTATCCAAACAAGCGTTTCAATTAAGCCGACTCCGGCTTAGGAATCGAAGTAGGATGCACTAATAGCTCAGCTGTCGAGCGATTTTCCACCATTTCTTGCGTTAGTACACAGCGCTTCACATCTTCGCGCGACGGCAGCTCATACATTACATCTAGCATAATTTCTTCAATGATACTACGCAGCGCCCGAGCCCCAGTTTTGCGATTGTAGGCTTCTTTTGCAATTGCCTTAATTGCCTCTGGCTGAAACTCTAACTCCACATCATCCATCCGCATCAGTTTTTTAAACTGCTTTACCAATGCATTTTTCGGCTCCGTCAAAATTGAAACCAGCGTTTTTTCATCTAGCGGCTCCACAATCGAAATCGCCGGAATCCGACCAATAAACTCAGGAATCATCCCAAACTTTACAATGTCATCTGCAACCAAATGTTTCAGAGTCTGAACCGCCTTTTTTTCGCTGTTCAGTTCCTTGCCGGGCTGCACAAATCCCATTGACTTCTTGCCAATCCGCTGCTCCACAATCTTATCAAGACCTACAAAAGCCCCACCGCACACAAACAAAATATTGCTCGTATCGATTTGAATACAGTCCTGATAAGGATGCTTACGCCCTCCTTGCGGCGGCACATTCGCAATTGTACCTTCCAGCATCTTCAGCAGCGCTTGCTGAACCCCCTCTCCCGATACATCGCGAGTAATCGAAGGGTTTTCGCTCTTACGCGCAATCTTATCAATTTCGTCAATATAGATAATTCCGCGCTGCGCCTCATCTACATCCAAATCAGCTACCTGTAGCAGCCGCAGCAAAATATTTTCAACATCTTCACCGACATAGCCCGCTTCGGTCAGGGTCGTCGCATCAGCTACCGCAAACGGCACTTCCAAAATCGAAGCCAGCGTTTGAGCAAGCAGCGTTTTTCCGCAGCCCGTTGGCCCAATCAGCAAAATATTCGACTTTTGCAGCTCAATATCGTCTTCGCCATCGTCTTCACTGTCAGCATTGACAAAGCTCAAGCGCTTGTAGTGATTGTAAACTGCTACTGCAAGCACTTTTTTGGCCTCGTCTTGGCCAATCACATGCTCGTCTAGGTACGCTTTAATTTCGCGCGGCTTCGGAATTTGACTCAGCGAAATTCTAGAAGGAGACTTGCGCCTACGATCTGAACTCTGATCGCGGCGTGGCGTAGGCACAGCTACCGATGAATTAGAGTCAAACAGCTCTTCGTCTAAGATCTCGTTGCAGAGATCAACGCATTCATCGCACACATATACGCCCGGCCCGGCGATCAGCTTGCGCACTTGCTCTTGCGACTTACCGCAAAAAGAGCACTTTAAGTGGGAGTCGTACTTAGACATAACCGTTACCCTACCGCAGTCAGCTTAGTATCAGCAAGCATCTGTTTAGTCACGACCTGATCGATTAGGCCGTAATTTTTAGCTTCCTCAGCAGACATAAAAAAGTCGCGCTCGGTATCTGCTTCAATGCGAGCCAAATCTTGCCCTGTGTGCTCTGCTAGCATCTCATTCAAGCGTCGCTTCAAATATAGAATTTCACGGGCCTGAATTTCAATATCAGCCGATTGACCCTGCGCACCACCTGAAGGCTGGTGAATCATAATTCGCGAACTCGGCAAAGACATGCGCTTGCCTTTAGCTCCGCCTGCTAGCAAAAATGCACCCATACTCGCCGCTAAGCCAAAACAAATGGTCACCACATCGGGACGAATTTGCTGCATGGTGTCGTAAATAGCCATCCCGGCTGTCACCGAACCGCCCGGTGAATTGATATAAAGCTGCACGTCCTTTTCAGGATCTTCAGCATCTAAAAACAGCAGTTGGGCCACGATTGAATCGGCCACATCATCCATGACTGGTGTGCCTAAGAAAATAATCCGCTCACGCAATAGCCGCGAGTAAATGTCAAAAGCGCGATCGCCTCGACCAGACTGCTCTACCACCATCGGCACTACATTCTGAGGAGGCATATGAAATGCCATAGAGGGCGACATCGGGGCAGATAGACTCATACGATTCAATGATGTATCCATAAGACTGAAGCAGCTACCTATACACGTGCTTAATGTACCGCATCTCAACCAAAACTAAAGTTACAGATGCCATACCACTGTAACGAATCACCTCTTTTTCGACATTGCCTGACGACCGAACCACCGATTCAGTCAGCTCTATCTCAAAGAGCCTAGCCAGCTTATAGCCAGCGCCTCGTCAAACGACCTCAACGTCTACGGCTTGGGCTTCAAGCTCTTCATCAGCCGCTTCTGCTTCTGCACTGATCTCTGCACTGGCATCGGCATCGGTTTCTACTTCAGCCTCAGCAGGCTGAAGCGATCCCTCAGGGACTAGCTCCACATCAGAATTTTCCTTTAACCAAGCCAAAATTTTCTCTTTCATCAAATCCTCGTTCACCACCTCTTGCAGGCGATCTGGATCAATTTGACTCGGATCTTCCACCTCAGCCATCATTTCTTCTGCACGAGCTTTGATTTCATCCGCTTCGATCTCAATGGTCTCTAGCCGCGCAATTTCGCCTAGCGCTAGCGTTCGGCGTAGGCGCTCAATCGCTTCAGGGCGAGCATTACTGCGCATGTTATCGACCAAATCTTTGGTCATAAACTTGCTCAAATCAATTCCCTGACGACTAAGCTGCATCGCCGTTTGAGAAACGATAAAATCCACTTCACGTTTGATCAAAGTATCTGGAATCTCTGCCTCCAGATGAGTAACTAGCTCATCGAGCAACGCCTTTTCGACGTTGCTATCAGTCGCCTCAGCAGCTTCTTTGTCGTAACGATCTTCCAAGGACTGCCGCAGCTCAGCCAAAGTTTCAAAGTCACTGACCTCCTCAGCAAAATCATCATCAAGTTCGGGCAGTTCCTTTTCCTTGAGCTCCTTAAGAGTGATTGAAAACGTTGCAGGCTGACCGGCTAATTCAGCTTGAGGATAATCTGCCGGGAAAGTCACCTCAACGTCTTTAATTTCTTCTAGCTCCATCCCCACAATGCCTTCAACAAAGCCAGGAATAAAGCGGCCTTCCTTGATCTCAACTTGAAAATCTTGAGCGTTGCCCCCTTCAAATTCTTCTAGATCACCGTCGGCATTTTCAGCTTTGCCCACAAAGTCTACGACGGCGACATCTCCCGATTGAGCGGCCCGATCCTCGATAGGAACTAGCGTCGCCAAATTTTCTCGATAGGTTTCCAAAGATTCATCGACTTTGGCCGCATCCGCCTTGATTTCTTCGGCCTTAACTGACAAGCCTTTGTATTCGCTAAGCGTAACCCGTGGTGGCACATCAACCGAAGCTGAGATATTGAGCACCTTACCAGGTTCATACTCACCCATGAGCGCCTCGAAATCTGAGCGCAGCTGATAGTTGCCAATAGCACTGATTTCTTCTTGTTTCAGGGCTTTTTCGATTACTTTTTGCAGCATGTCATCCAAGGCAGCGGCCTTAAGCTGCACAGTGCCAAGACGCTGGATCAAAATTTGGCGCGGCACTTTGCCCTTACGAAACCCAGGAATATTGGCCGACTTCATCTGATCGCGCAAAACCTTCTCATAGCTCTGCTGGGTCAATTCTGCCGGGACTTCTATTTCCAGTCCGACCTGGCTATCGGGCAACTTTTCCTGGGTAACTTTCATAGGTAAATATAGTGGAGCAAATTCTTTGGCTATCAGCGATTAAGCGCCTTTTAAGCAGCAGCTGTTCGCCATCATGAAATTGAAGGCGGTTATTTAATCGCAGTTAGATATCATACACTTCATATCATTATATTGATTCACATTGAATTCTTGACACACTTCTAAAGCCCTGATCTAAAGCCCTGATCAAATTCAGCCTTTCATTAATGCGCTGTTGGACTAGCTAGTTTGGACTGGATGTATAGATGTATAGTGATTGCAGCAGTTATTAGCCCTAATCTGTCAGGAGAATAGCTGTCCAGGCCAATGAGGGCCACCGGGAGGATATGAACTTGCCTGAATCTTACAATATTGCCATTTTGGGCGCGACGGGTGCAGTCGGCACTGAACTGCTACAGTTGCTTGAGGCACGCAATTTTCCAGTCAAAAAGTTGAAGCTTCTAGCTTCGCCGAATTCTGTTGGTAAGCAAATGAGCTTTAGAGGTGAGGCGATCGCTATCGAAGCCGTCAGCCCCGAAGCTTTCCAAGGCATCGACATTGTGTTGGCGTCGGCTGGCAGCGCAATTTCCAAACAATGGGCCAAAACCATTGTGGAAGCAGGCGCATTGATGATTGACAACTCCAGCGCCTTTAGAATGGACGGCTCGATTCCTTTGGTCGTACCAGAAGTCAACCCTAGCGCCGCAGAGGGTCATACCGGCATTATTGCCAATCCCAACTGCACCACAATTTTAATGACTGTCGCGCTCTGGCCACTGCATCAGCTTCAGCCTATTCGTCGCATTGTTGCCTGCACTTATCAGTCGGCCAGTGGAGCAGGTGCAAGAGCGATGGAAGAAGTCAAGCAGCAGGCAAAAGCGATCTTAGAAGGCAAAGAGCCACCTACAGAAATTTTTCCGTATCCGCTAGCCTTTAACTTATTTCCTCACAATACGCCGATTAATCAGCAGGGCTACTGCGAGGAAGAAATGAAAATGGTTAATGAAACGCGCAAAATTTTCGCTGAGCCCAGCTTAAAAGTTTCAGCAACCTGTATTCGAGTGCCGGTACTACGAGCACATTCAGAAGCGATTAATTTGGAATTTGAGGAGCCTTTTGCAGTTGCCAAAGCCCGTAAGGCGATTGAGCAGGCTCCAGGTATCCGACTTGTCGAAGATTGGAATGCGAATTATTTTCCAATGCCCATTGATGCCACCGGAGAAGACGACGTTTTAGTCGGGCGCATTCGTCAAGACATATCTCACCCATGCGGTTTGGAGCTATGGCTCTGCGGCGACCAAATCCGCAAAGGAGCGGCCCTAAATGCCGTTCAAATTGCCGAGTTAGTCGTGGCTAAGCGCTGGCTCAAATCGCCCGTGGCTGCTTAAGGCGATAAATTTGAGCGAGGACGGACATAAAACGGATTTCAAACGGGTCTAAAGCAGATTTATACCGGGGCTCAAAGGCAACATCAGAGTAGTAGACAAGCAGGATTAAAGGCAGTAAGAAATGACGAATCGCTTTGATAGCGCGCCTGTTGGCGAACCAAGATTTGGGCGAGTGCTGACGGCTATGGCAACGCCTTTTTTGCCCTCTGGAGAGGTCAACTACTCGGTTGCTGAGCAGCTAGCGAGTCATTTAGCTGATCACGGCAGCGATACATTAGTGGTCTGTGGCACAACGGGCGAATCACCGTCTCTGACTTGGGATGAGGAATACGAGCTGTTCAAAGTCGTTCAACAGGCGGTAAAAGGAAAAGCTCAGGTGATGGCTGGCACCGGCTCTAACAGTACAAAAGAGGCCATTGAAGCGACCCGGAAAGCCGCTCAATTGGGGTTAGATGGATCCTTGCAGGTCGTGCCCTATTACAACAAGCCGCCTCAAGCAGGTCTGTACAGCCACTTTCATGCGATCGCCCAGGCCGTACCCGATTTTCCCATCATGCTCTACAATGTACCTGGACGCACAAGCTGCAATCTGCTGCCTGAAACGGTCGTCAAGCTAGCAAATGTTCCCAACATCGTTGCCATCAAAGAGGCAAGTGGGAATCTTGATCAAGTTAGCGAAATTAGTCGATGCGCACCTGCCAGCTTTGAGATTTACTCCGGCGATGACTCTCTAACTTTACCTATGCTCTCAGTTGGAGCTGTGGGAGTTGTGAGTGTGGCCAGCCATCTGGTCGGAGACGAGTTGCAAAAGATGGTTCAAGCGTTTGAAGTGGGTCACAACAAGGTAGCAACGACACTCCACCTAAAATTATTGCCGCTGTATAAAGCGCTGTTTGCAATTACCAGCCCTGTCCCTTTGAAAGTAGCGCTAACATTGCAGGGATGGGCAGTCGGCAGTTGCCGGTTGCCATTGTGCGAAGGATCACCTGAGTTAGAGCAAGCCATGAGGACCACCCTAACTCAGCTAGGCTTAATACAAAGGGCTTGATACAAAGGGCTTGATACAAAGGGCGAATGGAAAAGAGCCCAGTGAAAAAGGGCCCAGTAGAAAATCTCACCGAAGATATAGCGTAGGGTAGAAAGCGCCAGGTAATCAGAAGCGCAAGATTAGCTAAGAAGTCAACCTCGGCAAAACAAAATCAGCACTGGGAACATTTGCCAGACAGTATGCCAAATAGTGCAATAGCCCAGCTTTCTAGCCAAGAGCACAAGTATTAGATTCCAGCCTAAAGCCAGATCACTTTCAGAATCAATTTTAGATGGGTGACCCCACAATTCTAAAGCCAACATCAGAACATCAAACCTGAAAAATTTAGCTCCAGCCAACGATTGAATCTTATATCCCTAATAGCTAATAGCTGCGATCACCCTTTATATGACCCCATTCACTCACAACTTATTCACTCATCTCTATGGCAGAAAAGTCTCCATCAAAACCGAGTAGCCAAATCCCTCAGCGTCCGCTTTGCCTCCAACTGAAGCGGTAACAATAATTGAGATTTAAACAAAAGAAAGTTAGTCCCTATCATCAAAAATCGACGATAGCTTGATATTTACTGCCATCGAAAGCGCGCAATTAAAGATCTAACCTCAAAGGTCTAAGCGGCTTATCTAGACGACGCACACAACACTTGGCGTAAGTCAGAAAATATCAAATTGACCAACCAAAATTTTCAATTGTTTTCGTTTTCAATACCCAGTTTTTCAATTTTCCCATATCGTTAATATAAGGAAGCTACATGAGTAGACCCGTCAGCAGTAGAAATAACAACAGCCAGAACGGTAGCCAGAACGGCAACAGCCCAAAAGTAGGTGCTGAGAGTACCCACAGCCCGCATAAAAGCCCCAGCAAAGCCCCCAGCAGGGGCTCAAGCAACTCAGAAAAACCGCTCAAAATCATCCCCCTAGGCGGACTGCATGAGATTGGGAAAAATACCTGCGTCTTTGAATACGACGACGAAATTGTCCTACTAGATGCGGGCCTCTCCTTTCCAACCGAAGGCATGCACGGCGTCAATATTGTGCTGCCCGACATCACCTATTTAAAAGAAAACCAGCACAAGATCAAAGGCATGATCGTCACCCACGGTCACGAAGATCATATCGGCGGCATTGCCTTTCACCTTAAACAGTTCAATATTCCAGTTATTCATGGCCCCAGACTGGCGATGGCGCTATTGCAGGGCAAGTTAGAAGAAGCAGGCGTGAGCGATCGCACCGTTCTTCACACCGTTGGCCCCCGCGATACCGTTCAATTCGGTAAGCACTTTAAAGCTCAATACATCCGCAACACCCACTCAATGGCGGATAGCTTCACGATGGCGATTCAAACGCCCGTTGGCACCGTCATCCACAGCGGCGACTTCAAGGTAGATCACACCCCTGTAGACGGCGAATTCTTTGACTTTCAAAAAATTGCTGAATACGGCGAAGCCGGCGTCCTATGCCTCATTAGCGACTCTACTAACGCCGAAATTCCGGGCAACACCCCTTCAGAAAGAGCTGTTTTCCCCAACTTAGACAGAGAGTTCAACGACGCTAAAGGTCGGCTATTTGTCACGACCTTCGCCTCTTCCGTGCACCGAGTAAGTATGCTGCTAGAACTTGCTCAAAAGCACAAACGCGACGTCTTCGTCGTCGGGCGATCCATGCTCAACGTCATTTCTCACGCCCGCAACCTCGGCTACATCAACGCCCCCGAAAGCCTGTTCAAGCCACTGAACATGCTAAAACAGTGCCCCGATGAAAAAGCCATGATCTTGACAACCGGATCTCAAGGTGAGCCGATGGCCGCGCTGACCCGCATCGCCAACCGCTCTCACCGTCAGATTAAGATTCAAAAGGGCGACACCGTTATTTTTTCGTCCAATCCTATTCCGGGCAACACCATCAGCGTGGTCAGTACCATCGACAAGCTCATGCAGCAGGGCGCTCGGGTCATGTATGGCAAAGATAAAGGGCTGCATGTCTCCGGTCATGGCTACCAAGAAGACCACAAGCTTATGCTAGCGCTGACTAGACCTAAATTTTTCATTCCAGTACATGGCGAACACCGAATGCTCGTCAAACATGCCGAAATGGCCAAGCAGCTTGGGGTTGAAGACGGGAATATTGCGATCGTCAACAACGGAGACGTGATTAAAATCACCGCCGACAGCATGAAAGTAGACGGCAAAGTCACCGCCGGCATTGAGCTAGTTGATGCGTCTCGAACTGGTATTGTCGAAAGAGCCGTGCTTAAAGAGCGCCAGCAGCTCGCTGAAGATGGCATCATTACCATTTCAGCTACCGTCGACAGTAAAGGCAACCTGTTGGGCGAACCAGCAATTAATCTACGCGGCGTCGTCACCGTCAAAACGCAGCAACAATGGGAAAGTAGCTGCGTTCCAGTCGTCAAAAAATCCCTGCGCGAGCGGTGGAAAGAAGTTATTAACGACCCCAATAGCGATAAACCTACTATCAATTGGGAAGGGCTACAGTCCCGAGTTGAAGAAGACATCCGCCGGTTTGTCCGGCGTGAACTACCAAAACAGTACCCAGTTGCTGTGCTCATGCTCCAGCATGTCGATGGACTTAACAGCAGCGCTCAGCCGCCTCACAGTTCAGACGATGACACTAGACGTGTCGGATCAGGTAGACGTAAGCGCTCTTTGTCTACGGCACCTGCTGCGACTGCTGCTCTTTTAATTGAACGTTACCTTCCAATCAACTCAGCTCAATTAACTGCAACTAATCAGCGCTCATTTTCCAAGCAACAAAATCCTAACTGGCCACTCAAGTATTGAAAGTATTGAAAGTATTGAAAATACTAACTATCAGTCTTTTTGAGTGGCCATCAGGGAAGGCTTTTAGGCATGGATTTGAATCATAATTAAAGCCTAACTAAAGCCTCAAATTAATTTTTGCAGAGCAAAAGTGTACAAAATTACCGATGACGCTATAATACAGCCACGGAAGTTGCTGCATTAAGGTACATTAGTCTTGTGCGTAAAGTACTGACTAGCAACCGTCAGCTAAGCTCCACCTGAGTTTTTGACATAGATATCAAAGCATATATAAAAAATGTAATGATATACGTCTTTTAACTACCAAAGCTTGCTTTGCAAGTATCTGATAGTTAAAAGCTAAGCAAAGGCTAAGACTAGGACAAGATCAAGACCCAATGAGACCCATATCAGGTCTGAACATAGCCAGAAAATTCAGGAGCAAGCCATGTGCTCCACTTTCTCAGAAAAGTCTCTATTTTTCACAAAATCATCTAAAGGAACCTCGGCAAAAGGTATTCCTGAAGCAATGTAGCCGACAGACCTAATAGGCTTAACAATAGTCTTAGATAGGTTGAGTAGGGCTTAAGTAAATTAGCGGAGTTATAAAGTTAACGATTGAGCTAGCACATTAGGCAAAGCAAGAGGAAAAAGCAAAAGGAATTAGATAGATACAGAAAATGCCTTCTGAAAGATCTATTCCCGTCATGCGCATGACCCGTATGCGCATTAAAGTATGTACGTATTAGTACTTATTCCAAGGCTAACAGTCTGTTGAGCCAGCTTTGCACGCAGTCAATAGTTTGCTAATTAAACTTAAGCTAATTAAACTTAAACAGTAAGACCGAGAGTAAGAGCCAGCCAAAAGCTGAGAGGCAAGGAAGCCACCTTGCAACTGATTGCGATCAGAGACTCCAACACTTTTTGGCAATTTACACTTTATTTTATCTGTGATTTTCAACAATCAGCTCTCTAAACTTTAATCCTACCTAAGCTTTAATCCTAAGAGACTTATCTCTGAGATCTTAAGCTTTTCAAAAATTAGACTTTTCTTTCAGCGCCTTAATTACCGTTTTTTTACCTACAACTCAAGGATCCGTCGGCAGAAAAGGCCCAAAACAAGGGCAATAGCTGACTGGCTTCAGAGGAATATTGAATGTCCAAGCAGATTATTATTGCAGAGCAGCATCGAATCGCTGCTGTTTTTTCAGAAGATCAAATTCAAGAAATTATTGTTGCCACGGGTAGTCACCAGGTTGGAGATATCTACCTCGGTACCGTAGAGAATATTTTGCCGGGGATTGACGCTGCCTTTGTAAACATTGGTGATAGTGACAAAAACGGCTTTATGCACGTTTCTGATCTGGGCCCACTGAAGCTCAAACGGATGGCTAGCTCGATTACCGAGCTGCTGGCCCCTCGGCAAAAGGTGCTCGTTCAAATCATGAAGGAGCCCACCGGCAATAAAGGTCCGAGGCTAACTGGCAAGGTCACGTTACCTGGCCGCTACCTAGTGCTAATGCCCTACAGCAAAGGCGTTAATCTTTCTCGTCGCATCCGTAACGAAACTGAGCGCAACCGACTGCGCGCCCTCGGCATTTTGATTAAGCCGCCGGGAATGGGGTTACTGATTAGAACGGAAGCCGAAGGCATTTCTGAAGATGCCATTTGTGAAGACTTAAAAGCATTGCAGCAGCGCTGGGAAGCGATTCAAGAGGAAGCACTATCAACCCGCCCGCCCTCTCTTTTGAACCGAGACGATGACTTTATTCAGCGGGTGCTGCGCGATGTTTATAGTGACAATGTGAACCGCATTGTCACAGATACCGCTGGTGGATTAGAAAGAACTAAGAAACATCTAACCAGCTGGAGCGATGGCCGCATTCCATCGGGAATCTTAATTGATCACCACCGAGAATCAACCTCTATTCTTGAGTATTTTCGCGTTAATGCGGCTATTAGAGAAGCACTCAAGCCTAGAGTAGATCTGCCATCAGGTGGCTACATTATTATTGAGCCGACCGAGGCGCTGACGGTAATTGACGTTAACTCAGGCTCATTTACTCGCTCAGCAACCGCTCGAGAAACGGTGCTTTGGACGAATTGCGAGGCCGCGATTGAAATCGCTAGACAGCTAAAGCTGCGTAACCTGGCGGGGGTCATTATTGTCGATTTTATTGATATGGATGCCCGCCGTGACCAAATGCAGGTATTGGAACAGTTTGGCACTTCGCTGCGAGCCGATAAGTCACGGCCTCAGATTTCGCAGCTTTCAGAGCTAGGCTTGGTAGAACTTACCCGCAAACGCCAAGGGCAAAATATCTATGAGCTGTTTGGTCAAACATGTCCGACCTGCGGCGGGTTAGGCCACTTAGCTCATTTGCCTGGAGAATCGCCTGAGCAAGCGAGCCAGGTAATGATTTCTTCGGCTCGACCTCAAAGCTATAGTTCGCCGGCTCAAAGTTTTTCTAGTCGCCCTTCGGCTCGAGATTCGGGCAAAGATCCAGACCGGGATTCAGGCAGACAGATCAGCAGAGATACCTCGGCAGAACCAGAAGAACGCTCGTTTGGCTTGAATTCGCCAACGGACGTACAGCATTTAGATTTGCTTAATCATCCTAACTATCAGGATAAAAACGGTAGGGGTAATCGTCGTCGTCGTCGCCGGGGAACAGATAGTGTCCCCGCTCGGGGATCGCGATCAGGGCCGCCGGCTGATCCCATCCCAGCGGGAAAAGATTCGGATGAGCGTAATAGCGTACATTCGCGTCGTAATGGGGCCGATAGTATCACTGATACTCATGTTGATAATCCTTTAGACATTGCTGTAGAAAGTTTGTCAGAGTCCAAATCTGCGCAGACTGAGCCTGCATCGAGCCGAGGGAAGCGATCGCGCAACGGTCGGCGCAAGGTAGAAGAACCGCCAGAGATTGTGGCAGTAGAGATGCCGTTAGAAGAACAGCGCGTTTATGCAATGATGGGCATTTCGCCGTTGGTTTATGCAGAACAAGCGGTTGAAAATCCTCAAAACATCTCAATTTCAGTGGTACTTCCCGGCGAGGCTGAGCAATTTTTAGCGGCCGCAAAAGCAGCGGCTGAGGCAACGGCCTTAAACAAGCGCATCATTACAACCCCGGAACCAGCAGATGAGCCCGAAGATACTAGTTCTCTGACTGCAAACGAGGAGGACTCTACCGGCGAGTTGCCAAAGAACGATGAAGCGGCTAGTCATCAGCCTATTGTCAAAGCAGCTCCTGTGAAGCGACGAAGACGCTCGACTCAGCGATCTGATCACGCCACGGGAGAAAGCGTCGAAACGGAAGAGTCTAACGAATCGGAAGCGACGGGAGCGATCGCCCAAGCACCCATCTTGTCAGCAGATACTGCCTCTAGTTACAGCACAGGCAGTGACTTTGAGCAAGAAAACGGGGCTGACAACGGGGCTGAAAATGCGGGTACCGAAAGTACCCACACCGAAGCAGAAAGCTTGGAAGAAAACAAAATCATCCGCCGCCGCCGCCGCCGCTCTTCAGCTAGCGAATAGCTGTATGCCTGAACCTATCGACGACTCGCTGCTAACGTCTACCCTGCATAGGCCGCTCAATCACCAAACTGCTGGCGTAGATGAGGTCGGTAGGGGGGCGTTATTAGGACCCGTAGTAGCTGCTGCTGTGATATTGCCAGATACTGCTGTTGATCCTCTCATTCAAGCCGGTGTGACAGACAGTAAAAAGCTATCAGCTAGCAAGCGACAGGAGCTAGCTTTGCTAATAAGGCAGGTTGCTCACTGCAAAATAGGATTAGCATCTGTCTATGAAATTGATAGAATCAACATCCTTCAGGCTTCTCTAATGGCGATGCGGCGAGCGCTCATGCAGCTATCGCCAGCTCCTCAGCTGTGTTTAGTAGACGGTAATCAGCGAGTGCCCCTGCTGCCAATAGCACAGCTGACAATCGTCAAAGGCGACCAGCGTGAGTTAGCAATAGCAGCTGCCAGCATTATCGCCAAAGTCTGGCGTGACGAACTCATTATCCGACTAGAGCGCTACTATCCCGGCTATGACCTTATCTCTAATAAAGGCTATGGGAGCGCCAAACATCTAGCAGGCATCGCGAAATTAGGCATTTGCCGCCAGCACCGAAAATCTTTCCGCAGTTGCCACCCTAATAAGATCGTCTAACAATCCGCATCTAACAATCCGCATCTATCAAAATGAGGCGTGAGCAAAGCTACGGTAAAGTTGAAACCTTCGATGAAGACGATGCCCAAACACCGTAATCCTTGATCAGTTGACGCATCAGCCGCTGCTTCAGCGTAATCAAAATGCCATTTAAAATGCCTTTCCCCGTACGCTCCAACAGCGGCTTTGGGGTTAGCCACATCGTTTGAGGCAAATCCACGCTAACAATTATATTTGCCTGTCCTCGAAGCTTTTGGCCGCTTTGAGTCGATTGAGGCACCAGGTAGCCCTGTAGACTGAAAGCAAACTTTTCATTAAACGAGTCATAGCCTTCGAGCTGACAGCGGTGAGAGCTCAGCCGAACAGTCTTGCCTTCTAGCCAAACCTCAATGTCACAAACCGGCTGTAGCGATAGCCCAATGAATCGAATCGGGCGAACCTTGACACGAAATAATTTCTTGCTCAACACTTCTACTTGAGACGCATCGACCAAAGCATACACAAGCCGCTCAACCTCGCTCAAGTATGCTTCAATCGACAGTGGCTGCGGCGGTACCGAAATTGTTACCGACTGAGAAGCGCTGAAGCGAACCATAGCTTTGGGCGAAATGAAAGAAAAAACGTATATGCTAACCGTAGCACTCTATAGCGTTGGCGCACTTCTTCTTGTATGCCGGTTTCAATCGCTCACCTCGGGCCTAAAGGCACTTTTGCCGAATTTGCCGCCGCCGCCTACGCCGACAGCTTAGGCGATCAGCTAACCGAGCTCAAAGCCTATCCAACAATCGCTCAAAGTCTTCAGGCAACCGCTAAAAAGGATACCGACTTTTGTGTGGTTCCGATTGAAAACTCCATTGGCGGTGGCGTCACCTTCACATTAGACACCCTTTGGGAAATTGAAACGTTGCAGATTCAACAGGCTTTTACGCTACCTGTGCAGCACGCCCTTGTCTCAAAGGCCCAAGACCTCAGTGATATCAAAACAGTTTACTCTCACCCGCAGGCTTTGTCGCAGTGCCATGATTGGTTAGAAACTCACTTACCAAACGTCAACTTAGTACGAACAAGCTCTACCGCCGAGCCTCTGCCTTACGTTAAAGAGAATGCAACCGCAGGCGCAATTTCTTCGAAATGGGGCGCCAAAATCTACGACTTACCCATACTAGCGCACCCAATTAATGACTACGCAGATAACTACACTCGCTTTTGGGTACTAGGTCACCAGCAGGCTACGTGCGGGCAATACACCTCGTTAGCTTTTAAGCTATTGAGCAACGAACCGGGCGCACTGCTCAAGCCCCTACAGCTCTTTTCGGCGCTCAATATCAATATGAGTCGAATTGAATCGAGGCCCACTAAGCGTTTACTAGGCGATTATATTTTCTTTGTTGATATTGAAGCGAGCGCCGATAATTCCACGACGCAGACAGCCTTAGAGCTTTTGAAAATGCACACAGCTAAGCTAAAGATATTCGGTAGCTACGATTTGACGGCTATTGAGAGGGTGCTATGATCTTTTTAGGTTGATTTTGATTTCTTCAGGTTTTCTGGCAGCATTTTGCATTTTTCCAAACTACTCCAAAATATCTTTTAGTGCCGTACGAGCGGCCAAATTATTGCGAGTAGAGATTAGAATTTCCGCTTCCCGTTCTAGGCGACTTGAGGTGTTTTGCATTTCTAATAGGGCCTGCTGCTCCAGCGATACGCCATATAGCGTGCTAGCAACCCAATATGAAAGCTCTAACGGCAGATCAGGAATATTTTCAGGGAAGTCAATGTCTTGGCTAGTTAGCTTGGCAGATAGGCGCACTACGTCTCGTAGCAACCGATCCACTTCAGCTGCTAAAGGAACTAAATTTTCCTCTACGGGCTCATCTTCAATCCATTCGACTAAGCCCACGCGGTAAGGCGTTTCTCGCACGTAATCCAGTACACGGAAACGCTGCTGGCCTAAGGTCATTACTTTCAGGCGGCCATCGGGCATCCGCTGATAGTGAATGATTTCTGCGCAACAGCCAACCTTGGCAATTTCGCCAGAGGTCGGGTCGATCATTAATATGCCGAACCTGCGATCGCCCTGAAGAATTGTATTCATCAGCATCCGATAACGCAGCTCAAAAATATGCAAAGGCAGACGCCGACCGGGAAAGAGCACTAGCTCAGGAAGCGGAAAAAGCGGCAGCTCGCGAACAGCAACTGATGAGGAAAAATCCATTATGCCTAAAATAATGCCAAAGCACCGGCCCGGTTGAAACGCAGGCTTTGGGTGGTAGCGACATTCTAGCGCACAGCCTATACTACTTGCTACATCAAGCTCCTTCTAACCAGCTTAAAGATTTGGTCAGAAGGAGCTAAGAAACTCATAGTTTTTTTAAGCCCGCTTTAGCGGTAAGTTCCTCTACAGACCCAAATTTAAAGCTTGACTTCAATATCGACACCTGCCGGCAAGTCGAGCTTCATCAGCGCATCAATGGTTTTAGAGGAAGGCTGATAGATATCAATAATGCGGCGATGGGTGCGAGTTTCAAAATGCTCACGCGAATCCTTATCGACGTGAGGCGATCGCAGCACACAGTAAATTTTGCGTCGAGTTGGCAACGGAATAGGGCCAACAGCGGTAGCATTCGTACGGTTAGCGGTATCGACAATCTTTTCGCATGAAGTATCCAGCAAGCGGCGATCAAAAGCCTTGAGGCGAATGCGGATCTTCTGCTGTTGAATCGTAGTAGCCATATCAAAATTTAGCGCCCTATAGTACGCCAGTGTTTAGTTTTCTAGGTTCAAAAAGAGCTTAGCCAAATAAAGCTCAGCTCTATAAATTATCAGCAAAGTAGTTTAGTCGGTTCAATCAAACAGTCTAGAGGTTGAATCCTATCAATCCCCTAGACTGCCATTAACCTAGCTCATCGTCACTATTATTTAGTGATCTTAGAAACAACGCCAGCACCTACCGTGCGGCCACCTTCACGAATGGCAAAGCGCATTCCTTGCTCAATCGCAATTGGGTTGATGAGCTTAACGTTCATTTTGATGCGATCGCCCGGCATCACCATCTCAGCTTCGCTGCCGTCATCAGCGGTGAAGCTTTCAATAGAACCCGTTACATCTGTCGTCCGCACATAGAACTGAGGCTTATAGCCAGGGAAGAAAGGCGTATGCCGACCGCCCTCTTCTTTATTCAGCACATATACTTCAGACTCAAACTCAGTGTGAGGAGTAATGCTCTTAGGCTTAGCAAGCACCATACCACGCTCAATGTCTTCTTTTTGAAGACCGCGCAGCAGTACGCCCACGTTATCGCCCGCCATCCCAGAATCCAACGTTTTCTGGAACATCTCGACGCCGGTTACCGTAGTGCTCTTGGTATCACGAATACCGACTAGCTCGACAGTTTCACCAACTTTAACCACACCGCGCTCAATCCGGCCAGTCGCCACCGTACCACGACCCGTAATCGAGAACACGTCCTCAACGGCCATCAAGAAAGGCTTGTCCACTTCACGCTCAGGCGTTGGAATATAAGCATCCACTTCATCCATCAACGCATGAATTTTGTCTACCCATTCATCAGCGCCACGAGCGGTCTTTGGATCAGCGACCAATTTTTCTACGGCTTTAAGCGCAGAACCTGCCGTAATCGGAATATCGTCACCCGGAAAATCATAAGAGCTGAGCAGCTCACGGACTTCTAACTCAACCAGCTCAAGCAGCTCTTCATCGTCTACTTGATCTTGCTTATTCAAGAACACAACGATGTTAGGAACACCAACTTGACCTGCCAGCAAAATGTGCTCACGAGTTTGAGGCATGGGGCCATCAGCCGCAGATACCACCAAAATTGCTCCATCCATTTGGGCCGCGCCCGTGATCATGTTCTTCACATAGTCAGCGTGGCCAGGGCAGTCAACGTGAGCATAGTGGCGAGCTTCAGTCTCGTACTCTACGTGAGCAGTGTTAATCGTAATTCCGCGCGCTTTCTCCTCAGGAGCTGCGTCGATTTCATCGTAACGCTGGGCTTTACCGCTGCCACCAGCCGCCAGGGTCATGGTAATAGCTGCCGTCAACGTTGTTTTGCCGTGGTCAACGTGGCCAATAGTGCCAATGTTAACGTGGGGTTTGCTTCTTTCAAATTTTGCGCGTGCCATGAATTTTTCTGTGTGTTCCTAAAACTAACTATGCGTTCCCTTTGTTTCTGGCGATAATCGCCTCAGCCACATTACGCGGAACTTCCTCGTACTGGCTGAACTCCATAGAGAAGGAGCCTCTTCCTTGGGTCTTAGAGCGGATGTCGGTTGCATAACCAAACATTTCAGACAAAGGCACCTTAGCAGTCACCTTAGTCACGCCATCCTCAGACCCCATCCCCTCAATCTGACCGCGACGGGCGTTAAGATCTCCCATCACATCTCCGAGGAAATCTTCTGGAGCTTCCACCTCGACCTTCATCATGGGTTCCAAAAGAACCGGAGAAGCCTTCATCACTGCTTCTTTGACTGCCATAGAGCCAGCAATTTTGAATGCCATCTCCGAGGAGTCAACGTCGTGATAAGAACCATCCACCAATGTGACCTTCACGTCAATTAATGGATATCCGGCTAGAATACCAGATTCGCAAGCTTCTTTCATGCCTTGCTCGGCCGGGCCGATAAATTCTTTTGGAATCACCCCCCCCACAATCTTACTCATAAATTCAAAGCCTGAACCTTCTTCAGCGGGTTCTAGCTCGATCACCACATGTCCAAATTGGCCCTTACCGCCACTTTGGCGAATAAACTTGCCCTCTGCTTTTGAAGATTTCAGAACCGTTTCGCGATAAGCCACCTGAGGCGCGCCAATATTCGCCTCAACCTTGAATTCTCGTAACATACGGTTTACAAGAATATCTAAGTGCAGCTCTCCCATCCCCGCAATAACGGTTTGATTCGTCTCAGGGTCTATATTGACCCGAAAGGTGGGATCTTCTTCGGAAAGAGACTGCAGCGCCTTAGAGAGCTTCTCCATGTCTTGCTTGGTTCTAGGCTCTACCGCCACCGAAATCACGGGCTCAGGAATATATAGCGATTCCAGCACAATCGGCGCATCGGGATCGCAAATAGTATCTCCGGTGAAAGTATCTTTAAATCCTAACGCAGCCCCCAAATCTCCGGCCCGCATTTCATCCACCTCAATACGATCATCGGCCTTTAAAATAATCAGCCGCGAGATCCGCTCTTTTTTATCTTTGGTGGCGTTGTACACATAGCTGCCCTTTTTCAAAACGCCCGAGTAGACCCGAATAAAGGTTAAGCGACCATAGGGATCAGCCATAATTTTGAATGCCAGTGCTGCTGCGGGCTCATCATCACTAGCGGGCCTGACGCCGACTTCACCACTCGGCAGGATTCCTTCAATAGGCGGCACCTCAGACGGTGAAGGCAGATAATCTACCACCGCGTCCAGCAGTAGCTGAATGCCCTTATTTTTAAAGGCCGAACCACAAAACATCGGCACCAGCTTATCGGTAATCGTGGCTTTACGAATCGCTAGCATCAGCGCTTCAGAAGAGGGATCTTCACCCTCTAAATATCGTTCCATCAAAGCATCATCAGTCTCAGCAACCGTCTCTATCAAAATCGTGCGATACCTTTCAGCGACGTCTTTGATATCATCGGGAATCTCGGTCACTTCAATGTCGGTGCCTAGATCGTTATTGTAGAGATGAGCCTTCATCTCTACCAAATCGATAACTCCTTTGAAGTTCTCTTCCGCACCAATCGGAATCTGCAAAGGCACCGCTTTAGCTCTAAGGCGATCTTTTACTTGCTCGTACACCTTAAAAAAGCTTGCGCCTGTTCTATCCATTTTGTTGATAAAAGCAATGCGCGGCACTTTATACCTATCTGCCTGTCGCCAAACTGTCTCAGACTGAGGCTGAACGCCGCCCACAGAGCAAAACACAGCGACCACCCCATCTAGCACCCGCATGGAGCGCTCTACTTCAATTGTGAAGTCAACGTGACCGGGAGTATCAATAATATTAATTTGGTGATTGCGCCAAGTCGTAGAAATAGCCGCAGCCGTAATCGTAATACCCCGCTCTTTTTCTTGCTCCATCCAGTCGGTAACTGCATTGCCGTCATGAACTTCACCAATTTTGTGAACGACTCCGGAGTAGAACAAAATCCGCTCTGTCGTTGTCGTTTTACCCGCATCAATGTGTGCGGCAATACCAATGTTTCTAACTTTGTTTAGGGGAGTATTACGGGCCACAACGACCTCCTTATGGCTAGCTGAAAAACAGTATTTTTTCCAGTGAAGCCATTATAAAAATTATTCAAAGTAATTGTGCGATCAGAATTTGACTGCGCCCCCTCTCGGTTACGGGTTGAGATCGTCAACACTCTTTAGCCGCTACTAGCTGCCATTAAGCAACTTACCATAGCAGTCCTTTCAGCAGCTGCTAGCAGCGTGATATCAGAGGATGAGAATCTGAGCTGATATCTGAGCTGATATCAGAGGCGCGCAGCCGCTCTACTTTTAGTAAGCTGCTAGCAACGTGGTATCCGAGGAGGCGTTAGCTGCTTACTATATCTTTAGTTTTAGTAACGATAGTGAGCAAATGCCTTGTTCGCCTCAGCCATTCGGTGAGTCTCTTCGCGCTTGCGAACTGCCCCGCCGGTTTCATTGGAAGCATCAATCAGCTCATTTGCTAACTTCATTGCCATTGTCCGACCGCCGCGGGAGCGAGAAAACTGGGTGATCCAACGCAGCGATAGCGCCGTTCCTCGCTCAGAACGCACCTCCATTGGGACTTGGTAGGTTGCGCCCCCAACTCGGCGAGCTTTGACTTCGACTAGAGGGGTTGTATTACGAACGGCTTTTTCAAAGACTTCTAACGGGTCGCCACCTGTACGCTCTTCAATCACTTTAAAGGCGCCATAGAGAATTTTGTTAGCAACGGATTTTTTGCCGCTGAGCATAATGCGGCGAGACATCATGCTGACTAGACGGCTGTTATAAACAGAGTCTGGAGGAACGGTGCGTTTTTGTGCGGCAGAACGGCGAGACATGAGATTTTAGCCCTTAGATTAAATGATGTGAAGTAAGGATGATGGAAAATAAAAGTCGATAGTTTGGTCAAAAGAGTCCAGTCAAAATATTTACACTGCTTGCGAAAAAGATGTCTGTGGCACAGAACGCAACCTAATAAAGCGCTCAGCAAGAGAGTCTCAGCATTACTCATCTGCTTCAAAGCTCAATTAAAACTGCACCTAAGCCATCTATGCTTCAGCAGAAAATTTCAACAAAACAATTTGGGTACGATCTTATCTGGGTACGATCTTAGCAGAGAGCTTTAGCCCTTAGGTCTTTTGGCACCGTATTTGGAGCGACCTTGACGACGATCTTTGACACCTGCGGTGTCTAAGGTGCCGCGAATGATGTGATAGCGCACACCGGGAAGATCCTTGACTCGACCGCCTCGAATCATCACGACCGAGTGCTCTTGCAGGTTATGGCCAATGCCAGGAATGTATGCAGTGACTTCAAAACCGGAAGTCAAACGAACCCTCGCAACTTTTCTAAGAGCAGAGTTGGGCTTCTTCGGCGTGGTGGTGTACACGCGGGTGCAAACGCCACGACGCTGAGGGCAGCTTTTAAGCGCGGGAGATTTGGTTTTTTTGGTTAGTTTTGTGCGCTCGGTACTGATGAGCTGTTGAATCGTTGGCATAAGGCGGCGGTCAATTAATCCGCAAAATAATTTTTCATGAGATCCGATAGTACCAACTTATTTTTTATCTTGTCAAATTTTCAACCGTAAAATATGAAAATTACTGAGCTATAGCAAACGCATATCCACAGCGACAGCTTTCAGTCGCTAGCGGATTGTCGAATCGGAAAGCTCCGCCTGTAAGGTTTTCAGAGAAATCTATGTTGAGGTTGCGGATGTAGGTGAGGCGATCGCGCTGCACCACCAATCGCACCCCTTCAACCTTATGGCCCTCAATCTCGGAGCCCTCAAACTGATAGACCTCATCATCTTCTGCTACGGATTGCGTCAAGGTCAGCACATAAGACCACTGCGCGCAGCTACTTGGCTGCAAATCTAACCGACAAATTGCATTGGGCTGCTGCTGCCTCAGGCGCAAGCGATTAATTTCTTGGCAGGCCGCAGCCGTGAGTTGAATCATGACCCTGACAAAGTTCCTAAGAAATGCTAAGGACAAAAAAGGACGCTATCACTAGCGTCCTTAATCATACAAGCTAGCTTCAACAAGCGAGTCTAAGATTTCGCATCGTGACGGGCATAGTCATCTTGGAAGCGAACAATATCGTCTTCTCCTAAGTATTCACCGTTTTGCACTTCAATCAGAATCAACGGGATCACGCCTGAATTCTCCAGCCGGTGAGTAGTGCAGGGCGGGACATAGGTAGACTGGTTGGTACAAAGCATGATTTCAGCATCACCACAGGTGACTTTAGCCGTGCCCGAAACTACAATCCAATGCTCACTTCGGTGGTGGTGCATTTGCAGGCTGAGGCGATGACCGGGCTTGACTTCAATTCGCTTAATTTTGTATCCGAGTCCGGCCTCTAATACAGTGAACGATCCCCAAGGCCGCAGTTCGGTCGCTGCAACGCCTTCAAAGCTACCGGAGTCTTTGAGATCTGTGATGTGAACCCTTTCTTGAGTTTGAACCATTGTACTAATGACTTCCGCTACTAATGGATATATAAATTCTGAACAATCCTAAGCCAGGTGCTTTCTCAGTATGCCCTCGGTACTTATAGAACGAGAGCAAATCAGTGATGTTCCCTATGAAGTCTTCATTGAAATTAATCCAGGTTGAAGCACAGGTAAAATTGAAAGCTATGTGAGCCCACGGAAAACACCGCTAGCTTAACTCTTCAACCACAATGATACTGCTGCCAAATCAAAACAACGACTGAATTAGTCGTTGTTTTGATTAGTCGTATCTCAACTGACTCCTGGGAGTAATTGCCTAATTTTATTGACCTAGAACAAAAAGTCCAAGGCCATTGTTCACCCGAGCAACTGTACGAGGTGAGCGGTTGAGCAATTGTCCGCCGAGGTAAAAGCTAGAAGAGCTGCCACCATCTAAATTGAGTGCGTCAACGGCACCAATCTGCTGCATGATTTGGGCTGTTTCGGCCAGCGTAGGGCCGCGTCCCCCTACGCGATCATGCATGGTGGCAATAACCCAAGTGCCATCGGCCATTTTACCCACAGCGGTACGAGGCGCAGCCCCCTGAATAAAGTTCGTGCTAAAGCCTTCTAGCTGGGCGTTCAGCACAATCCGATTATCGTGGACTAACAAGGGGCCACCCCCCATCACATTTGGATACTGGTCGAAGCTGGCGGGCCGGCTTTGACTGGAAAGATTAACCGTTGAACCGGGCGCAAAGTTACTCGCTGCGCCCCTGTTGCTGCGCAGCGTCAGCAAATATCCATCCGCTGGAATCGGCACTGAGGCGCTACCGGCTTTGCCCATGGCCTGCTGACTGGCAACCGCATTATTGCGTACAGTGACCACAATTTCGCTATCGACAATCGGGCTATAGCTAGAGCCCCAGCCTGAGGTGTAGCGGGCGATGCCTGCCTGCACATAGCCGCTATTTACCGACAGTACGGTGAAAGCTTGCCCCGATGAAGCGGTGACCGATTCTGAAAGGGAAAAGCGATCCATGATCAAATCGCCTTGGTCATTCCAGGCCATTGCCCCCCGTCCTAGAATAGGCCCAGAAATCCACTGCCCACTGCTGCGAACTGCACCTAGCGGGAGCTGGTTATTGCGATTGAAAAAGCCCGCATTGACGGCGCCGGTTGCCCGCTGCCGCTGGGCCTGGGTAACAATGGGCTCGGCTCCAATCGCACTGCCGGGATTGGCCTGAATGGGCCTAAGTGCCAGTGTGCTGGGGTTAGGCCGAGTGACGAACATATACACCGGAAACCGGCTAGAGCCCAGGGAGACGTACTGTTGCCGCCAGCGTAAGCCCGGTGCCCAGGCGATATCTTTTTCGACCATGGCATCTTGACGAATGTCAATCACGACTCGATTAGGACTACCCGTAGACCAGATTTGCGGGCTAGCGCCTTCTTTGGTTTTGATTTTGAGAATAGTGCTGCCGCCGCGCGGGGCAACGTCAAGCTGAGTAATGAGGTTAGCCGGAATCGCTCGAAAAGCGGCAACCATTTGCTGGGTGATGGTGCCGGTGACGGTAATGGTGTAGCTATCAGTAGTTTCGGTTTGCCAAGCGGCAGGCCCCGTGAGATCGATGACGATGCGATCGCCCCACGTTTGCTTACCCTGACGAATCCCATTCACCTGACTGGGAGGCAACGTAATTTGCAAAGTCGTACCAGCCGCTTGAACGCGCCAGTTAGCCCGCTGAACGAGATCCGAAACATCTAGGTAGCGATCCGTTGCATCCCACCAAGCCGGTAGAGTAATGGTGTCATCTTGAGTGGAGGCAAACCAGCGGACAGGCTGCTGGGCTGGGTTAGTAGCACTGAGTAGCTCTAAGCCAGTTAAATTAGTGAGCGCCGTACTAGAAACACCGATTTGACCATTTTTTTGCTGCCACAAACCGGGTAAGGCATTGCCGTTGATCTGAATGCGGTTGCCTGAAAGCTGAGTGACGTCACTGGCTTGGGCAACCGGAGAAAAAGGCTGAAGCTGAAAGGCAATGTCCGGTACGTTTAGGGTAGGCAATACCGTTTCAGAGCGCATCGACGCCGACAGTAAATCATCCGATGGCGGGCCAGTGACGGTCGCAGGCTGAAGCCCCACCGAGTTGACAATTGCCCAGCCTAGGGCAGTTAGAAAACTCAGTAAAACAGCTTGACCCATGAACCGACGGCGCAGCAACCGACTCACTAAATTCTGAGCGTATTGAACCAATTTAGCGCCCGATCTAGCATCAGATCTTCGGCGTGGAGCCCGGTTAAGCGGAACTTGCCGATAGGGAGATGACGATTTCATAGCGTTCTGTGAAGGGATAGCCAATGATTCAGGATTTTTGCGGAGGATTTTGATTAAAGAGAAAAAACTTAAAGGAGGCGCTGAGGCGAACTCTAGCCATCAGGCTTGCTTAGTTGAAGAATGGTTTTAAGGTCTGTTCCTAGATGCCGGTTTATAGCGTTACTCAAAAACGCTTGCAATGCCCACGCATCTTCTCAGAAAGTTACGAAAACGCTTGGGTTGCAGAATTTTACATAGACGAATTTTATAGAACTGAGTGTAAAAAATGGCGTTAGGTTCTACCAGTGATTCGATTGGCTAAAAGGAATGATTTCAAAGATGAACTGAAGGTTGGATGAGCGAACCGCAGAGATTACGGAATGATTGCGTCTCAGCAAAAACAATTGATACCCGCTCATTGCCCAGCAAAAGAATCAAAAGGATCAGATGATACTTTAATATCCCTTAATATTTCTCTATAATCTCTATATATTTCAGAGTTCAAAAGACAACATCAGTACGGCGACTTCGGATACCTACTCACTACCCAAATTTGGGCAGCTATGCTTCAGTCGCCAAAAAAACTGGAAGGAATCTCTAGCAGATAGAGCATGTCCCAAATTTTTTAGTCTTTATTTCAAGTTTTCACTGGTCTTTTTCATCTAGGTGACTCAAGCGTGACTCTCAACCCAACCACTTTTCAAACAGATGTATTGGAGCCCTTGGGGCCTAGCTGGCTAGTCGAAGAGCGAGATGCCTGCGGAGTCGGCTTTATTGCCGACCAGCAAGGACGCGCTAGTCATCAGCTGGTGACAGATACGCTCACAGCACTCAACTGTATGGAGCATCGGGGCGGCTGTTGCGCCGATCAAGACTCTGGCGACGGCGCAGGGATTATGACCGCAATTCCTTGGAAGCTGCTGCAAGCTTGGGCCGATGAAGTCGGTATAGGGGATCTATCGCCCGCTAAGACGGCGGTGGCAATGGTGTTTTTGCCTCAGGCTGAGGAATTTTGTGGGCTGGCAAAGGCGCAGTTTGAGCAGGCGGTAAAGGCAACTGATTTGAGCTTTATCGGTTGGCGGATGGTGCCGGTTGCGCCCGATACGTTAGGGCCTTTGGCACGGCATTTTCAGCCGCAGATTGCTCAGGCGCTAGTCACTTCAGAGAAATTAACGGGAGATGAGTTAGAGCGATCGCTCTTTCTCGCTCGCCGTCGGTTTGAGCAGCAGATCACTCAGATGATGCAAACTTCTGAGAAATTAGCGCCCTTAGCGGACGCTTACACCTGCTCGTTTTCGGCCCGCACTATTGTATACAAAGGCATGGTGCGATCAGCCGTACTCGGACAGTTTTACCAAGATTTACAGAATCCGGCTTATGAAAGTGCCTTTGCCATCTACCATCGCCGCTTCAGCACCAACACGTTGCCCAAATGGCCATTGGCGCACCCAATGCGACTGCTGGGCCACAATGGTGAAATCAATACCCTGATTGGCAACATCAACTGGATGACCGCGCGGCAGGCGAACTTGAAGCATCCTATCTGGGGAGATAACCTCGATTTGCTCAAACCAGTTGTGAATGCTGATAACAGCGATTCGGCAAACCTAGATAACGTCATGGAGCTGCTGGTACGCACCGGCAGATCGCCCGCGCAAGCACTGACCATGATGGTGCCTGAGGCTTATCACAATCAGCCCGAACTAGCTAACTACCCCGAAATTATTGATTACTACGAGTATTACAGCAGCATTCAAGAGCCTTGGGATGGCCCCGCTTTGATCGTTTTTTGTGACGGTAAGCAGGTAGGCGCCACGCTGGATCGTAACGGCTTACGTCCGGCTCGCTACGTGATTACCAAAGCGGGCTACGTAATTGTTTCTTCTGAAGCTGGCGTGGTGAATATTCCGGTAGAAGACATTGTGGAAAAAGGCAGGCTAGGCCCTGGCCAAATGCTGGCTGTAGACTTTGAAGAAGGGCACGAAATTTTAAAAAATTGGGAGATCAAGCAGCGGATTGCGAAAGCTCAGCCCTATGGTCAGTGGCTAGCGGACCGGCGAGTAGAGATCGCCCCGCAACTTTTTAGTGAAAATACTTGGCTAGAAACGCACTCTCTCTTGACTCAGCAAACCGCCTTTGGCTACACCGCTGAAGATGTGGACATGATCATTGAAGACATGGCTGCACAGGGCAAAGAGCCGACGTTTTGCATGGGCAATGACACGCCCTTAGCCGTGCTATCTGAAAAGCCTCATCTGCTGTACGACTACTTTAAGCAGCGCTTTGCCCAAGTCACGAACCCACCGATTGATCCGCTCAGAGAACGGCTGGTGATGTCGCTTTCGACACAGCTAGGGGCGCAGGGCAACCTGCTCGAAGAGCATCCTGATCAGGCCCGACTGATGAAGTTAGAGTCGCCGGTGATCAATGACACCGAGATGGAGATGATTCGCGAGTCGGATTTTCCAACCTCTAATCTTTCGACGCTGTATGCGGTAAAGGCTGGCCCTAAAGGGCTGGAGTGGGCGGTCAAAGCGCTGTGTGAAAAGGCGGCTGAAGCGGTCAAAGCCGGGAGCCAAATTTTGATTTTGAGCGATCGCCTAGACGCCTCTGGCAATCTCACCACCCTTTCTGACGGCGAAACCTATATTCCACCGCTAGTGGCCGTTGGCGCAGTCCATCACTATTTGATTGATCACGGCTTGCGAATGCGGACTTCTATTATTATCGATACCGCACAGTGCTGGAGCACCCATCACTACGCTTGCCTGCTGGGCTATGGGGCCACTGCGATTTGCCCCTATTTGACATTAGAAAGCGTGCGCCACTGGTGGGCCGATAGTAAAACTCAAAAGCAAATGGAGTCGGGAAAGCTGCCGGTTTCAACGCTCAATGGCGCTCAGAGCAACTACCGGAAAGCAGTGGACAATGGTTTGCTGAAGATTTTGTCCAAAATGGGCATTTCCCTATTAAGCAGCTACCGGGGCGCTCAGATTTTTGAAGCGATCGGCATTGGGGAAGATCTCAAAGCACTGGCCTTCAAAGGCAGCGTGTCGAGACTCGGCGGCTTGAGCATTGATGAACTCGCTCAAGAAACGATGTCTTTTCACGAAAAAGCTTTTCCTGAATTGACCCGCAAGCGCTTGGAAAATATGGGCTTTGTGCAGTCGCGGCCATCGGGCGAGTACCACATGAACAACCCGGCGATGACCAAGCTGCTGCACAAGGCTGTCAAGACCAAGCAGTATGACCACTATGAGCTGTATCGTCAGCAGCTCAAGGGTAGACCAATTGCGGCGCTGCGAGATCTGCTGGATTTTGAGAGCGATCGCGCCGCCATCGATCTGACCGAAGTAGAATCCGTCGAATCGATTATGCAGCGCTTTTGCACGGGCGGCATGTCGCTCGGATCACTCTCGAGAGAAGCCCACGAAACCTTGGCCATTGCGATGAACCGCATCAGCGGCAAATCCAACTCAGGTGAAGGTGGTGAAGATGCGGTGCGCTTCGAGATTTTGGATGACGTAGATAGTGAAGGCATTTCGCCCACGCTACCGCACTTAAAAGGCTTACAAAATGGAGATACCGCTTCTTCAGCCATTAAGCAGGTAGCCTCCGGTCGCTTTGGAGTCACGCCTGAGTATTTGATGAGCGCAAAGCAGATTGAAATTAAAATGGCTCAGGGCGCGAAGCCGGGAGAAGGCGGGCAGCTACCGGGGCCAAAGGTAAGCGAATATATTGCTTCTTTGCGCAAGTCAAAGCCAGGAGTGACCCTGATTTCGCCGCCGCCGCATCACGATATCTATTCGATTGAGGACTTGTCTCAGCTGATTTTTGACCTGCATCAGATCAATCCCAAGGCAGGGGTTTCGGTGAAGCTAGTGGCCGAGGTGGGGATTGGCACCATTGCCGCAGGCGTTGCCAAAGCCAACGCTGATGTGATTCAAATTTCGGGGCACGATGGCGGCACGGGCGCTTCCCCGCTCAGCTCGATTAAGCACGCCGGTCTGCCTTGGGAACTAGGTCTGACTGAGGTGCATCGGTCTTTGATGGAAAATCAGCTACGCGATCGCGTCACCCTGCGAGTAGACGGCGGCCTCAAAACTGGCTGGGATGTGATCATGGGCGCACTCATGGGCGCAGAAGAATACGGCTTCGGCTCGATTGCAATGATTGCCGAAGGCTGCATTATGGCCCGCGTCTGCCACACCAATCAGTGCCCGGTAGGCGTTGCGACTCAGCAAGAAACGCTGCGCAAGCGCTTTTCCGGCACACCGGGCAGTGTCGTAAACTTCTTTTACTTTATTGCTGAAGAAGTGCGCTCTTTGCTGGCGAAGCTGGGCTACCGCTCTTTGAATGACATTGTGGGCCGAGCGGATTTGCTGGTGGCGCGCAATGATGTGTCACTGACCAAAACGAAAGCGCTAGATCTCTCAGCGCTGGTGAAGCTGCCGGATGTGAAAAGCGATCGCGCTTGGCTTAACCACGGCGAGGTGCACAGCAATGGGCCAGTGCTAGACGATGACATCTTGACCGATGCCGATGTAATGGCGGCTATAGCGGAGCACACTAAAGCAACTAAAACCTGGAACGTGGTGAATACAGATCGTACGGTAGGTGCGAGGGTTTCGGGGGCTATAGCGCAACAATACGGCAACGACGGCTTTGGCGGTCAGCTCAACTTCACCTTTAAAGGCAGCATTGGTCAAAGCTTTGGAGCCTTTAATCTACAGGGTATGAACCTCACCCTCATCGGCGAAGCCAACGACTACGTAGGCAAAGGCATGAACGGCGGTGAAATTGTAATCAAACCCTTTGAAAACGCCACTTACGAAGCATCTAAAAACGTCATTGTTGGCAATACCTGCCTGTATGGTGCCAGCGGCGGCACCGTATATGTTAACGGCATTGCCGGGGAGCGCTTTGCCGTGCGCAATTCTAAAGGCATCGCGGTGCTAGAAGGCGCGGGCGATCACTGCTGTGAATATATGACCGGCGGCGTTGTCGTTGTCTTGGGGGGTGTAGGTCGCAACGTTGGGGCGGGTATGACCGGCGGACTCGGCTACTTCCTCGATGAAGCAGGCGATTTTCAAACGCGGGTAAATCCTGAGATTGTGCAAGTACAGCGAGTCCTCACGGAAGCCGGAACCCAGCAGCTCAAAAGCTTGATTGAAGCTCACGCAGATCGCACCAGCAGCCCCAAAGCCAAAGCTATTTTGGCCAATTGGGACAGCTACTTGCCGAAGTTCTGGCAAGTCGTGCCGCCCTCTGAAGCCGATAGCGCCGAAGCAGGCGTCCAAACAGATAAAGTCGTCAATACAGTCAGTAACACCTGATATCTAAAAGATCTAAAAGATCTAAAAGCCCCAATTCTCGCAATGAGAGTTGGGGCTTATATTCAGGCATGAGCAGCTACTCCTATTAAGGTAAGCGGTCTTTAGCAACTGGCATTTCACAAAACTCGACTTTTACTTGTCTTGTTTTGAGAATCTCGCTCAGCATGAGATCGCTATAGTTGTCAGGCAATCTCATCGAATCTAGACCGGGTACAAGCTGCGCAATTCTTTTAATTTGGGATTTTAGCAAACCCATCACATCCATATTGAATTCAAACTGAGCGAAGAGTGCGCCGCTAGTGAGTCGTTGGTGAGCGATCGCCTCCCAAGTCGGCTCACCCGCTAGCCAAGGATGCTGCTGAAAATCGAGTTGATCAGGCAGTGCGCCCGTCCGAGGCGGATAGCTAAACACGGTTTGATGAAGCTGAGCGGCCAAAGACACTTGACAGTCAAGATCGCCCGTTGGGGGAATTGGGGTCATGATGATTTTGGTAGCCCCTAGCTGAGTCAGCATCCGCAGCAGCGCCTGCTCTCGCTCTTTAAACAGCATTGAAAAATAATCTGTGACCGGATAATAGTGATTACGCCGAGATTTAAAAGGATGCCGGCGATAGGTACGGCCTACGATCGGATGGCCCAACGGAAATAGCAGATCGTCCGGCAACTTGTCGGGCCTCAGGTATTCGACCCAATGCGCCGACCAGGGCAGTAAATTAAGCTTGGCTAGCTGCTGAAAGAGCAGCCGAGCATCGTGGTTGCGATGCTGAATCAGGCTATTGTCATTGGGCCTGGGATACTTTTCTTGCAGGAGAGCATTGATTGTCCAAAACAGGGGCGCAACCGATGGCGGCAATGACAGTGCTGTGAGCGTGTAAATAGAATTAATTTCTGACTGAGTGACAAAAGCCAGAGACTGCATAGCTTTTTTGAGTTCGATTTCGGCTCTGGTGATATACACATCGGTTTGGCCCCTGAGCGCAATTTGCTTGGGCTTTCTCACCATATCACCCGGCATTTCACCTCGCCCTAAGATGTGCAGCAGCGGCTTGAACGGCAGTGCTGGAGCCGCAGTTTTAAGTTGGCCTTTAGACTGGCGTTGGAGGCTGGACATGTGACGAACTTAAATAGTGCAGTAATCGTTAATATACTGGCTTACCAAGACTTGCCTTGTAAAATACTGTACTTAAAGGAAGTTAATAAAGTAATACAGACCCGCAGACAGCGATAGATCTGCGAGTTACGGTCAATGAAAATAATCGCTTAGGGCAATTGCCGAACCCGCTTTACTTATGTTCTTGCACTCAGTTTTACACGATCTTTCAGCGGCTTTTGCCCGTGTTTACAGCGGCTGGATTCTATGGAATCTATTTCTAGCGGCGGTGCCTATGTTTTTAAGCTTTTTGCTGTTTCGGCGTGAACGCCTCTCAAAAGCGAAAATCGCGATCGCACTGGGCGTGACAGCCGCTATTGGGGTGATGGGACTATGGCCGAGGCTGCCGCGGGTAATGCGATCGCAAATGCACTTTACAGAAGCGGTGGTCGTGGGCGATCGCACGGCGCAGATCAAGCTTCTCTGGTGGATCGCTTTGGGCCTCATTTCTATCGGCATGAGCATTTTCCTATTCAAGCGTGAAAAAAGTCGCCGCACGGTGCTGTGGTGGTTAGGGCTCGTCAGCTTTATTGCCTTTTTGCCGAATGCACCCTACGTATTAACGGATATTATTCATCTCATTCGAGCCACTAGCTCAGGCACAATTCGCGTATGGGCAGTGGCATTAGTGCTGATTCCGCTGCATACATTAGCCATTTTGCTTGGCTTTGAAGCCTACGTGATCGCGCTGCTCAATCAAGCCTACTACCTTAAGAAAAAGGGCAACGAGCGCCTGATTTTACCCACCGAGCTATTGATTCACGCCCTGAGTGCTATCGGCATTTATTTAGGCCGATTTGTACGGCTCAATAGCTGGGACTTTGCCACCGATCCGACTAACGTTCTCACGATCACCCTCAACGCCCTCACCAGCAAACGCCCTGCTGCTGTCGTCTTCGTGACCTTTATTATTCTCAGCGTTTTGTATTGGGTGATGAAGCAAATAACCTTGGGACTGAAGCTGCGCATTTACTACAGTCAGCAAGGTGTTGATGCATTGGACTTGTAAGAAACGGATAAAAAGTATCCTAATCCACTGCTTTAACTCTGATTTTAACCCTAATTTTAATGATGATTTTTAGTGGTGCTCTGGTAGTGAAAACCGTGAAAACTAAATAAACCTAGCAGCAACGAAAATACTCAAAATTTTAACAACAGCGCTCATCTCGCAAGTTCGGCTATTCGTAGCCTAGAGCGCAGCCATCTTTACGGCTATCTGAGCCGCCAACTAAACCACCGTTTTCAGCAATCCAGATGGCTTGCCCGCCGCCATGAGGCAATACCGCAGGCACTACTTTATGCCCCATCGCCACTAGCTCATCTCTCACTTGAGCAGGCACGCCGCGCTCGACTTGGCAGACCTTTCCATCGTGAAACACTCTCGGAAAATCTAGCGCTGCCTGCACATCCATCCGGTAATCCAACAGATTAGTGAGAAAGTGAGCATGGCCCGTAGGCTGGTATTGACCGCCCATAACGCCAAACGGCATAACCGCTCGGCCTGCCTTCATCAGCATTCCAGGAATAATGGTGTGCAGCGGGCGCTTGTGAGGCGCTATCGCATTTCGATGCCCTGGTTCTAAGGTAAACCCTGCCCCTCGATTTTGCAGCACAACGCCCGTTTTTGGGCTCACCAAACCGCTGCCAAAGCCGTGAAAAACAGAATTAATAAAGCTCACTGCATTGCCATCAGCATCAACCACACAGAGATAAACCGTATCTGGATGCGTCGGGAAATCTGAATCTGCTAGCGGCGGCATGGTTTTATCTAGGCTGATTTTGCCTCGTAGATAGGCGGCATAGTCTTCACTTAGCAATGTTTCTACCGGAATATCGGCTTGGTCAGGATCGGCAATGTAGCGATCGCGCACCCCATAAGCCAACCGCGCCGCTTCACATTCCAAATGCAGCCGCTGCGCACTGATCGGCGCAAAATCGGTGAGATCAAAGCCGGAGAGAATATTCAACATGATCAGCGCCGTTAAGCCCTGACCATTGGGCGGACATTCCACCACCTCATAGCCCCGGTACTGCGTTGAAATTGGCGTCACATATTCCGCTTGCGGCGCTGCAAAATCTGCTAGCGTATGCAGCCCGCCCAAAGATTGAAGATAGCCGACCATATCTTCAGCGACTGAACCAGTGTAAAAGCCGTCTCGGCCTTGATCAGCAATGACTTGCAGGGTGCGGCCTAGTTCCAGTTGATGGTGGCGATCGCCCGCTCTCGGCGCTTCACCATTCACCAACAACAGGCGCGAGGCATTTTCAGTCATTCTGAGCTTTTTTGTGAGCTGAGCCCAGTCATAGGCCACCCGCGGATGCACCGTGTAACCTTCCATCGCCAAACGAATCGCAGGCGCGAGCAGGTCTGCAAAGTCTTTTTTGCCATAGTCCTTGTGGAGCTGACACCAGGCATCAACTGCCCCCGGCACCGTTACCGAATGAGGACTTTGCAATGAGATTTGCTTCATCCCTTGCTCTAAAAACCAATCGAGCTTTGCAGCTCCAGGCGATTTTCCGGAGCCATTTAGAGCAATCACTGGGCCGGACTGATTGGCAGGCGCGTACAAAACAAAACAATCACCGCCAATGCCTGTAGATTGGGGTTCTACGACGCAAAGAACGGCTGAAGCGGCGATCGCGGCATCTACTGCATTCCCGCCAGCGCGCAGCATATCAATAGCCGTCAGCGTCGCTAACGAGTGAGACGTTGCGGCCATACCGTGCAGGCCGTAAGCAGAGGAACGACCGGGAATGTGAAAATCTCGCATAGGTGAAGCAAAAAAGAATGACCAGGGATTGCCCACCATCGTAAAGGCTGACCAGAAAAAAGGATGCGCTAGCATCGCCTCATCCGGCAAATTCCATTCAGCAGGAAATTTGGCCGATTCGGGTAATCAATCTGCCATTGGCGATGCGAGCGGTGCCAAATCTGCGCTTTCTAAGCGGGCTTTTATTTGGGGCCTTTATTTATGGGCCAAACTGTCCACTGTCGATTGCCAGCCGTCTGCCTGCGGTGATATTGTCTGACTCATTCGTTTTTCTATTGCTGTTAAAACTGGTCTTATTAAGGCTGGGTAGCGATAGATTTTGTTGGGTTTTTAGCAGGTTTTGACATTGATGTTTTCGCTACTTTCTGTGCTTTCTTTGGCTTATGTGATCGCGCCTTCTACAGCAGCCGTCATTCCAGCCAGCAGCTTTTCAGCAGAACCTCAAGCGATCGCCACAGAAACTCAACTATCTCGCTCAAGCCTGGGCCAAACCTTGGGCCGCTGGCCCGCTCAAGTTCTGGCGCAGGCAAGCGGCAGCATCATCACCATGCCTCAGCAGGTAAGGCCCTTACCCGGCAGCTTAGACAATGTGCCGGTCTTTAACAGCAACAGCCCGGAGATCATTGAATCTGACGGCATTTTGCTCTCCACCTTTCCCAGCGGCGGCAAAAGCAGCCCTAGCGCCCATCTCAACTACAGCTTTAATGGTCGCTTTGACATTTTTTCTCACCATGTGGCGCGCGGCCAGGATGATACAGACACTCGCACGGTGTATGAGGCAATTGTTGTTCACAATCCGGGCGATCGCCCTGTCACCCTCACCATTCGCGACGGCGCTTCTTACATTAGCCAGGAATCCGCCTGGAATCAAATCGCTTCGGGGACTTCTAACCTATATAGCACCAACTTTTCGGGGCCAGGCAGTCGGGTGATGAATGACGTGCTGCGCGATCGCCGCCCAGCTTTTCTCCCCAGCCAGATCACCATTCCAGCCAAAGCCAGTCAGCTCTTGCTCAATGCCCCCATTCCGCTTCGTCGCCTCAGCGTCGCCACCGATGGCACCCTCGCCCCCGGCAGCGAAATTTTGCCTGCCCCAGCCCGCGCTAAATCAGGCGAAGGCCGCCGGCTTAACGGCCGATCTACCTTGCTGCGAGTGCAGAGCAGCGGCCCGCTGTATGTTGCAAGTCTAGCCATGCACGCCCCTCAAACCAACGGCCAAGAGCGAGTGCCCACCTTAGATCAATGGATGCAGGTACTCTTTAGAGGTCAGCTATCGACCCCGCGCGACGGCCTGCCGAGTCAACCCGGTAGCCGCGATAATCCCTTCCGCTATGGCCGAGTTGCGGGCGTTGCGATGGGCTCCCAGTGGAAAGCAACTTTAGCGGATAAAAACAGCGATCAGCTCAAAATCCCCAATCCGGGAGAACAATTCTCCTACGCCCTCAGCACGCTAGAGCGCAACACCTTTGGCACCGGCCAAGTCCAAAGTGCTCCTGTCGTGGCCCGCTATCCTGATACCGCTTACCGCGCTAATGGCAACTACGGCATTGAGTACAATCTCACCTTGCCGCTAACTAACAATAGCGATCGCCCTAAAACAGTCTCGCTGACCGTGCAGACCCCTTTAAAAAATGACAGCCTGCAAAACGCCCTTCAGTTTTTGGCCGCGCCTGAGCGGCGGGTATTCTTCCGAGGCACGGTGCTGTTTGTGTACAAGGAAGACAATGGCCGCGCCCGCGCCTACTACACTTATTTAGAGCAAAGCCAAGGAGAGCAAGGCCAACCGTTGATTAAAATGTCTCTCCAACCGGGCGAACAGCGAGATGTAAACGTTCAATTTCTCTACCCACCCGATGCGACCCCGCCCCAGGTACTCACTGTAACGACTCAAGAATAACTAAGCTAGAGAAGACGGCGTAAAAGGCTTGACACACTGCTCGCACCGCTCTACGTTCAAAGGCATAAGATCAGCCCGCTGATTTGAATCTAAACGGTACGGTCTCATAACGAGACCAGCACCCCGCACAATTCTTAAAACAATTCTATCTTTCTGGTTGTCGGCGTTGGCACGTCAGCCGACGGCATCGAAGCGCTGAAAGCCCTGACTCAAGAAATTCCTGACGAAGTAGGCATCGACTTTGTGGTCGTTCAACACTTGAGCGCCGATTCGCCGAGTATACCCAGCCAATATTGTTGGACTAGGCTTAGGTCTATCTATATCTATTGTCAAAGAATTAGTAAGCCTGTAAAACAGATTTGAAATGCCGCACAACCAATTGAAATTAAGGGAAGCTAGGATCGTTTTTGAGAGCTGCCCAACCGTTACATGACGCCGCCACAGGTACTGACGGTGACAGCCCAAGAATAACGATTATGAGACGGCGTAAAATATGAGACTGCGTAAATATACTTTACACATCACAAGCACCGATCTACGTACAAAGGCATAAAATAATCAGATGGTTTTTACCTAAGCTAAAAGGTGCCTAGCAACGGGGCTTCTAGTTCGAGGACAGTCTTCTAGTTCAAGGACAGTAAGGACAGTAAGGACAGTAAGGACAGTAAGGACAGTAAGGACAGTAAGGACAGTAAGGACAGTAAGGACAGTAAGGACAAATAACGTACCACCGTTCTGCTCTCATCCTAAATTTCTCTCCCACTGGAAAAAACTTCAGCTCTGACGACCTTCTCCCGAGGGGAGAAGGGTTGGGGAGGAGGGTTCAAAAAGCTGAGGTCTGCCGGTGCATTATTTAATCGCGGTTCCCTAATGTCTGACTTAGCTTCTTCTCAAGCTTCCAATGACCAGAGCGACAGCCAGAGCAGTTCTCAGAGCAATTCTCAAAGTTATCCTACCTTTCCCGTGGTTGGCATTGGCGCTTCAGCAGGCGGCATCGAAGCGGTGACAGCCCTAATTCGAGAAATTCCTGACGACTTAGGCTTGGCCTTTGTGGTCGTTCAGCATTTGAGCGCCGATTCGCCGAGTATGCTGAGCCAAATTTTAGGCCGAGTGACGTCTCTTAGCGTTACTAAAATCACCGAGCCCTTAGAGATAGAGCCTGATTGCATCTATGTGATTGCGCCGAATACGCAAATAATGATCGCCGAAAATCGGCTTCAGATTGTACCCAGAGAAGGCGCGCCACGGCCTTTTATGCCCATTGATACCTTCTTTAGATCATTAGCCGATAACCGTAAACATCAGGCCATAGGAATTATTCTGTCGGGGCTCGATAGCGATGGGGCTTTAGGCTGCCAGTTGATCAAAGAACAAGGGGGAATTACTTTCACCCAAACCCAAGCCACTGCTCAATACAGCGATATGCCTCATAGCGCCATCCAAACGGGCTGTGTTGACTTTGTTTTGTCGCCCGATAAGATTATCAAGAAGCTGATTAACATCGCTAGCAGCGCCTACTTTGTAAGCCTAGACCCAGCGCTATTGAAGCTAAATCAGCCGCGAAATGAGTCCGCCGAAACCAGCGAAATAGATATCGAAACCGCTGAAAAAACACCTTCGCAGACAGCTTTAGAGCAGATTCATGCCTTGCTGCGCTCTGCCTTTGGCATTGACTTTAGCCAATACAAGCCGCCCACTTTTGAGCGACGGCTCCAGCGCAGAATAGCGCTAAATCAGCTCAGCAGCAAAGAAGAATACCTTGAGTATCTCCAGCGCGAACCGGATGAAGTCGGATCGCTCTACCAGGATGTACTAATCACCGTGACTAGCTTCTTTCGAGATTTTGAAACGTTTGCTTTTTTAAAGGCATCGGCTTTTCCGCTGCTGATCGAGAACAAGCTCAAAGATACCCCGATTCGGATGTGGATAGCGGGCTGTGCAACAGGTGAAGAATGCTATTCTTTGGCCATTTGCCTGCTCGAATATTTGGCAGAGCATAATCTCCATCCGCTGATTCAAATTTTTGGCACAGATGTTAACGAAGCAGCGATTAGTACGGCTCGATTAGGAATATATTCAGAAAGTCAGCTAGCCGATGTCTCGCCAGAGCGACGCGATCGCTTCTTTGTCCGCACTGATGGTAGCTACCGAGTCAGTCCGGCTGTGCGCGAGCTATGTGTGTTTGCCCGTCAAGACTTAGGCAGCGATCCGCCGTTTTCTAATATTGATTTTATTAGCTGCCGAAATGTGATGATTTACTTTTCGAGGGCATTGCAAAAACAGGTACTATCTGTTTTTCACTACAGTCTTAATCCAAATGGGCTGCTGCTTTTGGGCAGCTCTGAGAGTATAGGCGAAACCTCGACGCTGTTTACAACAGTCGATCAAACGCACAAAATATATCGCCGCAGCCTCACTGCTGGCCATTTAAATTTGGACTTTGTGGGCGAATACCCGGCCATGACCGCGAGAATAGCGCCGCTGCGATCGCCACTTGAAACCATCAGCTACAGCACCCTTCAACGACAGGTCGATCAAATCGTCCTCAATCGCTATGCCCCGGTCGGCGTCATCATCAATGACCAGCTCGAAATTCTTCACTTTCGCGGCAACACGAGCCCCTACCTCAGGCCCGCCCCCGGCGAACCCACCTTCCAACTGCTCAGAATGGTGCAGCCCAGCCTTCTATTCGAGCTGCGCTCAGCGATAGAACAATGCAGAGCCCAAGGCACAGCAGCCCGCCGAGAAAGGCTACAAGTGGAAAACAGCGCTTGCTACATCCATATCGAAGTCACCCCAATTAGAAAAATATCGCGACAAGAGCCCTGCTACCTCGTTCTGTTTGAAGAAAGCGAAGCCTCTCCTACTGCAACCAAACCGGCAACCGACCTAACAGATAGATCGGCATCTGATGACCCCTTATCACCCTCAATATCATCAGAAATTGCTCAGCTAGAACTAGAGCTAGCCGCCGCTCGGCAAGAACTCCTCGATACTCAAGCGTATTTACAAACAACAATTGAAGACCAAAATGCGACTAATCAACGGCTGACAACAGCCAATGAGGAGATATTATCGAGCAACGAAGAATTGCGTAGCACCAATGAAGAACTCCAAACCGCTAAAGAAGAGATTCAGGCCGCCAATGAAGAGCTGCAAACCACCAACGAAGAGCTGCAAAGCCGCAACGCCGATACCAAGCTGACTAACGACGATTTACTCAACTTTCTCGACAATGTTAATATCCCGGTGGTGATACTGTCGAGCAACCTTTGTATTCGCCGCTTTACACCCGCTGCCCAGCAGTTGTTCAATCTCATCTTGACTGATGTCGGCAGGCCGATTAGCAATATTCGTTGGGATATTGAGGTGTCTGACTTGGAAGCCTCGGTGTTAGAAGTCATGCGAACGCTAGATGCGCATGAAAGAGAAGTTCAAGACAGCGCAGGGCGATGGTACCAGCTTCGCATTCGTCCCTATCGCACTGCCGATCATCAAATTGATGGGGCGGTCATCACCTTAGTAGATATTAACGATATCAAGCAGATGTTGCAGCAGCTTGATGCCTCGCGTTGCTACGCCGAAAGCATTGTTGAAACGGTTTCTAATCCTCTCCTAGTGCTCGATGACAAGTTGCATATAAAAACGGCTAATCGCTCTTTTTATCAAACGTTTCGAGTCGCTGCTGGCGAAATCGACAATATCTCACTGTTTGACTTGAATCACGAAATAGAACCCGGACAATGGGATCGCGCTGATTTGCGATCGCACCTAGAAGCGACCCTCACAGGCACAGGCAACTTAAAAAATTTTGAAATGGAGTGCAGCTTTATTCGCACCGGCCTCAAAACCCTGCTGCTAAACGCCCGAGAAATTCAGCCCAGCAGCGAAGGCAAAATCATCCTGATCTCTATTGAAGATATCACCGAGCGCAAACAGGCCGAAACTGAGCGCATCCAGCTCGCTCAGGCCCAAGCGGCCCGACTCGAAGCCGAAGCCGCCAATGCTGGAAAAGATCGATTTTTGTCTATGCTCTCTCACGAATTGCGAACCCCGCTCAATGCCATCCTGGGCTGGGCCAGCGTTCTCTTACGCCAATTAGAAAGCTCATCTACAGATTCATCTACAGATTCATCTACAGGTTCCTCAGCGCAAACTAGCTCTGTCAGCATTGCCACCGCTACGCTAGATCGCGCCCTGCACATTATCGAGCGCAGTGCCCGCACCCAAACCCGACTAATAGACGACTTGTTAGATGTCTCGCGGATCGTTCAAGGGCGAATTTCAATTCAGCTGAGAGCGCTGAATCTGACTCATTTATTAAGGGCTACTGTCGATGCGATTCAGCCCGTCGCTCAAGCGAAATCGATTCAACTTCACATTTCTCTAGCCGATGCGCCTAGCCCGGTCAATCTCGATCCGGAGCGAATGCAGCAGGTCTTTTGGAATGCCCTTTCTAACGCGGTCAAATTCACCCCGAATGGTGGTCGAATCAGCGTTACTCTCACCTATAGTACCGATCAGGCCACAGTCGAAATCACCGATACCGGCAACGGCATTGACGATGATTTTTTACCCTTTGTCTTTGACAGGTTTCGTCAGGCAAACGAATCTAACGTTCGTCAGTACGGTGGGCTAGGCTTAGGTCTAGCGATTGTCAAAGAATTAGTAGAAGCTCACCGAGGTTCAGTAGAAATCAGCAGCCCAGGAGTCGGAGAGGGCACCACGCTGACTATGCGGCTACCGCTGCTCACGACTGAGAGCTTACCAGAACCCGCTGCGATTCTTGCCCCCAGCGGCAACGGTCTGCTCAACAACCTGACTATTCTAGCCGTCGAAGATGATGCTGATAGCTTAGAGGTATTAACCTTGATGCTCACCCTACAGGGATCCGCGATCGCCACCGCCACCTCTGTCAGCGAGGCCAAAGCAAAGCTGATAGAAAGCGATTTGCCACAGCTGATTATCAGTGATATTAGCCTGCCGGATCAAACTGGCTTTGATCTCATTCAGTGGATTCGAGCCCTCCCCCCTGAGCAAGGGGGTAGCTTGCCAGCAATTGCCCTCACTGGCTACGCTGCCCAAGATGACAAGCTCCAAATCACCGCCGCTGGCTTTCAGCGCCATCTCGTCAAGCCGGTTAACATAGACGACTTGATCGCAACTATTTTAGAACTTACACAAATTTAGAACTTACACAAATTTAAACCACCCTCACCACCACCGCAAAAATTGCCAAGCTATAAAGCCGCTGAATTCGTTTAGATTGAGTATTTTGCCTATAATCTACTTCATAACTTTCAAAAAAACTAAAGCCACATCTCCATGACCTATAGCACTCCCCAACCTCCTGCCGCTCAAGAAGACGCTTGGTGGGTCAACCAATGGGTAGATCTGCTCAATGCCTACCGCTTTAAAAAGCGCCTAGAGCGAGGCCGCAACTATGCCCGTCAGGGCCACATTCTCAGCCTCGAATTTAAAGAGTCTAAAGTCCACGCGACCGTTCAAGGCACCGCTAATGAACCCTACCAGCTATCTATTTGGATAGAGCGCTTCAGCGATGAAGACTGGGGCTTTGTGATTGATACCTTAAGTCAGCAGGCGCTTTACTCCGCGCAGCTTTTGGCCGGAGAAATGCCGGATGACATTGAGGCAGTGTTTACCTCTAATGGCCTCAGCTTGTTTCCTTTTACCCTAGCTGATGTCAAATCCAAATGTAGCTGCCCTGATCCGAAAAATCCTTGCAAGCACATTGCCGCTGTGTACTATCAGCTTGGTGACTTTTTTCGAGAAGATCCGTTTGTGTTGTTTCAACTGCGAGGACAAACCAAGGCACAAGTGCTTGAGGCTTTGCGGCAAAAAAGACAGCAAGCGATCGCTCAATCCTCCGTTTCAGACCCAGCCGATTCTTCAGAGTCTTCTTCGGCAGAGACTTCGGCAGAGGCTTCGGCAGAGACTTCGGCAACCAACCGGCAAAACTCAGGTGAAGGGCTTAGTCATAGCGAAGCAACGACCAAACCCACCGTTCAGCCGTCACCTCAAGTCTATGATCCGCTAGCTAACTTTTGGACGTACAGTGAGCCCCTCGATCCTTCACTCGTCGTGATTACGCCCGCCGATCAGAGCGTTCTAGATGTGATTGGCGATATGCCTTTAGCCACCACTGAAGCCAAAATTGTGATGGAGCACTTCAAGGCGCTCTACCAAAGCGTTGCCCAACAAGCAATGATGACGGCTTTAAGCTAAGTATGACAAGGTGTCAGATATGAGCATCATTCTTAGCTAAATCATCAAGCCACTAGATAATCAAGCCACCATAGAAAACAGGCGGCGTAGCCCTTGCCAGCCAATGTAGGTGTAGCCAATCGCTAACAGCAAACTGCTCAGCGTAATTCGGATCGTGGCTTTGGTCGCTTCTGTTTTCAGCCGCTGAGTGGCGTCTTTTTTCTGTTCACCGATGCGGGTTTGAAGCTGGGTTTTAGCCTCTCCAGCCTGAGAATCTAAGAAGGCTTGCAGGGCCGCTGGATCGCTGCGGAATTTTTCAATTTGAGCTTGCTGAGCAGCATCTAGATTACCGCTAGCGATCGCCGCCTGTAGCTGAGCGTCATCTTTTAAGAGCGCATCAATTTGGGCGCGCCGCTGAGATAAATCAGCCGTGAGCCGCTGATCAAGCTGAGAATTGGCCTGCTTCGCTTCGGCCTCGACTTGATTGAGGGCTTCGCGGCTTTGAATGCGCACATTATTGGGATGAAGCACAGTCGCAAACAGAAAAACCAGCCCCAGTAAACAAGAGAGCAAGCAAGTCCAAAAACGGGCATCTAACGCCAAGTTTCCTCGACGCGGCACTTTACCCAAGTTGCTATCGATCCAGTAGCCGGTAAACAGCAGCGCAATGCCGACCAAGGGCACAATTCCTCTATCTACTAAGCTAGTGGTCGTTGCTAGCTGCCAAGCCCGATTGCTAAATTCAGGCGGAAATAGCAGCGTCAAAAAATCGATCATAGAGGCGGCAATCGTAATGCCTCCCACCAGCTTAAGAGAAGTCGCAGCCAGCGGCGATGGAATGGTTTCTGGATTGATCAGCGGAGAAGAAGTCATAAAATTTAAACAGCTTGATTTAATACATCATTTTGCCCGCTGCTGTGGTCAAATTCCGTACGATTTCAACAAGGATAAATTAAAGTTGATGAAATCGTGAGTGCGTCACTAGCGGTCAATCAGCTATTCACTATAGTCCACATTGATCTGACTTTTGCTTTCGTACAGCCAGTTCAGCTTTTGAGGATCCTGATGGGTATGGTACATCACCTTTAAAAGCTGATTGAGCAAAGCCTGCCGGTAAATGCCGCGATCGCGGAACCGCCGCGCCGATGTGATGATGCTAGCGGGGGCGATCGCGGGCTTACCATACTTACCCAATGCCACACTCAGCATCGTATCTTCAAAAATATCCATATCCGGCACCTTGCCGATTTCGAGCAGCACCTGCCGCCGCACAAAAATGCAGTGATCCAAATAAAGGATGCGCTGCCGTTGCGATCGCTGCGTCGTCGAATACCAAGAGGTAAAGCGCAGCAGCCAATGGTCAACATCAAAGCTGTGCCTAAAGCCACCCCACCCGCTAGTCTCTAACGCCACCGCGGCTAGCTGTAGCGCCCGCAGCTTCGGCAATAGCGTCGCCGGATGGTGGAGTAACACCACATCCCCTACACTGGCCTCAATGCCCACATTCAGCCGCTGCGCTCGGTTAGTCGCCGCTGTCTCAATAATTTCAAAGTTAGGAAACTGTTGGATAATGGCCAACGTATCATCAGTGCTAGGACTCACCACCGCAATTAACTGCTTATCGCCTAATTGCTGCGACAGATTTTCGAGTATTTTAGGCAAATAACCATGACGAGCCTCATTAAAGCAAGGCAAAATAACGGAAATCATCGTTAGCAAACCATCTCTAGAACCACTCTCAAGCCACCTCTATCTCAAGTCACTCTTAGAAGAAAATTGAAGGAAACCATCATGGCCCCTACCGTCGAAATTTTATCCGATCAATCAGCTTTGATTAGTCGCGCTTATGACCTCACTGTAGAGTGCCTTCAGCAAGCGATCGCGGCTCGTGGCCGCGCCACCCTAGCACTTTCCGGCGGCAGCACCCCCAAGCCCCTCTACACCGCCATGACCCAAGCCGATTTACCCTGGAGCAAACTCTACATCTTCTGGGGTGACGAACGCTACGTCCCGCACGACCACGAACAAAGCAACGCCCGCATGAGCCGAGAAAGCTGGCTCAACCACGTCCCTATTCCTGAGTCAAACATCTTTCCTATGCCCACCAGTGCTGGCGATCCAGCCATCGACGCCGCCACCTACGAAGCCACTTTACAAAAATTCTTTCAAACCCAGCCGAACGAATTTCCAGCCATTGACTTCGTATTGCAAGGCATGGGCGACGATGGCCACACCGCCTCACTCTTTCCGCATACCGAAGCTTTGGAAGTGTGCGATCGCCTCGTCACCGTCGGCAACCATGACGGCGAACCGCGCCTCACCTTCACCATCCCTTTAATCAAACAAGGCCGCAAAATCATCTTCCTCGTCGCTGGCAAAAATAAGCAAAGCGCGCTCACCCAAGTCTTCGCTGATCATGCCGATGGTCGCACCTACCCCAGCAAACTGATTCAAAGCGCCAACCCTCATTGGCTGCTAGACGCCGCCGCCGGTCAAGCCATTCCCACCCGCTACCAAACCACACCCTAAGTCTTCTCTGCCGCCTCATTCTTCATCCCTCCCTGATAATTCCCCATGATCACCTGCCCCAACTGCAACCACCAAAACCCCGACGGCGCACTCCAGTGCGAAGCCTGCTACACCCCCTTACCGGCTTTGATCGCCTGCCCTAGCTGCAACACACCCGTGCAGTCAGACGCCAGCTTCTGCGGCCAGTGCGGCTACGACCTCCGAGGCAACATCGTCGCGCCCACCCCCGCATCAGCCGCCAGCACGCCAGCATCGTCCGCGCCTACCCAAAATTTTTCAGCTCTTGGCAGCGAATCAGAGGTTAATAGCCCGCTCGAAGTCAATAGCCCGCTCGAAGTTAATAGCCCGATGGAAGTTAATAGCCCGCTCGAAATAGAGCTACCGGATCTAGTAGAGCCAGATCCGCTGATCGTGCCTGAACCACTCGGCGCTGAAACGAGCTCCGCAGCCAATGCGGCAGATCCCGCAGCCAATACTGAAGCTGCCGTCGCTATGTCTGCTCCAGCTTCGCCGATTAATGCCACACGGCTTCAAACCCTCAGTGCCCGTCTCAGACAAGCCCAAACCAACACGCTAATCGAAATTCCTAGACAGCTATCCATCATTAGGATTGGCAAGCCTAACGACCAAACCCCACCGGACATTGATGTATCTGGATTTCCAGATTCAGAAGTGGTTTCTAGAGTCCATGCCAACTTACGAGTCGAAGGTGACACCTACTATCTCGAAGATGTCGGTAGCGCCAACGGCACCTACATCAACGGCTTACCCCTACCAACGGGCAATCGTCATCGGTTGCGCCCAGGCGATCGCATTGCGCTAGGCAAAGGCGATAAAGTCAGCTTTATTTTTGAGACAACTTAGGCAGCTTTTTGCCTTAACGCCTCACCCGATTTGTTTTGGAAACAGTTGTATAAGAGCAGCGATCGCGGGCACTCTTTTCTAAGCCCTTGCCTGAAGCATTTACTCTCAATACTTATCCTTAACTCTTCTGGAGTTGCGTTGTGTCTGGTTCAAATAACATTATCACGCTCTCTTTACTGCATCCGATTGATAAAACCCCTGTTCAAAGCTGGACTTTTGAAGAGGAGCCGGTTGTGCGCATTGGCCGCTCGGTAAATAACGATGTGATTCTCTATAGCGCCGTAGTTTCAAGGCATCATGTGGAGCTACGGCAAAGCGAAAACGGCTGGGAGATTCACAACATTGGCTCCAACGGCACGTATCTAGCGGGTCAAAGAATTGAGCACAAGCCGGTTCAAGACGGCCTTGTCATTCGCCTTGCCCGCTCTGGGCCCAATATTCAAATCAACCTCACCCGTCAGACCAAAGGCATGTCATCTATTCACGCCCTGATGGCCAAACAGCAAAGTGCCCAATAAGCTCAAATAGTCCTGAACCAGTCAGATCTGTTTGTAAGGACAATCATCGTGCTAAATTTTGATCCTACAGACACAGTTCTACAACAAAGTCATGGCCAGAGGCGATCAGGTGTACACCTTTCGTGAAATCATCGGTATCCCCTATGAACATCACGGCATAGACTGCGGCGACGGGACGATTATTCACTACAGTAAAATCGGTGAAGCCACCATCGCGCAGACCTCTCGTGCAATGTTTGCGCAAGGCAACGCGATTTATACCAAGCTACAGCCAAAAGCCTTTATCGCCGACGATGTGATCGATAGGGCAACTAGCCGCTTGGGCGAACGTGAGTATGATTTGTTTTTTAATAACTGTGAGCATTTTGCAAATTGGTGCAAGACCGGCATTAGTGAGTGCACGCAGCTAAATGACTTTGGCCTGCGCTTTAGCCAAATTAAGCTGCCTGAGGTTAGTGAGTTAGCCCAAAAAGCGGCGCAATCGGCGGGCAATCGCGAATCTCCCCAAAAAACCCTGCTGCTGTTTCAAGAAGCCTTGGGAAATGTCGCGATCGCGACCACCACCCTTTTACCTGCCTACAAGCAAGCCACCAGCGACACCCTAACCTGGCACCGCGTCGCCCAGCGCGCCCTCACCAAAAACCGCGAAGATCTTGCCCGCGCTGCACTGTACCGCAAAGTCGCCGCCCAAAAGCAGGCTGAAACCATCCGCAGTCAGCTCAGCCAGCTTTCAGATCTACAGATCACCCTAGAGCGCAACCAAACGCTCGTGCAAAGCAAACTGTTTTAACAAGCATTACTCACTAAGTAAGCCGTAACTAAACCTTTTGTCGTCGCCGTCGGTGCCGCTGATCCAACCAATTCACCGCCCAAGTAGCCGTATTGCCATGAATCAGCAAGGACGCCAACACCGTCAGCGTCACAATACTCCAGAGCAAACCCATATTTTCAAAGCTACCGTTGTTTTGAGCGTAGGCCAAATAATAAAACGAACCAAATCCTCGAATGCCTAAAAAGGCAATAGCCCATCGCTCAGTTCGAGGAATTTTTAGTCCCCTCAAAGACAGCACTCCCGAAAGCAGCCGCACGCCCAGCATAAATAGCATCGCAAACAGCAGATTTCGCCAAGACAGCAAATTTAGATCCGACTTGGCCACAAAGCCACCGAGCGCCAGTAAAAGCAATCCCGCAAAAATTCGCTCCAACTGGGTCGCAAACTGATGCGGCTTACGATGGTAATGATGGTTTTTATTCACGTTTTGCCGTCCAGCCACAGCCGCCGCAAACACCGCCAAAAATCCATAGCCATGAACCATTTCAGCCAAACCGTAGGCCAAAAAAATCGCCGCCGTCACAAAAAGCCCTTCCTGAGTCTCTTCACCCGTGGTCTCATCGCTCACCCGAAAAGCATAGTTGCCCAGCAGCCAGCCGACCCCAATTCCGACCGCTACGCCCATCGCTACCCGGTAAGCCAAATCATACGCTGCCCAGTCAATGAGCCATGAGCCAACCCCACCATACTCAGATAATCGCAAGGCCAAATACACAAACGGAAACGCCAGCCCGTCATTGAGTCCCGCTTCGGTTGTGAGGCTAAAGCGCACCGGATCTTCGCCGCCTTTATTCGGCGGGCCAACCTGGACGCTGTGGGCCATCACTGGATCGGTGGGAGCTAAGCAAGCGCCTAGTAGTACCGCATCCGCTAATGGCAAACCAAAAATCCATTGACCTAATAGCGCGGCTCCGGCAATCGAAAGCGGCATAGAAATACCCAGCAGCCGAAAGGTGGCTTGCCATGTCCGAAAGCGAAAGGTGCGATCAATTGCAAGCCCTGCGCCAGCTAAAGAGATAATTACAATGATTTCAGTGAGATATTCTGTAATCAGCGTATGCGTTGGATTACCAACGGGATCGAGCAAAGGTAGACCCAATGGCTGGCTAAACAGCAGCATCGCCAGCAAAAAATAGAGCAGCGGCACATTAATAAAGCGAGCCCCTCGCAGATCCGGCAACCAAGTTAAGCCCAGCAGTGCCAGCCCGAAAGCGATGTAGAAGACTATTTTCGGATCCATGTAGGTCGCTCATAGGGAGTTAAGTGTGTTTAGGTATGACACGCGTTGCCTGAGTGCGCCCTCTATCTCAGATTAGAGTTTATTGGAATTTGCCTGGAATTTGCCAATCTCACCGCCAGTCTCAGCGAATATCGTAGCCAAAGACATTGGGATTCGCTTCACTCAAAGCCAGATCATCAAGACCGTACTCTTGCCATCTACGCTTCACCAGATCGGCTATATCCGGATCAGATTCGAGCTGTTCACCCCAGGCATGGTCGGTTTCAGGCGCTATTTTAGTCGTGGCATCAATGCCCATGCGGCTACCGAGTCCTAGTCGCTCATTGGCAAAGTCCAAGGAGTCAAACGGGCTGTCGGGCAAAATAAATACGTCGCGAATTGGATCTACTTTAGACGTTACAGCCCATACAACTTGGCGCGGATCGCGAATGTTGATGTCTTTATCTACAACAATTACAAACTTAGTGTAGGTAAACTGCGGCAGCGCTGTCCAAAAGGCCATTGCAGCGCGGCGAGCTTGCCCTGGATAGGATTTGTCAATAGAAATAATTGCGGCTTTGTAGCTGAGCGCTTCCATCGGCAGGAAGAAGTCAACGATTTCGGAAACCTGCTGACGCAGAATTGGGGTGTAGATACGGTTGAGAGCAATAGCCATCATCGCCTCTTCTTTGGGTGGTCTACCGCTAAATGTGGTCAAATACACTGGCGCTTTGCGGTGTGTCATACAGTGAAAGCGAATCAGCGGTGCCGCTTCATTTACCCCACCGTAGTAACCCATATGATCGCCAAAGGGGCCATCGACAGCGGTTTCACCGGGGGTAATTGTGCCTTCGAGCACAAACTCCGACATCGAGGGCACTTCTAAATCGACGGTTTTGCACTTGGCCAAAGAAATACCTTTACCGGCATAGAGCCCTGCAAATAGCCACTCTGAAAGATCGACTGGAATCGGGGTAGCCGCTGCCATGATGATCAAGGGATCGACCCCGATGGCGATCGCAACTTCCAAATTTTTCCCTCGCTCTGCCGCTTTACGCAAGTGCCTCGCCCCGCCGCGTACCGACAGCCACTGTACGCTCATCGTGGTTTTGCTCTGAAGCTGCAGCCGATACACGCCCACATTCGGCACACCGGTTTCGCAGTCTTTGGTAATCACCAGTCCGAGCGTCACCACCTTACCGCCATCTTTAGGGTAGGGACGAATCATTGGAATTGTGGTCAAGTCCACGCTGTCATCTAGCTTTACCACCTGCTGGCAGGCAGGCAACCAGTCTCGGCGCGGCTTAGCCTTGACCACATCAAACAGCACCTTACCCAAATCAATTGCCTGCGAAATCTTTTTCGGCGGCTTAGGCTGCTGCAACATGCCCAGCTTTTTCCCTAGCGCCTCTAGATCTTCAGGGTGTTCCATATTCATCGCCCAGCAGACTCGCTCAACGGTGCCCAACAGGTTCACCACTACTGGATAGGGCGAACCTTTAACATTTTCAAACAGCACCGCTGGCCCACCCGCTTGCAGCAGTTGATTAGAAATTTCTGCAATTTCCAAGTTCGGATCGACCAGCGCCGAAACATGTCGCAGCTGTCCTCTGGATCTAACTTTTTTGAGAAAATCTCGCAGATCTTTCGCCATAAGTGAAAACGCCGTAAAAACGATACCGAAGGAACCGCATTAATTATGGTGGGAATGTAGCACTTCTGGCCGGTTATACCAACCTTAAGGCCCAACTTTTAGCGCCGCTGTTTGTAGCGTCATGACTTCAGCGATGCCTTTTTCGGCGTAGTCGAGCAGGCCGTTGAGCTGCTTTCGGGTGAAGCTACCGGCTTCTGCGGTGCCCTGCACTTCAACAAATTCAAGCTTTTCGTTCATCACTACGTTGAAATCAGTGTCAGCAGCAAAGTCTTCAGGATAGTTAAGATCTAAAAAAGCCTCGCCTTCGAGCAGGCCGACTGAAATTGCGGCAATTTGGTGGCGCAATGGCGAGGCGCTGATCTGGCCGGATTGGATCATCTGAGAGACGGCATCTTCCAAAGCGACATAAGCTCCCATAATCGCAGTCGTGCGCGTCCCGCCATCAGCCTGCAACACATCGGCATCAATCGTCAGCGTGCGCTCACCTAAAGCCTCCATATCTAGCGCCGAGCGCAGACTGCGGCCAATCAACCGCTGAATTTCTTGCGTGCGGCCCGACAGCTTCATCAGCTCTCGATCATTGCGCGTATGGGTCGCACCGGGCAGCATTCGATACTCTGCTGTCAGCCAGCCTTTACCAGAACCTTTTAAAAACCGAGGCACCTGTTCACTGATTGAAGCCGTACAGAGCACTCGCGTATGGCCACAGTGAGCCAGCACCGAACCGGCTGCATATTGCGTAAAGTGCCGCTCAAACTTAATCGGTCGCAGATCATCCGGCTGACGGTTATCAGGGCGTTGCCAAGTCATCCTTTCACCTTTATTTATGACACGCTGCTAGCTAGCATAGTCTTTAATCAATTGAGCCAGAGAATGAGCGCAGATCTATTCATGCATTCATTCAAACGCTATGAAACCATACATCAAGAAACCTTAATTCTCAATATGTAGCGTTTTTATTCGCAATAAAGCGATCCAACTACGCTATATTTGGTTGGTCAATTCAAGTAAGTTAACCCGTTAGCTGACGCCAAATTTATTCCTGCCCTGCTTTATCGTCTTATGGTTTCACAGCTCAGAGCACTTCCCGGCGGTTCTCTGCCCGCCCCGCTTTCAGGCGAAGTCCGCAACCATCCGATGCTGCGCGCCATCGAGGGTACGGTACAGGTGTTTACCTCTCAGCACCGCACCTTTTTCACAAATGTGATGGTGCAGGCGATGCGTGTGGCTGAGCAAGGAATGCCCGTCTTGGTGGTGCAGTTTTTAAAAGGTGGATTAGGTCAAGGCCCGCAGCAGCCGATTCAAATGGGCCAAAACCTGACTTGGATTCGCTGTGAAAGCCCAGAATGTATTAGCGGACCCGCGATCGCACCCACCACCCAAGCCGCTCTCACGGCCCTTTGGCAGCACACCCAAACCGTCGTCAACGAAGGTAAGTACGGCCTCGTCGTACTCGATGAACTGAGCCTAGCGATAGACTTTGGCTTAATTAAAGAAAATGAGCTACTAACGTTGCTCAAAAAACGGCCCCCTCATATCGAAGTGATTTTAACCGGGCCGCAAATGCCTGAATCGTTGCTAGCTGTCGCCGATCAGGTCACCGAATTTCGCCGTAACTACGTCGTATAGCGCCACTGTCCGCCACCAAACCCCTCAATTCTCATGATCAAAAACGATGCCTGGATCAAAGCCGCCGCTAGCAAAGGGTTAATTCAACCGTTTGAGCCTACCCTGATTCGCCGATCTCAAGTCCTGCCTAGCGAGTCCCGCGAAATTCCGGTCATCAGCTACGGCCTTTCTTCCTATGGCTACGATATTCGCCTTTCGCCCAAAGAATTTCGCATTTTTCGCCATATTCCGGGTACCGTCATCGACCCCAAACACTTCAACCCCGACAACCTAGAGCCTGCCCCGCTTAAAACCGACGACAACGGCAGCTACTTCATTCTTCCGGCTCATTCCTACGGCCTCGGCGTCGCCTTAGAGCGGCTGCAAATGCCCAACGACATTACCACCATCTGCATTGGCAAAAGCACCTACGCCCGCTGCGGCATTATTGCTAACCTCACCCCTGCCGAAGCCGGATGGCGCGGCTACTTAACTTTAGAATTTTCTAATTCTTCTAGCGCCGACTGCCGCATTTATGCCAATGAAGGCGTTGTTCAGCTTTTGTTTTTAGAAGGTGAAGAGTGCGAAATTAGCTACGAAACTCGCCGTGGAAAGTATCAAGATCAGCCGGAAGCGGTGACTCTTGCTCGTATTTAGATCGTCCCGTATTTAGATCATCCCGTATTTAGATCATGTATTTAGATCATGTATTTAGATCAGATAGAGCGCTATAGCGCCACAGTTAGCGGTAGCAAAATTTCAAATTCGGTGCCAGTGAGCGATCGCAACGCCTTCTTAGAAGATCGCTTCGTTTCGCCAGCTTTACTTTCCGAGGCGTGACAAGAGCGCATCCAAAACCGGCCACCGTGTTTAGCAGTCACGATCTGATAGCTCAGAGCTAAGCCCGTCTTCTGACGAGAGCGGCACTCAGTAGAAAAAGATTCAATAATTTGAGCTTTGGTTTCGGGTAGCAGACCAGGGCCATTGTCGCTAATGATAATAGAAACCCATCGGGACCCATCGGGCCTCGCTTCCGGGCTGTTTTGATCGGCGATTACGCAGGTTGTGACCACGATTTGAGGCGTTTTATCGGGGGTGCAGCGGTCGGTGTAGTGTTCTCGCTGGGCTTGCGCGCTCAAAGAGTCAATGGCATACATGAATACGTCCATAAACACTTGGCCAAGCTGCCCTGGAAAGCAGGGAACAGGCGGCAATTTGCCATAGCAGCGCTCAATCTCAATCGGCGTGCTCAAGCGACTGCACAATAGCCGCAAGGTGCTATCTAGCAACGTATGAATATCCGTAGGGCGAGGATGAATTTCATCAATGTGGCAGAAGTTTTGGAGGCTAGTGGCTAGCTGCTTGAGCCGATGGGCCCCGCTGCGAGCGCTGTTAATTGCGGCGGGCAAGTCACTGCGCAGATAATCGATTTCAATGTCTTCTCTAAGCTGAACGATTCGGGGCGGCGGCTGCGGCAGTTCGGCTTCGTAGGCCAACAGCAGATCGTTCTGCTGCTTAGCGTACGAAGCAATATAGCCCAAATTGCCCCAAATAAAGCTCACAGGATCGAGGATCTCATGGGCGACGCCATCGACTAGGCTGCCTAGTGCCGCCATTTTTTCACTTTGCAAAAGCTGCATGTGCAGTCGTTCGTAGCGAATTTGGGTTTCGATGCCGCGAATTTGCCAGTGAGCGACATTTAGAGTGTGAGCATCTAACAGTCGGTAGCCGTTGGCCTGTTGGATTAACAGCGGATCGCTTTGCTGTTCAATCGGGCGTTTGAGCGCTTGCTGCGCTCCTAGCAAGATAGAAGTATCGCCAGATAGCTTTAGGGCTTTGCGGTTGGCTTGGCTGAGGATGAAGCGAACAGAACCTTCTTGACAAAAGCTGGTATGGCCTAATTGCAGCATACAGTTTAAAAACTGCTGCCGTGAGAGAATGCTGACGCGATCAGCTTCAGCAATGACGACACCCGGTAAATCAGGGGCTTGAATAAAGCAAGCCATGAGCGCTTGAATGGTGCAATCGGGGACGATTGAAAAAGTATGTAGGGGCAGATCGCTAAGCACAGAATCAATGCCGAGCGATCGCAGATCGCCTTCTATAGGCTGTGGCTCAAGCAAGGCGTGTTTGGGTGCAAATTGCATAAAAAGCGGCTGATGTACAAAGTCATCCGAGGGCTACGATGCTAGTGTGCCCGGCAGAAGTAGATCAGCTTGACCAGTAAAATAAGTTCTTATGAGAGAAATTTAAATGAATAGTTTTGATGCCACCCAAAAAGGCAAAGGCCATCAACCAGCCCTGCGAATTGTCTCCTTGATTCCTAGCGCGACGGAAATTGTTGCTAGCCTAGGCTATGGTCAGTATCTGGTAGGGCGATCGCACGAATGTGACTATCCCAGCTTTGTCCAATCTTTGCCGATTTGCACAGAGCCCAAGTTCAACCCTATTGGCACTAGCAAAGAGATTCATGATCGCGTCACTGATCTGTTGACCTCAGCGCTCAGTGTATATCACGTAAAAACAGAGATTCTCGCGGACTTACGGCCTACGCACATCATCACTCAGGCCCAGTGCGAAGTCTGTGCAGTTAGCCTAAAAGACGTTGAGCAAGCAGTCACAGATCTGGTCGCAACTAATGGCTCAAACAACGGCTCAAACAACGGCTTAGATGACGGCTCAGACTATTCTCAAGGGATTCAACTGGTGTCACTTCAGCCTGAGCACCTAGCAGATGTTTGGACGGATATGAGCCGGGTGGCTAAGGCGCTAGATAGATCTCTCGAAAGTGAACAACTAGCCACAAACACCATAAACCAGTTAAAGTCTCGCATCGTTCCGTTAGATTACCAGCCTCGGCCAACCGTGGCCTGCATAGAGTGGACAGAGCCACTGATGGCCGCTGGGAACTGGGTGCCGGAGCTGGTACAGCTAGCGGGCGGCGACGACTGTTTTGGTAAAGCCGGAGCGCATTCTGATTGGCTGAGCTGGGCCGAACTGCTCAACGCTAATCCAGATATTATTGTCGTCATGCCCTGCGGCTACGATCTGGATCAAACTCGCCAAGCAGCAACAGAAATGGCTGCTCACGCCGAATGGCATCAGCTCGATGCCGTTAAGCACAAAAGAGTATACGTGAGTGATGGCAACCAGTATTTCAATCGACCGGGGCCTAGACTGGTGGAATCATATGAGATTTTGGTAGAAATTATCCAAGCTCAGCGCGCCAATCACACTCGTATCCCTACCCATGTTCCCACACATATTCCTGAAGGATGGGAGATTTTTTAGCTTCTGTGGGTCTTCTAGGTGTTTTTTTATACCGCTCTGTTGTACTTGCTCGTTGCTCAAGCAACATCTCCTCTTTAAATTGATTTTAAGAGTAGTAAAACAGATTTTTCATGATTCTCTAACCAGGTATCGGGATCATCTAGTATCTGTTTTTGAGTTTCAGTAAGCTGTTTGATGAGTTCACCGGCTAAATAGTTCTCAGGTACGATGGGGTGAACGTAGTATTTACGGCAAGTTGCCGGGCGATTGCCAAGCTGAGTGGCGGCAGTTTTGATCGCGGTAACGACGTTTTTTTGAGCTTCAGTTTCTTGTTCCCATTCACCTAATTGATGCAGCGTATCGGTGGCAACAGTCGTACCGGCCCAAGTGCGAAAATCTTTGGCGGTGAAGTCTTCGCCAGTTACGCTTTTAAGATAGTCGTTTACATCGCCTGAATCGACGCTGTGGCGGTTGCCTTCTTCATCGTAGTACTGAAAAAGTTCGTAACCGGGAATGTCGCGGCAGCGGCGAACGACTTTGGCTAGCTTAGGATCTTCAATGGCGATGTCGTGCTCAATGCCGCTTTTACCAACAAAGTGGAAGTCTATGTGGTTTTTCTTGATTTTGACATGGCGATCGCGCAAAGTCGTCAGCCCATAAGACTTGTTTTGCTTGGCATATTCCACATTGCCCACTCGAATTAAGGTGCGATCTAATAATTGAACAATCGCAGCAACAACTTTTTGACGCGAGAGCTTCGGCAAACTCAAATTCGCTTGGGTTTGCTGACGCAGATCCGGCAGCGCAAGGCCAAAAGGCACCATTCGCTCGAACTTTTGCAGATTGCGAAATTTTCGCCAGTCGGGGTGATAGCGGTACTGCTTACGACCTTTAGCATCACGGCCCGTGGCCTGTAAATGGCCGTTTGGATTGGGGCAAATCCAGACGTCTTGCCAGCTAGGAGGTAGGGCTAAAGAGTCAATGCGATCACGCTCAGCATCAGTAACAGCTGAACCGTCCGGCAACCTGTAACTAAAGCCTTTGCCCCGCTTTTGGCGGCTAATACCTGTCGAGTCATCCTGCACATATCGTAACCCAGCAGCTTTCGCTACTTTTTCAGGACTATCTTTCATGATAATGACCGCCTTAGTCCCTCGCCTTGAGAGCTTACTTGAGAGCTTACTTGAGTCCTAACTGGATAAAAAAGTTTGGTAAAGCCATCCCTGGCCAGAACCAACTGGTATGGTAAGAAAATCGTTCTTTATAAAAAAGGCAGCGTTTCGCATGGTTTTACTCGTAACGGATTTACTCGCACAAGAACCAATCGATAGCGCTATTCCTTATTCCTTACTGTTGACCATCGTAGGCATCGTGGGCTTTATTGCCGCTGTCAGCATCGGCTCAATCGCTTGGTACAACTCCAAACGACCGGCTGGCTGGGAAGGTAAAGAGCGCCCTGACATTGTGCCCAAGGTTGAAAAAGTCACTGATGCCGACTGATTGGCTAACTAAGTAGCTGTCCAACCAATCAGTTAGCTAGCCCCGTTAGCTAACTGGGCTAGCCATTTAGTTAGCTAGAAAGCTGTCCGCCCGTGACATCGACTAATGCACCTGTCATAAAGCTGCTGTCTTCAGCCGCCAAAAATACGTAAGCAGGCGCAAGCTCTTCGGGCTGGCCAGCCCGCTTCATGGCGTTGTCGCTATCGTAGCCTTCTACTTTGTCGATAGGCATTGTTGCCGGAATGTTTGGCGTCCACACCGGGCCCGGAACGACGCAGTTGACGCGGATTTTTTTCTCCGCTAAAGCTTGAGCCAAAGATTTGGTGAGGGTATGCACTGCCCCTTTGCTGGCCGAATAATCCACTAGCATTCCTTTACCCATTTTGCCCACGATGGAACCTGTATTGATGATTACATCGCCAGCCTGTAAGTGAGGCAGCGCCGCCTTGAACATGTGAAAGTAGCCAAAGACGTTGGTTTCAAAAGTTTCGTGAAACTGCTTGATGGTGAGATCAGCCAAGTCTCTTTGCACCATTTGAAAAGCGGCATTGTTAACTAAAATGTTGATCTTACCGAACTTATCGAGCGTCTGCTGAACGGCTGACTCGCATTCTTCGGGCTTGCGCACATCCATTTTTATGGGTAAGCACTCGCTGCCACGCTCTTTGACCATCGCGGCGGTCTTGTCGGCGTCAGCATCGTTAACATTGTACAAAATAGCGACTTTTGCACCTTCCATGGCGTAAGCGATCGCGACTGCTCGACCAATCCCAGAATCACCCCCTGTAATGATGGCGACTTTCCCACTGAGCTTTCCCGCCGCTTGGTAATTGGACAAGTCACTATCAGGAGCCAAGTTCATATCTTCTTGGCTAGCCGGATAGGGCAGCTTTTGGCCGTGAATTTCGTCGGGAGTAGGCCGACGTTCTGATTGAGCGTTTGAAGGGGCGGTAGTCATGGGTCGAGTGAGCGCGTTTCGCTAAGCTAAGGTACGGTATGGGCGAAATTTGTGCGAATGGTGCGAAGGTACAGTCTATACATGTAAGGATATGTAAGGCGATACGCCCGCCTGCCTAATGGTTGTGCTGGTGAGCGTATCGGCGTAAAGGGATCAAGCTTTACATTTTTGGAATCATTTTCAAGACAGTGCTTTCAAAGCTTTCAAATCCAGCCATGCTTAGAAATGAATCACTCGCTTTTATCGAGATTCGGTGCCTTGGTTAGGGCTGCCGGGGACGTTGCCGTCGTTACCAGGGGCTTCAGGTTCAGCGCCGGGACGGGTCTCGGTGTTGGAGCCTTGGCCGGTCGTGCGAGTCTTTTCGTTCAGCGTTGTTTGCTTCCCGCTAGTGTCTAGATCTTGATCTTTCTTTTGGTCAGCCATGATAAAGTCTCCTGCCCTTGTGAGGCATTTGGTTTGCTTTATTACAGTAGAAAAAGCAGCTTATATAAAGGCTCTATCAAGGGGATAGGACTAATCGGCAAATGACCCTAACAAAAGAGTGATTTTTCCAAAGAGCTTTAGTTGCTGCGATTGAACCACGATCGCCGTAATCTTTGAGGGTGGCCCTTACTGGCTTGGTATCTGACGCGGACGGATGAAGCAAAGAGCATTTGCTGCTATGTTCTAAAGAGGGGGCTTAAACCCGACCGACCACCGACTTATAGCAGGATACTCATGAGGCTTGTTTCTGACTCGGCGATCGCCACCAAAATTGCCCGCATGAAAGAACGGGTGCGCTGGCAGCATCCGGCGATCGCTCAGCAAGGCATTGATCAAACTCGTTTAGTGATTGATGGCGACGATTCAGCGCTAAGTCAGAGCGGATTTTCCTTTTTGGTATTAGGAGATAGCGGTACGAGCAGACATGTGTATAACCGACCTCAGCGCCGAGTAGCCGAACGTCTGATCGAACACATGGATGAGTGCGAATTTGTTTTGCATACGGGCGATGTAGTCTATTTAGCCGGATCGAGCGAACAGTATCCCGACAACTTTATTAAGCCTTATCGAGAGTTTTTGGTGGGCGGCGAGACCCCCGATAAAATTCGCTTCGATAAAATGATCTTTAAAAAACCGTTTTTACCCGTATTAGGCAATCACGACTACTACGATCTCTCGCTAGCGGCAGGGCTGTTGAGTCGCGCTTTTTCGCCCTTGCGGCGGCTGTTGCATAAGCGCATTAATTTAGATATTGGCTGGCACGGATCTTTTCAAGGCGAAGGGTTTGCTAAAGCCTTTATAGATTATTTGGAGTCGGTGGGATCTGCCCAAATGGCCGCTCATTTAGCTAAGCACTACACGGTCAAAACAGACACAGGGCATTGCTTACACTATGTTCCGGGGAAATTTACCCGATTGCCGAACCGCTACTACACCTTTCGGCGCGGTGGGATTGATTTCTTTGCCCTCGATAGTAATACTTTTAGTGCCCCTCAGCCACTTCCCAAGACCGCCGAAGGTCGCGCTCAGCGCGAGGTGATAGAGGCTTATCGTCAGCAGCTAGAAGGAGAGATCAGCGCGTTTGAAAAAGAGTCGGCTGGGCTAGATATGAGCGTGCCTGATCAGGCGGAAAGAGCTACTAGCATCTATGCCAAAATCGAGCAGATAGAAGAACAGCTTTGGGATATTGATAAGCAGCTAAATGCCTCAATTACGGGAGCGACATTGGATACAGAACAGCTCAATTGGCTACGCGATCGCCTGATCGCTTCCTGGCAAGATCCTGAAGCCAAAGGCCGCATTCTGTTTTTCCATCACCCGCCTTACGTAACGGAGAAAACCAAATGGTTCCAGGCCCAAACGCTAGCGGTTAGGGTTCATTTGCGGCAAGTGCTCGATCAGGTAGCGGCGGCTTTGTCAGAAGCTGAGGGCGCTTCTTCCGAGCGTCCTTTGGAAGATCGCCCTTTAGTAGATTTAGTGCTCAGTGGCCATGCGCATTGTTTTGAGTATTTGACGACTACAGATACCGGGCACGGCGATCGCAATATTCCTTGGGTCGTCTGTGGCGGCAGCGGCTTCAGTCTGCGCCGACAGCGCAAAGAAGGCCCCGTACTAGAAGAATACGGGCGACCGGTGGCCAAATGCCATCTTTTCATTGGCCGCTCTGGTAGCGGTAGCCAAAAGCGCCGCCCCTACTCTGCGCTTAGAGTCGATGTGCGCTATGACGAGGCTGGCGACATTCCGCAACTGACGCTACGCCCCCTCGTGACCGAACGCTATCAAGACCAATGGGATAACTGCGACATCGATCCGATTGTGCTAACCAATTGCGCCAAAACTCCTTCTGCCCACTAGAATGCTCTAATACTGTGAACAGTAGTGTTGAACCGAGCATATAAGGAACCGTAGCGGCGTGGAATTGCGATATAGCCCAGCAGACATTGAAGCAAAGTGGCAAACCTATTGGGCTGATCAGCAGCTAAACAAAACCCCCGAAAAAACTGCCGAAGGAACCGGCAAAAAGTTCTATGCGCTGTCGATGTTTCCTTACCCATCGGGCGATCTGCACATGGGGCATGTGCGCAACTACACCATTACCGACGTCGTAGCGCGGGTGCGACGAATGCAGGGCTACCGAGTACTGCATCCGATGGGCTGGGATGCCTTTGGCTTACCGGCTGAAAATGCAGCCATTAAAAGAGGGGTACCCCCGGCAGAGTGGACGCTGAATAATATTGCGCAAATGCGTCAGCAGCTCAAGGCACTGGGGCTTTCTTACGATTGGGATCGTGAGGTGGCCACCTGCTTGCCCAATTACTATCGCTGGACACAGTGGATTTTTCTTCAGTTTTTTGACGCGGGCCTCGCCTATCAAAAAGAAGCTGCGGTGAACTGGGATCCGGTTGATCAAACCGTTTTGGCGAATGAACAGGTTGATAATGAAGGCCGCTCTTGGCGATCAGGCGCTAAGGTCGAGCGGAAGCTGTTGCGGCAGTGGTTTTTTAAGATCACAGACTATGCTGAGCGGCTTTTGAATGATTTAGATCAGCTTCCGGGCTGGCCAGAGCGGGTAAAAACCATGCAGGCCAACTGGATTGGTAAATCTACCGGGGCTCAAGTCACCTTCAAATCAGAGTCAGGTGCAGATCTAGTGGTCTTTACCACACGCCCCGATACGCTTTGGGGCGCGACGTTTATGGTGGTTTCGCCAGAGCATCCGCTGATGGACGCGCTCACGACAGCGGATCAGGCTGAAGCGGTCAAAGCCTATCAGGCGGCGGCGGCGAACTTGAGTACGATTGATCGCACCGCAGAAGGGCGTGAGAAAACGGGCGTTTGGACAGGTAGCTACGCGATTAATCCGGTGAATGGTGAAAAAATCCCGGTGTGGACAGCTGACTATGTGATGATGGATTATGGCACGGGCGCAATCATGGCGGTGCCTGCCCATGACCAAAGAGACTTTGACTTTGCTCGAAAGTTTGATCTGCCCATCAAACCCGTCATTCAGCCAGACAAACAGCCAGATAAACAGGAAGCCAAGCAGCCAGACAGCCAATCTGTCCCGGTATCTACCCTAGTCGCAGAAGGCATGGACATGGCTTATGTCGGGCCGGGGGTAATGGTAAATTCTGGGCCGCTAGACGGGGTAGCGGCGGGCAAAGGCGAAAGCCAGAGTGTAGAAAGCGCGATCGCCTACCTCGAAGCCCAATCACTTGGCCAAGGCACCACGAACTACCGCCTGCGCGACTGGCTAGTGTCTCGTCAGCGCTACTGGGGCGCACCGATTCCGATTATCCACTGCCCTAAGTGCGGCCCGGTGCCGGTGCCGGATGCAGATTTGCCGGTTAAATTGCCTGAAAACGTCGAGTTCACCGGGAAAGGCGCATCACCTTTGTCAAAAATGGCAGATTGGGTCAACGTGCCCTGTCCAACCTGCGGCTCTGCGGCCAAGCGCGAAACCGATACGATGGATACTTTTCTCGATTCGTCCTGGTACTTTTTGCGCTACGCGGATGCGAATAATGACGCGGCTGTGTTTTCGCCAGAGCGAGTCAACGATTGGCTCCCGGTCGATCAGTATGTGGGCGGCATTGAGCACGCGATTTTGCATTTGCTGTATTCGCGATTTTTTACAAAGGTATTGCGCGATCGCGGCCTACTCAATTTTGACGAACCCTTTCAACGGCTGCTCACCCAAGGCATGGTGCAAGCGATTACCTACCGTAAAGCCGACGGCAATGCGATTGGGCTTGACAGTATCGCTGATCTTGAGAATCCAACCGACCCAGAAACGGGAGCGCCGCTTAAAGTTTCTTTTGAAAAAATGTCCAAATCCGCCTTTAACGGTGTGCCGCCCGCTCAAGTATTAGAAAAATACGGCGCAGATACAGCCAGGATGTTTATTCTCTTTAAAGCGCCGCCTGAGAAAGATCTGGAATGGGATGATGCCGATGTAGAAGGGCAATATCGCTTTCTAAATCGGGTCTGGAGAGCCGTGACCGAATTTGCCAGTACTGAGGGGACAAGTGATCTAGGCGCGATCGCAAAAATTGACCACAGCAGTCTCAGCAAACCCGACAAAGCGCTGCGCCGTGCGACTCACACAGCCATCAAAGAAATCACTGAAGATATTGAAGGCGACTATCAGTTCAATACAGCAGTTTCTGAGTTAATGAAACTTAGCAATGCTATCAATGAGGCTCCTGATAAAACCACGCCTGCTTTTGCCGAAAGCATTAGCACCTTAATCAAACTGCTTGCCCCCTTTGCGCCTCACATCGCGGATGAGCTATGGGCCCAGGTTTCATCGGCAGACGTTGCACAGACGGATCGCTCGGTTCACCAGCAGGCTTGGCCAGAAGTCGATGCGGAGGCTTTGGTAGCCGATGAAATCACCTTAGTAATTCAAATTATGGGTAAGACTAGAGGCACCTTACAAGTGCCAGCAACGGCCAATAAGACCGATCTAGAAGCCTATGCCCGCAAATCAGAAGTTGCTCAGCGGTACTTGGAAGGTAAAGAAATTAAGAAGGTTATTGTGGTTCCTGGTAAATTAGTCAATTTTGTGGCGATGTGATCTAGCACTGCACATTTTGCAGTGATATTAGTAATTTGGCGGATCTAAAAAGGACTGATGGCCCTAGTCAGATACCTCAATAGCCGCCTAAATTAAGGTATCAATAATCAAAGCGGCATCACAGATTAAAGTTAGATTAAGAGGTGTTTAAGCTAAACATCTTTCAACCCGTAGATATCCCTGATAAGATCGCAGTGCAGACATACAGGATGCCTGGAATGGTTTCTTTACGATCAAAAGCAGCGCCCGCAAAATCAGAGATTCGTGTCGGCCTAGGGAAGGTCTTACTGGTTGAAGATGAGGCGCTAATTCGCGAGACGGTGGCGCTGTCTTTAGCGGATGAAGGCTTTGAAGTGCTAGTAGCCGATAATGGCCAGCAGGCTTTGGAAATACTGACCGGGAGCGCAGATCACGCGAAAGGCGCAGCTTGTGATCTGAATCTTGTCATTCTCGATCTCATGCTACCGGGTATGAATGGCTTAGATTTGTGCCGCTTAGTGCGTCATCAGGGCATGGACGTACCGATCTTGATTTTGAGCGCTAAGGGTACCGAAACTGATCGAGTCGTCGGCCTTGAAGTCGGCGCAGACGATTACCTCACCAAACCCTTTGGCATGCGCGAACTCATTGCCCGTTGCCGAGCCTTGCTCAGACGCTATCAGTCTAAAACTAAGCAAGACAGTCAGTCGGTGCTCAAGTTTGAAGACATTACCCTACATACCAAAGAATGTCAGGTCTTTTTATCGGATAAAGAAGTCAGCCTTTCACCCAAAGAATTCAAAATTTTGGAGCTGCTGATCTCTCAGCCTAAGCGCGTTTGGTCACGCGATCAAATCATCGATCAGGTATGGGGTTACGACTTCATGGGCGATAACAAAACCGTCGATGTTCATATCCGCTGGCTACGCGAAAAGCTAGAAGAAATTCCTAGCGATCCTAAGTATTTAAAGACCGTACGCGGTTTTGGCTACCGATTAGGCTAACAAGGTTGCCTTACCTAATCGGTATTTGCATCTTTTATTGACGATTCAGTGCCTGTTTTGTGTACTTTTCGTACGCTGGCCATACGGGGTTAACGCTCGCTAAATTATGCAATCGTTGAGCTGTGGCCGGTAGCAAAGCTTGCTAATGCTTGTAACTCAACGTTTGTAATTCAGCGCCTACATCGGCTTGCTTTGGTTGCAGCACTCTATTCAGGCTCTTTGGTTTCTTCCAATTCCTCCTTCTTTTGCTCCTTTTTTGCAGATCCTTTTTCTTCGATGTTATCGACGAACTCTTCAATGCGTTCTTCGTTTTTCTCAGCAAAAGATTTATTCTCTTCAGCACTCATATCGTTAACCTCAGTTACGTTTGTAAAATCAATAACAACAATGTAATCGACCCCTTTAAAGCAGCCATCTACTCAATGAGTGATTTGAGTTGAGTAATGTTCTATCACAAGGGTTAAAGTCTGAAAATATTCACTTGTTGTATAGCGGCAGCTTTTAATAACAGGCATCGCTGATCTGACCGTTACTAATGGATATCGAGCGGCCCTAGTCAAAGACTAGACGCAGGTAGACTGGACGCGCAGGTGAAGGCTGTACGAAATTTACTTTGGTGTGCTGCATAACATGCGCCCCCTCTATCACTCATGTTCCAAACCACTCGCCGCCGTCTCGCTCTCTGGTATACCACCGTCACCGCCATCTTGCTATTGCTATTCGCTAGCGGCGTTTATGTCTACGTTCGTAGCACCCTAGTGGAGCGCGTGGATGACACCCTTAACCATGTAGTGGAAATTGTTGAGCGATCGCTGGTCATCGAACCTAGAACCGGCGTCAACATCGAAGCCAGCTTTCGCAACAGCGGCCAGTCCAGCGAAGACGATCATATCGATCTCGAATGGTTCAACCCAGCCGGAGAACTCCGGTGGACAACCTTCGCCAAACCCCATGACATCCCTTTGCACATCAACCCCAAAGGCGAAACCGTTACCCCTCCCGACGGCATCGTCCTCAGGCAAATCACCCAGCGCCTCAGTGCAGACAATCAGCTTCTAGGCTATCTGCGCGTCAGTCACCCTTGGTTTGAAGTCTCTAAACCCAGCCGTCAGCTAATTATCGATCTCGCCCTCGGCATTACGGCCATGATCATCACCGTCGCTGGCATTGGCTGGCTGCTCTCTGGCTTGGCTATCAAACCCGTACGAGATGCCTACCAGCAGCTCAAACAGTTTACCGCCGACGCCTCACACGAGCTGCGCAACCCCATCGCCGTCATTCAAACCAACGTCCAAGTCGCGCTCACCGATTCCGATCAGCAGTTTCAGCGTCATCAGCTAGAAGTTATCGAACGGCTCACCCGCCGCCTCGGCAAATTAGTCGATGATCTGCTGTTTATCGCTCGGCAAGAAAGCGGCCTTGTACCCATGCAGCGCACTAGCTTTAGCCTAACTTCACTGATCCGAGAGGTGATTGAAGAACAACAGGTACTCGCGCAAGAAAAATCTTTAATCCTCACGGGCAATTTTCCAGATACTGATCTGCTGACGCAGGGCGATCGCGATCAGCTCACCCGCCTATTCACCAACCTCATTGCCAACGCCATTCACTACACGACTACTGGCACAATCGCCGTCAGCGCCAGCATTAGCACTCACCAGATCACGGTCACAATTACCGATACCGGCATCGGCATTCCCCCAGCCGATCTAAATCGCATTTTTGATCGATTCTATCGCGTTGATCCCGCCCGCACTCGCAGCGCCGGTGGATCAGGACTCGGACTCGCGATCGCCAAAATCATCACCGACAACCACCAAGGCCAAATCACCCTTACCAGCGAATCCCTACAAGGAACTACCGTTACCGTCACCTTACCAGCAAAAAACCATCTCAAAGCAGCCCATAGCTCAGCTACGAAAATCTCATCAATCGGCCAGCCTACCAGCTTTTGAATGCCGGATGGGTAGACTAATTGATCGCCCTGATCTTGACCGACCTCATCTTGACCGACCGCAGCCTACTGACGCTGATTCCCAGACGCTAATTACTGAGTCGTCACCAAACTCACATCCGGCCCAAACGTTCTCTCTTCAGGCACTCCCAATTCACCCATCGGCGTAGCCTTGGACTGATTATACGAGTACATCACGCCGCCAGCGTTGCCTACCCGCACCGTAATCGACTGATCTGCTGCCCAAGAGCGGGTATCGCCCTGCTCCAAAATTGCTTCAAACTCAGTCGAGCCATCGGCAATCACTCGCACCCACGACTGCCCTGTCAGCATCAAATTCACCTCTACCGGGCGCGATTGAGCCTTGGGCTTAGCCTCAGATGGAGCCACAGGCGGCGTTTTAGTCTGCGCGTTTGGCTTAGGCATTAGTTGCGCGATCGCCGCCGGATCCAAAATCGGCTGAGCGGTTACATTCGGCGCACTGTGTTGCAAAAAGCCCGAAAGAGCACTCACTGCCCCCATAATCAGCAGCACATAGGCCGCATACAAATGCAGCGGGCGCAACTGAGCTGCCGGTGAATCCTTCCAAGAGCTGCGCGGCGGCTGCACCACCGGGTGCGTAAAGAACTGACTTGAAATAGTCTCCCCATCTAACCCCAGAGCATTACTGTAGCGGCGCAACAAAGCCCTCACATAAATTGGCTCTGGCAAATCCGCCAGATTGCCCTGTTCCAAAGCAGACAGCAGCATCCGGCGAATCAGCGTCCGCTTTTCAATCACCTCTAGCGACAGCCCCTGCTGTAAACGTGCCTGCTGCAAAAGGCTGCCAAGTGAAAGCAACTGCTCTTGCTGTAGCTGCTGAGCGGTGGGTTCTTTGATACGAGCTTTCTGCTTCATAGGTTCGGTGGCGGTGGTTCGGTAGCGGTAGTTCAGTAACAGTGATTCGGTGGCAGTGATTCGGTGGCGACGGTTCCAGGAAAGGATAAAAGAGAGAAACGAAAATCTAAAAGGGGTTAAGTAAAGAGAACCCTCCTTGAAGACAGCCAGTCCATAGAGGCACCATAGCTAACCCCTAGCATCAAGCGTTAGCCAATGAAGCAGCCTTGGATAAAGCAGCTTCGCGCTTGATCTGAACAATTTCCTCATCTGTCAGTAAACGGTAGCGGCCAAGGGGAATATTTCCTAGCCGGAGTGAGCCAATTTTTGTCCTGTGCAGCGCTGTCACAGGATAGCCTAGCAAATCAGCCACACGACGAATCTGGCGGTTACGCCCCTCAATCAATCGCACCCTTAAAAGAGTTTGACCGTTAGGTAATGGCTTAACGACGTCAACCTGAGCGGGCAGCGTCTTGTGTTCAGCTAGCATCACGCCCGTTCGCCACTGCTGAAGGGCAGCTTCTGTAGGCAAGCCCCTCACGCGCACCTGATACAGCTTGCTAATCTGGTGGCGAGGATGGGTGAGCTGATACGTCAGTTCGCCATCATTCGTCAGTAAGAGGGCTCCCGTCGAATCGGCGTCTAATCGGCCCACTGGATGAATGCCTAAGCCCGTTCGCCAAGGCGCATCCAAAAGATCTATTACGGTCTTTCGCCCTTGAGGATCTTTGCAGGTAGAGACAACTGCTTTCGGCTTGTGGAGCAAAAGATAAACGCAGCGAGGTGGCTGGCCTAGCTCCACGCCGTTGACACAAACGCTATCAACCGTTGTATCTGCTTGCTGGCCGATTTCTGCAATCTTGCCATTGACTGTAACTTTACCTCCTAGAATCAGCTTTTCGGCTTGCCGGCGAGAAGCGATGCCGCGCTGAGATAACAGCTTTTGTAGCCTTTCAGTCATATGTGAGGAATTGTCTGTAGTCGGTCATGTTTGAGCGGTCATAATTTGAGCAGTCATGGTCACGAATAAGTATACAAAGCTCAGTACCTTGCTGAGTACCTTGGCTGCAAAAGTAAGTCATGCAAAAAACTTAGAAAGACAAAAGTTCCGCAGAAAGATTGGAATAGTTGACCGAATTTCCTTTCCTTGTTCATTCAAGCAGGAACCTCTATATCTTCACAAGGGGGTAACACCACTAAATAGACAAGATTTCACACATTTCTTACGATTGCCGAGGCTACAGGTACATATATCGTCATAATAAACCCAATCTATCCCAAAATTTGTGGTTGGCTACGCGCAATTTCTGTCACCAGCCATGCTGATACTGCGTGCCCTCTTTATTTTTTGGATAGAAGTTGATTTAAGCAGTAATTTAAGCAGCAAGGTTTGTCAATCGCTTTTGAGGGATTGCTTTTGAGGTATCCATACCCGCAGCCAGCCACCGCCTGTTTCAGGATTATTTCTAGCCTCGACCCGGCCTTGGTGAGAGTCTGCAATCTGACGGACAATAGCGAGTCCTAAGCCGGTTCCACTGCTAGAAAGTTCGGCTATTTCGATTGTGTCCGCGCCAGCTGCTATGCCCGATTCTAAGGCGCTATTTTGCTCGCTAATCGCGGCTGACTGACGGCTACGAGCCGGATCTGCACGGTAAAACCGGTCAAAAACATAGGGCAAATCTTTTTCGGCAAGACCTGCGCCAGCATCGATCACTTCGATTAAAATGCCTGATCTCGGTGTGAGTGTTGCCGCATCGGGACTAGGTGCTGCGCTTAATCGCACTTGAATTGATTGAGCCGAGGGACTGTATTTAACAGCGTTGCTCATCAGGTTGAAGAGCATTCGATGCATTAAGCCAGCATTAGCATGTACTGTCATCTCCGCTGGCCCTTGGTAGTCTAAGGTAACTCGTTTGAGGTTGGCTAAAGGTTCTAGGCTTTGCCAGGCAGCTTGAATTAAGCTCACTAAGTTGATATCTGTAGCCGCTTCTACAGGCGATCGCCCCTGCTCCAAACTACTCATATTCAACACGTCATCCACCAGCCGACTGAGCCGAATCACTTCTTTCAGCAGCCGCTCAATCCAGCTCACTAGCTTTGGATCAACTCTAGATTGCAGGGTTTCGGCCACTAAGCGAATTGAGGTGAGCGGCGTTTTCAGCTCATGGGCGACATCTGAAATCCAGCGATCGCGCTGCTGCGCCAAACTCACCGCCTCCTGCCGATTTTCCAGAAAAACGCCCACATGGCCATGACTAATCGGCAGCCCATAGCCCTGCAATGGATAAGCAGGCCGCTCTAAATAGTTTGAAGGATCGGTAGAAATTGAGTTAAAAGTCCAGCGAGCCTCACAAATAGTCTGCGCTTGACGGGTGCGCTCGACAAGCTGATCGAGTTCATAAGAGCGCACCACAGCCAATAATAGCCGAGGCTGATCATAGTCACTTTGCTCAATATCTAAAAATTCTTGAGCCCGTTGATTGCACCACAGCAGTCGGTTTTCTTCATCCACTTGCAAATAGCCAACTGGCGCAGATTGCAGCACCTGACGAAAATCTTTAAGCTGCTCAGCCATCGACTTAGCCTGAGCCTGCTGCTCAGAAATAGCGCTGGCTATTTGAGCGTCATATCCTAAACTAGGCAAAGGCTGACGATCTTCTAAGCGACTGAGCAAATGCTTCAAGCGAGCGTCGCTTCGCCGCCGATGTATCACTAGGGGCATTAGCCCCCCAGCCAGTCCTAACATAAATTCCAGCATGTGCCCTGTACTCCTAACGACGGTTAGTCTGGCATTTAAGCTGACCTTCAGCCACTAAAATATAGCCTTTGGAATACAGCGCTCAAACAAGTGCCTCATCGTTTGCAGTCACCATCAGTGAACATGATACCGCAATAAAAAAAGGCACGATCTCATCAAGAACGCGCCCTCAATCGAAATATTTAGCTCAAAATTTATCTCGAACTGAATTTACATTCAAGATCAAGCGCCGTCTAGTGAACAATCGCGCCTCGGTACTTTAAAACATCGCTGGGCTTATGGACAGGCGCATTGAGCGCACGACGAACGTGATAGGTAGCACCACGATAATGACCGATTTCTTGGCTTTCGGTGATTTTGACAGCAGAGGTGTGGGTGCTGTACTTCACGCCACGGTAGGAAAGTTGCATAGTATTCGCCTCAAAGAATAGGTGTAGGGTAAGAGGCGCGTTCCTTCAGAGGATTGAGAGCTGACTTGAAATAGTAGCGCTGAATCATTCTTACTTCCGTCTTTAGTCGATCAGAACCTGGTATAACCACAGTGACTGAGCTGAGGAAAGATGAACGTTTTGCTTTTCTGTATTTAATGATACCGTTTGGCCATAAAAACAGCCATGAGTCTAAAGGCTTATTTCATTTTTCTTAGCAGGAAAGCTCTTGTATCTAAACCTTGTCCACGTCCAGAACTGTAGTTTTCTCGGTGGGAAAACTCAAGGTTTCAACTTGGACGTGGTTTAAAGGCTACTAGCTTGCAGCGGCTCTTGAGTAAATGGCTCAAATGATTTATTTGCCAAAACGCATTTTGTCTGCGCTCAAAGGTTCTCTAAAAGTTGGTTCTCTAAAAGTTGGTTCTCTAAAAGTTCTTTCGGTCTTCTCGATTGTTCTCTACGAGGACGGTCTAATGCCAATTATTCAGCGCCCCTCCTCTGCTGTCGAGGGCAGAAGCGTTTGCCTAATCACCGATTGAAGCGTGGCAAGCGGCGCTTGATAAAAGTACTGACGGCGGAAATGTTCTTCTTGGATAGCGGCCAAAAAACGGCTTAAAGCTGAGCTTTGGTAAGATTTATCCGCAGAGATGGGAGCAATAGGCTCAGCAACCTTTAAACGAATGTCAATAGCTGAGATGTTAACGCTAAAACCTGCTTCAGCGAGAGCGGCGAGTCCTAGGGTGAGGGTGCGATCGCACACACCCAATTTCGCCCTGAGTTGCTCCGGCGTGACCGCAATTTGCGCTCGGCTAATGTATTTGGCTAATCCCAACAGCGTTTTCCACTGCTGCAAAGGATCTATAGCTACTGGCTCAGCATAGGCTAACGCCAAGGGCTGACGAGTTTGATTCACCTGATGCTGCCATAGCGCTAACTCCGTCCACTGAGTCGGGCATTCGCTCAGAATTAGATCCGTTTTAGGTGCTGTGGCAGCCACCTTTTCAGCCGTCATCTGATGGGGCGGCTGCATCAAACGAAAATCTAACAGCCAACTATCAGCCGGGTTTAAGTCAGTCTGCTTTAAGTTATTAGATGGCTCGGCTGTAAGAGGTGGAGCGATCGCCTCACGAATAGCGATCAGCCGAATTTCATAGCGGCTGCTTTTGGGATGGCTGTTATAGTCCAATTCGGCAATCACATCCCAGCGACCGGGCGGCAAATCGTCTTTGTAGTGGCCCCACCACAGCCCCGGAAAACGCGCCCCGCTGTCGTCACAAATTGTAAAGCTAGCCTTGATGTAGCCCACCTTGCTACCGGTTCGATCCGTCAGCTTTTGATGCCACACCGATTCAAACCAGCAGTTTTGGATGAGTAGCTTGGGCACCGGATTGCCCATCCCGCAAGGCTCTAGCAGCTTAAGCTGCTGAAATAGCGCCGCGCCCAAGTCCGCTACCGTCACGGTTAGATCAAATTGCGCTGTAGGTGAATTGGGGCGATCGCCCATTTTCTGTCGGTACTGCTGATTAATTGCGGCGGTAAACATCGGTAAATCATTCAAGGGCAAGCTTAGGCCCGCTGCAAACGGATGGCCGCCAAAGCTCTTTAATAGATGCGCCTGCGAGTTGACCAAATCGTATAGATCAATGTTGTTTACCGAACGCGCTGATCCTCGTGCCAACACCTCCGTATCGTCTTCTGCACCGGCCAAATCAACCGTCAGTACAATCGTCGGCTTCGCATACTGCTGCGCAAGTTGACCCGCAACTAGGCCCAATACGCCCACCGGCCACTGGCTGTTGCACAGCACAATTACGCCCAACGTAGACAAATCCTGAGTCTGAAGCTGCTGCATTGCCTGTTGCAGCACGTCATTTTGCAATGCCTTGCGCCGGACATTCGCCAGTTCGGCCTTTTCAGCTAGATCCCGGCAGCGTTCAGGATCGTCGCTGGTCAATAGCTCTACACAAAAGCGGGCATCGCCATAAATTCGGCTGACCGCGTTAATCCGGGGGCCTAGGCCAAAGGAGATGTCGGTCGGGCGATCGCCTGCTCTGCGGCAAAGCTGCAACAGCCGCGCTACCCCTGGCCGCACTGGCTGGTCGCGCTGCAAGTGAGTCTGTAATTGCGCAATGCCAATTTGTGCCAAATAGCGGCAGTCTCCCTTCAGATCCACCAGATCAGCAATCAAACCAATCGCCACTAGATCTACTAGCTCAGATAAAGGGCGAGTCGGCACAGTAGGCAGTCTTTCGTAGAGCGCCTCAATTAATTTGTAGGCGACGGCAACGCCAGAAAGCTGCGCTAGGGGATGCGCCCTCGGCAGCGTCCGCGGATTCACAATCGCCACCACAGCGGGTCTAATTTCAGGCAGGGTGTGATGGTCGGTGACGATTACCTCCATGCCGAGCGATCGCGCCTGATTAATTTCAACCGGGTTGGTGCTACCCGTATCGCAGGTCACAATTAGCTTCACGCCCTGTTCAGCCAGCTGATTTATTCCCAGCATCGACAGACCATGAGACTCTTTCAAGCGATTAGGAATAAAATACGTCAGCTGATTTTCGCCCGTAAAAAACTGTCTGAGCCCGTCCCACAGCACCGCAGTTGAGGTCACGCCATCCGCATCAAAGTCTCCCCAAATGGCAACTTTTTCGGCATGATCGCGAGCTACTATCAGCCGCTTTACGGCCCACTCCATTTCTTCGCCAAAAGCAAACGGACTCGTCGGTTCATAGCCTTTGGCACTTAAAAAACCGAGGAGCGCTGCAGGCGATCGCAGTCCCCGATTCCACAGCAGCTGCGCCCCCCAAACCGGCTGGGGCAATCTTGTCATCTGCGCGACCGTCTCTACCCAGCCATCAACCATTGGATCCATGGGCACCGCCTGCCAATCAGCTAGACGCTGCTCTGATGAAAATGGGGCCATATTTCCTTGGAAATTGCAGGACAACTCATATCCCTCTTATTGTCTCTGATGTCGCCAGAATTTAGGGCTACAGACCAACGCTTCTTCACCACTCACAAGCGTACAATCAGCTACAATCAGCCAAATTCAATGCGGAAAAGGAATCGGCCATGAAGCTAGGTGACTGGGTAAGTCTGCTGTGTTTGATTGCAGTCGGCTATATTTTGTGGCAAATCAGACCGTTGCTGCTGCTCTTTTTTGCAGCCATCGTCATCGCCCTCGCCCTCAATAGCCTTACCAAACAAATTTGTAAATTTAACGTTCCGCGCCGCTCCGCCATTCCCCTAGCGATTTTTTTATCCGTCGTCATCGCGTCACTATTTATCTTGGGCATCGTACCGCCTTTTATCCAGCAATTTCGTCTACTCGTCGATCTGCTAGTCAGCTTTTCGCAAACCCTGCCTGATCGCCTCGCGGATCTGCAAACTTACTTGCCGGAGCGCATTCGCCTACCCGAAGTCAGCGACTTCATCGATTGGATCACCGCTCCCGATTCAGCGGTCATTGATGTATTCGGCAACTTCTTTTCTTTCTTTAATTCCTCTTTGCGAGTCCTTCTACAAGCGCTGTTTGTGCTGGTACTAGCACTGATGATGCTCACCAACCCCACCGCCTATCTAGAAGGCATTTTGCTCCTATTCCCCTCCTTTTACCGGCAGCGGGCGCGCGAAATTTTGGGCAAATGTGAGCTGGCCCTGGGCAACTGGCTAGCCGGTATTATCGTCAGCTCTATGTTTGTTTTTGCCTGCAGCTTTATTGGCTTAATGGTGCTAGGCGTAGATTTAGCCTTTGCCCATGCGCTGCTCGCTGGCATTCTCAACTTTATTCCTAACCTTGGCCCTACCTTGAGTATGGGCTTTCCGCTGGTCGTAGTTTTGCTGTCAGCCGATCCTTGGAAAGCGATCGCTGTCATCATTCTATACGTCATCATCCAGCAGATCGAATCCTACTGGGTCACCCCTGCCATCATGGCCCACCAAGTCTCTCTGCTCCCCGCCTTTACCCTGATTGCCCAAATCTTCTTTGCTAGCCTGTTCGGTTTTCTCGGCCTGCTGCTAGCATTACCCCTCACCGTTGTCGCCAAAACCTGGATTCAAGAACTCCTCATCCAAGACGTTCTTAACCACTGGGATCTCTCCCCTAGTCGCCGCCGCCATCAGGCCAAACTCGCCCTCACCGCCCACTCTACCCCCCCACCTCCATGAACATCACCCTCAAAAAGCCCTCGCCAATCGGGCTTTTGCTACTCGCGATTGTCTCGGTGCAGTTCGGCTCTGCCTTGGCCAAATCGCTGTTTAGTGAAATGGGCTTTTGGGGAGTGGTTTCTATGCGGGTGAGTTTTTCTACCCTGATTCTTTTCAGCCTATGGCGGCTGAAATGGCACAGCGGCATTCGCAAACATCTCAAAGAAATTATTGCTTTTGGGGTCGTTTTTGCGGTGATGAATTCTTGCTTTTACGCCGCGATTGATCGCATTCCGCTAGGGGTTGCCATTTCTTTAGAGTTCACGGGCCCGTTAGGGCTGGCCATCTTAAAGTCGCAGCGCTGGCTCGACGGGCTATGGGCAGTATTAGCGGGCATTGGAATTGTGCTTCTCACCCCGCTCAGCGGATCTACCGTCGATGGCTGGGGCATATTGCTAGCACTTACCGCCGGTTTGTTTTGGGCGCTTTATATTTTGCTCTCAGCGCAGGTCGGCCAAAAGCTCTCAGGCATCGAAGGACTCGCTTGGGCTTTGGCAGTTAGTTCATTGCTGCTATTGCCAGTGGGCCTGGCAACAGCGGGCAGCGCTTTGCTAAATCCTAAGCTTTTGCTGATGGGCGTGGGCGTCGCAGTGCTATCAACGACGCTGCCCTACTCGCTGGAGATGGTGGCTTTGCGATCGCTGCCTATCAAAGTCTTTGGGGTCATGCTCAGCATTGAGCCAATGATGGGTGTGATCGCAGGCTTTTTAATTTTGGGAGAAAAACTATCGGTGCGATCGCTTACCGCCTGTCTGCTCGTCTCTATCGCTGCCGCTGGCGCAGCCAAATTTAAAAGTAGCGATCAAAGCAGTCCTGATGGGCCTGCTCCTGCCCCTTGAAAAATCTTGATCAAAGCCACTGGATCTCTAAAATCTGAAGCATCAAGGACAGCTTGTGTGAGCTGGCTGGGTAACCTAGGGCACGTCTGTTTCAGCATCAAAGCACTGAAACCCTGAAACTCTGAAGCATTGAAGCTTTCTAAGCGCTGATTTCACTTACTCACGTTTAACTCCTACTGTTTGTGCCATGACCCTGACTGCCCTGTCACTCCCCATGCCCGCCGAGGCGTTCAGTGAGCTATTTCCCCTTTTCAAAGCCGCCAATCCTGAAACTTTGAAAGCGCTGCACCGAGGCTCTACCTTTAACGAATGTCCCGCAGGGCGCACCGTGCTGATGGAAGATTCCTGGGGCAACGCCATTTATTTAGTCGTCTCCGGCTGGGCCAAAGTTCGCTGTCAGTCGGGCCATGGCTACGTCACCCTAGCGATGCTGGGCAAAGGCGACTACTTCGGTGAAATGGCCGTTCTCGATGAATCGCCGCGATCTACCGATGTGGCTGCGCTCTCGAACGTTAACTTGGTCAGCATTCCAGCGCAGCTTTTTATTCAAACCCTATTTAAAGATCCCCAGCTCCATCACCGCATGTTGCAGCTGATGGTGCAGCGCCTGCGCCAAACGCACACCCGCTTTCAATTGCGCAATAAAGCGCCGGGAATTAAGCTCGTGCATACCCTAGTCGGACTCGCTGAAGCTTACGGCGAACAGCGCGGCAGTGCAGTAGAAATTTTTAATATTCCAGAAAGCGATTTGGCCGCGATCGCTGATATCAAACTCAGCGAAGTACCGAAGATTTTGACTAAATTGCGCGATCGCCAGTGGCTCCAAATCGACGCCAATAGAGACGTTATCAGCTTACTCGATATGAAAAACCTCAAACACCTCTCTAAATTAGGGTAAAGCCCTCAGAGTAAAGATTGCGATCTTTATTGATCATCTTTCCAGCCTTTTTCCTACAGTGTAAATAAGGCAAATGTAGACAAGGCAAATGGGGTGCAAACGGCGTGCAAACGAGTCAAAGCGCACCGATTCTCCGCATTGCCTCTCTAATCTGCACCAAATATCTGGACTGAGGCAAAATGCAAATGAACATCCAGCCCCCCCTGATTTCTCCCAGTCAAATGAACCTGCTGCGCGTCGTGCTGTCAATGGCCTGGGCTGACGACAGTTTAGAGCAAAAGGAGGTCGAGGTGATGATTGATCGCTTCAGCCAGATATTTGCTACGGATACTAAGCAGCGCCAACAGCTTAAGCAACAGCTCCAGGAATACTTCGTGCAGGAAATCCCGCTCGAAGAAACCGTCAGTAAGCTCACAACTAACGCTGAAAAAGAAGTTGCCCTGCGCCTTTCTTACGAAGTCATTAGCGCCAGCACCCGCACCCCAGACGAAGCGCCCATCAACGATAAAGAGCATCAGGCTTACCAAACGCTCGTCTCTTTGATCAATCTCCCGGCTGATGTGGTCGAGCGCATTGAAAAAGCCGCCACTGCCGCCCTAAATCAAAGTCACACAAATGTGATTGATATGCTGGCCTTCAAGCTGCGTGAGCACTTCATTTCATAGAAATCCAATCCCAAAGCCACCCAAGTTTTTCTGGTCGGCAGATCACCTAACCTAATGCGCTCATCTTCAGCATTCGCTGAATTGGAACTAGGGCGCGCCGCTGAATTTCTGACGGAATGGTCACTTCTGGCGTTTTGCTCTGCATTGCCCAGTACAGCTTTTCTAGCGTATTTAGCCGCATGTAAGGGCACTCATTACAGGCACAGTTGGCCTCTGGTGGGGCGGGGATAAAGTGCTTTTTGGGCAGTTGCTTTTGCATTTGGTGAATGATGCCAGGTTCGGTGGCAATGATGAAGCGATCGCGATCGCTCATCTGCACATAGTTCAGCAAAGCCGTCGTCGAGCCAATAAAATCCGCATGCCGCAGCATCCCTGCTTCACACTCTGGATGCGCCACAATCTCCGCATTTGGGTATTCCATCTTCAGTTGCAGCAGCTTCTTTTCCGAAAACGTCTCATGCACAATACAGCTACCTTGCCACAGCACCATTTCGCGCCCCGTTTGGGCCATCACATAGCGCCCTAAGTTGCGATCAGGAGCAAAAATAATTTTCTGATCAGGGGGCAGTTGATTCACTAGCTTCACTGCATTCGAGCTGGTGCAGATAATATCGCTCATCGCCTTGATCTCAGCGGTGCAGTTGATATAAGAAATCACCACATGATCCGGATGCGCCGCCTTGAATTTGGCAAAATCATCCGGCAAGCAGCTATCGGCCAGCGAACAGCCCGCCGCTAGATCCGGCAGCAACACCAGCTTATTAGGGTTCAGAATTTTGGCAGTTTCTGCCATAAAGTGCACCCCCGCAAACACAATTACGTCCGCATCAGTACTCGCCGCTTGCTGCGATAAGCCCAAAGAATCCCCAATATAATCAGCGACATCTTGAATATCTGGATCCTGGTAATAATGGGCCAAAACTACCGCGTTTAGGTCTTTTTTTAGCGACTCAATCGCTCCAAACAGATCTTTGGGCAAGGCCCCTTTTGACGTAGGCGCACTAGCAGTAACGAACACGCACGTTCCTCTCAAATGTTGTAAATTACCAGTTTCTGAAATTTAATTATAGTTAATTCTACCAATATTGCGCGATTTAAAAGCGATCGCCTTCAGGTAGACTTCACGCCCTCGCGCCAATACCCTCACGCCAATAAAGGATCTACCGCCGCCAGCCAGTCAGACGGCCCAGCCACCGCCAGCCCCGTCCACTCAGCCGACCCACAGGCCGCCGCCAATACCTCCAGATCATCCGCCTGAGCGCTCAACCCTAACACCTTCAGCGGTTCATTTTCAGATAGCTGCTGATAGGCCGCAATCACCCGTTGTATTGCCAGTCCTAACCCGGCTTCCGGCCCCATTAGCACCGAAAACCGTCCCTCATCAGGACGTCTTAGCACCAGCCCAAATCCCATTTCTTCAGCCGTCTGCCTCAGCACCGCCGCGTCCACTGCTTTAGGCGTCATAAAAGGCTCACTGAATTCTCTATCTTTAGCCCGATGAGCTGCCGCTGCCGAAAGCTGCGTTACCTTCTCTAGCTGCGGCACCGTAAAATCGCCAAAGCCCTTCAGCGGATGCGCAATCACATTGGCCATTACTCGCAGCCCTGCCCGCGCCTGCACATACGGGCAGCCCAACGCCTTTACGTAGTATTCGCCCGCTCTTTCACCCAGCGGCACTTTAAAGGGATTCTGATTGACGGACGTAAAAATGCCACTGCCACTTTCGGTAATAAACGAACTCACCAGCCCCAATTGCTCCCGGATCGGCTCTACTTCGGCGCGATCGCTATCGGTAAACACAATCACCGGTATCCCTTTCGCTTCTAGCTGCGCGATCGCCCTTTTCAAAGGCACCTGATCCGCCCCGCTGCCCGCCTCGGCCAAATTCAAAAGCGCCCCTTCTAGCCCGGTCACCACAATCCATTCAGCCATTACCTTAAACCTTTTAAAAACGCCTTCTGCAAACAAAAATACCCCCTAAAACAGTAGATCGATTTAGCCATCCTTAGCGCCTCGATAGAAACTGACCTTAAGCAGCGATGACCGCGCTAATCTAGAAGCAATCTTTCTAATCTTCTCTTTGCCTTCTTCCATGCCTCCTTTGCCCTCGATCAAAATTGCCGTCATCGGAGACATCCACGATCTATGGGAACTCGAAGACAACGCCGCCTTGCAGCACTTAGGTATCGACCTTGCCATCTTCGTCGGCGACTACGGCAATGAAGCTGTCGAAGTCGTCAGACGCGTGGCCGCCGTGAACCTGCCTAAAGTTGCTGTCATGGGCAACCATGATGCCTACTACTCGGCCAGCAATAAAGGCATCCAAAACTGCCCTTATGATCGCACCCGAGAAGACTGGGTTCAAACGCAGCTAGATTTGCTCGGCGAGGCTCACATTGGCTTTAGCAAGCGCGAATTTCCCCAGTTTGGTCTCAGCGTTATTGGCGGCAGACCCTTTAGCTGGGGTGGCTCCAAATGGCGCTACGGAAAGTTTTACCGCGATCGCTTTGATGTCAGAAACTTCGATGAATCGCTAGATCTCATTCTCGCCGCCGCTGATGAAGCCGAGCACAACACACTCATTTTCGTCGGCCATGTTGGCCCCTATGGATTAGGTTCTAGCCCCGACGATCCCTGCGGCAAAGACTGGGGCAACCAAAACGCTGACTATGGCGATCCTGATTTTGCTAAAGCGATCGCGCTTACTCAGCAGTCGGGCAAACAAGTCCCGCTTGTCGCCTTCGGCCATATGCACCATAAGCTCAAACACAGCGAATATCAGCTTCGCAAACGAGTCGTCACTGACGCTACCGGCACCCTCTACTTCAACGCCGCCAACGTCCCGCGCATAGAAGAAACGCCTACTGGCAAACAGCGCAGCTTTTCGATTGTCACCCTCCAGCAAGGCCAGGTTCAATCCATCAACTTAATTTGGCTTAATTCAGCCTTTGAGCAAATTTCCGTCGAAGCCCTTTACGTTATTCCGTCACAGCAGTTACTTAAGAACTCAACCATCCCGCTAGACGTTGCCAGTAAACTAGGCTACTATAACCAAGCCTATTAAGGTAAACGTCCTTAATATCACCTGGGAGAGGTGGCAGAGTGGTCGAATGCGCTCGACTTGAAATCGAGTGTACCGAAAGGTACCGTGGGTTCGAATCCCACCCTCTCCGTTTTCAATCGGACTTAGTCGGACTAAGATCAACAGATCGACACTATCGGCATTTTTCAATAGCTAACATTCGTTTAGATGTTGCTATTACCGATCTGATTGCTTCCGTACAATGCAAAACTAAAAGCGAAATAGAACCGGCGCAGGCCAGAAATCCAGTGAAAATATCTGTCTATCACACCCCCGAAGAAGTTCCGGCAGATAAACTGCCCGCCTGTGCGATCGCCATCGACGTTCTCAGAGCTACCACCACGATGGCCGCTGCCTTCAAAGCAGGCGCTGAAGCCATCCAAGTGTTTAGCGATCTCGATGAACTGCTCACTATCAGCGAAAGCTGGCCCGCCGAACACCGCATCCGCGCTGGAGAACGCGGCGGACAGCGAGTCGAAGGCTTTGATTTGGGAAATTCACCGCTTGATCATGCCCCTGAGCACACCCGAGGCAAACGGCTCTTCATGAGCACCACCAACGGCACCCGCTGCCTCCAACGCATTCAAAGCGCCCCGATTGTAATCACAGCCGCCCTCACAACCAGACAAGCCGTCGTTAATTACGTGCTAGCAAAACAGCCCGACACCGTCTGGCTAGTCGGTTCTGGCTGGGAAGGCGATTACTCCTTAGAAGATACTGTCTGTGCTGGCGCAATCATTCAAGGCGTGATTGACAAAGCCGATCTAAGCTATGCAGACATTATGGGCAATGACGCAGCGATCGCCGCGCTCAGTCTCTACAGCCAGTGGCACACCCAGCTCAAAACACTCCTGCACCATGCCAGCCACGGCCAGCGCCTGCTCAGCAAAGACAACACCGCCGACGTAGACTACTGCGCTCAACTCGACATTCTCAATGTCGTCCCGATTCAGCAAAGCCCAGGCGTTTTAATCTGGCCCGCTTAATCTGGCCGTCTTAAATATCTGGCCGGCTGACGTAATCCATCTGGGGCCAAACCATCGCTAATCCAAATAAACCGTCTCACCACTCTCAGAAGCGCGTCGTAGCGCGTCCCCAACTGACAGCGCATACACACTCTCAGCCGCACTCACATACAGCGGCTTGCCCTCAGTCAAATAGTCCAGCACTCCCGTTGTATCTTTTACAAAGAGTCCTTTGCGCGGGGCAACAGCGATCGCCTGATTCCCATCAGCCGTAATTAGCTGCCCCTCATTCCCTACAAACGACATCGCCCCGGCACTTCCTTGCACCTCCACATCGCGCCGCCGCACCCAAAGCTGATCGCCCTTGCCATAGGTTAGATCAGCTATCAAACCCGATCTAAACGTCAGCCGCGCCGAACTCAAAATGCTGCTAAAAGCAGAAGCTTCCTCACGCATCACTGTCTGCGTACAGCAACTCACTTGGGCTACTTGGCCAAACAAATTCGTCAGCCGATGCACCCGTGACAGCGCCCCACAAAACGGAAACCCAAACAAATCAAGCTGATACGTCCAGCTCATCGGCGCCGGATGCACCGGATTGAGCGTGCGATAGCTCACATACTGGGCCTCACCGACTAGCGGCAAGTGCGTTTGCATGGCCACATGCAGCCCGCCCAACAGCTCAATGTGCTCTACGTGCAGCAGCAGTCTTTTAGCCGCCGCTAACGCCACGAGCCGCTCAGCTTGAGCCAAATCTAACGACAGCGGATACTCCACCACCACATGCTTACCCGCCTCTAGCGCTGCCTCTACCACATCGCCATGCAGCGCACTAGCATGAGCTACCACCACCAAATCCAATCGGGGATCATTCACCAGTACCTGCCAACTAGGAGCGGACTCTAAACCATAGGTTTGAGCAAAGCTTGCCGTATGCTGATGCCCAGAAACTATCAAAGGATGCGATCGCTCATCTGCCAACAGCGCCTCTACCCGCACTTTAGCCGCATACCCCGTCCCCACCAACCCAACTCTAATAGCCGTCATCCGCACCCCCCTCAAAAACGAATTCAAACACTCAAACCCACCTTAAAAAAGAGCTTGCAAGCGTATTTTTTGCACCACTGTCTTTAGTTGTAAAAACTTCTTAACGGCAATAAATTTCTATCATTATCTATACCTACATTTAGGCATAAGCCAAACTTATACTAAAAAGAATTACTGATAAAATAAAGGCCATCAATTTTTCCTAAAGATCTTCTCATAAAAAACCTCTATCAGCTTCCTTAAAAGCACTTCAGGCCCTGTCTGGGTCTTTATAAAAAGGCTAATCATAAGTAAATCAGGGTATACCCACAAATTTAGATTACGAATACCATTCAACCATTCCGACGAGGATGGTTACAGCGGAATGGTTTTCTCGTAGTATCGAAATGTGCTCTTGTTAATATCTACCTAGTGAGCAATGCGAGCTAGTAGCTAAAGACATTAACAATAGATAAACAAATTGAGAGGATATTCGCATGGCTAGCTACAAGGTAACGTTGGTTAACGAAGCCGAAAATCTAAATACCACTATCGAAGTGGCTGAAGACGAGTACATTTTGGACGCTGCTGAAGAGCAAGGTATTGACTTGCCCTACTCCTGCCGTGCAGGCGCTTGTTCCACCTGTGCTGGCAAAATCACCACCGGCAGTGTTGATCAATCCGATCAGTCCTTCCTAGATGACGATCAAATTGAAGCAGGCTACGTGCTCACCTGCGTGGCTTACCCCACTTCTGACTGCACTATTCAAACTCACCAAGAAGAAGAGCTTTACTAAGTAACGCCCACTTTCTATCTCCATCGAGCCCCTAGCCGGTAATTGGCTTGGGGCTTTTTTGGATGAAGTGTTAAATTCAAGCAGGGTATAGTGATATGGATGCTGCGAGCACTTACTCATTCATCTACGCACAGCAATTTACCCATCTCAGCGCAGCAGTATCGACAACGACTCACAACAACGCCAAAGCTTGATCACCAAGACTTACTAGCAAGGATTCACCAACGATGAAAGCCATGATTTTGGCAGCCGGGAAAGGCACTCGGGTTCGTCCCATTACCTACACCATTCCTAAGCCTATGATTCCAATCATGCAAAAGCCCGTGATGGAGTTTTTGCTAGAGCTACTGCGAAATCATGGCTTCACACAAATAATGGCCAACGTCAGCCACTTAGCCAATGAAATTGAAGGCTATTTTCGAGATGGCCAACGCTTTGGGGTAGAGCTAGCCTACTCTTTTGAGGGCCGAATCACCGATGGCGAACTCGTGGGCGAAGCCATCGGCTCAGCGGGTGGCATGAGAAAAATTCAGGATTTCTCTCCTTTTTTCGACGAAACTTTTATCGTACTCTGCGGCGATGCCTTAATTGATTTAGATCTCACTGAAGCGGTTCGACAGCACAAAGAGAAAAAATCAATTGCGACCATTGTGATGAAGCAAGTCCCTCTCAAGCAAGTTCCTAGCTACGGCGTCGTCGTCACCGATGAAAATGGACGGATTAAATCTTTTCAGGAAAAACCTACGGTTGAAGAAGCGCTCAGCACTGACATCAATACTGGCATCTATATCTTTGAACCTGAAATTTTTGACTACATTCCCTCTGGTCAAGAATTCGATATCGGCGGCGATCTGTTTCCTAAGCTAGTAGATGCAAATGCGCCTTTTTATGGCATTCGCATGGACTTTGAGTGGGTAGATATTGGGAAAGTACCCGACTACTGGCAGGCTATTCAAGACGTTCTAACGGGACAAGTCAAAGGCGTAGGCATTCCCGGAAACGAAGTTAGACCAGGCGTTTTTGCAGGGCTGAATGTCAAAGCCAATTGGGACAATATAGATATTAAAGGGCCCGTCTATATTGGCGGCATGAGTGAAATAGAAGATGGTGCAACCATTGTGGGCCCTAGTATGATCGGCCCAAACTGCTTGATTTCTAGCGGCACTATTATTGATAAAAGCGTCATTTTTGAATACTCCCGCATCGGCGCAGGCGTTCGCTTAGTCGATAAGCTCGTCTTTGGCCGCTACTGCGTCGATAAAACCGGATCTTCTATTGATGTCCAAGCTGCCGCTTTAGACTGGCTAATCACCGATACCCGTCAGGCCATTGTCACAGAGCCACCCATTGAGCATAGAGCGATCGCCGAACTTCTCAATCAATCGATCACTAGCTAGTCGCTGGTCAACAGCGCTGAGGCAAGCAAATAGGCAAAAAAAATAGGCTGACCCGCTGGCCAGCCTATTTCTTGCCATCAGAACGACACTAGAAAAGTGAACGTTCAGCTTACTGAAGCACAAGCCGCACGTTGGCATTCTGCAATCCAGGACGCTTAACCTCAGCCAAGGTCTTATTCACAGCATACTTTTGATTGATTGAGTTGATCAGCTCAGTCTGGTTGTGCTTTTTGGCCACACCCCAGAGATCAGCAATCAAGTCAAAAGAACCATCAGCATTGCGTGACCAACCGATATCATAATCACCTTCAAGCACAGCGACGATATCAGCACGGACATTTTGACCGTTATAACCACGAATGTTAGCTTCAGTCTTCACAGTCACACCGAGGTCACTGAGAGAAGACTTCAAGATTTCAGCATCGGAGATCTTAGTGCGCAAAGTACTAAAATGAGACATTTTAAGTTTCCTCCTGGAGAGAAATTGAGAGACAACGAGGTTAGAAATCGAAAACCATCAGCTATCAAATGAGATAGAACCTGACTGTTGTGTAAACTACTAGCAGCATGAACAAAACGAAATCGAATGAAACCAGAATGCTCGATGCTCTAGCCTTTTTTCCTGTAGGAGCAGGAAAAAGCCTGTTAAAACTCCATTCGCTGGTATTCTGCCACCGATGAAGCTGCCGGACGAGCCCGCTGACGAGCCCAATCACGCAGGGCCGTCACCTGTTCACTCATCGTCTTAGAGAGCGGCATCGTAGCGCGAATAGCCGCAATAATGTCGAGCTGAGTGAACTCTCTACCCTGAGCAAACGCTTCGTACATCGCTGAAATTAGCCCCTGCTCAATCTCAGCGCCCGAAAACCCTTCACAAACCTTGCTCAACTGGTCAAAGTCAAACCGCTCTGTTTCAGAACGCCGTTTGCCCAGATGAATCTTGAAAATTTCTTTTCGCTCCTCTTCATTCGGCAGATCTACAAAGAAAATCTCATCAAATCGACCCTTTCTCAAAAACTCACTCGGCAACCGCTCTACCCGGTTTGCAGTTGCAATCACAAATACAGGCGACGTTTTTTCCTGCATCCAGGTCAAAAAGCTACCGAAAATACGGCTAGAAGTACCGCCATCAGAATCAGCTGAGCCCGCGCTACCGGCAAACGCCTTATCAATTTCATCAATAAACAACACAGCGGGTGAGATGGATTCTGCTGTTCTTAGCGCCCCCCTTAAATTAGCTTCGGAGCGTCCCACCATAGAACCATCATATACTCTGCCCATATCTAAGCGCAGCAAGGGTAGACCCCACAGGCGAGCAGTGGTTTTTGCAATAAGTGACTTACCACATCCCGGCACGCCCAAAATCAACATGCCTTTAGGCTGAGGCAAGCCATATTCCCGCGCTCGTTCGGTAAAAGCATTAGAGCGCTGCTTTAACCAGTGCTTTAACTCTTCTAACCCGCCCACCGAGTCAATCGTTTCATCTTCTTCAATGTAGTCAAGAATTCCATTGCGACGAATCAACTGTTTCTTTTCAGAAAGAACAATATCAACTTCGCCCTCTGTTAGCTGACCAGCCATTACCCGAGACTTGCGAAAAACCTTTTCAGCCTCATCACGAGTGAGTCCCAAGGCAGCTTTCAACAGCTTTTCTCGACCTTCCGTAGTAATACTTGCCGCCCTAGACTTAGCGAGCTCAGCCGAAAGCACTTGGTTAAGCTCAGACATGTTAGGCAAGCTAAAGTCTAGAACAACAACCTCTTTCTCTAGTTCAATCGGAACTTCTTGCACCGGAGACATCAAGACAATGGTCTTATTCGTTCCTCGAAAGCTCTCAACAGCATCACGTAAGCTGCGAGTCACTTCAGGGCTATCTTTAAAGGGATGCAAATCCTTGAAAACGAAAATACTAGGCTCTTTCTGACGCATCGCCCAAGTAATAGCAGCTTGAGGAGAAACCGTGTTGTTTTGCTGACCCGATCCCTTCTCTTGACCATACTCGACCATACCATGGGTCATCGTCCAAGTATACATTCGCTGTGACTGCGTTTTCTGCTGAGCGAGTGCAGCGATTGTCCTCTCTGCCCGTTCCTCCTCGAAGGTGACCAGATAGATCAGCGGATACTGAGCCTGAATTAATACACTTAGCTCTTCTCTCATGGCGAACGCCCCCAGTTAAGACGACTTAACTATCTATCTGTATTAAAAGAACAGATTAGAACAACAACAACAAATTTTCGGTAGCAGATACAACAAAACTTAATAAAGAAGACTATTTAGCAACTAAATCTATCTAAAGATAAATTCAGTTGTTAACAAGTTATCAGTTCTCCTTCATCGGGACTCTTGGAGCTAGGACTCAGTTCCGCGATTCGCTCCAAATCCGTCAACATCACAGAGTCGAGATCAGAGTGTTCATGAATCAAAGCCAGCTCATCTCCTTTCATAGCTACAGAAGCAGCGCATTTAGGGCAAGCATGTATACGATGACTTTGGCCATAACCATCGCTACTTTCCCCAAGCAGATCAACATTGTCCAGATAAAACTCAATTGCTCGCTGTGCCATCAATGACATCGTTTCGCCGTCAATAGCGGAGCGAATCTTAAACTGCCGATGCAGTTCGTCTGGAAGATATAGCGTGACTTTTTGCTTAGTTTGCTTGGCTGGCATATCGGATTTGAATAACGTGGCCCCAGATATGTATATCAAGGTAGCGAGATGGCACTTTGCTGTCAAGACTCTATGCCACTTTGACGTCAATATAGTTATATTACTTAACAACTGCATGATGTTTAGTTGCCGTTGGCCTTTGCAGGTCACTGTGAGATTTTCCCTTTACAGCGACCTGCAAAGAGCTTTTTTAATAGAGAGTTGTTATGCAAGACTTATCATCGCCTCGATCTTTGACTATGCTGGATTAGAGCTCACAGCCAAAGGGTATTTTTAGGTATCTAAACTTTTTTTGCATGAGTATTTCAGCCGAACCGCTCCAGTCTACTTCTTCATTGGAAGGTGCCC
>CAVUFV010000005.1:260000-374787 GCA_963740915.1 uncultured cyanobacterium
TTTCGACTACAGGTCTCTCACCTTCTTTGGAACACCTCTCAAGTGTTTCGTCTAGCCGCTAGATTCCATGTCGCTGTCCCACAACCCCAGCAATAAAAATTACTGGTTTAGGCTTTTCCCGCTTCGCTCGCCGCTACTAAGGGAATCGAGTTTTCTTTCTCTTCCTGCAGCTACTTAGATGTTTCAGTTCACTGCGTTGGCTCATACCCATCTATGTATTCAATGGGCTGTATCAAGGGTTGCCCCATTCGGAAATCTCTGGATCAATGCCTGCTTCCGGCTCCCCAAAGCGTATCGTCGGTAACCACGTCCTTCATCGCCTCTGTGTGCCTAGGTATCCACCGTGAGCCCTTTGTAGCTTGACCTTCATTGGATATTTGAAGGTCGATTGCTTATGCAACCAAGCAACGCATTCGCTTTAATAGCTTTCGCTACTTCTTCAAATCATTCACTTAGCACATTGGGCTTCTTGTTTTCAAATGTCTTTCTCAGACTTTGAACTACCTTTGCTTTCTTTTTCTTCTATGCAGTTGTCAAGGTTCTCGCTAGTCTCAAGAGACCAGCACGCTATGATGTTAATTACGCCTTTTCTCGACGCTTCACATCTCTAGATGCTGATTGCTTTTAATTAGTTCTGTTACCGTCGCGGGTGGCAATAGATGGTGGAGGTAAGCGGACTCGAACCGCTGACATCCTGCTTGCAAAGCAGGCGCTCTACCAGCTGAGCTATACCCCCAGGTTTGGATTATGAAAGTGGGCCATCCTGGACTCGAACCAGGGACCTCACCCTTATCAGGGGTGCGCTCTAACCACCTGAGCTAATAGCCCTTGTCTTTCGGTGTCTATTTCTGTTAATAACTCGATTGCTAATCGGTTACTTAAGCAGCAACACCTGAATAATTTAGAGAAACTGTAGACTTAACTACTTGAACTAACAAAACCCTCAACGACCTTAGGTGACTACAACAACGCTCTATTCGCAAATCGCTTTCAAGCTGTTGTCTAGTAGGTCTCCTTCTAAGGAGGTGATCCAGCCACACCTTCCGGTACGGCTACCTTGTTACGACTTCACCCCAGTCATCAGCCCTGCCTTCGGCGTCCCCCTCCGTAAACGGTTGGGGTAACGACTTCGGGCGTGGCCAACTTCCATGGTGTGACGGGCGGTGTGTACAAGGCCCGGGAACGTATTCACCGCAGTATGCTGACCTGCGATTACTAGCGATTCCGCCTTCATGCAGGCGAGTTGCAGCCTGCAATCTGAACTGAGCAACGGTTTATGGGATTAGCTCACTATCGCTAGTTGGCTGCCCTTTGTCCGTTGCATTGTAGTACGTGTGTAGCCCAGGATGTAAGGGGCATGATGACTTGACGTCATCCCCACCTTCCTCCGGTTTGTCACCGGCAGTCTCCTTAAAGTGCCCAACTTAATGATGGCAACTAAGGACGAGGGTTGCGCTCGTTGCGGGACTTAACCCAACATCTCACGACACGAGCTGACGACAGCCATGCACCACCTGTCTCTACGCTCCCGAAGGCACTCTTCCCTTTCAAGAAGATTCGTAGGATGTCAATCCCTGGTAAGGTTCTTCGCGTTGCATCGAATTAAACCACATACTCCACCGCTTGTGCGGGCCCCCGTCAATTCCTTTGAGTTTCACACTTGCGTGCGTACTCCCCAGGCGGGACACTTAACGCGTTTGCTTCGATACTGACCGGGTCGATACGGCCAACACCTAGTGTCCATCGTTTACAGCTAGGACTACAGGGGTATCTAATCCCTTTCGCTCCCCTAGCTTTCGTCCATCAGCGTCAGTAATGGCCCAGTAGAGCGCCTTCGCCACTGGTGTTCTTCCTAATATCTACGCATTTCACCGCTACACTAGGAATTCCCTCTACCCCTACCACTCTCTAGTCATATAGTTTCCATCGCCCATCCACAGTTGAGCTGTGGGCTTTAACAACAGACTTTTATAACCGCCTACGGACGCTTTACGCCCAATAATTCCGGATAACGCTTGCATCCTCCGTCTTACCGCGGCTGCTGGCACGGAGTTAGCCGATGCTGATTCCTCAGGTACCGTCAGAACTTCTTCCCTGAGAAAAGAGGTTTACAACCCACAGGCCTTCCTCCCTCACGCGGCGTTGCTCCGTCAGGCTCTCGCCCATTGCGGAAAATTCCCCACTGCTGCCTCCCGTAGGAGTCTGGGCCGTGTCTCAGTCCCAGTGTGGCTGATCGTCCTCTCAGACCAGCTACTGATCGTCGCCTTGGTAGGCCTTTACCCCACCAACTAGCTAATCAGACGCGAGCTCATCTACAGGCTATTAATATTTCACCTCTCGGCACATCCGGTTTTAGCAGCAGTTTCCCGCTGTTGTCCCGGTCCTGTAGGCAGATCCTCACGCGTTACTCACCCGTCCGCCACTAACACCCGAAAGTGTTCGTTCGACTTGCATGTGTTAAGCACGCCGCCAGCGTTCATCCTGAGCCAGGATCAAACTCTCCATTTTATTCAAACAGACATACTTCATAAACCTAAGTAAACTTAGCTCCATGAAATACAGTTCGTCTTACTCAAGCTACTTCTAGCTTTCTTCTTGCTCTTATTGGATAGCTATGCTATCCTCATAACAATTTAATCTATTTAACGAGGGTCTCGTTAATTCAATCTCTCTAAATTATTCTCTTTTCTAGGTGCTACCTCGCGCCTCCCGGGTGAACCACTCTCGTGGCCGCTCCCTTCAGCGCCTAATGAATATAGCGCCCTTTCATTGAGCGTGTCAACTACTTTTTTGAAAAATAATTTGGAATTGTCTGTATTGCTTGCTATATAAGGGTTACAAAGTATTTTGGGCAACACTAATTTTAGCTTTTGGCTGAGGGGGCTCCTTTTTTTGGGAGCTTTTCGTTTTTTGTGGGGTCTTAAGCTTCTATTTATTAGCGCTGGGGTAGAGACTATATAAGGTGTTGCAAGTGTATTGAAGGAATTGCGGTGAATTTTCAGTCGGTGATTGCTACGTTGAATGAGTTTTGGGCGAATCAGGGGTGCTTGATTGTGCAGCCCTATGACACGGAAAAAGGGGCTGGGACGAAAAGCCCCCATACTTTTTTGCGGGCGATTGGGCCGGAGCCCTGGTCGGTGGCTTATGTGGAGCCTTGCCGTCGTCCGGCGGATGGTCGATATGGAGAGAATCCGAATCGATATCAGCATTATTTTCAATATCAGGTGCTGATTAAGCCTTCGCCGGACAATATTCAGGAGCTGTATTTGGAGTCGCTGCGATCGCTCGGCATCATGCCTGAAGATCATGACGTTCGATTTGTGGAGGATAACTGGGAGGATGCAGCAGTTGGCGCTTGGGGGGTGGGCTGGGAGGTGTGGCTAGACGGCATGGAGGTGACGCAGTTTACCTACTTTCAGCAGTGCGGAGGATTAGACTGTCGTCCGGTTTCGATTGAGATAACCTATGGGTTGGAACGCTTGACGATGTATTTACAAGAGGTAGATGCCATGGCCAAGATTCAGTGGAATGATCATCTGACCTATGGCGATGTCTATATGCAGGCAGAAATCGAAAACTCGACGTATAACTTTGAGGCATCAAGTTCAGAGCTATTGTTTAAATTATTTGAGTTATATCAGCAGGAGGCAGAACAGCTCATGGCAAGGGAACTGGTGCTGCCTAGCTATGACTATGTGCTGAAATGTTCGCACGCTTTTAATTTGCTGGATGCGCGCGGAGTGATTTCGGTGACTGAGCGGACGCGCTACATTCGCCAGGTGCGCGGGCTGGCTAGACAGGTAGCTCAGCTGTATTTGGAGCAGCGAGAGAAATTGGGATTTCCGCTGCTAAAGCTGACAGATAAAGCAGCCGAAAAAACTGAATTGAAGGCTGAATCATTGCAGGCGTAGATCGGCTCATGTTAAGAAGTATTGAGAGTCTTAATGCTTTGAGAAATTGAATATGGGCGTAGCTTTGAGAGAATATTTGGAACCAATTGCTAATTGGTTTAGTCAGTTTGGGTTGCCTGAGCCAATTGTGCACTGGGGTCATCCGGTGATGATGATGGTTGTGGTGTTTGTGATGGGGGGAGCGGCGGCCTATGCGGGTTGGCAAGGGCGGCTGGCATCAGATGAAGGGGTGGCGATCGCTCAAAAGCAAGCCCATGCCAAAATTGCGCCGCTGATGTATTTATTTATCGTGCTGGGTGCGAGTGGGGGCATTTTGTCGCTGGTAATGCAGGGTGAGCCGATTTTAGAGAGTCCGCATTTTTGGACGGGGATGGGGGCGATCGCACTGCTCACCACCAATGCTGTGATTGCCGCGACTGGATTTGGCAAAGGTAGTAAGGCTTTGCGATCAGCTCATGCTTACATCGGCAGCACAGCGCTCGTACTGCTGTTGGTTCACGCTGTGCTTGGGACGCAATTGGGTCTTTCGATCTGAGTTAATTGACTCAAAAAAATTAATTAGTTTTTATTAATTAGTTTTTATTAATTAGTTTTTAAAGAGGCGTGGAAGTCATCCTACGGCCTCTTTTTTTATTGAGTTGGTCAAATTGAGTCAACCACTGTGTGTTTTAGAAGGATGGGGCGGGCTTTCTAAACCAGAGAAGTCGCTGGAATTGCGGTATGACACCTTGGGGCTTGTTGGTGATTAGCTGGGCCTACCTTTTAGGGCTACTAGTAACTGGTATTAGTGAATCTACTTGGGCGGGTGGGGTGTCCGTGGCGGGCTGCTTTTTATTATTTTTGGGTGCTTTGAGTGGGGCGGTGATTCCGCGTTTTTGGCGGCTAGGGCCAACGGCGCGGCAGTGGTGGATTGCTGGGGTAGTGGGACTTTTGGCGGCTAGCTACTGTATTGGGCGATCGCCTCAGCCCGCTATTAATGACGTGAGCCGATTTGTCTCAAGCCAAGAGCAGCAGGTATTGGGACGGGTGCTAGAAATGCCCCAAACGACTAGGCAGAACAAGGGCAAGTTTTTCTTTGAGGCGCAATCGATTCGACTGACCTCGATTCGTCCGACGGGAAGCATTGATAGAATTGAGTTGCCTCGAACTGTAAGCGGCAAGCTGTACGTGACCGCAGCCTTAGCGCCGAGCCAAAAGCTTTATCCCGGCCAGCTTGTAGAGCTAAAGGGAGAGGCGTATGAAATTGAGCGATCGCGTGAAACGGACACGGGTAGCTTTGGGGACTATCTAGCCAAGCAAGACTGCTTCGCCGGGTTTAGAACCCATTGGATAGAGTTTTTGCCGGAGCAAGAGCCGCCGCGATGGGCGCTGTGGAAATTGCGGCAGCGGATTGTATTGGCTCAAGATCGTTGGTTAGGAGAACCGGCTGGCAACTTGCTGAGCGCGATGACGTTAGGACGGCGCGCAGTAGATTTACCCTATGACGTGAGGGATAGCTTTATTGCGGCAGGCTTAGCGCATACGCTGGCGGCGTCTGGCTTTCATGTGTCTTTGATTTTGGGATTGGTACTGGGCGCTTTGCAGTCACGCCTGCCAAGAACACGGGCAATCAGTGGATTGGTGGCTTTGCTGGTATATGTCGGATTGACGGGGTTGCAGCCAAGTGTGGTTCGCGCTGCGGTGATGGGCGTCGGAGCACTGATTGGGCTGGCGATGCAGCAAAAGGTGAAGCCATTGGGCTGTTTGCTGGTAGCCGCGAATGTGATTTTGCTGTGCAATCCTCAATGGATATGGGATGTAGGATTTCAGCTGAGTGCAGTAGCGACGCTAGGGCTGATTGTAACGGTGCCAGGATTGATGAAGGCTTTAGATTGGCTGCCGACTAATGTGGCGACGGTGTTGGCGGTGCCCATGGCAGCTTGCTTGTGGACGGTGCCGTTACAGCTGCTTTATTTTGGGGTGCTGCCGTCGTATAGCATTTTGCTGAATGGGCTGGCGACGCCGCTGGTTGTACTGATTAGTATGGGTGGGTTTGTCAGTGCGATCGCGGCAATGATTTGGCCGGTGGTGGGAAGTGCGATCGCAGCTAACTTGTACTACCCCATCCATTTACTAATTTGGCTCGTAGAGCGATTTAACCAACTGCCTGGTCACGCTGTCAAAATTCAAGGGATAACAGCATGGCACGCAGTTGCTAGCTACAGCATCTACGGCATAATTTGCATCTGGCTATGGCGTAGGCAAAATCGGTGTAAGATATAGACCGCTCTGGAGAGGTGGCAGAGTGGTTGAATGCGGCAGTCTCGAAAACTGTTTTAGGGTCAAACCTAACGGGGGTTCGAATCCCCCCCTCTCCGTTGATTAAAAAATTGATGCTGAATGCTCCTAAAGACAGCATCCTCATTGACATACAAGCTGTTTTAGTCGCAGCCAAAGCCTATCTCATCACCGCTAACGCGGATCAGCAACCCAAACTCGACGCTATGGCAACCAGAACTGGGGCAACCACTGCTGACCAATCGCGCGAATAGTTCGATTAATAGCGCGAGCAGCCTGAATATGAGGTTCATCTGGAACGATGGGGATGATGCTAGCGGGCTGACCAATTTCAAGTTTTGAAATGACCTGGTTAGCGGCTTCTAAACCGGTGACATAGGCTTTTTCTTGAGACCAAGAGCCATGACGGGTCACAATCCAGTCGCCGCTCATAAACACGTTTGAAAAACTGGTGGTGACAGGCAATAGGTAGCGGTAGCTGCCAGGTGCAAAGTGGGTAACGCCCTGACGAATGCGAACGACGCTATGATCGACGATTTTGGCATCACTAAAGGCAGGAAGACAGCCAGCTAGATCTTTTTGAACCAGGGGAAGAACTTGCTCATCGCTGAGATTTAGGAGCTGGTTAGCGTGGTAGTAATCGACTTCGACAACGGTGCCGGGTTCGTTTTTGTACTCGTCGTGAAGGGCATTGAGATCGAAAAATGTCCAGCCAGTGGTTGGGTGAAAGCCAAAGCAGGCATTGGAGGGGAGAGGCATATCAATTTTGCGGTCGAACCAGAGGCGGACGGCGAGGACGTCTATGCTGCCTAAGTTCGAGAGATTGCGAAATTCGGGGCGCGATCGCAAGGCCTCACTTTGCCCCACAATTTTCTTCATCCCCGTAATGCCGACCGCGAAAATCACCGCATCGGCCTCAAAAAGTTCGTCCTCACAAATTACCGCATTTACAGAATTATCAGACCCAACTCGCACATCGCTGACTCGATGATTGGCTAAAATTTGTCCGCCCGCCTGCTCAATTTGCGCAACCCAAGGACGGAAGATCATTTCGCCCACCGTACCCCGGCACCAGCGCACGTCAAAATCAGGCTGATGTGCCAGGATGAAATAGTAGAGCATTCCTAACGCCGCAGCAGCTGAGCACTGTTCACCCGGCGCAAACAGACCAACGAGCAGCATTGGCTCAAAAGATTCTTTATACAGACGTTCGGACACGCCATACTGCTTGAAGAGTTCACGAGCGGTCATGTTGTCGTACCGCTTCCAGGCTTCATCTGAATTGTCAAAATCGACAAGCGCATATAGCAGCGGCAGCGCTGAGAGCCGATCTATCAGCGGCAGTCGCTTGAATTGGGTGTAAACAAACGTACCTAACGGCGTAGGAAGATACGGCTCATACTGAAAAATGGGCGATTCGACTTCTAGACCAGCCGGAGAGTATTGAGATGAACGGGTGTAGGGAGTAAAAGGCTGAATGCCGAGTTCATCGGTGAGCGCAAAGATATTGCGGTAGGGATACCAAAAGCCGTGAATACCAGCTTCAACAGAGCGGCCTTGGGGCGTTTGCCAGCCAGCGACCAAACCACCCGGGTAAGCGCCTGCTTCGAGTAAAGTCACTGCGTAACCCTGCCTAGATAAGTGATAGGCGGCTCCTAACCCGGCCCAGCCCGCACCGACGATGACAACTTTTTTCTGGATAGCAGCAGAACTCATAAGTTTAGGGATGAAGGGACAATCGAGAGAAAAAAAGCCACGGACTTCTCCGTGGCTTTTCAGTTACTTATTGCTCGCAGGATAGTTCAAACGCTAAGGACTACCTGAAGCTACTTGACGCCAATTAAGGCTGGTTCACGTTCGGGTGCGGCGGTGATTTCGCCGTCTTTATCAATATCAAAGACAACTGTGTCGCCATCTCTGAGCTGACCGGCCAAGATCACTTCAGCAAGATGATCTTCGACCAAACGAGCGATCGCGCGGCGCATCGGTCTAGCGCCGTAGCGCTGATCGTAGCCTTCATCAACTAAGCGCTCTTTGAAAGCGTCGGTGAGTTTAAATGAGAGGTGGCGATCGCCCAACCGCGTACTCACCTGCTTCAGCAAGATTTCAGCAATCTCACTCACTTCAACTTTTGTGAGCTGACGGAAGACAATGATTTCGTCAATTCGGTTGATCATCTCAGGCCGGAAAAACTGCTTCATTTCTTCATTGACAAGGTTGCGAATGTTGTTGTAGCGGCTAGTGGTGCTATCAGTTTCAGATAGTTCGAAGCCCAGTCCACCGCCACCTTTTTCAATCACCTTAGAACCGATGTTAGAAGTCATGATAATCAGCGTATTTTTGAAGCTGACTTCTCGGCCCTTAGAATCCGACAAGCGGCCATCGTCTAACACTTGCAGCAAAATATTGAAGACATCTGGGTGAGCCTTTTCAATTTCGTCCATCAAAATGACGCTATAAGGCTTCCGACGTACCGCTTCAGTAAGCTGACCGCCTTCGTCATAGCCGACAAAGCCCGGCGGCGAACCAATCAGCTTCGAGACAGTATGAGACTCCATAAATTCGGACATATCTAGCCGAATCATCGCTTCTTCTGAGCCAAAGACAGATTGCGCCAGGGCCTTGGCTAGCTCGGTTTTACCGACACCAGTAGGGCCAGAAAACACCAAGCTGGCAATGGGGCGATCCATCCCACGCAGACCAACGCGGGCTCTGCGAATGGCTTTAGACACTGCCACTACGGCTTCGTTTTGACCCACGACGCGCTCATGCAGTGTGTCTTCAAGATGCATCATCATCACCGATTCAGTCTCGGTAATGGCATTGACCGGAACGCCCGTCCAAGAAGAAACAATATCGGCAATGTCTTCGTCGCTGACTTCGGGGATACCGGTAATGACCACATCATCAGCCAAAGTTTCTTGAATTTGCTGGGTGAGTGAGGACTCGGTTTTACGCAAATCGGCGGCGAGATCAAAGTCCTGAAGCTGAATTGCTTCAATAATGTCTTTTTGCACCTGGCGAAGCTCACTGCGCAGTTCGCTAGCGGGAATGTTACGCGAATAGCGCAAGCGTACCCTCGAACCGGCTTCATCAATCAAATCAATTGCTTTGTCAGGCAAATGGCGATCCGTAATGTAGCGATCGCTTAACGTCGCTGCCGCCTCAACCGCCTCATCAGTGATATTCAGGCGGTGAAACTGCTCATAGCGACTACGCAGACCGTACAGGATTTCGACCGTATCTTCGACAGAAGGAGGATTAATCGTCACCGGCTGAAAACGGCGCTCTAAAGCCGCATCTCTTTCGATGTATTTACGATATTCATCGAGCGTGGTGGCACCGATACATTGCATTTCACCGCGTGCCAATGCTGGCTTGAGCAAGTTAGCCGCATCCATGCCGCCTTCTAAAGAACCTGCCCCTACAAGAGTATGAATCTCATCAATGACCAAAATCACGTCTTGAGACTTGCGCACTTCCTCAATTACTTGCGTAATTCGCTCTTCAAAGTCGCCTCTAAAACGGGTGCCGGAAACCAACAGCCCCATATCTAAACTGATAACTCGGCGATCAATCAAGGCTTCAGGAACGTCTTGATTGACAATACGCTGGGCTAATCCTTCGGCAATAGCTGTTTTGCCCACACCCGGTTCACCGACGAGTACCGGATTATTTTTAGTGCGGCGACCTAAAATTTGCACCACGCGCTCAATTTCTTTGTGACGACCAATCACCGGATCAAGCTTGCCTTCAGCCGCGATCGCCGTTAGATCCGTGCCATATTCCGTCAAAACGCTGCTTTCAGACTTACGATCAGACTTTTTGCTGCCACCTGTACGACCAGAGACAACCGGCGCACTCTCACCGATGACGCGTACAAGCTGAATGCGAATTTTATCGGGATCTACGCCGAGATTAGCAATCACTCGATAGGCTACACTCTCAGAATTTTGAGTCAGGCTCAACAGCAAGTGCTCAGGCTCAATGTAAGGATGATCAAGCTTGCGGGCTTCTTGAAAAGCCTGCTCAAAAACCTGCTTGACCTTGGGTGTAAAGGGAATTTCGACCGGGCCGTTACCAGAGCCTCGGCCAATGATGGATTCTACTTCTGTGCGGGCATTGGCTAAGTTAATGCCGAACTCTTCGAGAACCTTAGCAGCAATGCTAGTGTTTTCCTTGATAATGCCGAGCAGCAACTGTTCGCTGCCGACGAAGTTGTGACCCAGGCGACGGGCCTCCTCTTGCGCCTGCATAATGACCGCGATCGCTGTGTTTGTAAAGTGTTCAAACATATGTGGAGAGGCCTCTAACCAAAGTGAATGGCTTAACGTATTGCCCTGACTTGCGCCCACCTACATTTTATCTAGGCTTTTCGTCTAGGCGCAGGTCTTGAGCAGACGGCCCATTGTTGACGCTGACTATTCGCGTTGGCGTTCGTTAAGTTATTTGTCTACTTATGTCAATATACTTGCATTTCAGGTGTTCTGGCATTAGGAAAGCCGTACTCAATGGAGTATTTTCCGTAACCAGCCAGCAAAAGACTGATTGGAAGCATTTTATAAATAGGGGAATTTCTGAATTTTAATGATAGAAAACTTAATTGTTGCTAAGCATCCGCCAAATTACTTCATTTGACCCCAGCAAGTACTTTTTTGGAGACTCAGTAATCGCTTTTTAAGCTCTATCGCTTCTCAAGCTCTAAAGCTCGGAGATTAAAGCTCAAAAAGCGACCATGAGTAGAACACGCGACTGCCCTACTCCTAAAAATTCAGCAGTAACTCAGCAGATCTAAAAACCTCAGACCTGCTGCTAAAACCTAGCGTTTATTGCCCTAAATCGGCCTGACAGACTGCCAGCACGTTTTGGTCGATGTCGCTGATGGTATCAATGCGGTGGAAGCCTTCTAGCGTATTAGCAGGGGCTCCATTTCCGGCGGTCAAAACGTCGCTCGAAGCAAGCGCGATTTCGTATGGATAAACGGTTTGCTCGTAACTATTGACAATGTTTACCGCTAGTTGGTCGGCAGTGACTTGACCTGAATAGCAGTCAAAGGAAGAGTTTGGCTGGTAAAATGCGCCAATTGTTTGACCATTTTCTACGGATAATACTGTGTAGGTGACGCCTGGCTGATTAGGCACAGGGCTTTCGCCAAACACATAGACGCCATCAGCTAAACCGCTGCGAGTCGTTTGAGGTTCTTGAGCCATGCTGGCACTAGGCAGTGCCAAACCGATAGTGGCGATCGCTAATAGAGCAGCTTTTGCAAAATGAGCTGAATTAAAAATAACGTTTAAAGATTTCATAATGGTGATCTCGCTGAATGTTAAGTAGAGATTGAAACTAATGGATAGCTTTAGATAAATTTGAATAGTTTTAGGAATAAAAATAAGAACCCTAGTGAGAACCCTTAGTAAAGGGAAAACTTACAAAGATATCGGTCAAAATGTGCATATAACTACATTTACAGCTCCATACGTACGTATGTCTCTCTCTGTGCACTAAGCATAACGATCCTTAACCTAACGACACATCTGTTACAGGGTAGAGTCTTACAGGGTAGGGTCTTGTTAGCGCTGCCTTGATACTTCATAGGTTCAAAGCACAAACTAAAAAAACAAACTTTCTAACAGCCATTAAATTCACGGCAACTAGGCAAGCATTGCAACCGCTTCTGAAGTATTTGGAAGGTCGTAGCTATTGAGTAATACAAAGGCATTCGAGGAAATTACGAATTTTCTGATTTTTTTGCTGAGTGTTGACTATGTGCAGGGCGATCTATATTGCCGCACCGAGCCGAATTAGAATTTAGATGAACCAAGCTGTCGCTAAGTTTCTGTCCAATTGGTTGACTCATTATGGGGCGCAGGTAGCTTTAACTGATTACCTCACTAGACAAGTCGCTCAAGTGGCCTAGTCTCTGCAACAAAAACAAGGCTCCAGAAACAGCGGATGTGATTGGCACATCAGCCTAGTCAAGCCATTCTGCGCCGATCAGCCCTGTAGATTAGCCCCGCAGGTGTAGAGGCGAGGCTGACAGTTGGGCTACCGGCCCTAAGCCGACGAATTGCGGGCCCTGCCGCCGCCGAGCTGATCTGTGAAAATATTCCGCAGATCGTCGCCGCTACCTGAAAAGATGAGGCACTCGATCCGACCGCTTTGGCGCAACATATCTAGTCCAGACCTTTGAAGACGCCGAAGCCCTCAGAAACCAGTTAGCGCATAATCTAGTGGCTTTTATCGCTGAAGGCACTTGTTTACCGCGCCGCAGTGAGATTTCAGGGGGATTGATGAGCGATCGCTACCTACAGCAACACTATTTATTCCACCCGAAAATAACTGTATTGGCTAGAGACTGTATCGGCTAGAGACTGTATTGGCTAGAGACGATGCACCGCAGAAAGCTTCAAGGCTTAAGTATCCGACAGGGGGTAAGCCTAACTGTCGGCGTTCGATGGCAACCAACCACTGAGCTAAACTCTTGATCAGGTGATGTAAGCTTATTGATCGCGGTTTGAGCGCGGTGACTTGGACGCACTTACGGTCGAAATGAAAGGCTCAAATGTCCATTCGCTAGGCAATTTTGGCTCAGTTTCGTTGATTTGAGCTAGCAGCCACTATCAACCGACTGCGAACCCTAAAAACTGTCTTCCTTGCCCGATCCTGTCACACCTATCAGGCGCTGAGATTAAGAACTTCTTAAAACCCTGATCCAATTGCGAACAGAGTCGATATTGTATAGGCAAGATACCTCCTAAACTGCGTCTCTCGCTATATCCGCTCATTCCTCACAGAATTAGCAGTGGATATAGTTTTTTCTTGAATAGCTTTTCTTGTGCAAAGAGAAAAACAGACTTAAGAAAACACTCATTCAGCGATTAGAGAAACAGCCTCTTATACTCTCTTATACTAGGGGGCGCTGCCATTTCTCTACATTTTTACTCATGTCTTCAGCTCCAGCCGCTTCAGCTCCAGACAACCGCCGCACAAGCGCTGAACCGCAACCATTAGGGCAAATCGTTCGGTGGCTGTTGGGGTGGTTTGTCTTAGCGCTTGTGATTCGCTTCACTCATCTGACAGCCAAGGGCGCTTGGATGGACGAGGTGGCTACTACCCTGTTTAGCTTAGGCAACTATTCACGCCTGATACCGCTGAACGAAATTATTAGCCTCGATCAAATTCTGCGCCCTTTGCAGTTCACAGCTGGTGCGAGCGTTCACGATGTGGTGGTGAATTTATTAACAGAAGACAATCATCCGCCGACGTATTTTGTTTTGGCTCACGGGTGGATGCTGCTATTTCACAATGTTTCTAAGCTATGGGGGACGGACGACGGTTACGCTTCGCTATGGGCGGCTAGAGCGCTATCAGCTTTTTTCGGTGCTTTGGCAGTGCCGGCGACGTATTTACTGGCTTGGCTTAGCTTTCGTAGCCCGCAAGATCAGCCAGATCGGCAGGATTATCAGGCTCAACGAATTGGATTAATTTGTGCGGCGCTGATGGCAGTGTCGCCTTTCAGTGTGTTTTTGTCGCAAGAGGCGCGGCACTATACGCTGGCAATTTTGGCGGTGATTGCTTCTTTGTGCTGCTTTGTAATAGCGGCAAGGGCACTCGATCAGGGTAGGGCGATGAGCTGGAATACGGTGTTTGCCTGGATCGTGATTAATACGCTGGGGTTGAGCGTTCACTTCTTTTTCGGGCTGACGCTGATAGCCGAAGGGATGGTACTGGGGGTAATAGGGGTACAGCAGGGCCGATCTAAGGGAAAGATCTGGCGCTCAGCGCCCTGGCTGAGAATTTATGGCGCGATCGCTGGCACCGTAGCAGGCGGTCTCATATGGCTACCGATTTTGGCTAACTTTTACGGCAGTCCGCAGACCAGCTTTTTACAATCTGAAGTCAGAAACTGGCAGTTTTGGGTGAATCCCATCGTGCAGTCTTTAGCCGGTTGGCTGTACGCGATTCTCTCGCCCGTGACCAAAGGTATTGGTTGGCTACCGGTAACCGCGATTGTGATGACCTCTGTGTCGTTGCTTTTGATCTATGCGCCTTGGCTGATTGCCACTTTACAGCGCAGCCTCAGATTTCAATGGCAACAGCCTGATTTGCGAGGGGGCATTCAGGCGATAGGCGGCTTTTTCATTCTGGCCAATGCGCTGTTTTTGATGATTTGCTACGGATTAGGGACCGATATTACCCGAGGCCATCGCTACAGCTTTGTGTTTTTTCCCAGTATTTTAATTATCGTGGGAGTTAGCCTCGCGCCTTATTGGTTAAGGGCAACGGATTTTGAAACCGCTAAGCTGCCGTTTATGTCACGCCGCTTCAGCGGACGTCGGTTAGTTGCATTAGTGATTGCCGTTGGGTTTATCGGCACTCAGGTAATGGTCAATGACCTGACGAGCTTGAAATTTTACAACCCCAAGGTGCTGATTGAATTTATTCAAGCCGAGTCAAAGGCACCGGCAATCATCGGCACGGCCACCACGATTACCAGACAGCCCGCTGTCGTGGGTATTGAGATTATGTCTGCCGCTTGGGAGATTCAGCGCAATTTTAATCCGAAAAGCCAGCATCAAAATTGGCTCAGTGCACCTCGATTCATCATTGCTGAAAATAATGCGGATGAAAATAAAGAGGCTACGGCTGAACTGATTAAAAGTTTAGAGACCCTACCGCGCCCGTTTGATCTATGGCTACTGAGCTTTGCGGTGGATTTAGCTTCACAGCGCTGTGAGCTAGCTGAAAATGCCAGCGGCAACCAAGGTTCTTTTAACTACACGCACTATTTATGTAAGCAGTAGTTATGTAGGGAGTAGTTATGTAGGGAGTAGGTGCGGGTTTTCGGCTGCTTGCGTAAGTTGCCCGCCCATCTAGAAGGGAGGTACTTCGGGCAATAAGCGTGATAACTGCTAATTTTGAATTCACGTTATTTGAGTAACAGTAAACAGCAAAAGCCCAAGCTAATTTTTACGTAGCTTGGGCCTAAATTAAGGGATTAAAGTTTGCGATCGCTTGACCACCGCCGTTTACAAGACGAATATCAACGATTAATAGCCTGCTTGCCTAGAACATGCCTCAGTATCCGCTGACGGCAAGATCACACAGCGCTCCCAAGTTATGCGGGCCACTAGAGCAGGAGGCAGTTGAGCGCTGTAAGTGAGCGCTTGATCAAAGAAATCGACGCTGCTAGTTTTGTTGCCTTGACGGTTTAAAATCTGAGCTTTGAGGTAGAGCAGTTCAGGGTTGTTGGGAGCGGCGGCGATCGCTTTATCGACTGCCACTAGCGCCGCATCAGGCTGATCTAAATCGCGATAGCCGATGGCAATGCCACGCTGAGCCAAATATATAGGGCTACCGTAGCTCGACATCCGAGCGATCGCTTGATCGGGATTAGAAAAAGGTAAATTCACTGCCAGCATCAAATCCATGTAGCCCTTCAGTAAATTCAGCTCTGGATCATCAGCATTGATTGCTTCGGCGTCATCTAGCTCCCTAAAAACCTGCTGCAACATGCCCAAAGCTCTAGGCGTGCCCTTGGCGACGCCTTCTGTTTTCAGCACATAAGCCCCTTCCAAAAACGACCCGACAGCCGTGTACAGATGGCCTCGCAGCGGGTCAGAAGCTTTTAGTGCCGAGGCTGCCGATTGGGTTTTAAGGGCCTGGTCGTATACCTTCGCAAAGTCATTGTCTAAGTAGGCCATTGAAGCGAGCATGGCATGAACCAAAGGCTCACCCGATTCAGCGGTTTCAGCCTGGGCTAAGATTTGACGAGCGTCCTGGTAGTTGCCGCGCTTGAAAATAGCTTCAAAAGCATTTTCTGTCAGATCGCCAATCGCGTGAACAGGCGTTGAGGTGTTCGCCCGAAAAGGGTCAGCCGCAAGAACCGGCAGCGCCATCCCAATACTTAGGCTAAGAGCCATCAGGCTGCTACCTAAGCGAATAGCTAGCTTGATCGGGGATCGGCGCTGAACTGTAGAGACTGTAGATGTAGAAACAGAGTGAACTTGAGGAAATAACGATGTGAGGTGAGGATTGTGAAAAGCCATCGCGATTTTTAGGGTGGTGAAACAATATTGAAAGTATTGAAACGAATCAGGCCCCGAATCATGCCCTATTCACGAGCTAAGCAGGTCACAGGTTTAAAATGACTGGGGAGAAGATCTCCAGACAAAGTGTATCTACCTGGTTTAAGAAATTCCGAGGAGCTGTGAAGCTCTGACATCTGTCATAAATCCAAGCCACAGCCATAACAGTTGCCCTTCAAAAGCAGTATAAGTAAATACGTTTGCTGCCGTTATTGTTCCGGAAACCAGCATTGTTTCTTCCACAGCCGTTTTCAGTCATTATTGAGTGATTTATTTTGAGCATTATTCTCGCGGGCGATCGCAGCGGCACCGGCAAAACCACTCTTACCCTGGCGCTACTCGCTGCGCTTAAACAGCGTGATTCTCCTAGAAGGCTCCGCGATCGCACCGTCCAGTCATTCAAAGTTGGGCCAGACTACATCGATCCGATGTTTCATGCCACTATCACGGGTCGTCCTTGTTACAACCTCGATCCGGTGCTCACTAGTGAACGCTATGTACAGCAGAGCTTTTACACGCACTGTACAGCTGCTGATGAGGTCGTAATTGAAGGCGTCATGGGTCTATTCGATGGCGCAACGGGGGTCGATGATACGGCTAGTACTGCCCATGTAGCTCGATTGCTCAATTTGCCGGTGTTGCTAGTGGTGGACTGTGGGCGCATGTCGAGGTCGCTAGCGGCGCTAGTTCAGGGCTACCGAGATTTTGATACCAGGGTGAATGTGGTAGGTGTGGTTTTGAATCGGGTGGGAAGCGATCGCCACCTTCAATTATTACGCGATGCCTTAGCGGCCATTAATATGCCCATTTTTGGCGTTTTTCGACGAGAGAAAGCGATTGAATTGCCAGATCGTCATCTAGGGCTAGTGCCAACGGGAGAAATTGAGAGATTTGAGAAAATTGCGGATCGGCTAGCAGTGTTGGGAGAACGATGTTTTGATTGGGAAAAGCTGGAGAGGCTGTTGTTGGCTGATGGCAAAATAGAGAACAGAATCCAGGAAGATGGAAAGAAAAAAAGAGAAGGTGAAAGGGTAAGGATTGCGATCGCTCATGACAAGGCCTTCAACTTTTACTATCCCGATAATTTTGAAGCTTTGGAAGCAGAAGGGGCGGAGCTGATTTACTGGAGTCCGCTCACAGATCCGAGCTTGCCTGATGCTAGCGGGCTTTATTTTGGCGGCGGCTTTCCTGAAGTATTTGCCGCTGAACTGAGCGCTAATGAGCGGATGATGTCTGCGATTCGTCAAGCCATTCAGCAAGGGATGCCGACCTATGCAGAATGTGGCGGACTGATGTATTTGAGTGATTCGATTGTTGATTTTGATGGTCACGCTTGGCCGATGGTGGGGGTGATTCCGCAGACGGTGAAAATGGGCGGACGGTTGGTATTAGGGTATCGAGAGGCAATAGCGATCGCCAGTGGCCCTCTATTAACCCACAGCCAAACCGTCATCGGCCACGAATTTCATCGATCTAGCATCGTCGAACCCTTGACGCAGCCAATATACAAAACGCGCCGATACTGGGGCGAAGCCGGTAATTCTCAATTGGAAGGCTATCAACTGCCGCATCTTCACGCCTCCTATACGCATCTGCACTGGGGCCATCGACCCGACATTGCGCAGCGATTTGTACAGCAATGTTCAACCTATGCGCAAATTAACAACAAGACTCAAAAACCGTTAACGACTGGTTAAAGCGCGCCCTAACGAGCGTCAACCGTTAGCCTAAATCGACCCGCCCCCGTCGCATCCAAGGCATTCGCCAATACTCGATAGACACCATTTGCCGGCAGCGTCACCGTCAGACCGGCATTGAGATTATCAGTCGCTACATCATCGTTGTGGGCAACTACCGCATCATCCGGCCCCACTAGCAGCACGTAAGGATCAAAGTCTCGGCTACTGAGCGAAATCGTCACCTGCTGGCCCCGACGCCCTTCAAACAAAAATTCTTCATAGCGACTGCCATCTACTTCTAGCGTTTTCGAGTTTGGGCCTAACACACCTTCAGAGCGAATGGGCAGACTGCTCACTGGGGCCGACTGTTCAGCCGCTAATTGTCCAGCAGTCGATTGCCTAGAGACGGGCGCAGCCGTTGGCCTACTTGCACTGTAATGGGATCCGCGATCTTCAGCGACGCGCAAATCATAGCTGCCCGTTTGCCTGGAAGCATAGGAATTTGCCAGCACTGTGTAAGTGCCATCTTCCGGCAGCGTAAAAACTAACCGGGCATTCGTCGCCCCGCCGCCGTCATCATCTTGAGCTAGATCGCGGCCTTGAGGTGACAGCAAAATCAGATAAGCGTCTAAATTGGCGCTGTTCATTTCCACCACTACCTGCTGCCCTTTGCGGCCCTCAAAGGAATAGGCATCGTAATAGCTGTCATCTGCTGGCAAAGTCGCGCTATCGCGGGTGAGCTGCCCCTGAATAGGTGCGCCGTTTAGCGTAATCTGCTGAGGCGGACGATTGGAACCGGCTAAAAAGGAAGATTGTTGCGCCACCGGCGAGGCCGTGCCATTGCGAACAGCAGCTAAAAAGTCATTGATAGGACTGATAGCGATCGCAAATCCAATCCCAATATTACCGGACTGATTGCCGGAACCCGGAGCTGATCGCTGTGGCGTGAAAATCGACGTATTGATGCCAATCAGCTCACCTCGGCTATTGAGCAAAGCTCCACCAGAATTACCTGGATTAATCGCCGCATCCGTTTGAATCAACCCTCGGTTAGCATCTAGCCGACTGACAATGCCTGTGGTAAATGTGCCGTCAAAGCGCCCAAACGGATTGCCAATCGCAAAGGCCCGCTGTCCCACCTGCACGGGCGCAGTCGCAATAGTCACCGTCGGCAAATTTTGAGCCTGAATTCTCACTGCCGCCAAATCCACCCCATTTGCGCCATAGCCCACCACGCGCCCCTCATACTCTTGGCGATCTGGCAAAAATACCTTCACAGTATCGGCCCCATCCACCACATGCGCATTGGTCAAAATCAGGCCATCGGCACTCACAATCACGCCGCTGCCCGTACCAGAATCTGTGTCAATCGTGACGACTGCCGGACTAGCAGCTTGATAAACCCGAACATTTATGTCGTCTTCAGATTGAGCGGTAGATTGAGCCGTCAATTGGGCGGTGGATTGAGCGATCGCTTTTTGAACCTGCCCCGACGGCTGACCAAACGACTGCAAGCTCAGCAACTCAACCGGACTCAGTGCATTGAGTAAAGTCAAACTCAATCCGCCCAACACAATCAATCTAGCCGAGATCAAAACAGAAGAAGTGTGGATTTTCATAGGAGGAGAAAGAAGAAATCAGGAAAGCACTCATCAGCAGACTATTCTAGACGACACACCCAAGCCAACACACCGCACTACATCAATTTAGCTCGAAAAATGAGCCCCCGGCCACTCCCCTCAAACGATGTACAGAAGCTATCAACACCCGCTTTTCGTCCCTTTCCAGAAAGCGATTTCACCTTATCGCAGCGTCCCATTTAAGTCTCAGCTTTAAATCTCAGCGCTGACGCTACACGTTAGCCAATTTTTTTCACCACATCTTTGAGCGCTGCTTTTGGCTCAGCGTAATCATACTCAAAGCCTGCTGCCTGCGTCCGTTCGGGCAATACCTTTTGCCCCTTGAGCACCACCACAGCGCCATCGCCTAACAAAGCCTCAATCGCAAAATCCGGCACCGGCAACCAGGAAGGCCGATCCATCACTTCGCCCAAAGTCTTGCACAAATCGATCATCCGCAGCGGCTTGGGTGCGGTGCCGTTATACACCCCGTGCATCGAAGAATCTAGCAGCGCCTTCAGCATCAAATTCACCAAATCGTCGATATGAATCCAGGAAAACCACTGCTGACCACTGCCAATAGGGCCGCCGGCATAGAGCTTGAAGGGCATGATCATTTTAGCGATCGCCCCCCCATCGCCCAGCACAATCCCCGTGCGAATAATCGCCACCCTCACGCCCAAGGTCTTAGCCTTATTCGCCTCAGCCTCCCACGCTTGGCACACCTGCGAGAGAAAATCAGGCTCAGCCGGTTCACTGGTTTCAAAAAATTCTGCGGTTTCGCTCGTGCCATAGTAGCCAATCGCCGAGCTGCTAACTAGCACAGCAGGCTTAGGTTCGGCTTTAGCAATGGCTTCTACCAGCTTTTCAGTCCCTATCTTACGGCTATCCATAATCCGCTGCTTGCGCTCAGCTGACCACCGCTCTGAGATTGGCTCACCCGCCAGATTCATCACCCCATCACAGCCAAAAATTTCACTCTGCCAGTCACCCGATTCCATTGGCTGATACGCCACATATTCCAGAGCCTTAAACTTAGGATCCGCAAATACCTTTCGCGCTTTCTCGACGCTGCGCGTCAGCACTTTCACATCGTGGCTTTCTTCCACCAGTCGGGCCACCAAGCGAGACCCGACAAACCCGGTTGCACCGGTAACGGCAATTTTCATAGCTGAGCTATAGTCCTGTTTTATCAACTGCTTTTAATAGTAGCGACCTGTGGAGCCGCAGGGCACAGAACGGAGGATAGAGTTAGTAGAAGGCTAATAGTCTGTTAGTGATCATCACTGAAATAGGAAGGTAGCAGGCAATAAACACCGACAAAATTCTGTAGACAGCGGCGTAGACATCTACATAGATGACATCCAAAGGCTACCGGCTGACCCCTGATAGAAAGTAACCGACATTATTTCAAGGCTACAAGAGAGTGCAAAAACTGTAAAAATTGAGCCCTCTTTTGAGCCAATAACATCGTTTCTTTAGATGAAGCATTTGAAGAATCTGGTTTCATCAGCTGTGAAGAAGGGCCATTAGATCTAGCAGCTAATTATCGTACTGGGCAACATACATTTTTGTATCGTATTCGAACCGGACATAGCCTGCTGTATTTTCTCTGTCAAAGATTTCTTTAAGCGCTGCTAGCATCTGTTCAAAAGCAACATCGTCTGATGTTGGGACGTACGAAGAAGAGAGCAATCGCCCCTTTAAAGCTTCAAAGTCAAAAAGCTGTTCATTGTAAAATGAGTATTGTGCAAACGGGCGGTTCGGGCGTTCTAACTTCAGCAGATGATCGGTTGCGCTGTTGTTACGAATCTCTTTATAGTCGGTGCCGTAGCGCTGAAGTAACGCCTCGTAATCACGCAAAAATTGAGTCGAGTCGAGTCGTCTGCTGTTCCATAACAGCACCAGCCAGCCGCCCGGTTTTAGAATGCGGATAAATTCTGATTGGGCTTGCTGTGGATGAAACCAGTGGAAAGCTTGGGCCGCGATCGCATAATCCACACTCTCATCCAACAGCGTCGTGGCCTCAGCCGTACCCATAACACTGTGAAACTTAGCATAGCCTGTGCAAAAAAATCTCAGCCGCCTGTCGCATCTCCGCATTCGGCTCCACGCCAAAAACAAGATTGTGGTTGTCTAAAAAGAGCTTAGCTGAGATGCCTGTGCCTGATCCGATATCAGCGATCACATCCCCCTTTCCTAATCCTGTCTGTGCCCGTAAAACCGACAAAACTTCTGCTGGATAGCTAGGCCGGTAGCGCCCATAGTTTTCTACTCGATTAGAAAAGCGTTGGGTTGAATTCAGGTGGCTTGGGCTCATCAGGATCGCTCGTAAAGACGTCTAAGAATTCGCTACGCTGTAAGCATATCTGCCCGACTGCTAAAGCTGAGCCATGAATTTTACCGAAAGCCTGAAAATGGCAGCCAAAACCCTCAGCGCCAACAAACTTCGCAGCAGCCTTACCATGCTCGGCATCATCATCGGCAACGCCTCCGTCATTGCCATGATCGGCATCGGTGAAGGCGCTCAGAAATACGTCAACGGCCAGCTCCAAAGCCTCGGCCCAAACGTCCTTTTTATCGTGCCAGGAAACCGTGAAGCTCGTCAGCTTGGCGATTTGGAAGTGCCCCGAACCCTAGTAGTCGCCGATGCTGATGCGATCGCTACCCAAGTCCCTTCTGTTGCTGCCGTCGCCGCCGAAAAAACCACCCAGGGCATCGTCACCTACCGCAGCCGTAACAGCAATACCACTATCGTCGGCACTACCGCCGGTTTTCTCACCGTCCGCAGCTTCGAGGTGGCCCAAGGCCGCTTCCTCACCGATCTAAATCAGCGCTCCAACAGCCTCGTAGCCGTCATCGGCAGCACCCTCGCCGACCGCCTTTTTGAAAATCAAAGCCCCCTTGGCCAACAAATTCGCATCAAAGGCATCACCTTCCAAATCGTGGGCCTGCTAGAAAAAAAAGGCTCCAACCTTGGCCTCGACTACGACGATGCGGTGATGGTGCCCATTACGACTCTCGCTAGTCGCATTGTTGGTAAAACCTCACCCTACGGCGTTGATGTTGGCTTCATTTCGGTTTCGGCCAACAGTCAAGCTGCCATGGAAACCGCCGAATTTCAAATCACTAATCTGCTGCGCCTGCGCCACCGAGTCACTGGCAGCGACGACTTTTATATCCAAAGCCAAGATGCGCTGCTCGATATTGCCAACACCGTCACCGGCGCACTGACGCTGATGTTAGCCGCTATTGCTTCCATCTCCCTCTTCGTTGGCGGCATTGGCATTATGAATATCATGCTCGTTTCGGTGCGCGAACGCACCCAAGAAATCGGCCTGCGCAAGGCCATCGGCGCAACTCAGCGAGATATCTTAAGCCAGTTCCTGATCGAAGCTGTCATTCTCTCTGCCATCGGCGGGCTAGTCGGCACCGCCATCGGTGTCTCTGGCATTTTCCTAATCGCCGCCGTCTCCCCGCTTGAAGGCGGCGTCTCAATAGTCGCTATCTGCACTGCTGTCGGCGTCTCTGGCAGTATCGGCCTATTTTTTGGCGTTGTCCCCGCTCGTCAAGCCGCCAAACTCGATCCTATTATCGCCCTCCGTAGCGCCTAACCCTTCCTCTTTCTGCTATGCCTCCTTTGATTCAGTTCCGCCAAGTCAGCAAACTCTACGGCAGCGGCAACACCGAAGTCCGCGCCCTTTGGAACGTCGATATGACCATCGATCAAGGTGAATATTGCGCCATTATGGGGCCTTCTGGCTCCGGCAAATCCACCGCGATGAACATGGTCGGCTGCCTCGATCAGCCCACTAGCGGCGAGTATTTATTTGATGGGCAAGATGTCGCCAGGCTATCTGAAAATGAATTAGCTCACATTCGCAACCGCAAAATTGGCTTCGTTTTTCAGCAGTTTCACCTGCTTGCGCATCTTAGTGCTTTAGAAAATGTCGAGCAGCCGATGATGTATGCGGGCATCTCTAGCCCCGAACGCAGAAAACGGGCTGCTGAAGCGCTAGAGCAAGTTGGCCTCGGCAACCGCCTCAGCAATCGGCCCAACCAGCTATCAGGCGGGCAGCAGCAGCGAGTTGCTATAGCTCGTGCCATTGTCAATCGTCCGCTGCTGATTTTGGCTGACGAACCCACTGGCGCACTCGATACACAAACAACTCAAGACGTGATCGATATTTTTTCAGCACTCAATCGCAGTGGCATTACGGTTGTGATGGTTACCCATGAGCCGGATGTCGCTAAGATGACTCGCCGAGTCGTGTGGTTTCGTGATGGCGAAGTGCTCAATGCCAACTTAGCTCCTAGCAATTTGGCAAGTGTGATATCTGCTGTCAGTGCATCTTAAGTGCATCTTAAAACAGATAAAAGCCAGCTACCCGTAGGTCACGGGTAAACCCCGAATTATGCCAGTCAATTGGCACAAACTATTCAATCAAGGCGCAGCCTCTTCGATACAGTAGTAAAGGGAATATCCGATACTTTACCTAAGGGCCTACGATGAAACGGCTCACTCATTACCAGGCTTGTTTGGTTCTATTGACTTCAATGGGTATGAATGTGGGCGCGATCGCTCATGCCCGTTCAGCCATTACTCCCCTGGTTCAGCCTCAAAAAATAGACCGAATCAATCATCTCTTTGATCGAGATTCACTTGCCAAACCCGCTACCGCCGCGAATAAGGATTTAAGTCCTAGCGATCGCGCCCTTCAAGCAGGAATCGCCTTTATCCGCCAGGGCAATGTCGCCGCGGCGATCGCAGCTTTTAAGCAAGCCACCGAACTAGATTCCACTTCAGCGACAGCCTATTACAACCTCGGACTTGCCCTGCGCCAAGACAACCAGCTTCAGGCCGCCGCGATCGCCTTTTGGCAAGCCACCCAAATCAACAGCCGTTTCGCCTTGGCCTACGTTAACCTAGGCGCAGTTTTACTAGAAGGCAACAACCTCGAACAAGCCGAAGCCTATCTCGATCAGGCGATCGCGCTCGATCCCACATCAGGCCTTGCCCAGTACAATATGGGACTACTACAGCGGCAAAAAGGCAATCAAACCGCTGCCCTAGAAGCCTTTAATCAGGCAATTATTTACACTCCAAGGGCTCCTGAACCTCACTATCACGCTGGGGTGATCTATCAGGAACAAGGTCAGCAGAACTTTGCCAAACAGGCATTTGAAACTGCGATCGCTCTTAATGCCAACTACCCCGAAGCCCATTACAGTTTAGGGGTAACGCTAGTGCGCCTGAACCAGAGCGAAGCCGCCCTAGATCAATTCACCCGCGCCATCGAAATTTTACCGACCTTTGCTCATGCTTACTATGCCAAAGGGTTAGCCCTAGCCAAGCTACAGCGCTACAGCGAAAGCAAAGCCACGATGCAATTGGCAGTTAATGCCTACATAGCAGAAGGTAACAGCCACTGGGCCGCTGTTGCCCAAAGGCAAATTACCTACCTAGAAACAGTTCAAACTAGCCCGTAGAATTGATCGCAAGCGTCGTCCAAGAGCCGCCGTAAGATCTAAAAACCGTCTAGCTCAAAAGCGCGAGTATTGCCGCTTTCTAGATCAGCCAAATTCTTTCTAAGCTGCGACCATACCAGCCCAGCACTCAATACCACTAGCGGCAGCGCCATCCCGTAAGCGATAAAAGGCGTAAAGCCAAAAATCGACATTCCCGACGCTAAAAACATCAAGCTACCGAGACAAATGCCCACAAATGGTAGCTGTAAATCAAACCCTTGCAGCTTTGAAATCGAGCGAGTGGAGCGATTTTTGTACCAGTCGCTGACAGCACCTTTCAACACAGCAGAAAACGCTGAGCCGGACGTGATGGCAATAAACAAGCCCACTATTAGCAGAAGGTAAGGCGGCGGTTGAGAGTAATACATAGAATAGCTGTGCTTAGAATGTGGGTTAAAAAACAAGAAGTCTGGCCAGACTACTTCAGATTACTTTAGCTGAAAAGCGATCGCTAGCTCTTTGGGCACCAGCGAAACCGCTTGCTCTTTAGAAAAGTCGGCTAATGCTTCCCAGGCCGCCCCTAGCAGCCGGTTTGGCTGCAAGTCATCTTTCACCAGACTCCACAGCCGCTGCACCTCTTCGGTATGCAGCCGATTATCTTCCGTAAGCGCCACCAAAATTTGCTGCGTTAAATAGCGCCCTTCATCCGACATCAAAAACTGCAAACCCATACCTGCCGTTGGAATCAAATCAAAGCTTTGATCTGAGCGAGCAATTAACAGCAGGTTTTCTAGCCTTGTCCATTGAAACTGCCCATCTTTAAAGAGCACTTCAACTAGGCGGCTGCGCAGCGAAGGCGTTTCAGCCGTCAGCAAACGTCTCGCAACATAGGGATAAGCAATTTCCAAAATTTTGAAGTTAGGATCTAGGCTTAGTGCTAAGCCTTCTTGGGTGACCAACGAGCGAATGATCAAAGCAAACTTAGCGGGCACTCGGAAAGGATAGTCGTACATCACTTCCGAAAACTTGTCCGTAATCGACTTGAAGTTAAAGTCACCGACGCTAGCGCCAATAGCTTCTGAAAAAACGGCTTCCAAAGCAGGCACAATGGGCCGAACATCGACATCAGGCATGAGAAAACCAAGCTTGACAAAATCATTCGCCAAATCGCTGTAGTCTTTATTAATCAAGTGCACAACTGAATCGACCAGCGTTTCTTTGGTGGCTTGATCAAGCTGATCGGTCATGCCAAAGTCGATATAGGCCATGCGACCATCGGCCATCGCAAACAGGTTGCCAGGATGAGGATCGGCGTGAAAAAAGCCAAATTCTAAAAGCTGACGTAGGCCCGCTGAAACCCCAATTTCAACGAGATCGTTAGTTGCTAGGCCCGCTTGCTTGACCTTATCTGTATCAGTGAGCTTAAAGCCATTAATCCATTCCATTGTGAGCACATGGGTGCTGCTGTATCGCCAGTAAATGCTAGGAACTTTAATCAGCGGTTCATCTTGAAAGTTAGCGGCAAATTTTTCAGCGTTGCGGCCTTCATTCAGATAGTCCACTTCTTCAAACAGCTTGCTGCCGAACTCATCGACAATCAGGGTTAGGTCGTGGCCCAAATTCAAAGGTAGCCAAGGTGCAATCCAGCCCGCTGCCCACCGCATAATGTAGAGATCTCGGCAAATAATCGGCATCAAATTAGGTCGCTGCACCTTCACGGCAACGTCTTCACCGCTGAAGAGCCGCGCTTTATACACTTGGCCCAAGCTAGCAGCAGCAACCGGTTCAGCCGAAAATTGGCTGAAGATTTCTTCAGGCGTGCGCTCTAGATCGTGGTAAATCGTTTGGCGGGCAATTTCATTGGAAAAAGGCGGTAGCTGATCTTGTAGCTTGATCAGCTCTTCTAAAAAGCTAGGCTTGATCAGATCAGGCCGGGTAGAAAGCGCTTGACCTACTTTGATAAAGGTCGGCCCTAACTGAGTGAGAATTTGTCTAAGGCGGATGGCGCGTTTGTCTTGGTTACGGGCAGTTTGGCCAAATGCGTGGTCGGTGAGGAGATTAAGGGCAAATGCGCCAAGCATCCAGGAGACTGAAAGCGTACGCCAAATCACAATGAGGGGTCGCCGCCGATAGTACTTGGCGATCGCGCGCCAATCATACCGGCGCATATGATGGGGATTGTTAGGATCAGCGCTAGTGTCGCTAGCTCGATAGCTTAAGTTTTCGGCTGAATTCGAGGGCGTGGTGAAACCTGTCATACCTGTCATAGTCACCTGTGAAGTCACAGTTTAAATCGTTTGAATTAAAGCGTTTGAATTAAAGCGTTTGAAATGAGAATAATTAGAACGCTGTTTTCATCGCGATTCTTACCACGCAGTATCAGCATTCGTAGTTTTGTTAATTGTAGTATACAAAAATACAAAAATAGTTAGGCTCACGCATAGGGATGACATTCTGTAAATTGAGCATAAAAAAATGAGCAAAAAATAAGCAGAGATTAGGGAAGAAAAGTATTAGGGAAGAAAAGCAGATGAGGACAAGCCAATGAGGGCGATTAGATGGTAGAGCCGAGCTTAGTAGGGATGCTGATGGCTGTAGGTCTGATGGTAATTGCGATCGCTCTTTCTAGCTGGCAAACGCTGGGGCTCTCTAGAATGCTGGCGATCGCCACCATCCGCACAGTTGTCCAATTGCTGGGCGTGGGGGTGTTTTTGGCCTTGGTCTTCGCGACTCGTCAGCCGTTGGTAGTTTTGGCGGTACTGCTAGGCATGGTGAGCATTGCCGCAACTGTCGCCCGCAGCCGCATCGATCAGCAGCTTCCTCGGCTGCTGCCGTGGGTGTGGCTAGCAATCTTTGTCAGTGCTTTCATTACAATGGCTTACGTATGCCTACTGGTCATTCACTTAGATCCTTGGTACGACCCCCGCTATCTAATCCCGCTCTCGGGCATGGTGCTGGGCAATGCTATGACAGCCGCTTCGATTACGGGTGAAAGGTTGGTCAATGCCTTACGAAACAATCGCCTCGAAATTGAAACTCACCTGAGTTTAGGCGCAACTTCCGTGCAGGCTGTGCAGGCATATCGCCAAGCCGCGATTAAAGCCGGACTGATTCCGACCATTAACGGCATGATGGTCGTGGGCTTAGTGACACTGCCGGGAACCATCACGGGCCAAATCTTAGCGGGCGCTGATCCGCTGACTGCTGCTATCTATCAAATTTTGATTATGTTCATGCTGGCGCTAGCGACGCTGATCGCCGCACTAGTGGTCACTCACGGCATTGTGCAGCAGTTTTTTACAGAGGCCATGCAGCTCATCGATCATCCGACGATCTAGGTTACGTGCTAGACCTTTTTTTATCACACATCTCACTGGAGAAATCTTACCGAACAAATCCATTCAAATCAGGCCGGTAGCGAGCCAAAAAGATACCCTGAGCGTCGTATAGCTCTACCGGAACTTGGGCCTGCGTACTCAGCAACCCGATTTCTTGCAATAGCTGGTTAGATTGGTTGACAAACTGCGCAGCGGGAATGGTAGCAGGGCGCTGGTCGGGAGGCGTAATTGATTGGTCGATCACGCGGTCGTAGCCCTGAACAAGATTTAGCTTGACTTGGCCGTCGCGTAGAGAATAGGTGCACTTAGGTGAGGCACTGCTGCTACAGGCCAAGTAAAGCTGGGGTTCGTAGGGCTGAAAGCGCAGGGCCGCTTGCAGATTGTTTTCAGCGCGGGCAAGATAGCTGGTGTAAAGCTGGGTTAATGGCTGGGCTTCTTTGTGGGCTGAAGTGCCGGTTGCAATCGTGGCAAGCTGAGCGAGGGCGTTTTTCCAGCCTTCAGAAGAGAGTGTCCACTGGTCTTCGCTTTCAGACTGCTGGGCGGCGGCGGCGATCTGCTGAGCTTGAGAAAGTTCTCGGCTGGCGCTGCGTTCTTGCTGGATGCGATCGCGCATTTCTTCCAACCGCTTGAGATAGTCCGGCAGCAGCTTTTGAGCTTCACCGTGAGCTTGGGTGCCCTGAGGAATTTGGCTGAGGCTATCGACGGCAAGCTCCCAAGAGGCCAGCGCCGTCTCCCAATCAGCCAAAGACTGAGCCGCTTCAGCTTGCTTATTGCCTAGTCCAGCCGACTGCTGCGCCTGGCGTAAGCTAACCTCCGCTTTAGACTCGACATCAATACGCACCAAGATAGCCGCTCGACTCGCCCGGTATTCTACCAGCTTACGATCTGCAAACTCGCGCATAGGGCTATCGGGGCTAACGGCTTCTAGGGTCATTGCGGCGGTTAGCCAATCTTCGGCAATACTTTTCCAGGTATCGAGGGGGTGCGGCGGGTTTTGAGACTTAACGGCGGCCTGATAGGCAATGGTTTGAGCCTGAGTAATTTGATCGAGCGCGGTGATCTGCGCTCGATAGTCAGGTAAGAGCGCTTGAGCCTTTGAATAGTAAGGAGACCATACCGGAATCGGCGCTAGGAGCTGAACAGCGCGTTTCAGCTGCTGCTTTGAGCCCGTGACTTCGGTCAAGGAAGCATTCAAATCTAAACTGCCGAGGGCTGCATCACCTTGGGTTTGGGCAGTTTGGATGCGATCGCATCTCCCCACTGTACAAGGCCGCGTCAGCAGCAAACCTAACGCCCCTACCAATACAAACCCTAGCGCCCCAGCAAACATCCAAGGGCTGCCCTGAGACTGCTGCTGCCACTGCTCACCTTGCCTTTGCACTTCTCCGTCATCAATAGAGGCAATATCTTCAAACGATTCGACTAGGTCTTCATCTTCGTCAAGATCACCTTCTAAGTAATAAGCCGGGTCATCTTCATATTCTTCTAGGCCTTCATATTCTTCTAGGCCTTCATATTCTTCTGATTCTTCATACGATTCCGGATCTTCATATGATTCATCGCGGCCATCCTCAGCGTCTAAATCTTCAACATTTGAGCGCTCAGATTCCAATGCCTTCAGATCAGCTAGATAATCTAGCTCGCCTCTGTCTAGATCATCAGAGGATAAATTTGCGATCGCATCAGGCGGTATCGGTGCTACCGTCTGGCGCTCTTGATCGCCTGCATTAGCCGGTGACTCAGCCAGTGACTCAGCCGCTAGGCCAATCATGACCAACTCGCTGTAGCTCAAATCAGCAGCCGTCGGCTCATGATTGTCATCTAAATCATTTTCCAGATCGTTCTCAAGGTCATATTCCTCTAGCAGATCGTAATCCGTCAGCGCTACTGCCAACTCATCCTCTAGCGTATCGGACTCCATCTCCTCTATCTGATCAAAAGGATCTTCAAGGGCATCGACGGCCTCTATCGGATGAGCCTCGCTGGGATCTTCGGCAAAAATGTCTACATAGGTGTCTTCTTGCGCGCGTTCTGTCACGCGTTCTGTCACGCGTTCTGTCACGCGTTCTGTTAGTGGCGGATCGGTAATCGCTTCGGCAGGGAGATCAAAAAATTCTAAAGCAGCATCAGCTACTAACTCCCGCGACATACCTACCGTAGGCAAATCAAATTCTGACAATTCTGCGAACTCTGAGGAATTTACAGACGTAGAACTCGGCAAATCCCAACTAGCTTCTGTATCAGCCGATGATGCTAATGACCCTGATGTTAGAGAAAACTGATCAGAGGCCATAGAAACAGCCCGTGAAGCATCGGCTGCGAAGCCTTCTGAGTCTTCTAAGTTACGATCTAAATCATGCTCTAACTCATCTGCCAGCGCATCTTCTAGATCACCTGCTAAATCCAGCTCAAGCTCAAGCTCGAAATCTGACAGTGAAGTGGACTCACCGAAAGCAAGATCTGCTTCAGGAGCTTCTAATTCAGTTTCTAGCTTGGCTTCTGATTCGGATGCGGCGGCTACGATTTCAAGCGGCAGCGTAAGATCTACATCCTCAAGATCATCAGGATTTTGAAACACCGGTAAGGGGTAAATAATTTCCTGGTCACTGGCCTTGCGAGAAGACGCCTCTTTAGTGGAAACCTCAGAAAACGAGAGATCAGATGACGTTACAAAAGACGTTTCATCAAGCTGTCCAAAGAGATCGTCAAACCCGTCGTCCACTTTCCAAATGAATGATCGCACCGTGAAAGGCTTATCTTCACTTTGATGCTTCAAAAACATCTGAACAGTCACTTCTGCGCCCGCATTAGCCAAATCAGCGGCTTCTTCCGGCAAGCCCGTAGTATCAAAATGCTGCCTTAAATATTGCTCTAACCAGTCCAGCGTTTCAGTAGCCATTGGCTCAGCTTGGGCGCTATCTAGAGGGTATTCCACTAGCACCATCACCTTATTGCGCCCAAGCGTGCAGCGAACTGTTGTTTTGGATGGCGTACCGCTTTGCTCAGCTAAGACCTGAGTCACTTCTGCGGATAACATTTCAAAGGTAAATGCAGACATAAAATAAAGGTGGAGCATTCGCTCAGAACGCTGATATTTCCGGTGCAGTTGACAGATGAGCAGTTGATAGCAAACGTTGACAAGAAATACACTACCCTCTAAGGAGCATTTAAGGAGCGCAGGTCATCAGCTTAGTTAAAAACCGTATAGAAACGTGAATGGAGCCAAAGATTGCTTAATGAATATTTTGATTGTGGAGGATGAGGCCGAGATCGCCGATTTGATTCAGCTCTATCTCTCGAAAGAAGGGTTCAATTGCCATATTTGTCGGGATGGTAGCACTGCGCTAGAGCGCTTTAAAGCGATTCAGCCAGATTTGATGATTTTAGACCTCATGCTACCAGGGCTAGATGGGTTAGAGGTTTGCGCTAGAATTCGCCAGCAGCGATTGATTAAAGACCCATACATCATGATGCTAACTGCGAAAGGCGAGGAAATTGACCGTATTATCGGGCTTTCGACGGGTGCTGATGACTATATGGTGAAGCCCTTTAGCCCGCGCGAGCTAGTCGCTAGGGTGCGCGCTGTCTTAAGACGCAGCCTCAGACAAGGCGGGCAGAGCCAGTCTAATCAGTATCAAACGGCTCATTTCACCCTAGATGTTGATCGGCGGTTGGCCTATCGGCAAGTCGCTAATATCAGCAAGATTAGTACTAACCGATCTGACGCAGAGGGTGCCCACCTTGAGCACAATACTGACACGCTGGAGCTAACCCCCTTAGAGTTTGACCTGCTGACCACATTTATGAGCTATCCAGGGCGGGTGTGGAACCGTACTCAGCTCATTGAAAAGCTTTGGGGCAATGATTTTTTTGGCGATGAGCGGGTGGTGGATGCCCATATTGCTCGGCTACGCAAAAAAATAGAGCCTGATCCGGCTGCACCATCTTTTATTAAAACAGTGGTCGGTGTCGGCTATCGCTTTGAAGATGAGCCTGCTGATGACAGGGTTCTGTAGGCATTTCTATGAACCTTTCTATGAGCATTCCTAATGGTCAAATCTCCTCCAGACCCAGTTAAGCGAAGCGCTAATTTGCAGACTCGGCTTTTTGTATCGCAGCTGATTGTATTGGCGGTAACGGTCATTGCCCTAACGACCGTCAACCGGCTGTCTACACCGCGTTATTTTGTAGTCACGTTAGAGCGCATGGAGCGCCAAGGAATTCGGATTCAGCAGGTAAAAGGGCAGATTATTAAAGGCTTTGAGGGAGCTTGGCTGCGGGGCATGGTGTGGTCGGTGGCGCTGGGTGGGGCAACAGCAGCCGGGGTGAGCTATTGGCTTTCAAGGCGGATTACGCGGCCTTTGCTGCGGATGGAAACCGTGACGCGGCAGTTTTCAGCGGGCGATTTTTCTTCGCGGGTGCCGCCGCTCGAAATTCCAGAGTTTGACCGGCTAGGCCATAGCTTCAATCGGATGGCGGATGATCTCGCCGATGTGGAGCAAAGGCGGCGAGAACTGGTGGGCGATTTGACGCATGAATTGCGGACACCGCTGACCATTGTGCGGGGATATTTGGAAGGGTTGGCAGATGGGACATTAGTGTCGTCGGCCCAGACTTATGACAAGCTAGCTCAAGAAACTCGGCGGCTACAGCGGCTGGTGGATGATTTGCAGGAGCTTTCTAAGCTAGAGGCGGGTTATTTGCCGGTTGAGGTGAAGGAGATGGCATTAGCACGGGTGATTACGCGGGTGAGCGATCGCTTTGCCGATCAGCTACTACACTCAGACACGCGGGCAATTGAGGTCGAAATCGCTGAAGATCTGCCACCGGTATGGGGCGATTCGGCCCGCATTGAGCAAATATTAGTAAATTTGATCAGCAACGCCTTGCGCCACACACCTACCGGCAAGATAACGATTCGAGCGACGGCTCAAGCCAGCTATGTATGGGTGTCTGTAATAGATACGGGCGTAGGGATTGCGGCTGAAGATTTACCCCATGTGTTTGAGCGATTTTGGCGGGCAGATCGATCTCGCTCTAGCACCTCCGGCGGCTCTGGCATTGGGCTGGCGATTTGCCAACGCTTAGTCGATTTGCAGGGCGGGCAAATCGTGGCCGAAAGCGAACTTGGCAAAGGTAGCACCTTTAGCTTTTCCTTGCCCATTCACTCAGTGGTGTGAAGAATTGGGCCACACCCCTAACTGAATCTAACTGAGCCCTTTAGCTTTTGAGGCGCTGCTTTAAGCTGTTGAATGGGAGGCTAAAGGCGCTGAATTAAAATCGGGCTGGACTGATGAAGTTGGGGGGCAGTGGCATCTTCAATAGTGATAGCAACAGCGATAACGGCTGCTTGATTTTGAAAAACGCTAGGCAGCGAAATTTTCTGGGCTAGGTTTCCGGATTCATCGACGGTAAAAGCGGCGGTTAAAATGGCGTTTTTGCTATCGGCAGTCACGGGCGCATTCTCAGAAACGACTGTCCATAATGCATAAACTTGGCCCGCTTTCAAAGGCGGCAATTTGGCTGCTTTGATCTGAGCGGTCAGTTGCGAAGGGCTAACAATCACCTCTACAGATCCTGATTGCGAAGCATTAGTCGGTTCAAGTGAAAGCGCTACCGTGTCTGCTGGCGGCTCGCTTAGGCTAGCCTGGATCTGCTGAAGCTGTTGTTTGAGGCTATAGTTTTGGATGCTGAGGGCAATAGCTACAGCCGCTGCAACCATGCCTAATGTGTTCCAAGCTCGTTGGGCAGATGAACCTGTAAACGGCGATCTGAAGCGTGTTCTAGCGTTTATGAGCGGAGATGACGTTGGATCTGCGTGGGGATCTACATCTGGAATTGTCTCTAGAACCGACTCTGAGACTAGATCCATCGCCTGACTGCTAGCGGCTAGAACCCGACTTTTAAGGTTAGGGGGTAAGGCAATTTCTTCACCATAGACCTGATCTAGTGACTGCTGTAACTCTACTATCTCAGTTTGAAGGCTGGGGTTGTCGGTAAGCAACTGCGCCAGTAAACGAGATTCTTCTAAGCCTAAGTCACCCAGCACATATCCAGCGGCTAGATTTTGTTGTTCTGCTAATGGAATCACTGCGCTACCTCCCCCTGACGATTCTGTAAAATTTTTCTGAGCTGAAGCAATCCGCGTCTGGCGTATGATTTGACAGTTCCCAAAGGTACGCCTAAACGCTCGGCAATAGCAGATTGTGTTAAGCCTTCATAATAGGTGAGATGCAAAACTTGTTTTTGTTGTTCCGATAGCTGATCAAGGGCTGCTTTTACGGCTTGAGATTGTTCATCACTATAGATATCGCTGTGAATATCGCTGGGAGAAAGCGTCGTTGTGGGCTGCACATAGTCGGCCTGCCAGCGGGTTTTGGAGCGTTGGGTGGATTGTCGTGATCGCACTCGATCAATCGCTCGACTGCGCGTTAGCACCATCAAAAATGTTCTGAGCGACCCTCGCGTAGGATCATAATCTGCCCGTTCTGCTAGCCTTACAAAAATATCTTGGGTTAAATCTTCTGCCTCTTGAGCATTGCCTAACACTTTAAAGCTAATACCGTACACTAGACCGGCATGACGGTCGTAAATCTGGCCTAAAGCCGCTTTTTGATCGGCGCTTTTGACAGCCCCTCGCGCGGCATGTAAAGCTATCCACAACGCTACATCTGTCTGCATAGCACCCGTTTGTAACAGCTCAGATTGTGAATTGTGTTGAGACCGATTGGGGGGCACAAGATTCATACAAAATTGACATAATGGACGGCTGTTTTTGGAGGGTGAATGAGTCTGCCTTGGGTGGCGATCGCGAACAAATCGTTCGATATCTAGGGCACTCATGCATCTAACTCTAACTGGTTTGCGTACTTTTTTTGAAGCTGCGGTATGCCAGATATTAGGGGCCTACATCAAATGCCGCAGTCTATAGTAATTCATACTGAAATCAAGGAAAATTCATGGATAAGCAGCAAAACATATTGCATTGGGTATTGGGTTTAGCGGCCCTAACAATAGGTGTTGGAATTCCGCAATCAGCTTTAGCTGGACACACTAATCCTATCCTGCACACGATGTTAGATGGTAGCTCAGAAGTCTCTAAAGATGGCGATATGAGTATGCTGGTAGGGGATGCAAACGGCATGGGCGAAGCCTATGTCTTTGGGATCGATGGCGATGCTACAACCCTGTGCTATTCGCTATTTGTTTCGGGCGTGCAGCAGGTGCCGGTCGGCGAAGGCATGGCTGCTCACATCCACGAAGGGGCTAGGGGTGAAAATGGGCCTGTAGTTGCAGCCCTCGCTGGCCCCGAAGATGGCAACGCCGCTGACTGCCTAACGGAAGGCGAAGAAGGCAAGTTTCCCACCGGAGAAGCAGGTATTGTCCAACGCATTCTCAGCAATCCAGAAGACTTTTATGTGAATGTACACAACCCTCAATTTCCAAATGGTGCAGTGCGCGGGCAGCTCAGCTCTAGGACTTCCATGCATTAACTCGATAGAATTTAGCTAACCCGCGCTGAGCTTTGAGAAGTAATCGCGGGTTGGCTAGCTCGTAGATGGCTCTAACTAAGCTGTGGGTTGATTTGTTCAGTAGCTAGCAATCACTAATTTGGCAGCAATAGCTGAGCGTATCGCTCGCACATCGCGCAGATATTATGGGAATTTGTTTAGGTTGAAAAACCCGAGTTGTTTGTCATCATGTGAAGCGCTCTTGTACGCTAAATCGAACGCTGCGCCAAGTTCTAAAGCTGGCCGGATGTTTTGACAACAGTCTCTATGCAGGCATAGAGGCTTGGTCGGAGCAATTGTAGCGATCGCAAAATCACGGTAAAACATGGCAATGGGTGAACACCCTCCAACCCCCTAAAAAGCAAGTTGAGCGAATCACAGAATTATCTTTTTGAGACAAGCAGCTATACGCTGGAATTAGTGCCCTACAAGCTGACAAAGTAGAGCTGTTGCATTGGCAAAACAGTACGCTCACAGCTGTTGAAAGTTGGCCCACAGGGCGGGCAGCGAGAAACTTGACAGCTTACGAGGACTAGTTTTATGGGCTCAATCAAGGCTTAAACATCGTCTTTATCGCCCGTCTTAATCGCAATTTCAATTTAGGCTCATGGTCACCAGCTACTGCCACCGCCGCCACCGCCACTACTGCCGCCACCAAAACCGCCACCGCTAGAACCACCCTCAGAGCTATGAGAACTAGTGGGAAGTCGAGCTAGCGTGATCAACTTAGTGTGAATATGGTTACAGCACTGACAAACGCGGGTTACTTTGGCTTCGCCGCTCTGATATTGGGTGGCATGAGTTAGCGTTTCTCGGCTAGAGAACATCAGGGTTGGCTCCTGACAGCGATCGCATTCTGTATAGCCTTTAAACCAGTGCTTATGGCGTCGGACAGTAGAAAAATCGCAGTTTGAGCATTGCCAACCGCTGTAGTGCGCACTGCCTACATTAATAGCAACTTTTTGCGCATCGCTCAGATGAGAAGAAAGTTGGCTTTTACTCATTTTTTGGAGCGGATTTTGGCAGTGACGGCATTTTTTAGGCGGGCGGCGAAACCAAAGACCGACCAAAGCAAGCCCGCCACCGCCAAGAGCCACGAGTACTTTTGCGAGATCTGCTTGATGACTAGAACCCAAGGTGGAAGAAACAGCGCCGTCTGATAATTCACTCACAATGGCCTTTGAAGCATCTAAAATGCCCTGGTCATAATCGCCTTGCTTAAAATCGGGAACGGCCTGCTGCTGGAGCAAATTTTCTATCTTTGATGTTGTTAGAACGGATTCTAGACCATAGCCAACGACGACTTCGGCGCGGCGATCGCCCCGAGAAATCAAAAAAACAACACCATCATCAATATCGGATTTACCCACTCCCCAAGCATTGAACAAATCAGTCGTAAACGCCCTAGGACTCACTGCCGGAGACGTTTCCTCAACTGTGACAATCGCCATCTCCGTGCCATTTTCAGCTTCTAAAGCGCTGAGCAGTTGATTGAGCTGCGCTTCACTTTCAGAGCTGATTAAATTAGCGGTATCGCTGATCCAGCTATTCGTCACACTGCCAGAGGCACGAGGATTAGGAATTTCTTCGATAGCTATTGCCTGTGCAGGCGCAGGTAGCAACGCCAGCCCCAAACCCACGCTCAAACCTACACCCAGACATAGATTTTGATAAGACTTCATGCGGCTTAATCCCATCCAGTGAGGTTTTTACATTGACCCGCTACCGACTGACTGACCGGCTCATGTGCAGGCGAGTGCTTGTCGTAAATGAATACAGTTTTCCCATCGCCTTTCCGCAAAATCATGGAAGTGCGATCGCAATCACACTTCTTTTTGCAAATCCGCTTAACTTAAATTCGCTTAATAGAATTTAAGGTCTGAACTTTGTAGCAGCTTTCAGGCCGAGTTGAGTAAATTCATTAATGCTTTTTATTTTAGCGGTCGGGTTAACTTAAGATACGTTTGCGCATTGCAGCATTTTAAAAATGAACTACTCGGCCTTACTCGACAGTGGAATAGATAGTTGGAATCAGTGGCGACAAAGCCACCCTGATGAAATCTGCGATCTGTCAGGTCAGAATTTGAGTAATGGCTATTTTTTTGGCGGCAACTTTTGCAGGGTTAACTTTCGAGGCGCAAATCTACAGCGCGCCTGCTTCATTGGCGCAAACTTCAGAGGCGCTGATCTGAGTGATGCTAACCTCAGCGGCGCATATATGAGTCAAGCTGTCCTCGTCGGGGCCAACCTAAACGGCGCGATTTTAACCGATGCTCACCTAAATCAAGCTGATCTGCGACAAACAAACCTAAACCCTACTCAGCTAAACGAAGCTGATACCGACCAAGCACAGCTCCCTGAATTCCCGACAGCCGCTTAAAAGGGCGTTGTGAGCGGCGCATCACAAATTGTGGACATTGATTGCAATATGTTTCTGGCTGTAATGACTAAGCATAAATTCTTAATATTATTTGAGCAATTAAGCTTGGCTTTATGCCGCTCAGGCTGGTGTTTTACGCTGTTTTTTTTTAATACAAGGATTTGAATGCTATGACTGATCTAATGCTGTTGGCCGTTGCTATTCCTAGAACCATTGGGTGGGGGCCTCAGGTCGCGATTGTGATGATTTTGTGTAATATTGCCGCGATCGCCATCGGCAGGTCGGCCATTAAAGAACAAACCGCTGGCCCGAAGCTGCCATCATCCGAATTCTTTGGCGGCATGGGCTTACCGGCTGTACTCGCTGTCACTAGCTTAGGCCATATCATGGGCGTAGGCGCTATTTTAGGATTAGCGAATATAGGGGTTCTGTAGAGTTCTCTAACAAAATTTCTCTGAAAAATTTCAGACTCTCAGACCTGTTGATAGCCTTGAGAGGCAAGCATTATGTTTTGTCTCTCAAGTTTTTGCCGATCAAGTTTTTACCGACAAAGATCTTGTCTTTACTTAAAATAGATCGCAGCCCTTTAAAGCTGTTTCAGATGTTTTCGACAACATTTAAATTGCCAAACTTAGGCGACCAAAACCCCTCACGTCCCTGAAAAAAGGCCACTTCTTTGCATTTGCCGCGACGATTTTCGATGAGAGAGCAGCGCAGCATGACTTTATCAAGGCCCTCTTTTTGATAAGTATGGCGTACGAGTAATGCCCCACAGCTTGGACAAGGATAATTTGTAAAGGTAGCTGGATCGATTGCACGATTACTATTTTTCTGAGCAGTTTTGGGACTATTTTTTGGGCTGTAAGGCAGCTCGTAGCTTTTCTTTTGTGGGTTCCAAAACATCACCGTAGCGCAGATCAGATCGTTGCATTTAAGAAAGTGATTGGCCTTGAGTTTTTTGGAGCGAGATGGAATTTTGGTTAGCGGCTGCTGGCAGTTTGGACAGTTTGGACAGTTTGGATAGCTGGTTTTGTTAGTGCGCTTTGCGGTTTGATTTTTGATTTGATTTTTGATAGGCGGCTTGTTGTTTCGTGACGGCTGAACTGAGCTGAGTTGAGCCTGGGCTTGGGCGATCGCTGGGCCAAAATAATCTCGATGCCAGCCGGTTAGGTACGCCTGCCAGTCTTGTTTGCCGCGAGCGATCGCATCCAATTCAGCTTCCATTTGCGCCGTAAACTCAGGCTGGATTAGATCTGGCAACAGCTTTTCAAGCGCTGTATCTAAAGCGAGTCCTAATTCTGTTGGTTGCAGCTTATCTTTCACGATCTGCACGTAAGCTCTTGCCTTCAGCGTTTTAATCGTCGGTGCGTAGGTACTCGGACGGCCAATGCCCTTGCGCTCCATCAATTGCACAAGCTTCGGTTCGCTGTAGGGAGGTGGCGGCTGAGTTTGCTTTTGCTCAGATTGGGCCTGCTGCAACTTCAGCGCATTACCCGGTTGCAGGACAGGCAGCTGCGAATCGGCGCTGATATTTGGCCAGTAGCGGCTGTACCCTGCAAACTCGACGACTTGGCCACGAGCTTCCCAAAACGCTTCTCCCGATTGAGTCACAAGACGGGTTTTGCGCAACCGCGCCGCGCCGCACTGGGAGGCTACGGCCCGGTTCCAGATGAGTTCGTACAAGTTGGCGGCATCTGCAGGGAGAGACCGCCTCGCCTGATCAGGCATTAAATTTACATCAGTCGGACGAATCGCCTCATGCGCAGCCTGGGCTCCTTTTACGGCCCGATGCGCAGTCGTCTTTTTCGGTATATTCGCCGGATCGTGCTGGCTCAGATAAGCTTTCACGGCGCTGCAAAAAGGAGCCGATAGCACCACAGAATCGGTACGCATGTAGGTGATATGGCCCGCTTCATACAGCGACTGAGCCACTTTCATCGTTTGCTCAGGGCTGAAGCGAAGTTTGGTCCCCGCAGCCTGCTGCAATGTAGAGGTGATAAAAGGCGGCGGCGGCGATTGATGCTTGAGGGTTCCTTCGGCACTGATGACGCGGTGAGGATGCGTTTGGGCAATTTCTACAAGCCGATTCGCTTCTGCCTGTGTGAGCACCCGCTCTGATTCAGAGGTTTTTTCCTCCGTTTTTTTCTCTTGGTCCGCGTTATCTCCGGTTTTAGCGGATGATTTGGCGGTTGATTTAGCTGCCGGTTTCGCTGCCGATTCAACTGCCGGATTGCGCCGATAAAAGGCTTTAAAGCCCTCTTCGTAGCTGACCCAGACGCTCCAATAGTCTTGTGGGACAAAGGCTTGGATTTCATGGTCGCGTTGAGCAATCAAATGTAGCGCCGCACTCTGCACCCGCCCCATTGATTTCGCCCCGTTGTTCAAAGGCCACACCACATGCCGACTGCCCTTATAGCCCACTAACTTATCTAAGCAATCGCGGGCTCTACCAGCGGCGATCAAAGCCTGATCCAGCTCACGCGGCTGCGCGACAGCCTGCCGCACCGCAGCGGGCGTAATTTCGCTATACACCACTCGGTGCGGTGATTTCAGCTGTAAAGCCTGCTGCAAATGCCAGCCAATCGTTTCACCTTCTCGATCCGGGTCAGTGGCAATATAGACCGTATCAGCTTGCTTCACAGCTTGACGCAGCGCCGCAATTGTTTTCTTTGCTTGCGGATCTCTTGGGGCGTAGTGACAGTGAATGTGGTTACCGTCCAAATCAAAGCCCAGCGCGTCCTCACCTGCATTCGTCAGCTCCCGAATATGGCCCATACTCGCTTTCACAATCCAGCCGGGGCCAAGAATTTGACTCAGCTTTTTCAGCTTTCCAGGGCTTTCAATCAACAGCAGCTTAGTCATAAGCGCCAGTCATTACCGCATAAAAACAGGTTTCAAATCACTATATTAGTACATTTGCTCTAAAAGCGAACATAAATTAATCAGCAGTCAAGCAAAATCAAGAGAAAAAATAGAGCCAATGTTCTACACTTTAGGATGGCTTCTAGTCAGCTTCTAGTCAAAAGTTCTAGCGATCGCTAAATCTATTCACTCAAATCTCCCAATCAATAATGCACATTCTGCACGGCACCTGGATTCCAGAGATAGACGATGGCTTTGTTCAAAAGGGAGCCTTATATCTGTGGGTAGAAAGCCACAGAACGCATAGCAACAAAGGTTCACTGGTTAAACATCTTGCTCAAAAAGAACTCTCAGATTTCTTGGAAAACGATCTGGGCTTTCGCGCAACCCACTATTCAGCTAAGCAAGACATTGCCCCTAAATTCTTTAATCTACCCACGCTTGACCAGCAGCCACTACCTTCTTTAGAAATGGCCCGCTATCTTGAAATAGATTTGCCTGCTAGCTGCGAATGGGAAACCTGCGAAATTGACTGTTACAAAGTAGGTCGTCAATTTGGCAAAGCCAGCGTTCGTAGTCGTTCCAGCGCTAGCGCCTTTTTCCCGCAGCTCAAAGAGCTTCACTTCATTGCCCAATATCAGCTAGCCGACGTTCAGCTCGGCGTGGATTTGTTGTTTTGGTATCACTACAGCCAAGCGCTCAAGCAAATAATTTTTAAAGATCGCTACATTCCGGCCCTGAGCTATAAAACAGATCGAAAAAAAAAGTTTGAGATCTATCCTCACTGGAAAATTGTCGGCGAAGCTTACGAAGAGACTGTGCATCGCTATGTCAACTACATGCCTTTGATCTGCGCATCGGGCTTTGCGCAAGCAGCCGACGCTAGGAGTCACTACGATCCTGAAACCCTGCTCAGACACTGTTCAGATTATCTTCTAAACAATTTAGTTGCCAATACACCCTGGCCCCAGACCTTCGATAAGCGTATTGGCGGATCGCTAATTCATAGCTGCATTCATGCGACTCACTGGGTGCCCGGAACCGGTTTAGAGCGCTATCAGCAGTGGCAGGCTTGGTATGATCGCATTACCCGCACTCAAAGCGAGATTCCTTTTTACTTTTGCTTTCATTTAGAGTCACCTGACAAAAAAGAAGAAACCTGGCAAATTATCTTTAAAGTTGCACCTAAAGAATATCCTTCTTTGCGGATTGCTCTGGGCGACTATTGGCGATTACAGCCCGTTCAGCAAATGGCGCTAAAGCTTCAGTTTGGAGACACGTTTGAACAGAACTTACTGCTGATTTTGGGTGATGCAGCCCGGATTTATCCTCGGCTGCGCGACGGGCTCGAAACCGATGAGCCGGTTGGCATTCTGCTAGATGTCGATGCGGCGTTTGACTTTCTCAATGAGGCAGCTTGGATTCTAGAAGATGCGGGCTATAAGGTGATTGTGCCTGCTTGGTGGACACCTCAAGGGAAAAGAAAAGCGCAGATGCGGCTAAAGGCTAAAGGCAAATCATTGAGCAAATCAGACAAGTCGAAGAGCTATTTTTCGATAGATACGCTAGTGGAGTATGAGTATGAGCTAGCGATTGGCGGTGAGCCGGTGACTGAGCAAGAGTGGCAGCAGTTGGTGGCTGCGCAAACGCCGCTGGTGCAGTTTCGCGGCCAGTGGATGGAGCTAGATAAGGCCAAAATGCAGGAAATGGTGGCTTTTTGGCGGCAGCAGCGCGACCAGAACCCTGAGATGGGCCTGCTGGAATTTATGCAAATGGCAGCCAACCAAGGCGACGATATTGAGATTGATTTTAGCCGCGATCGCACTCTTGTCACCATGATGGAAAAGCTAAACAACAAAAGTGCTCTGGTTCCGATTGAAAATCCTGACAGTCTCAACGGCGAACTGCGAGAATATCAAAAGCGCGGCGTTTCTTGGCTGCATTACCTAGAGAGCCTGGGGCTCAACGGCTGCTTAGCCGATGACATGGGCCTAGGAAAAACGGTGCAGGTGATTGCCCGCATGGTACAGGAAAAAGAAGCCATTGAAGAAGCTGTTGAAGAAGCTGTTAAAGAAACTGGAAAGAAAGTCAAAGCGCAGATCGATCTGCCGCCAACTTTATTAATTGCGCCAACTTCGGTGGTCGGTAACTGGCTCAGAGAAGTCGAGAAATTTGCGCCTCAGCTCAAGGCGGCGGTGCATCATGGAAGCGATCGCCTCAAAACCAAAAAAGGCTTTCACAACCTCTGCGCCAACCACGATTTGATCATTACCTCTTTTTCTTTAGCCCGCCTGGACAATGCCCTGCTAGATAGCGTCACCTGGCACCGGATTGTGCTAGACGAAGCTCAAAACATCAAAAACCCCAACACCGCTCAGACCAAAGCAATTTTAAAGCTCTCAGCCCAGCATCGCCTAGCGCTCACTGGCACCCCAGTTGAAAACCGGCTGATGGATTTGTGGAGCATTTTCAACTTTCTCAATCCGGGCTATTTGGGCAAGCAGGCGCAGTTTCGCCGCACCTTTGAGATGCCGATTCAAAGAGACAATGATCGCACTCGCTCAGGCGTGCTCAAGAAGCTGGTCGAGCCCTTTATCTTGCGCCGGGTCAAAACCGATCAGGCGATTATTAAAGACCTGCCCGCAAAAGTAGAACAAAAGCTGTATTGCAACCTTACCAAAGAACAGGCTTCGCTCTATGAAGCTACCGTCCGCGACGTCGAAAAACAACTGCAAAGCGCTGAAGGCATTCAGCGTAAGGGTATCATTCTCTCAACGCTGCTGAAACTAAAGCAAATTTGCAACCATCCTCGACAGTTTTTACAAGATGGCAGCGACTTTACAGAATCGCGATCGCACAAACTCAGCCGTCTCAGTGAAATGGTCGCCGAAGCCATCGCCGACGGCGACAGCCTGCTGATTTTCACCCAGTTTAGAGAACTTGGCGACGCCCTGGAAAAATATCTCAGGCAAGAACAGCACTACAACACCTACTATCTACACGGCGGCACCTCGCGGCAAAAGCGAGATCGGATGATGGCCGAATTTCAATCTCCCGATACCGGCCCCTCAATTTTCGTGCTCTCCCTCAAAGCCGGTGGCGTTGGCATCACCCTTACCAAAGCCAACCACGTCTTTCATTTTGATCGCTGGTGGAACCCCGCCGTCGAAGACCAAGCCACCGACCGGGCCTTCCGCATTGGCCAAAAAAAGAACGTCTTTGTCCATAAATTTGTCGCTATTGGCACCCTCGAAGAGCGCATCGATCAGATGATCGAAGACAAAAAGAAGCTCGCAGGCTCGATCATCGGCTCAGATGAGTCCTGGCTCACCGAACTCGACAACAACGCCTTCAAACAGCTAATCGCCCTCAACAAATCCGCTCTCATGGACTAAGTAATACTCCTCCTCCCCGTCAAACACTCTTTCCCCGTTCATCGTTTATCCTTCATCGTTTATCTTTTATGTCCAAAACCACCCGCACCTGGTGGGGTCAAACCTTCCTCGCCGCTCTCGAACAGTTCACCGATTCTGGACGTCTCAGCCGAGGTCGCGCTTACGCCAATGGCCGCAAAGTTCAGCATTTTGAAATCAACAGCGAACAGGTCACGGCCCAAGTTCGCGGCTCTGTCAATCCCTATTACGGCGTCTATGAAGAGCCGCTGTACACCACCACGCTAGAATTTAAGCCAATTAGCAGGGCTAAATGGACGGCTGCGATCGCCCTTATGGCCACCAAAGTCAGCACCCTATCTCAGCTTCTAATCGGCGAAATTCCTGACAACATCGAAGCTAGCTTTGCGCCCTTAGGCATCAGCCTTTTGCCCAATCAAAAAGGCGACTTTAGCAGCCACTGCACCTGCCCCGACTGGAGTAACCCCTGCAAGCACGTTGCCGGACTCTACTATCTAGTTGCCGCCGAATTAGACCGCGATCCGATTAAGCTCTTTGAGCTACGCGGCCTCTCCCGCGAAGACCTGCACGCCGAACTTTCTAAAACGCCTTTAGGCACCGCCCTTTCCGCCGAACTTGCTGCCGATCCTAAGCCGATAGAGCCTGCTGAAAGTTTGTACAGCCGCCCGCAGATCGTCTCAGCCGACACGTTTGATCAAACCGTCACTATCAAAACATTTTGGCAAGGGGTTGTGGCTTTACCCACAGAGATTGAAAACCCTCAGCCCACCCAGGTATCGGCGATTTTGATTAAAAAACAAGGAGATTTTCCTGCCTTTTGGAATAGAGATAATTCTTTCATCGAAGTTATGGAGGAATTTTATACGCGGGTACGAACAAAAAATAATGACATTCTGGGTTGATTCTAGATGCTCAATCCGCTACGAGAAAATCGTTTTTACTTTCACTTCAATAGCATCAAAAAGACCAGCCAGCGGCACCATCATGTTCGACCCAACCGCTACAGCTGCGAGTCAGTAAAATTGAGGTAAAACATTACGGTCTTCAGGACAGTCTTCAGGACAGTCTTCAATACAGTCTTCAGTACGGTCTTCGGTGGGAACAGAAAGCGCCATGAGCAAATTTGCAGTGATTGCATCACCATCCTTCTCACCGACAAAGCACCTTCGATGCCGAACCAGAGTCGCCCCGAAAGCCGTTGCAGAAATTTAGACAGCGTTTTTCATTCTTAAAGCTACTCGTCAAGCCCAAAAATAAGTTTAAGAGGGGGTTAAATATCGGTAGAGTAACGCTCATTGCACCAGCAAGTTCTATCGCTTTTCTATCGCTTCAAGCCGTAAAAACCTGTAGAAACTGGAAAAAGAGCAATTGAGACTCCTCTATAAATAGTGCTAAAGTGCAAAAACAATTGACAGTTAGCGCTACATGCAGTGAAAGCACATGGCCGAAGATACGCCCAAGTATATGCCCCAAAGCACACAATCTTTTTTGCTTTCTGACTCTGCAATGCAGGCCGCTAGCTACTCCACCTACAAAAATTTTAAGCCTCAGATCAGCGTGGGCAGCGGCGAGCTAAAAGCTTGGAAGCAGCGCATTATCAGCTTTCAAAACCATCTTCAAATAGCGCCGCTAGCTAAACAGGGCGATCTGTTTCAAGCGGTATCATTAACCGGCAAGGAGGCCAATCATGAGGCTGGTCAGGAGACGGTTAGCACCCTCGATCCGTTCAGTCTGCGCCGCCAAAATACCGAATTTTGGCGATGGCAGTTTGATGATGTAGGCACTGCCGCCATGTACTTCGTGATTGACTACGCGGCTGGCGCAGAGGGTAACAAGCTGTTGCTTTATATTGGTGAAACGGTGAAGTGTAACCAGCGCTGGAAAGGCGAACATGACTGTAAGCGCTACCTGCTGAACTACCGACAGGCCCACTATGAGCATGGGCTTAACAGCGAACTTGGGGTTGCCTTTTGGCCCCACGCGCCCGCCGAACGTCAGCCCCGGCAAGCGCTGGAGTCAGGGCTGATTTATCGCTGGCGATCGCCTTTCAACAAAGAAAACTGGCGATTCTGGAACACGCCGTTTGTCGGCAACAAGTGAAACGACTATACTTCCTATAGCTTCCTATAGCTTAATGTTAGCAATGTCAGATCTAGGATCAGCCGAGCGGCTAGAGCGAATTTGCTCATAGAGAGATTTTTCTGACTCGCTCAAATTCTTAGGTGGCGTAATCACTACTTTTACCAATAGGTCACTGCGCTCACTGCCTGTCTTAGTCGGCCATCCTTTGCCACGCAGCCGCAGCGATTGCCCCGATTTCACACCCGCCGGAATGCTAACAGTGACTTTGCCATCAGGCGTCGGCACCGATATTTTGGCGCCTAGCACCGCTTCATCGGGCGCAATCGGAACTTCGCACAGCAAGTTGTCACCGTCAAATTCAAAAAATCCGTGGGCCAATAGCTCAACCGTTAAATACACATCGCCCCGATCTTTGGTTTGAGCGTTGAGCGCGCCTTTACCCTTGAGTCGAATTTTGCTGCCGGATTTTACCCCAGCCGGAATGCGGACAGTGAATGACTCGCTGCCGATAGTGAAGCGCTTTTGGGTGCCGTGAAAGGCTTCCGACAAGCTGAGCTTGAGAATGGCCTCTTGGTCAAAGCTGCCTCGACTGGTCGCCGTTCGACCGGTAGCAGCAGTTCTCGGATCAAAGCCAAAGCCACTGCTACCAAAGCCGGTGCTACCAAAGCCTGCGCTGCCGGGCCTTTGCTGATAGCTGTAAGCCTGCGATCGCCCGCCGCTTGTGCCCATTCGCCCCAACAGCTCATTAATAAAATCATCAAAGCTGCCGTAAGCGCCAAAGTCAAAACCGCCCGCCGCGCCTGCTGCGCCTGCACCAGGGCCACCAAAGCCGCCGCTACCTGCCCGCTCTGCCTGCTGCCAGTATTGACCAAACTGATCGTACTTCTTACGCTTATCGTCGTCAGAGAGCACTTCGTAAGCTTCGCTAACCTCTTTAAACTTGGCTTCTGCCCCTTTGTTATTGGGATTTACGTCAGGGTGGTATTTTCGCGCTAGCTTGCGAAACGTGCGCTTAATCTCATCGGCGCTCGCCGTTTTACTGACCCCTAAAATGGCGTAGTAATCTTTGAAGTCAGTTGCCGCCATACGTAGCCTCCAGTCAGGTCTTTACTCATTTGCTCATTATTAAGATCACAATAGCAAAGCGATCGCCTTTACAAGGTTCGGTCTTAAGGTTCGGTTTGAAGTACTAGATAAGAGATCTTTGCAGCTATCAGCTTGCCTGCTCCAAAGTATCCACGTGGCGATTGGTACTATGCAGCTCTAAAAACAACCGCTGAATGTTTTCCTGCATAGCTTCAAAGCGTTGGTCTGATCTCTGCCGGTCTGCTATGGCGTCTTGCCTTAGCACTTCAAAAAGCTGATTGCTTTCGGCCATCTGCTGAATGAGCGCACGAAGCTCGACTTCATTGGTAGAAACAGCACCTAAGAGCGTATCTATCTCGCTCGTATTGGTCGTTTGCTGCTGAGCCGTCTGATCGAGCAGAGCCTGCGTTCGCTGTAGCGATGCGTTCATTTCGTTTTGCCGCTCGGCAGTCTGATCGAGCAGAGCCTGCGTTCGCTGTAGCGCACTTCGGGTTTGCTGTAGCGATGCGTTCATTGCGTTTTGTCGCTCAGCAGTTGCAAGCAATATTGCTTCTGCTCGATCCAATCGTTCGCTCATTCTGCTGCCTTCTCAGGGGTAGTTTACAAAACGATAAAACTTATTCAGCAGCTTTGTCTCTAGCTCGGCCATACAGGTCAGTGAGATACCTGAGCTGTTCGCAAATGGTAGGCGTCAGCATGGTTTCAGAATAGCGCCAGGCCCAGTTGCCGTCCGCTAGGCCAGGGGTGTTCATACGCGCTTCGCTACCCAGACCGAGCAGATCTTGAAAAGGAATCACCGCTTGGTTAGCGACCGATCCCAATGCTAACCGGATCATCGCCCAGTGCACCGTATCGGGATTAAACGCGCCGACATAGGCGGAGAGGCGATGCTTTTCGTGCTCTGAAGATTGGTTATACCAGCCCACGGTGGTGTCGTTATCGTGGGTGCCGGTGTAGATAACAAAATTGCGATCTACATTGAAGGGCAAATACGGATTCTTGTCGTCACCGCCAAAGGCAAATTGTAAAATTTTCATGCCAGGAAAGTTGAAGCGATCGCGCAGATCCTCAACCTCTTGGTCAATTTCTCCCAAATCTTCCGCCAAAAACGGAAGCTGACCTAGCTCTTTTTCCACCGTTTCAAAAAAATCATTTCCTGGCGCTTTGATCCATCTGCCATTGATAGCCGTTTCTTCACCTTCTGGAACCGCCCAAAAAGCAGCAAAGGCACGGAAATGATCGATCCGAATAATATCGACTTGCGCCAGCAGCACTCGCAGCCGCTGTAGCCACCAGCTAAAGCCGTTAGCCTGTACAGTCTCCCAGTTGTAAATAGGATTGCCCCAAAGCTGACCTGTTTCACTAAAGTAATCAGGCGGCACCCCAGCCATAAAAGCAGGTGCTAACGTCTCGGAATCGAGCATAAAATTTTCTGGCTGAGCCCAAACATCAGCGCTGTCATGCGCAACGTAAATCGGCATATCACCCACGACATGAATTCCGCGAGCATTGGCATAGGCGCGAATCGCCGACCACTGACGGTAGAATTCAAACTGCATGTACTCATGGAAGAAAATCTCGGCGGCCAAATCCACCCTGGCCTGATCGAGCGCCGTCGGCTGACGCTGAGCGATGTCACGTTCCCACTGCGTCCAAGGAACTCCACCATGGGCAGATTTGAGAGCCATGAAAAGACCGTAGTCTTCTAACCAATCGCTGCACTCTGCTCGAAAGCGATCAAAGTCGGCATGAGCTTCGTCATTGTCTGTCGCTTTAAATTGCTCAGCGGCCCGGCGCAGTCGATCTAGCTTAAAGGTATACACCGACTCGTAATCTACGCTTTCCTCATTGAAAGACGAGGTCAAAGCCAGATCCTCTTCGCTCAGCAGACCGTGACCTTGAAGGGTTTCTAGGCTAATCAACAGCGGGTTACCGGCCATCGCTGAATAGGCCATGTAAGGCGAATTCCCATGCCCAGTAGGGCCAAGCGGTAAAATTTGCCACAGCGTTTGCTGGCTGTCTTCTAAAAAGTCAACAAATCGGTAGGCTTGCTCTCCCAAATCTCCAATGCCAAAGCGGCCCGGTAAAGAGGTGGGATGTAGCAAAATTCCGCTGGATCGAGAAAAAGACATACGGCTTCAAGACTGGCTTTATGTGGGTCGATCAGACTCTATCACGGGCAGATGAGCCCTAAACTCTGCTTTTTGGGAGAAGAGTGAGAGAATGTCAAAACTTGAATAGATTTGATGCAGCTATGGCTTATCGAAACCCTGCGCCGACGGTTGATCTCATTATTGAGATGGTAGATCGCCCGCATCGACCGATTGTATTAATTGAGCGATTAAATGTGCCCTATGGCTGGGCGCTGCCTGGTGGATTTGTCGATTATGGTGAGTCGGTAGAAGCCGCAGCTCGGCGAGAAGCCCAAGAAGAAACCCACTTGAACGTGACGCTCATTGAGCAATTTCAGGTGTATTCTGCGCCAGATCGCGATCAGCGGCAGCATACATTGAGCATTGTGTTTATTGCGATCGCAGCGGGTGAAGCGACAGCCCAAGATGATGCCAAGAGCCTAAAAGTATTTAACCCTTGGGAAGTACCAAGTAATTTGTGCTTTGATCACGACCAAATTTTGCAGGACTATTGGCGCTATCGGCACTATGGCCACAGACCGAGGCCATAAATTAAACGTACACTCATTAAGGACTAAGGATTTCAGAATAGGTTGGATCTGAGGTTGGTAATTTATTTCGATGCTTGTTGTCTATGTCATCGCTTGATTCTATGTCATCGCTTGATTTGGATGGGTTGAAAAAGGATTTGTTCGTTCATTTGCAGCGCGGTTTATCCGGATCTGGTTTATCCGGATCTTCAGATAGCCGAACCGAGCTAGATGGTCGATCTCAGCAGTTAGAAAATTTGCCAGAAGACAATTCGCTGAGCTTTTTGGCACATGGCGAAGCCAACGTCATTTTTCGGCTGAATGAACAGCAGATTGTGAGAGTGGCCGTGAATACGCCCAATCAGCGATTTGGCGGAAATTTCAGCCTGCTAACCGGCTTTGAGCAGGCAGTCTTAAATTATATTCGAGGCACGGGCATTGGCCATGATCTCCAGTTTGCGCAGTTGCAGCCCGCGATTGATTTTCCTTACACGTATTTAATTACCAACTATTTAGTCGGGGAGCCGCTCAATTACAGCCGCGCGCATCTTCGGCAGTGCGCTGAAACGCTCGCTCATCTGCATCGATTGCCGCTGTCGGCAGGGTATGAAGTGGCGCAGTTATCGCCGCTAGTGCCAGTCATTGAGCAGCCCTTAGAGCTGTTTTATCAAGAATCCAAAGCGTACGCTCAGCCTTATCTAGATTCAGCGGAGGCCGATCCAGCGATCGCCCAGATGATTCGGGCGCTATTAGCAAAAGCGCGATCACGGCTCTCCTCTGCCCATTTACTGATTGACTATCCTCACCGCTGTCTGGTGCACAGCGATCACACCTACGAAAATTGGGTCATTAACGACCAGCACGCTTATTTAATTGACTGGGAATGGGCTGAGGTTGGATCTCCAGCCGGAGATTTGGGCCATTTTCTCTCACCCGTGACGATTTGCCGTCGTCAGGGCTATGCGCTGCCGCCTAAGGATCGAGCGTTCTTTTTGCAGTGCTATTACGAGGCGCTAGCAGATGAGCAGCTAGCTACAGCAATCAAACATCACTTTGCTGCTTTTGGGCCGTTTCCAGCGGTGCGATCGCTCTGTTGGACGGTAGGCTATTGGGTCACGGCCCGCCGCTGGTATGCCGCTGCCGACAATGACAGCTCGCTGGAGCGCATCCGACGATTGCAAGAAAGTCATGTTCAGTTTAAAGATCTATGTGAAGCGGTCATGGCTTGGTTGGATGAGGGCTTGGCGGTATGAGCAAGGGGTTGAATAAACAGAGATTGAATGAACAGGTTAGACAAAATTGGCTCGAAAAAATTTGGGAAGATCAGACTTGGCGGGCATATCTATTGCTGTTACCGGCTTTGAGCTTGGTAGCGCTGTTGTTTGGCGGTGGGCTCATCTTGGCTTTTTTGCAGAGCGTGGGGCTGTTGGGATTAGTCGGTGAGGGTACTTTTTCGCTAGCCGCCTACAGCACAGCCTTAACCGGAGCAGAGTTTTGGCGATCGCTCTCCCTTAGCCTCTACATCGCCCTAGTTGCGACCGGCCTATCAACTCTTTTGAGCATTGGTCTAGCGCTGCTGCTGCGATCAGCGAGTCGGTGGGCCAGCTTTGCCTGTCAGCTCACGTTACCCATACCGCATTTAGTGGGCATTGCCGGGATGCTGCTGCTAATTTCTCCCAGCGGGCTGATATCGCGGCTACTGTACGCCTTGGGGTGGATCGAGTCGGATCAAGGCTTTCCACTGCTGGTCAATGACGGCGCTAATTTGGGGGTAATTATTCTCTTTTTATGGAAAGAGATTCCGTTTATGACGCTGATTTTGCTGGCGGTGCTGCGCGGCATTCGGCCTGAATATGCGCAGCAGGCCAGAGCGCTCGGCGCTAGCCGGTGGCAGTGCTTTTGGAATGTGACGCTGCCGCTGATGAAGCCGGGGATTCTCTCGGCGAGCTTGATTGTGTTTGGCTATGTGTTTGGCGCGTTTGAGGTACCATTTTTACTGGGATCTACCTATCCGCTGACGCTGCCGGTGCTGGTGTATCAGGCGTTTACAAATGTCGATCTCAATCAAAGGGGAAGTGCGATCGCACTCGGCCTTTTACTCTCACTGATTTCGATTGGGCTATGCGGCCTCTACTTGCAGTTAGGGGCAAAAAAACGGCGATTCTTTTTGTCAGGAGGCCAATCATGACAAAAAATGCTTTGCTAGGTCTGATTATCGGCGTTTTGTTTTTGCCGTTTTTGCCGCTGCTGATTTGGGCCTTTACCACCGGCTGGTATTTTCCGGCGCTGTGGCCGCAGCAGTGGACGCTAGAGCACTGGCAGGCGATTCTGTCGGCGACTTCCAAAGTAGGCGAAGGGTTTGTGCAGAGTTTGGTGATTGCGCTGAGCGCAACCGTTCTGGCGCTGTTAATCGGGTTGCCTGCGGGCCGGGCTTTGGGGCTGATGCAGTTTCCGGGCAAGGCGATGATTAAGCTGTTTTTGCTGTTGCCGATTATCGTTTCGCCCTTGGCAACGCTGATGGGCATTCAGTTTGTGCTGATTCGGCTGGGCCTAGTTGGCACCATTATGGGCGTGGTGCTGGTGCATTTACTGCCAATGATTCCGTACATGACGCTGGTGCTCAGCAGCGTGTTTGCCAATTTTGATCCAGGCTATGAGGCGCAGGCGCGATCGCTTGGCGCATCGCCGCTTCAGGTACTGTGGAATGTCACTTTACCAATGATTTTACCGGGGGTTGTGGTCGGAGCGCTGTTTGCCTTTTTAATTTCTTGGAATGAGTTTTTGCTGACTTTTGTAGTCGGCAGTGGCCGGGTGTTTACGCTACCGATGGTGCTCTTTACCTCATTGCAAGGCGGCAATAACGGGCTGACAGCAGCGATCGCGATCACCTCAATTATCCCCGCCCTAGTTTTTCTATTGTTTTCGAGTCGGGCCCTGCAAAACGATGCGGCCATCGGAGGGTTAGGCAATGTATAAAAAAGTGTCCAAGAACAAAACGGTATCTAAGAACTTTGAACTAGAACACCGGAGCGCAAGTTCATTAAGCCTCAAAAATTTAAGCAAATCTTTTCGCGGGACGCCCGCTGTTCAAGATCTTTGGCTAGAAATTAGCGCGGGTGAAATTGTCTCTTTATTAGGCCCCTCTGGCTGCGGCAAATCTACCACCCTGCAGCTCATTGCCGGAATCTTGCGCCCCGATGCGGGCCAAATTGAGCTAAATCACCGCTGCCTCAATCAGATACCGCCCGAAAAGCGAAATATTGCCTTGATTTTGCAAAAGGGACTGTTGTTTCCTCATTTAAGCGTCGGTGAGAATGTGGCTTTTGGGCTAAAAATGCAGGGCGTAAACCGACTAGATCGAGAGCAGCGGGCAATTGCTATGCTCCACCAAGTGCAGCTCAGCGGCTTTGAGAACCGGCTACCGGCAGAACTCTCTGGGGGGCAGGCGCAGCGGGTGGCGTTAGCGCGATCGCTCGTAATTGCCCCTCAAGTGCTGCTACTCGACGAACCACTTTCGGCTTTGGATGCCAACCTCAGAGAAGAGATGCAGGCGCTGATTTTGCAGCTTCAGGCCGATACTCAAGTGACCATGGTGATAGTCACTCACGATCAGGCTGAAGCGGTCGTGATGTCGCACCGGATCGCGCTGATGTTTGAGGGCAAATTGCGACAGGTGGCAACTCCCGAAGAACTTTACCGCTATCCAACGGATGAAACCACCGCGCGTTTTTTTGGTGGCGTGAACTTTTTTCAGGTTAAAACTTCGGCAGGCTGGGTAAAGGTCACCATTCGCCCAGAACAAATTCAGGTGTTTGCAGCGCCTCAGCCGTTGCAAAATTCATCAACAAATCCATTGCCAAATCTTTTGCCGATGGCTGTCACCGCCAACCAGTTTACCGGCACCCAGCGGCGGCTGACCCTCAAGGCAGTTACAGGGCCACCTTTGCAGGCTTGGGTTGAACCTAGCCGCACGTTCACCATCGGGCAAGCGGTGTGGGCGCACCTGCCCCCCGCAGCGCTGTGGAGCCTTCCAAATTCAGAAAATCTGTCTGCGGCATCTGATATTGACCGTCTAGAGCCTGATATAAAAGGAAGTCTCCCGCTCACCTTAAACTGATTGAAACTTTTCCTAAATTTCTGATAAATTCTGTTCTTTATCTTTATTTTTATGCCAAACGCCCTAAAATCTGATGCGCCCAGTTTCCTGTCGCTGCCTCGCAGGCAATTTCTGTTCCTTTCAGCGTCGGCTTGCTTGGGTGCGATCGCCACCAGCTGCGCCAGCCGTGAAACCGCTCAAACCAATCAGTCTGAAGCAACCGACACCAGCGCCCTGACTTGGGATGACATTCTCGCCAAAGCCAAAGGCACGACCGTTAACTGGGCCATGTGGGGCGGCAGCGACAACATCAACGCCTACGCTGACAAATGGGTCGCAGATCAGCTCAAAGGCCAGTATGGCGTCACGCTCAACCGGGTGCCGATTAACGACACGGTAGAAGCGGTCAACAAAGTGGTTGGAGAAGTTCAAGCGGGCCTCAAAACGGGCGGCAGCATTGATCTTATCTGGATTAACGGTGAAAACTTTCGCACCATGAAGCAAGGCAATTTACTCTACGGCCCCTTTACCGACAAGCTTCCGGCCATGGCCGCCTACGATCTAGCAAATCCAGCCGTACTGTCCGATTTTGGTCTACCGATTGATGGCTACGAAGCGCCTTACACCGGCTCCTACTACCTAATGGTACGAGATACCGCCAAAGTCGTCACAGAGCCCCCCGCCGATTTTGAGGCGCTGCTGACTTGGGCCAAGGCCAATCCTGGCCGCTTTACCTACGTGGCCCCACCCGCTTTTGACGGCAGCCGGTTTTTACTAACGGTGCTATATGGTGTGGGCGGCGGCTATGACAAGTTTGCAGGCGCTGACTTTAATGAAACCCTTTGGAATGATAGCGCGCCGAAAGTCACCGATTATCTCAAACAGCTAGAGCCCTATCTATGGCGAAAGGGTAAAACCTACCCACCCACGCAGGTAAGGCTGCAAGAGCTGTTTGCCAATGGCGAAATCTGGATGATGCCCAGCTTTATTTCCGCTCTAGCCGAAGCCAAAGCCAACAAACAGTTTCCCGAAACTGCTGAAGCCTTCGCATTACCGGGAATTTCGCTGAATGATCCCTCTTTTACCGCGATTCCCATCAATGCCAGCAATCCTTACGGGGCGATGGTGCTCGCAAATGTGCTCTCTAGTCCAGCCGGGCAGCTGCAAAAGTTTAAGCCGCAGGTGTGGGGCGATCCGCCGCTGCTCGATGTAAGCAAGGTACCTGCAGATCTGCAAAAAGAATTTGCAACCGTCGAAGCAGAATACGGCATTCCGCTAAAAGCGTTAGCGGACTCTACTGTGCCAGTTGTCAATGCTGAGTACACCACTCGCCTAGAAGCGCTTTGGAAAGAAGAGATAGCTGTATAACTCCCCTTATCCGTAATCTGTCCAATCCTTAAATAAACCGAAAAAACAAACTCATGACCTTTAAAGAGCGCCAGAGCCGCGATCGCGGCGTCATCGAAAACAACCGGCTGATGGAGCTGCATCTATACCCCGGCAATCGCTGCAATCGAGACTGTGACTTTTGCACCGTTTTCGGCAGTCCCAAAGGCGAGTATTTAGAATACAGCGCTGATCATCTAGAAGCGGCGCTGCGATCAGTCATTTTGCATGAGCAGGGCGCCCTGAAGTTCTATGGCGGTGAACCCACACTGGATCATAAAAATGTGATTTGGGCGATCGCTTACTTGCGCGATCGCGCCTTCACCGGGGCCATCGTCGTTTACTCCAACGGCATCCGCGCCGATCAGCTCATTCAAATTTTAGAATCCGATCCGCTACATAACACCACCGCCTCGCTCAATTACTCCATCGCCACTGGCGACGGTGCCCCCAAAATGCCAGATCTGTCCTTACAGCGGCTAGAGGATTATGAGGCCAAGAACCCTGGGGCGATCGCCATCGGCCATCCCGATATCGTTGATTCTGGTCGCGGCGTCGATCCCTTTACCGGCGAAGAAACCCGCCCCAAAGTTAACTCTCAGTGCCCGCACTGCTACCCTGTGCTCAAAAGCGATGGTCAGTTTCACGCCTGCCCCTTTGCCATCGAAAACGACGCGCCCCACTTTCAAATCGGTACTATTGAGAGCGATCCGGCGGCGATCGCCCAAAATTTCAGCCGCTTTTTCACTTGGCTTGACACCGTTCATCAGCCCTACGCCGAAGCCCACAATCTACCCGCCTGCACCGTCTGCTGGAAACACTTAGCAGAACTTCCCACCCCCCAAGCCGCCCAAACAGAGGCTCAAATCCCCGCTTCAGGTGTTGTCTGAGGGGGCACTCAGCGTTTACATTAGCTCTTGACCTTCCCCAAGAGATTCACCCCTTGCGCAAAATTATTCAAACCGATCAGGCACCGGCTCCGGTTGGTCCCTACAACCAGGGCGTTGTCGCTTCTGGGGCCATGCTATTTGTCGCGGGTCAAATCCCGCTAGATGCCACTACCGGCGAGCTAGTTGGCAAAACCATCGCTGAGCAAACCGAAAAAGTCATTCAAAACCTCACTGCTGTCGTCAAAGCCGCCGGTTCGGATCTATCACAGGTGGTCAAAACATCTGTTTTCTTAAAAGATATGAATGATTTTGTCGCCATGAACGAAATCTACGCTCAGCACTTCGGCGACGAGCAAGCGCCCGCACGGGCCTGCGTGGAAGTGGCCCGACTGCCCAAAGACGTGCTGGTTGAAATCGAGTGCATTGCCATGGTGCCGTAAGGGCCCTCACCCCAACCCCTCTCCCAAGTTTGGGAGAGGGGCTCCGGATTCATATCCCCCTTCTCCCAAGCTTGGGAGAAGGGGCTAGGGGATGAGGGCGTACGAGAATTTGAGCAAATTATCAAATTCTCATTCCTTCGCTCACTCATTGATCAAAACTTTAAAGTTAAGAGAAAACAAGAAAAAAGTAAGAGGACGTATGGCAGATTCTTCACTGGCTATCGCAATTCTAGCCGCAGGTAAAGGCACTCGGATGAGATCGGCGCTGCCCAAAGTTCTGCATCGGCTCAGCGGTCTTACCCTAGTTGAAAACGTCCTCGCCAGCACCGCGCTAGTGCAGCCCACGCATAAGCTCGTCATTGTCGGCTACGAAGCTGAGCAGGTCAAAGCCGCGCTTTCTGGCGTTCCCGATCTCGAATTTGTGGCCCAAACCGAACAGCTCGGCACTGGTCACGCGGTGCAGCAAGTGATTCCCGCCCTCGAAGGCTTTACCGGCGATTTGCTCGTACTCAACGGTGATGTTCCTTTGCTCAAGCCCGAAACCGTTGAGCAAATGCTCAAAACTCACCGCGAAAACGGCAATGCCGCCACGATTCTCACGGCTCAAATGGACGATCCTACCGGCTATGGCCGCGTCTTTTGCAATCAGCATTCAATCGTCAAAGAGATTATTGAGCACCGCGACTGCAACGCCGCTCAGAGAGAAAACAACAGAACCAATGCAGGCATTTACTGCTTCAATTGGGCAGCCCTGATGACCATTTTGCCGCATCTCACAGCAGACAACGATCAAAACGAGTACTATCTCACTGATGTCATTAAAGATCTCTCACCCGTAATGGCAATGGATGTCTCACCGGCTGAAATTGCGGGCATTAATAACCGCAAACAGCTTTGTGAAGCAGAAACGGTCATGCAGCAGCGCATCAAATCTGATCTAATGCTTTCAGGCGTAACGCTGATCAACGCCGACAGTATCACGATTGATTCAACCGTAACGGTAGAGACCGATGTGACGATAGAACCGCAGACTAACCTACGTGGGCAATCCGTGATTAAAGCAGGCTGCCGAATCGGCCCCGGATCTCTCGTAGAAGACAGCATTATCGGCGCAAATACCACGCTTGTGCATTCTGTTGTCACCGATAGCGAAGTTGCCGCCAATGGTCGCATTGGCCCCTTTGCTCACATTCGCGGTCATGCCTCAGTCGGGGAAAACTGTCGGATTGGCAACTTTGTTGAAGTGAAAAAGTCGGTGATTGGCAACAACACAAATGCAGCACATCTGTCTTATCTTGGGGACGCGGAGCTAGGAGATCGGGTGAACGTCGGAGCCGGAACTATTACGGTGAACTATGACGGTAAAAATAAGCATAAGACTGTGATCGGCGATCGCACCAAAACCGGCGCTAACAGCTCTCTAGTCGCTCCTATTACTATCGGCTCTGATGTGACCATTGGCGCAGGCTCAGTGCTGACAAGAGACGTCGAGGCCGATTGCTTGGTATTTGCGCGATCGCCTCAAAAAAGCATCCCCGGCTGGAAACCCAAATATGAGAGAGAGAAAACCTCCTCAAATCAGTCAACCAACTAACTCAATAGCCGACAAGGGCTCTAATTTTTTAGAGCCCTTGATCAAACCCTCGGTATTTAGCGCTCAGCCTTAACTGAGTCATCATTCTTAGGAACCAAGGCAAACAACCAAAGAAACAACCAAAGCAAGCAACAGCAGACGAAAAATCCAAGCCTTTAGATTATGAGCGCCTAGAGTCTTAGAGTTAAGAAAAATTTATATATCAACCGCTTTCTATAGTTCGTCTAAAGGTTGATTTCTGAATTTCAATGCCCTTCATAAGATAGAGATACCGCAGAGAATCTTAGGAAACACCATGCCAGATACTTATCAGATAGAAGTCGATGCCGCCCTCGGTCGTGACAGTATGACGCTTTCTCAGCATGTGCTTCAGCAGCTCGACAGCTTTGGCCCTGAGGCGCAAGATCTCAGCGCTATTATGAATCGGATTGCATTTGCCGCCAAACTCGTCTCGCGGCGGCTGACTAGAGCAGGCTTAGTCGAAGACGCAATGGGCTTTACAGGCCGTCAAAATGTGCAGGGCGAATCCGTCAAAAAAATGGATGTCTATGCCAACGATGTTTTTATCACCGTCTTTCAGCAAAGCGGTTTGGTCTGTCGGCTCGTTTCTGAAGAAATGGACGACATTTACTACCTCAACGAAAGCTGCTCTACTAGCCGCTATACCCTGCTGTACGATCCCATCGACGGATCTTCTAATGTCGATATCAATCTCAATGTCGGCTCTATTTTTGCGCTGCGCCGTCAGCAGGGCGGCGATGTCGATCAAAGCGGTACTGACTTGCTCACTCCCGGTCATGATCAGCTGGCGGCGGGCTACGTTCTTTATGGTCCTAGCACCGTATTTGTCTACTCTATAGGCAAAGGCGTTCACGCTTTTACGCTCGATCCCAGCTTAGGAGAATTTATTCTTGCTAGCGAAAATGTCCAAATTCCTGAACAGGGTTCTAACTACAGCGTCAACGAAGGCAACTTTTGGCAGTGGGCCGACCCTTTCCGTGACTACATTCGCTACATGCACCGTCATGAGGGCTATTCGGGCCGCTATAGCGGTGCGCTCGTAGGCGATTTTCATCGGATCTTGATGCAGGGCGGCGTGTTTTTATATCCCGGCACGCTCAAAAAGCCCGAAGGCAAACTACGCTTACTGTACGAGAGCGCACCCTTAGCCTTTCTGGCAGAGCAGGCGGGCGGACGGGCCATCGTTGGGGATCATCAGCCGGTGCTGGATGTGCAGCCTGATAGCATTCATATGAGAACACCGCTGATCATTGGCAGCGCCGAAAATGTGGCGCTTGTGGAGTCGTTTTTGCAGGAGCGATCGCTCGAACAAGCCCCCCTCAGTGCCCCCGCTCGATAAATCAGCCAGCCGGATCGATTATGAGCAGATTCTTTTAACAAATCTAACGATATCTAGCCACAAAAGGACATCCAAATAACAGACGAAAATCGCAGAAATTAGATAGCATTATCAGGGTTTTAATCCACGGTTTAATCCACGGCTGTTTAAACCTGATATGCAACCTTATGCAAGGCTGCCACCGCCTAAGCGCTAGCTATTTTTATCAGGGTCTTAATCTGAATCTAATAATTAAACCCAAGATCTGCGTCTAAACTGCAAAAAACTATAGCTGCTGCCCTATCAACTTTTAAGCTTTCCTTAAATATGGTTTCACTTCTAGAAAATCCTCTCCGCATTGGCCTCCAGCACGACCGCATTCCGGCCCCCCAAATTTTGGTTATCTTCGGAGCCTCGGGCGATCTTACTCAGCGAAAGCTCGTGCCCGCCCTTTACCAAATGCGGCTAGAACGTCGCCTACCCCCCGAACTCACCATCGTCGGCGTCGCCCGCCGCGAATGGAGTCACGATTATTTCCGTCAGCACCTCAAAGAAGGCGTAGAAGAATTTGGCGGCGGCTTAGGGCCCGATGCCGCCGTTTGGGATCAGTTTGCTCAAGGCTTGTTTTACTGCGCCGGCAACATCGATCAGCCCGATGACTATCAGCAGCTCAAGCAGTTTTTAGCCGAACTTGACGAAAAACGAGGCACTCAAGGCAACCGAGTATTCTATCTCTCAGTCGCCCCAAGGTTTTTTGCTGAAGCTGCCCAGCAGCTCGGCGCAGCCGGGATGCTGCCCAATCCAGCGAAGCAGCGACTCGTGATTGAAAAACCCTTTGGCCGCGATTTGGCCTCCGCTCAATCGCTAAACTACAAAGTGCGCAACGTCTGCGCCGAAGATCAGATCTACCGAATTGATCACTATTTAGGGAAAGAAACCGTTCAAAACCTCTTGGTTTTCCGTTTTGCCAACGCCATTTTTGAACCCCTCTGGAACCGTCAGTTTGTTGATCATGTGCAAATTACGGTGGCTGAAACTGTCGGCCTTGAAGGCAGAGCAGGTTACTACGAAACCGCTGGCGCGATTCGCGACATGGTGCAAAATCACCTGATGCAGCTCTTTAGCCTAACCGCGATGGAAACCCCTAATTCGTTAGATGCAGGCAGCATTCGCAGCGAGAAAGTAAAGGTGCTCCAGGCAACCCGACTAGCCGACGATAGCGATCTGTCCAAATCAGCCGTCAGGGGGCAATACTCAGCCGGTTGGATGAAAGGCAAGCAGGTATCGGGCTATCGCAGCGAAGAAGAAGGCATCGAAAACTCCACTAACAACACCTTTGCGGCGCTTTCTCTCAGAGTTGATAACTGGCGCTGGCAGGGCGTTCCATTCTACTTGCGCACTGGCAAGCGCCTACCTAAAAAAGTCTCCGAAATCTCAATTCACTTCAAATCTGTTCCTCACCTGATGTTTCAATCAGCTACCAAGCAGCTCAGCAATAACATCTTAGCGCTGCGTATTCAGCCCAACGAAGGCATCGCGATGCGCTTCGAGGTCAAAACGCCGGGCGCTTCACTGCGCACCCGCTCCGTAGAAATGGACTTTCGCTACGACGCGGCCTTTGGTCAGCCCAGTACCGATGCCTACAGCCGTCTGCTGATAGATGCCATGCTCGGCGATCAAACGCTCTTTACTAGAGGTGATGAAGTAGAGCAATCTTGGCGAGTGCTTACGCCTTTATTAGAAGTCTGGGATGCGCCCGCCCCGCCTGAAAGCATACCGCTCTATGAAGCCGGAACTTGGGGCCCCATTGAAGCTGAACTGCTGCTCAACCGTACCAACCGACGCTGGCGAAGGCTATAGCGCAGGCTAGTTCCCTCACAGCAATGCTTTTAGCTACGCACCTAATGTTCTTTCTGCTCTACTTACCTGTTCTCCCGTACAAGTTCTGCCAATAAGATGGATAAATACAAGCCGCCTACCGCAACCTCTATTTTGGCGCTGCAAAGGCCCAAAGATATCTCGCTTAACGAGATCGAAGCTGAGCTACAAAATATTTGGCAAGCTCAAGAGGGGGATGACAGTGCCCCTACAGCCAGTCGTGCCACCACGTTTAACATTGTCATTTATGAGCCAGAAGAGGTTCAGCAACTGCTAGGAACACTTGGCTTTTATGCCAATGATATTGACGGGCTGCATCGTTCAGAGACGCGAGAAGCCATTCTCGCGGCGCAAAAAGAATACAACTTGAGACTGACGGGGCGAGTCGATCCGGCAACTCTAGCCCGGTTACGCCAAGAGGTCAGTAGCCTAACAGCCGAAAAACGCCAGCTCAAAAACTCTGATATTCGAGGGTTTAATTTTGACGGGCCGTTGGCAGCCCAAAATCCTGGTCGGGTGATCACGCTATGCCCTACCTTTGGAGAAGATAAAGGGGTCACGGCGCAGGTATCGGCCTACTGCCCAGTGCAAAAAAATAGCAGTAGCCAGCTAGTGTGCTGTGAATACATTACGCTGCGAGGTACGAAAGAAGCGCTAGAGCGCGTCGGCGACTTAGTAAATTCTCTGGTGGTGGCAGGTTTGCCAAAGTTTGTTTGGTGGAAGGGAACGCCAAACCCTGAACAAGTTCTGTTTCAAAAGCTGACGTCGGGCAGTAGCTGCTTGATTTTGGATTCTAGCTATTACAGCGATGCCGGATCTGAAATTGTCAAAATTCAAAAGCTGGTGGATGAGCATACCAATATTGCTGATCTTAACTGGTATCGGCTAGCGCCTTGGCAAGAGCTAGCAGCAGCAGCGTTTGACCCCCCAGAGCGGCGAATAGCGCTGAAGGAAGTGGATAGAGTTGGGGTGGACTACGAAAAGGGCAATCCCGCTCAGGCACTGATGTTTTTAGGCTGGCTGGCGAGCCGGATGGATTGGAAGATTTCGTCTTACCAGTACGAGGGTGGCGATTATGATGTTGAAAAGGTTTATTTCATCGGCGAAGGTGGCCGCAAGATTGAAGCAGAGCTAGCGGGTGTGCCGGTGATTGACCAAGGCGAGGTAATGGGCGATCTGACGGGCGTGCGTCTGCAATCGACCAATCCTCAGGCAAATTGCAATACTATACTGTGCTCTGAAACAGTCGGCTGTATGCGAATGGAGTCCGGCGGTAGCGCCCAAAGCAGCATGGTAGAGGAAGTAACTTCGCTGTCTGATCAGCGCTCGGATTTGCTGCTAGGACAGCAGTTGCAGCGGTGGGGCGAGGATGTTTTGTTTGAGGAGAGTTTGGCCATGACCTCTCAAATCTTGGAGCTAATGTCCTAAAAAAATGCCTACACTGCCGCTGAGTGAGCGAAAGATGTAGGGCAAAAGTCACGCGATCTTGCTCTGTGCTAAGCCCGCACAGAGCATCTGTTGTGATCAGGAGCGGAAAAGCGAAATTCAGGCGGATTAACCGATTGAGCGGCGATTGGGTTGCTTGTTCGTTGAGTTATCCTCCGTAGCCGCTGAGGTAGCCCTCTAAATCGTTGAATCGATCTGGATTGATGCTGTAATACATCCAGCGTCCCTGCTGACGGGCGGTGACTAGACCTGCTTGCTTGAGCGTTTTGAGGTGAAAAGATAGCTTTGACTGGGCGATGCTTAGGCGATCGCACATATCGCCGACACAAAATTCACCTTCTTGTAAAAGCTCGATGACTTGAATGCGAATGGGCTCTGAAAGGGCGTGAAAACCAGAAAAAACGGTATCCGATGAGTTAGCCATTTGTTTATTAAGATTTACCGTGAGATAGCTCCGAGTATCCGCGCGATAGGGCGATCCTATGTGACGCTAGATACGCCTAGCTTAAACAAGGCAAATCGATTTGGCCATCCGAGCTTATACGATGAAATCAAGCTATATCAATAGTTCTCTAGCTGCTGCGACTAGCGATAGCGCGGTAATAGGAGCCGTCACTGCCCGTAGAATTGCGGAGCCCAAGGAGATGCTTTTATAGTGATACCGATTGGCAACCGTAATCTCTTCTGTTGTCCAGCCGCCTTCTGGGCCAACAGCCAGTGTAACGCTGGGTGAATCTGCCGAAGTTAAATTATCCAGCAGGTGAGTCAGCAGATGAGCGCTTTGGGAATTAGGTAGTGTACTCAGTGGAGCGCTCAGTGGGGCGCTAGTTGAAGGAGTCGAGGAACCATGACTGCGGGCGACACAGATGTAGCGTAGCCCTGCCCAGTCAGCTTGCGCTAGACACTGCTGAAAGCCGACAGGGGCGAAAATATTGGGCACGCTCAGGCGCTCGCTCTGTTCGGCAGCTTCTTGGGCGATTTTTTGCCAGCGGGCTAGCTTATGGTCACTGGGCTTGAGCAGCGATCGCTCACTGAACACAGGGTAAATGTGGGTGACACCGAGTTCGGTACTTTGGCGCACCACCTGATCGAAGCTATTGCCTTTAGGCAGAGCCGCGATTAAGCGCAAAGGGGGCGTAGGAGAGAGAGAGTGCAGGGAAGAGAGGGTTTCAACCACCTCAGCGAGTTCAAGCTGAGCGGTGAGTGCTGCTAGCCACTGCTGGCTGCTGCCGTCTTGGGCAATGAAGCGATCGCCCACCTTTAAGCGCAGCACCCTCACTAGGTAGTGCACCTGCTGGGCCGTCAACGCAATCGAGGTGCCCTGGTACTGCTGCGGGCTAACGGTAATGCGCTGAACCATTTAATCAGTATTAAGAAGTACTTGAAAAGTGCTTAAGAAAAGATCAAAGCGTCCTACTGAAGAGCCCATTTTGCCAAAATTCTTGTCACTATTGTCCCAAAGGATGAAATTAACCGCAACCCGGCGTGGTAAATCTGCGCAGTGCATTCTTAACTGCTTTTAATCGTCAACAACACTTATGCATTTTCACCATCTTCACTTTTATGTTCGAGACGTAGCGTTTTGGCAAGACTGGTTTGTCCGCAAACTAGCCTTTCAAGCCGCAGCCGAATGGGACGCTGAAGGAGCCGACGCAGCAGCCATCTCACTTCCCAAACCGGTTGATTCTCAACCTGTGATTAGCCCTACTGTTTTAAAGCAGGGAATGATTGAAATTTGGCTATCTGGGCTTACCTCAGCGCCTATGCCTGCCGTGGAAAGCTACCTTCAGCGGCATCCGCCGGGACTGATCGATGTTGGGTTTGCTTCTGATCGCTTTGATCAGCTGCTGAGCCGAGTTCGCCGTCAAGGGGTCACTTTACTCAGCGACGTTACTGTCACCGCCAGTGGCTACCGGCAATGTCAAATCCAAGGCTGGGCTGACTTACGCCACACCCTCGTCGAAGTTTCACCGCAGTGGACCAAAGCGCGCGCCAGCCAAGTTTCACAGCCGCGATTGCCGTTGCTCTCGATGATTGATCACGTTGTGCTAAACGTGCCTAAAGGTCAGCTGATAGAGGCTTCTAACTGGTATAAGCGAGTGTTTGGCCTAGAAGCCGGACAGCAATTTGATATCAATACCGCTCGCTCAGGATTGCGCAGTCAGGTGCTCATCCATCCAGAGGGAACCGTGCAAATCCCGATTAATGAGCCGACAGGTGCCAACTCGCAGATTCAGGAGTTTCTAGATCACAATCGGGGAGCGGGTGTGCAGCATGTGGCGCTGCGAAGCTGGGATGCCGTGAAGGCGATCGCTCACTTTCGCCAGCAAGGACTCCAGCTCATCAGCGTCCCCGCCACCTACTACCAAGCCCTCAAAACCCGAACAGATTGCCCTATTGTCGATACCTCATCGGCTAGCCGCCAGCAGGTTCTACTTGACTGGCCCCCAGGCGGACAGCAGGGTATGCTGCTCCAAACCTTCACCCAGCCGATTTTTGCAGAACCAACCTTTTTCTTTGAGATCATTGAGCGCAGCACCTACCGCGAGGCTGGTCAGACTAAGCAAGCACAAGGATTCGGAGAGGGCAATTTTCAGGCTTTATTTGAGGCCATTGAACAAGCCCAGCTCAAACGCGCTAACGAACAAAGCCGACCATAAACCACAGGGTTAAAAGCGTGATACTAGCAGACAGTGACGATAGCTGCTGAGGCATGAGCTGAGTGCCTTGGCTTCTGAGCACCAGATCAACCACAACACCCAAGCCAAAACCTACCGCTAGGCCAATCGCCGATAGCCCTACCGAGCGCCACAGCTTACGAGTTTTTTGGTTGAGAAAGTAAACCGTGCACATCATCCCTAACGCCAGCGCTAAAGAAGCTCCCAAGGATCCTTGAGAAGCGACTTGCGCCGCACTGCCTACGCTTTGAGATGATCCTAATACCCAGCTCAAGCCCGCTAGTGTAGCGAAAATAATTGTTGGCCAGAGCAGTTCACTGCTGCTTTCTGGCTGATCGAGCAAATCTGAAAACCACTGACCACCGCCCGACGTTGGACTACTGCTAGAGGCCGCAGGAATGGTTGGCTTGGCTTGTTTCTCAGCAAACCGAATGCGATCAGGCACCTTGATTTTTCCCTCTTGGCGCAACCTCAGACGCTCCATCAAAATGGCATCATAGGCCGCTTCAATCCCCTCTTTCTTTTGAGGTTCATTTTCGTAATCTGCCACCAAACGCTTACGAGCAGACTGCACTTCTTCAAAAGAAGACGCTTCTGTCAGTCCTAGCGTTTTGTAGTGAACGTTTTGATCGCTCATTCTCAACCCTCCGAATCGACCTAATATCGACCTAATTATCGGCCTGCTTCTAGTTGCTGTTATAGTTTCTGAACTCACTGCCTGTAGACCTATGAGCCCACCCAAAAACACAGCATCAACCTCAGTATTTTGATGGTAGCAGGCTGCTTTCATGATGAACCACTCCGGCAAGCAACCGCAATAATCCCACAAACTAGCTATCAGGGCCCAGCTATCAGGACGCTAGCTAAAAAAACGCTTGAAATACAGTCTTGAAATACAGGGTAGCTACAGTGTAGCTGTGGAACGGACGAAGTGATCGAAATCTACCGCCAAAGCAGGCTGTAAGCCGCAAGATGACAAAAAGCTGCAAGATGACAAAAATATTTCAAGGGCGCTCAATGAGGCGAGTTTTAGAGTGGCGAGTTTTAGACCTTGCACTCGAAAATGGCTATAAATATAGCTCATAGCGTTAGCTGATAGCAGTGCAGATAAGCTGTCCACGGCGCTCTAACCATTTACGCTAGTCACTTATAGCAGCTGACAGAAGAGCGCTGACAGAAGAGTCGCCTCCGGGGTGCGGCGCTCTGCCGCAAATCTTTGGCAAAAGCTTGAGAATATAAGGCAATGATTAATTGTTTCTTTACTTAGATGTTTTTTTTGCTAAGGTGTGAATGTTTATAAAAATTTTGCTTGTTGAGTACTCACGCTTTTAGGCTTAAAGCCTAGTGTTGGCCTGGGTAGGCTGAGTTTTTGCTCACTTTTTTCGGATAAAAGCCTTATTTGGCGCGCACACTACCTTTTATTTGCCCTTTTATTTGCTTAATACCCGGATTATAAATTATGGCCGCTGCCAAAATCCTTGTCGTTGATGACGAACCTGCTATCCGTAACCTCATCCATCGCTTTTTAGCTAAGCAGGACTATTCGATGGAGTCAGCAGAGGATGGCAAGAGTGCTCTTGCTATGTTTGAGCAATTTAATCCCGATCTGGTGATCTTAGATGTTAATTTGCCCGATGCTAATGGCTATGACCTCTGTAAGGAAATGCAGTCGCGCACGGGCGTGTTTGTACTGATGCTCACGAGCCGCACCGATGAAGCCGACAAAATCCGGGGCTTTAACACGGGTGCAGATGACTATATTACGAAGCCCTTCAGCTTGGGCGAGTTGGAAGTGCGCTTAGGGGCAATTTTGAAGCGGCAGCGACCAGTGACCGTGGCTGAGCAACAGCGGCTCACCTTCAATCAGCTTTCAATTGATCCGATTCGTCGAGAAGTGACCTTAGCAGATGACATTGTGCCGCTAACAGCACTAGAGTTCGACTTGCTGCATTTTTTGGCGGGCCATCCGGGACGGGTGTGGCGGCGATCTGAGCTGATTCAAAAGGTGTGGGACTATGAGTATGTGGGCGACCAGCGCGTGGTCGATGTGCATATTGGCCAAATCAGAAAGAAAATTGAGATTGATACAAACCAGCCAACGCTGATTCAAACAGTGCGCGGGGTGGGCTATAAGTTTGAGCCGCCGGATAGCGTTCAAAGCGGGGAATCATAAAGATTTGGCATTTACAATAGGAGTTAGGGTAGGAGCCATTGCCCTGCTGTTGAGCTTAGGGCTGCTGTGGATACCGGCTCAAGTTGAGGCGGGCTCACTGACTGCCCTAGCAACCCTTGAACGAACGGATGTGTTAACGAACAAATCGACCGTTGAACCATCCGTTAAATCGGTTGATTATAGGGTTAGCCTCGTTGAAGCAAAGGCTGTGGCTGAGCCCAAAAAGAATCCTCGCGATATTTTGCAGGCAGCTCGGCAGCGCCGTAGCGCGATAAAGGGAGTTTATCCAACAGCGCTAAAAACCCTTCATAGCACCGTGCTCATCCGCACTACTCAAGTGAGGCAACAAATAGAGCAGATGATTACGGAGAAGTTGAATAAGCCACTGAATGAGAAGCTGAATCCGAGCGATCGCCTTCAGCAAACCTATCAAGCCTCAATTGCTCATTTCAAACGCTTTGTGGCCACTGTTGTAGAAGGCATCGCAGTTCAAGCCCACCAAACCGCTGAAAACCTACGGTAATCAAATCTCGAGTCAGTCACCTTGGCTGATCGCAATCTTTTAGAAACTATTTCCAAAGCATCAGTTAGCAACTAGCTAACCAAATGCCTTTAGAGGGATTTTCAACGGCTGTCATACTCCTTACACTCGGTAAGTCAACTGAGTAATTTCTGTTTAAGCAGAAAAGAGAGAGTAGAAGATATGAAAGCTATTTTTAGAGCTAGCTTGAGAGCTTTGAAAGGCATCTTGCTCGTGGGTTTGGTTAGTTTTAGCTTGTGGAGTGTAGGGCTAGGTTCGGCGATGGCAGCTGATACGACTGACTACCTTGACGATCCTAATACCTCACAATCAATTGAGCGCTACGAAGATATTCAGCCCAAAACAGACGGCATGAATAACTTTGAAGATACCGATCCTAGACGCAATACACAGCAGGCAGAAGCCAAGGCGCAGGCGCTCAGCGATACGGCTAAGCGTAGGCAAATGCAGGCTAGCGACTCTTTCGAGCCTATGCGAGAAGCGCTCGGTGACGCTAAAGACGAGTTCGGTAAAACGGCTGATGAGCTAAAAGATGACGTCAGCGACAAGGCTAGTGGCCTTTTTAATCGGAAGTAAGGGTTTGCTACGCGTTACCGCCCCGACTTGATCTGGGCCGCTTTAGGGCTTGTTAAGGAGCCATTGAAAGGCAGTTAGAGTAAGTTTTGTTAGGGCGGTGGGGCTAGCTCCAATGTATTTGGCAGTGCGCCGGTATTCGGATCGGCTCCCGGCGCTGAAAGCAATGGCTTCTGTGAGTCTTCTACTGATTGACGGCGAGCGGTTCGCCAAGCTGAAAGCTGACTTTGAGCGGGTTCGTAAGCTTCAGCTTGAGAGGGAATTCGACTAGCAATGGCGATCGCTTGATCGAGATCTCGCCCCGCTGCTGCTTCGGCTTGATTGAGCAATTGCCAGCTCCACTGATCGATTTGGCTGTTAGCGCGATCACGGCTATCGCTTTGATTAGGCACTTGCTGCGCCAAATTGATGGCACGCGTGAGCGACTCGACATCGCCTCTAGTCGCGACACTCAGAGCTTCACCTAAGCGCTGACGACCCTTTTCCTGAGCTTGCCAGCTCTCAATACTAGATCGAGCGTCGCTGAACAAAACCCGACCTTCGCCAATGCGGCTAGCGATCGCAATCGCCCCCGCCAAATCACCCGTACTCGCTCGCTCCCGGGCTTGATCTAGCAAAGGCTGATCTTCTAATCGCTGAATTCGACCCGTCCAACTAGCGACGCGCTCATCGGCTTCACTACGTAATGTCCGGCCTGACGAAATTTTGCGCACTTCTTGAATAGCAGCTCGAAGGTTGTCAGGAGTGCCAACCGCCGCCAGGCGATCGCCCCGTTCTAAAATTGGCCGATCTTCGACGGTTTCTACTCGCGTTTGCCACTTGTTGATTTGTTTAGCGGCCTCTTCCCACTGAGGCGAATCGCGTGAGATCTGGCGAGCAATCGAAATCGCTGCGCCCAAATCAACGGTACTGCCGCGTCCTGCGCGCTCTTGTGCTTGAGAAAGCAAGGTTAAATTTCGCACTTCACCTTCCCACTGAGCAATCAGCCGCTGCCCTTGGGCGTAGCGAGGCCGATCTTTACCCAGTGTTTTCATCCGGCTAATTGCGCTTTCTAAACCGTCGGCGCTGCCTACCCAAGCTTGCTGATAAGCCGTAACAAAAATTTGGAAATCAGCAATTTCGCGATTTAACCCCACATCGCGAGGAATAGCACTCAGCAGAGCTTGAGCCGAGCTAAGGTGCCGATCATCTAGCAGATCTTCACTGATTGCCAGCATTCGTTTGGCAATATTTTTCCGCTCCGACTGCGCTTCAGCGTAGAATATGCTCTCTTTATCAATATTTTTGAGCCGCTTTAAGGCTTCTGTAAAGCCTTTGACGGTACCTTCTTTGGCAAAAGCCAACGCTTCCGACAGCTCTTTGAGATCGCCTCTAGCAACGCTGATTAACTTGGTTAGCTCGTTGTATTTTTCGGTGGCCCAGTATTTATTGTCCACGTCCAATAGCTTTACAGAGAGGCTGAAGGCTTTTTGAAAGTCTTTTTTCTTAAGCTGAGCGACCGCAGTGTTAAAAGTATCTTCACCTTCCTTCCAAATTTTTTGCCAGCGGGCCACGCGATCTTCTACCAAGCGAGCTGCTGCCGTTTTAGCTGGAATTTTGCGCGCTGAGGCGATCGCTTCTTCTAAGTCACCGGCTTCAAAAGAGCGCTCGGCTAGATCTAAAACCTGGCTAGCCCAGTCTTCAATACGCTGGTTGATGTCAAAACGAAGAGGGTGATCGTCTGGCAATTGATCGACGAGCTTAATGGCGGCTAGCAAATTTTTAACGCCGCCCTCAGCCGCGTATGAATTAGCGCACTCTAATCGCAAAGCGGCTGAAGCAGTCGGCCAGAAAACTGCCCGACAGTTGGGCAAGGTAGGAATGCGAAATAAGCTCACAATCGCTGTCGTTCCCACAGTGCCTAAAACGCCAAACAGGATAAGAACCACCATTGGCCAGCTTCTAAGCCAGCGCAATCCTAGCGACGAGGCCGGAAGACGAGTAGTATTTGCCTTAGAGTCAGGGCTAGCTGGCTGGTAATCACGGAAGTAGGCGTCATTGTCAGAAGCTGATGACCGCTTGGCAAAAGCGCTATCACCATCGTCGTATTTCGATGCCATAGCTTGTCCTACGAGATAGCGCCAAAGGCAGCTTATAGCCTGCCCAAACAGTTAATCAACATGATCTCAATATAATATTGATCAATTGTAACCATTGATTGATATTAACAAAAGCCTAAAGCCGTTTAGCTGACCCTTGATGAGTCTAGTCGAGATGCTCTGCAAGGCTACCCCATTTTGTCAGGTCTTTACCTACCGGGTTGATCGAATCGTTAGCACCCGCAGAGGCTGCCTTGTCATAATTTTTTGACTTCCTTGAGGGACTAGGCCGAGTCCACTGGTGTTAGCTAAATTGATCAAATTGCCGGAGCTATGGCTACCGGCGGCTGGGGCAAAGTCGTATCCGGTTTCGCTGGCGATCAGCTGCCCCCATAGGTAAGTTTCTCGCTGTCCATCGGCATTGAGATCAGCCGTAGCGTTAGCCCAGACAAATTCGGGCGACCAAGGGCCTAAGCGGCCAGATAGCTTGGAAATTGCAGGAGCGACAAACCGCCAAAAGCTCACCATTGCCGAAGCTGGATTTCCAGGTAAGCCAAAGTAAAGCTGCCGGTTGCCGATCTCGCCTTCTACAGTTGCGACTGTCAGGGGTTTTCCAGGTTTCACAGCGACTGAGCGAATGTGCAGGGTTGCCCCTAATTCAGCGAGCACATCATCAACATAGTCGTAGTCGCCGACCGAGACGCCGCCGGATGAGAGCACCATGTCGGCTTGAGCTAGCGCTCTAGCGATCGCCCGCTTCACCTCAGTGCGATCATCAGGCACAATTCCCATGGGGACAGCGATCGCGCCCGTCTGGGCGACTAAGGCGGTGAGCGCATACTGATTGGAATCAACAATTTGCCCCGGCTGTAAGGGCTGTTGCGGGGTGACTAGCTCATTGCCGGTCGATAGGATAGCCACTCGAGGCCGCCGGTATACCTGTACGCTTGTTTGCTGAGCGGCGGCGAGCAGGGCAATTTCAGCGGCCCCTAGGGCTCGTCCGCGGGTGAGTAGGGCATCGCCAGCTTTAGCAAAGCTACCGCGCTGGCGGACAAAGTTTTGAGCAGGGGGCGATCGCAAAATCACCACCTGCTGATCTGCTGGCTGACTTCTTAAACTTCTGGAACCCGACTTCACCTCCCGCTCAGTCTCCTCCTGCATCACCACCGCATCTGATCCCTCAGGCAGCATTGCCCCGGTTAAAATGCGCGCCGCCTGACCGGGGCCTAGAGCCTTTTGCGGCAGTTTCCCAGCCGGAATTTCTTCAATCACTTGCAGCGACACGGGCACCGTTTGCACATCGGCGGTGCGCACTGCGTAGCCATCCATCGCCGAATTGTCCCAATGAGGAAAATCGAGCGGGCTGAGCGGCGCTACAGCTAATATTCGACCCAAGCAGCCAATGGGATCATCGGCCACATCGACCGTTTCACTCGATGTAATCGGGCTGACTAATGTAAAAATCAATCGCTCAGCTTCAGCCGCTGTGAACATAATGTAGAAAGAATCGTTAAAGTGTGAATTTTAGTGCAAACTGCTTCTGCCCGCACCACCGCATCTCAATCACCTGTTCAATCCACCGTTCAATCGCCAATTCAGGCACTGAGCGCGCCGAGCTTGGCCAATACCTTGCTGGATCGTCGCCGTCGCCTCGCGCAGCAGATTGATTTTCCGGTGTTACTGTGGTCAGGCACAGCTAAATCCCGCAATTTTGCAGCTAATATCTATCCGTATAGAGCGAGCAGTCACTTTCTGTATTTTGCCGGACTGCCGCTAGAAAATGCTGCCATCCGCATTGAAGGCGATCAGCTCATGCTCTTTATGGATGACGCCACGGCTGATGAGATTTTGTGGCACGGCCCTAGTCCTAGCCGCGACGACATTGCTGAGCGCATTGGGGCAACAGCGGCTCACCCCTTAAAGGCACTGGCCGACTTGGGGCAGGGCGTCGCTACTTTTGGCGAAAAAGACGAGACGGTGCAAATGCTAGAGCAAGCCATGCTTCAGCGCTCGATTGTGATTCCGCGTCATGGTGTGCGGAACAATCAAACGCTAGAAAAAGCAATTGTACAGATCAGGATGATTCACGATGAAGGATCACTTGCGGCTATTCGTCAGGCAATTGCTGTCACTCTCAGCGCTCACCAAGCAGGCATGACGGCAACTCCTGCTGTGTTGGCCCAACAGGGCATAGAAGCGCAGGTTCGAGCGGCGATGGAGGGCGTGATTATGGCGCACGATATGACCTGCGCCTATGGCAGCATTGTCACCATTGCGGGTGAAGTACTGCATAACAATCACTACCACCATCTGCTGAGCGCAGGCGATCTGTTACTAGCCGATGTGGGCGCAGAAACCGCAGGCGGCTGGGCGGCTGATATTACGCGGACTTGGCCAGTGACGGGAAAATTTTCAGCGACTCAGCGCGATCTGTATGAAGTGGTGCTAGCCGCGCATGACTTTTGTATTGAAAAAGCTCAGCCAGGGGTGGAGTACGCTGATATTCATCAGATCGCCTGTCACATGCTGGCGGCGGGCTTGGTCGATCTTGGCATTCTTAAGGGCGATCCGGAAGCGCTAGTAGCTGACGATGCCCATGCACTGTTTTTTCCACATGGGGTGGGGCATTTGATGGGATTAGATGTGCATGATATGGAAGATCTGGGAGATTTAGCGGGCTACGCTGAAGGGCGATCGCGCAGCGATCGCTTTGGTCTTTCTTTTTTACGGCTCAATCGAGTCTTAGCTCCGGGAATGATCGTCACGATTGAGCCCGGATTTTATCAGGTGCCCGCGATTTTGAATAATCCCAAGAACCGCGATCGCTATGCTCACAGCGTCAACTGGGAGCGATTAGAACAGTTTGCCGACGTGCGCGGCATTCGCATAGAAGATGACATTTTGATCACCGAGCAGGGCAATGAAGTGCTCAGCCGCGATTTACCAACAGCCGCTGCAGCCATTGAAGCGCTGATGATGCCAGTCTAAATCAGTTCTGACAGCAGGTATCAACCGAAACCCATAACACCAGCAACTTAGAACAAACCACAGCTTTATGAAGGAAACTATCACCGTTACGCTCAAGCTATTTGCAGTGTATCAAGAGACGTTGGGCAGGAGTGAAAAAGTGCTGTCACTACCACTCGGCACGACTGCTGGAGAAGTGCGCGATCGCCTGATCACCGAATACCCCGCGCTCGCACCTTGGCGAGAACTCACCCGCTTCGGCATCAATTTACAGTTTGCCGAAGCCGACACCCCCTTGCAAAATCAAGACGAATTAGTCCTTATTCCACCTGTCAGCGGCGGCTGATTACGCTCACATTCCACCGGCTACACCAGCTGCCAACTTTTTTTCTCTATCTCTTCTCTATTTTTACTGAGGAGAAACTACGGCAAATTGCACTGATTACTGTCCAACTTAACTGCGATTTTAAACGCGTAAGGCGCTTGATCTTGCCCCGCAGCCACTAGCGGATCGTTGCTATTACGAGCCGCGTTCAACCAATCTAGCAAATCACCCGCAGCGGGCGCGGTTGGAATGATTTGCTGCAACTGGGTGAACACATCATCAGGCAGCGGCTCAGCTAGAGAGAGGTAGATCATCAGCCAATCATCTATTACCGGATAGCCCGTGGTTTTGAGCAGTTCGCTATCAACCAGTCCGCCCTGGTCATTGATGACGATACCGGCACTGGCTTCGAGATTAGCATCTCTGTCAAAACAGTTGCCTTGAGCGGAATAAATTAGCGCCAGCACAGGGCGAATATCTTTAGGTCTACCGTAACGAACTGAAAATTCTCCGCCTTTTTTGATTTCGTCGTTAAAGGTAGCACCGGTGTCGGTGTAAATCCGCTGGGTGATCGCAAAATCAGTGGGTGGGACCGCCGGCGTAGTGGGTGTAGTGAGTGTAGTCGGTGTAGTCGGTGCAATGGGTGCAGTCGGTGCAGTCGGTGCTGTTGGTGCAGTCGGTGCTGTTGGTGCAGTGGGTGTAGTGGGTGTAGTGGGTGGGGCGCTAGCAGCGGGGCTAGACTCGGCAGGAAGGTTGGAATTAGGAGGAGTCAAGTCAGGGGGCGTCAGTTCCGGGGGAAAGGGAATTGCCTGCTGAGGAACCGATGAAGGGGTTGGCGGTGCGCCAGGAATCGCGGGATCGATTGTGGCGATCGCGCCGGGCGCAGTAGGCAGATTCCCATTGGCGGGCTTTGGCAGCGTGGTAACGGTAATAGGATCTGGCAGGGCAACTTCTTCAGGTTCTTTAGCCACTTCCTCTTTTTCAGATAGCGGAATCAACATCGCTAGACCGTGAAGTGCCAAAGAAATCATCAGTAGCGGGCTCAACCAGAGGCGAGGCCAATGGGCTGATTTAAACCAGTCGATTTTTTTGGAAAACATTCCGCCAGTTGCCGATCTGAACAGCAGGGGTGACACAAGCCTCAAAGATGATCAAAACTTATCCCTAAAGTAGCCATGATAGATGATAAATATCGTCGTTTGTCGGACGCTTATGGAAGTGGCGATCGCCTGTGAACGGCTGTTTTAGCCGCGGCGGCTAGTGACTCGAACAAGGCATAAACTTGCGCTGCTGTTTTGGGCCCGGCTAAGCGATCAGACTCCTTGCGATCGCTAATACCTTCATAGAGCGCACCTTACGTTTAGCTATTCAGCTAGCTATTCAACATTTAGCTATTCAACCATCTTTCCAAGCCTCTCTTTTCTAGCCGCTTCACAGCGGCTGCTCCTGCTTTACATCTTCTGGCGGCAGGGGAATAGAGTCTGTTTCTTGCGGCACTGTCTCAAACTGGCCAGTTTTCCAGTCCTGCTTAGCTTGTTCAATGCGATCTAAATCGCTCGATACAAAGTTCCACCACTTGTAGCGTTTGCCAACCGGTTCGCCGCCAATAATAATACAGCGGGCATTGCCATCCGCAGAGACCGTCGGGGAAGCGCCTTCAGTCAACACCACCAGTCGATGCTGCCCTAGCAGTGTACCCTCAACTTTTAGCCCTTCACTGACGCTGTAAATAGCCTGCTCACGGTAGTCGGCAGGCAACGTGAAGGCTGCACCCGCTTCCAGCGTCACATCTAAATAAATCATCGGTGAAAATGTCTGTACCGGAGAGGTGCGGCCATACGCTGCGCCCGCAATTAACGTGAACGAGACGCCGCTGGCTTGCCACCTGGGCAGATCGGTTGCCGGATGATGCCGAAAACAGGGCGAGGTTTCTTCATCTGCCTGAGGCAGCGCTACCCAAGTTTGAATCCCGTGCAGAGTAGATTCTTCGTTTCGCGCCTGATCGGGAGTGCGCTCAGAGTGGACGATCCCTCGGCCTGCGGTCATCCAGTTCACCGCACCGGGATGAATTTCTTGAACGGTACCCAAGCTATCGCGATGCAGCAAAACCCCTTCAAATAGATAAGTGACAGTCGCCAAGTTAATGTGCGGATGCGGCCTAACATCGACGCCCTTACCGGGTGGAAAGGTAGCTGGGCCTAGATGATCAAAGAAAATAAATGGCCCAACTAGAGCACAGGCATCGGCGGGCAGCAGCCGACGGGCCTCGAACCCGCCCAAATCTTTAACGTGCGGTTCAAGGTTGTGCTGAATGCAAGGAGTCATCTCTATTGCTCGCTAGTAAAACAACGCCCTGCCAAATCTGGCCGAATCTGGCGGAGTCTGACCGAACTCATTTTAGCGTCACTTCGGATTAGTCGGGTTGATAACCACGGGGGGAGCCCAGTAGGGATACACATGATAAAGCGCCAAGTGCGGGCGACAGGGCAGCTAGCACCTGGAATTTCAGCAGTGTGTCAGGCAAGGGCTTTTTAGTGCATAGTTATGCTGCCGAGCGGGACGAGTGCGATCGCTACCTACTCGCTTAGCCGCAACCGCTACGGCATCGAAAACATGGCCGGAAACGTCTTTGCATACACCAGCAACTTCACTAACACAGCCCCTGCCAAAGTTATCCTCAAAGGCTGTAGTTGAAACGACTAACCCCCGGCTTTTGCCGCGCTGCCTATCAGCATAATCGTCCGGTAAACTTAAAGCATATTCTGTTCAGCTTTCGATTACTGTTGGAGTAAAGGTTGAAGTTAATCATCGGTTCAATTACCTACAAGGCAGAAGAGATCACGATATATGAATAATCCACTCAAATCCGAGTCCACTTCTGCAATTGATTCCCGCTTAGATCATTCTTCGGCAGCGCTTTTAGAACTCCAGAAACTGATAGCTGTTATTGCCCAACTGCGAGATCCAGTAAGCGGCTGTCCTTGGGACTTAGATCAAACACCGCAAACGCTGACACCTTATATCATTGAAGAAGCCTACGAAACCGTTGATGCTATTCAAAGCGGCAACAAAAAAGATATTCTCGAAGAGCTAGGCGATTTGTTGTTACAGGTTGTGCTTCAAGCTCAAATTTTTCAAGAACAGGGAGATTTTGACTTGGGCGACATTGCCCGAGGCATCACTGAAAAAATGATTCGTCGCCACCCTCATGTGTTCTCCCCTGACGCTAACAAAGTAACCGATACAGAAGCTGTTAACGCCACCTGGGAACAAATCAAGGCAGCGGAAAAAGCCGATACCGAAGACCCGAATGCGTTAGCGCCAAAGCTCCGTCGGTATGCTCGCTCTTTGCCGCCTTTATCAGGCGCGATGAAAATTTCTAAAAAAGCGGCCAAAGCTGGGTTTGAATGGGACACGATAGCAGAAGTATGGGCAAAAGTTGATGAGGAAATGGCCGAGTTTCATCATGCTCTAGCGCACGAGTCTAAAGCGGCTCAAGAGAGCGAGCTAGGGGATGTGTTGTTTTCTCTAATTCAAGTGGCGCGCTGGCAAGGGCTAGATCCAGCCATGGCGCTGCAAGGCACTAGTCGCCGCTTTGTGCAGCGCTATGAAAAAGTAGAAGCTCAAGCTGACAAGCCCTTGCATGATTACAGCGCAAAAGAACTGAATGCTTTTTGGCATCGTGCTAAACAACAAACTTAGCCAGCATCCGAACTTAAGCTGAATTTCGAGCTGCCTAGATCGCTGAAGGCTGAAAGAATAACAGTTGAAAAAATGATAACGGCTAAATAGGAATTGTGAGCGTGAATTGGGTGCCTTTGCCTAGCTCTGATTGGCAGCAAAGCTGTCCACCATGACTTTTGACAATGATCTGGTGACTTATCGAAAGACCTAAGCCAGTTCCCTCACCTACCGGCTTGGTAGTGAAAAAGGGTTCAAAGATTCGATGCTGCTGATCGACTGAAATGCCAGGGCCATTGTCGGCGATCGCAATCCCTACCTGCGCCCTCTCCAGCTTAGTTGTAATCGTAATTTTAGGAGATGCCTGATGGCTCTGTTTGAGCGCATCGATTGCATTGGACAAAATATTTGTAAAGACCTGGTTCAATTGCCCAGGATAGCAGTCAAGCATCGGTAAATCACCATAGTCTTTAACGACTTCTATCGGCGCTTGGGCACCTACTGGCTTGAGGCGGTGATTTAAAATTGTCAGGGTATTGTCAATGCCCTCATGAATGTCAGCTAGCTTGCGATCGCTCTCATCCAAGCGCGAAAAGCTACGCATAGATTTAACGATTTCTCGGATGCGCTCAGTGCCGACTTTCATGGAGCTCAACAGCTTAGTAAAATCTTGCTTAACAAACGCCAAATCGCATGATTCCAAAGCCTCTCGAATCAGGCTAGAAGGCTGCGGACAGTCCTGCTGGTAAAGGCTCAATAACTCCAATATCTCCTCAGCGTAAGTCGTCGCATGAACGACATTGCCATGAATAAAATTAACTGGATTGTTGATTTCATGAGCAATACCCGCGACTAGCTGACCGAGTGACGCCATTTTTTCAGTATGCAGCATCTGCATATACTGACTTTGTAATTGCTGCAAGTTTGTTTTGGTCGCATCAGCTTGCAGCTTTGAGTGCTGCAAGCGGTCAAGAATAATCATGTGAATTTTAGAATACATCAGCAGTATCTGCCGAAAATCAACCACACTCAGGCGTCCATAGCGGCTCTTAATGACCATCGGCTCGTATACACACTCAGGTGCACGAGCCAATCCCAAAGGCATCGCCTCAACTACCAGCGTTTCGGCAGACAGTTCTAAAACAGAAACATTCAGCTCAGCGTAAAGCTTTTGAAGAGAGCGATGCGAAAACAGCTCATGCGCATATGGGCGGCTCATGCGCTCAAAGAATTTTTCTCTTGATACCATTCCCATGTACTGGCGATCGCGCACGAGTAATATTCCCGGCAGCTGCGGCTCTTCGTTAAAGCGCTGCATCATCACATCTGCGACTTGATCAATATCAAGCTCTACTTGCCAAAGCTGTAGAGCTTGAAGGGTCATTTCTGGATGCACTTGCACCGGCTCTATTGCCAGGGTGGGAGTAAGGGTCATAAAAATAGGCTATCTATCAAGGGGCTATCAAGGGGAAACACCTCTTGATAGAATACCCATTTCAGTCAGAGCAGAACCAGATTCGCAGCCCCAGAAACCGCCAAAGATGCGGCTGAAAACCCCATAGAATTAGGCAAATTACTCAAACAATTGAGGCGACAAAAGCCTCTCCAAAAGCCTGTAAAAAAGCTTTATTGAATCATGGTTTGCCCTTGGCTAGCAGCCGGGTCACCTTGCGGCATCATCGCCATGTCGGGGCTGATGCTGAGGCGAATGGCGATCGCGCTGATATTGTCGTGTCCATTTACCTCATTGGCTAGCGCTATTAGATCATCCATACCCGTTTCTAGATCCTTTTTACCCCTGAGCACCGGGTCAATATGACTGTCTAAGTAGGTTTCTACCAGGCTATTATCGCTGAGGCCATCCGAGCACAGCAGCAGCAGACTATCTTCAGAAAACATTAGATAGCTCACACTCGGCACTAAATCTTCACTGCCCCTAGGACCGAGCGCTTGAGTAAGCTGATAGGCATCGGGTCTACCATAGGCAATTTCTGGCGGAATGCCGCGCTTCATCTCACGCTGACCGACCTCATGATCGATCGTTACCTGTCGCAACCCCATCCGCCGCGTGTGCTGATACAAGCGGCTGTCTCCTACATGGGCGACAACCGCCTCAGTGCCCTGCAAAAGCACCATCACCAAAGTCGTTCCCATTCGCTCATGGCCCGCTCGATCTTCGGCTTCATTTACATCATAAATCGCTTTATTCGCTAGCTTTACCGCTTCTATAATCGTGGCCTCGTCTGGCAGCGGACGAGTAGGTGTATTTCCCCATAGTTGGGGCACCGGGTGGGGCCAATGCTCTTCAAAATAGTGCAGTAGCGCTTGAGTGGCGAGTTGGCTGGCCACTTCGCCGCCATCATGCCCACCCATGCCATCACACAGCACATAGAGGCAGTGCGCTTGAGTTCGCTGGCCGTTGTTGTCAAATTGCTTTTGCAGGCTGCTAGCAATCAAAAAGCAGTCTTCGTTGTGATCTCGCTGACGGCCAACATGGGTGCGGCCTGAGTCTTCTAAGCTGACGAGCCTCATGGGTAAGACAATTGTGGATTCGTCACTTTCGACTGGTTCGGGTAAGTCAATATCACTGTCTAAATCTTTATCTAGCATGGCCTCATTCAAAGGCAGCCCTGAAAGATTATTGAGAGCTGGATCTGAAGCGCTTTCGGCAGCGTGGTTTAACGGATTATTCTCCAAGGGTTCATCATCTACAGAGTCTAGATGAGGCAAGGGTGCTGAAGCGGGGGTAGATGACGATGAGGGGGCGGGGCTAGGGGTAGAAGGGGCGGCGGCGGTGGCGGTGGCGGCGATCGCCGCACTCACAGCCGGAGTAATCGCCTCTGGGGTCGCTAATAAAGATTCCCCAATTGCGGCAAGTTCGCTGCGTAGTTGCGCTAGCGTCGCCGCAGAAGTCACAGTCAAAATTGTCTGCCGAATTTGCCTCAAAGGAGCCACGGTACCTCGGTGTGGCTGAGCCAATAGCGATTGTAAAAAAGCTTTCAAATCACTTAGCTGAGGGGGCTGAATGCTGGGTTGAATAAACTGCCGAATACGCAAAGACTGATCGCGACCAATCCCGAGATTATTGGCTAAGAGCAAGCTAGATCGCCATTGCGGAATCGGCGACAGCGCCATCCATAAGTCGGTGAGAGTATATATCCAATAGACGTGCTGAAGCGGATCGACGGCGGTGGAAAAAGCGCTAATCAACGACGTGATTGAAGGCTGCTCTAACGGCGTGATCAAAATAGCAGTTTCGCCCTGCTGCCAAGCGTCCTGTAGAGTAGGAGCGGCTTCGGAAAGCAGCAGATAGGGGTAGGCGGCAGCCGGGAGATCTCCGTTCGATTGTAGGATTTCTAAGGGCGCTGCACTCAGCTGAGGCAGCTGAGTTTGTAGGGGCGATCGCAGATCTGGCATCATGTCGGTAATCAGAGCGCTGCCTTGACTCAATACCGTCAATATCTGATAGCGATCAGCGGGATGACGACTGCTCAAATAGGTGGCCGGACTCAGCGATAGCTTGTCGGGTGGCATCAGGGTTGCTTGCAGCGGTTGAAGAATAGCTGGTTCAGTCGCCGGTTCAGTCGCTGGTTTAGTCGCCGGTTCAGTCGCCGGTTCAGTCACTGACCCAGAATCAGCCGCCGCTAGGCCCAACGGCTGACCGCAGCGCTGACAAAATTTGTGATCGTTAGGATTGACGAACTGGCAGTGAGAGCAAATGAGCATGTCGAGTCTTAACGGCTAGGGTTGAAGTGATAAATCCTAAGGCTATCTAGAGGGCCTACTCTTCAAGGGGCTACGCAAGGATTATGCCTGATTATGGTCGTTGATCGCTTTATCAAAAGTTTACTCATTGGGTTTGACTAGGTTTAGTGAGGGAGAGATCGCTGCTCTACCGGCGTCAGCTCTCGCCATTCTCCTGGGTTAAGTCCGGCAAGCGTCAGCGCGCAAGTTCCTGACAAAAACAGTCCACTGCGCACCAGTCGCAGCGTTGGAAAACCCACTGCCGCCGTCATTCGGCGCACTTGACGGTTTTTGCCTTCACTAAGTGTCATCTCCAGCCAAGCCGTTGGGATGTGCTGACGGTAGCGAATAGGCGGATCTCTAGGCGGCAGATCGGGTTCAGCGATCGCCTTGACCTCTGCCGGGCGCGTTTGATAATTGCGAATACTCACTCCCTGGCGAAGCTGTGCTAGAGCGACTGCATCCGGCTGGCGTTCTACCTGCACCCAGTACTGCCGCCGATGAGCAAATTTAGGATGACTTAGGCGGTGCTGCATTCTGCCGTCATTCGTAAGTAGCAATAGACCTTCGCTATCGAGATCTAGTCGGCCAACAGCATAGACGCCCGGGACTGACACAAAGTCCTTAAGCGTGCCACGCGGCGCTGACGTCGCTAGGCGCTCATCCGTGAACTGGCTAAGGACGTTATAGGGCTTATAAAACAGGAGATAGTGATAAATCACGTAAGCAATCTTATTAATTCTTGAACTCTGTTGATAAATCGCCCCAAATCAAAAGCCAGTCGATATCCTATTAACTACTCGACGATCTTAGCGATCTTAAGTAGCGATCTTTAATGATCTCGTGCAGCTACCGTTACGGGACGGCTCGCTGGCTGACTTAACTTAACTGCTCACTTCCGAAGAATCGGCTGACCCCCACTATTTTTTGAAACCCTATTGGCTATGGATAACCCTAAAAAGTATCGGATGAACTGCACCCTCACCTTTGGTGACATTTACAGCCAGATTATTGTTTGGCTGATTGTTTTGTTTGTCAGTCTAGCGGCTGCACTAGGGCTCATGGGCGCAAGCCGACCGATTTATGCTCTCGCAACGGTTGGGCTTATTTTAGTGTTGTCGCTACCGTTTTTGCTGTTTGCCTTTGTCACGACCCTGCTTAATCACATCGAATTTGATGCCGTCGATGCCTTAGCAGAAGCCGCAGCCGACACCACCGTGACGGCTCAAGCTAAACAGCTCTCTAGACAAGGCGCGCTATAAGTCTAAGCCTCGGTGAAGCTTTTTTTAGTGAAGCTTGAGTGCGAGGCCCACTTCCCCCATTAGTTCTAGCCCACCTCACTTCTAGCCAAAAAATAGCCTGCACGCTGCTTTTAACGAAAAAGGCTGTACAGGCTATTTGCTTTGACCGTCTGCTGTGGCCATTCGCTTTGGTTGACGCTGAAGTTAGCAATCTCCCTACAGCAACCTCTCTATAGCAACCTACTGAGCAGACTGAGCAGGCGGCGCAACCGGAGGTGCAGACGGCTGAGCCGGTGCTACCGAATTAGACCCAGGAGAGGCAGCTTCAGGTGCAGCGTTTGGACTCGTTTCAGACGTCGCCGCAGGGACGACGGCAGTCTTTTCGTTAATCAGCTTCTGTACGCCGTCTTTGTATTGAGTCGGGGCCATACCCAATGCCTGATCAAACAGCGTTTTGGCTGCGTCTTTATCTCCTTTTTCTTGAAGCACTAGCGCTTTGGCCAAAGTCGGACGGAAGTCAGGCAGTGTCGGAGAAGCGGTTTGGGCCTCGGCGATCGCCTCGTCATACACCTTAATCGCATCATCATATTTCTTCTGCTCAACAAAAACCTGACCTAGCAGCAGTTTTACCGATAGCTTATCAATACTGCCCGGAGAAAGCTCATTGGTTTGATCGGCTGTTGCCAAGGTGTCTCGTAGCAGCCCTAGCGCCGCCTCGGAGCGCCCTTGAGTAACTAGCAGCTCCACTAGCCCTTGCAAAGCAGGGGCATTGCCCGGTTTTTGAGTGAGCACCCGCCGATAGACTTGAGCAGCGCCTTCCATATCGCCTAGCTGCTGCTTGGTTTGGGCCAGCGCAATTGAATATTCCGGCACCTCCGGCTTAACTGAAGCCAGCTTTTCCAAAGGCTCCAGCGTCCCTTCTAGATTGCCCAAAGAAATTTGTGCCTGAATAATTCCAATCAGGGCAGTTTCGTTTTCGGGCTCTCTCGCTAGTACGGTTTTGTACGCTTCAATCGTGCTCTGCAATTTGGCGGTCTGATCAGCCGGAGTTTGAGTTGAAGCGGGATTGTTATTGGCCTGAGAAGACGCGCGCCCACTGTTGAAAAGACCGACAAAGCCCACCGCGACAAAGGCTCCTACCGCCAAAATCAGCACGCCTCTCACTAGCCAGCTATCTTTCTTAAACGCCAAAACGCTATTCCCCCAACAGTTTCAAAACAGTAAATTATCAAAATAACTTGCTTATCCTAACTCTAACCTTCTCCATTGTGACGTCAGCAAGTTAGCCTATCCATCCTTTGTCGCTCCATATCAGCAGAAGCTACGCAAAAAAGGTTCGGATTTTCTCTAAGACGGCTGAACTATTAGCTACTGACTCACGAATAGCAGTTCAGTAAGCCCCCGAAAGCAGTGCCAGCCAAACGGGTTGTATGAAAAGACGCTGAACCAACCGCAAGGCCGATTTTCTGACATTGGCGGCAGCATACGGGTATGACTAAGCACAAGAGCTAGCCAAAAGAAGGGTGAATGAAACCGATAAATCAATTTTTTTTAAGTTTTCTTAGACTAAGATGTTCCTTTTTTTACCAGAATTGTGAACTCTCAGCCCATAATTACATCAGGTTCAGGAGGTTCAGTGTCGGGGCAAGTAGGCTAAACACAGTCATAAAGTAGCCCATACCATGAATCAGATTAGGCGCTGATGCTAATCTAGTCTTTAAATGCCGCTTCTGAAGCCAGCGATCAGCCTGTCGTTAGCCCTTTATTCAGAGCAATCCAAGTCATCGGTACAGTTTCAGGAGTTTGAGGATTGATGAGTTCTGCCGCTAGCCGCCCCCCCAATTCGATTGGCCATTCTACGGATCACTCTTCGAAATCCGCGCCATTGCCGCGATCAGAGAACCCTTCCTCATCTGGGGACAAGGCTCCTGAAAGAACACCGTCAGATCAAGAACTGCACCAGCCAGCCAATCGCCCTCACCTCATAGGGCCACCCGCTAGGCCCAAACCGCCAACCCCAGAACCCTCTGCACCTGCTGATAGCCCAGCCGCGCCAACAGCACTAACAGCACCCACAGCGCCGCCTTTAATTGGACCAATTTCCGAACCCAGCGAGCGTATGCAATACCGGGCAATCGGCTTGATTAAAGGTCAATACATCGCTTCTGAAGAACAGTTTAATCGGGGAAATATTGCGATCGCTGACGGCACCCTAGTAGATGCGGTTTTGCTCGGTCGAGTCACCAGCTTGATCAAAAAACACATCGATCTCGACACTGAGCATCTGTGGGTGGTGTATCCTCGCACGCTGTACGAAGATAATATCCCTGCGCTCCATGTTCAAATCGTTGGCATCTGGGAACCAGAAACCCTCAACGCCAGTCCAAATACAAACGCAGGCGCGAATCCAGATAGATCAGAGTCAGCCGCTAGTACATCAAATAATCCATTGGATAATACGGCGAACAATTTGCCTCAATATCTTTCTACGGCCGAGGCCACTGAACTGTGCGATATCTTTTCTATCCGAGGTGAAATTGCCAAATACGCTGAAGATAAAAGCGAAATTGTGGTCAATATTGTCCAAAAGAGCAAGTCTGGAAAGGCTAAGCCAAAACGCCCTTTTAAGCTGCTGATCAGCGGTCAGCTCGACGGACGGGCAATGGGCTACTTTTGGGATTTGAAAGCCCAGCGGCAAGACGGCAAACTGGTGCTGATAGACGGAACTCAAGTTGCGGTAGTACCGCCTAAGAAAAAGTCTAAAAATGTTCGAGAAACCGGTATGCGCCACCGTCCGGCAACCAGTAAGCCCAAATTCGCGGCAAGCGCGCCTAAGCCCAAGCCCAAAGCAAAGTCAGAGAATCTGCCAGCCGCTAGTAAATCCGTAGATCGCGATTCAGTAGCTGGTGCCACCGCTAGTCCGGCAGCTGATTCAGCAGCTAATTCGGCGACCGCATCCGAATAATATTTAATGATAAATGAAGCACTGGATCGAATTCTCACTTGTGATCAACCCTGCTTAAAACTGCCCTGCTTAAAACTGCCCTGCTTAAAACTGCCGCATATCTAGCGGTGGCCCCCAGCTATCTTGCGGAATAAAGCGAGTATCGGTGGGCAAAGCAGCTACCGGAGCACTTAGCTCAAACTCACTAGACTCTATGCGCTGCTTAAGATCTAGCGCGACCTGCTGAGCAAAATGCAGGCTCGATAAAGGCGCAGTCCGCACCGATTTACCCTCTAGCAGGATCTTGCCCGACCTAAGCTGAGCGTAGCTGACTAAACCAAACGTAGGCCGCACCCGCCGAGGAATTGAAAAATCGACCACTGGCGCGACCAAATCAGCATCGCTAATAGTGCAACGAGCCATCACTTCTTCATTTAAAATCGGAATAGGGATGCCGATGCCGATCATCATAGAAGCGCCATAACCCTGAAAATAGCAGCCGCGTACCCAATGCGCATCCATCCGCTTGGCGTCACCGATGAGGGCCAGGGTGGCGGCTGGCCCGACCGGCGTGCGGTTGGGCAGACGGCGCTGGAGCGGAAAGTGCTGAGTGCCTTCCCAAGCAATGTAGCCTTCACCACCGCCGAGTAAGATGCGAGTGCCGATGCCGATAGTCTCAAGGTCAGGGTCATTAAGCAGGGGGGAAAGTGCGCCGCTGTTGGCATAGACGGCATTACCCAAGCGCGGCTGTAAGGGACCCAAGTAGGTGGCCAGGGGGCGATCGCCGCCATTCACTCCCACAATAAAGTTCTGATAGAGATTGCGCGGGTTAAATAGGTAGAACTGATTGATGCGATCGCGGGTAATGGTCGTATCTAGACTAGCGCGCGGATAGCAGTCAGTCACTTGCCCCCTCGCACTTAGCGTCACGGGCTTATCCGCAATCAAGTCAGCAATCACCTGCCCACCACCATAGTCTTCGCTTTCACCGTCGCGCCCAGGCGTCGCCATTTGCCCTGCCCCAATGTACAGATCCACCGCCCCAAAGCCTGCGTAGGCCAGCACTCCATTGAGATGGCATTCGACGATTTTAATCGGTGGATCGGTATGACCCAAGTTGAGCATGGCCCCTGATCCTTCCATAGGTTCAAAGGTGCCGGTCGTGATCACATCGACGGTTTTACTGGCTTGCGCGATCCCGATTTCTGCAATTCGAGCTTTGGCTTCAGTGATAGTCCATACAGTGGCTTTGCCTTGGCGAATTTTGTCGTTGATATCGGCGACGCTGCGCATGGAAAATTCAAAATAGGAAGGGTCTAAGCGGCACTAGCTGAGACGTTACACGGAGGTATTGTGCTGAGAAAATACATAAATCCGCTGAGTTTTGAGCTGCTGGCACACCTCGCTAGGGGTTACGGCATTTTGGCCAGTTGGCTCCCAAGGGAACACTTGTTGATCGAGCCTGACTTTGAGATGAGTGAACGGATCGCCACCAGCTGAGACTAAGAACTCTAGATGATCGATATCTGGCCAAGCAATCAGCTCATCTAACAGGGCAGAAATAGCTTGAACGTAAGGATGGTGCGGATCTTTGTACCAGCGATCGCCCGCTAGCCCCGGCTGATCTAGCCCCAAATGAGCAATCAGCGGCAATTGACCAAACACGGCTACCGCGATGGATCGAGCTTCTTCTTGCAGCAGCAAATCGTACTTTTGGCCCAAAGCCCGCAGCTTTTCTAGCCGTTCATACCTAGCAGTAACCGGATCAGCGATGAGCGCCTCAGCCGCTCGCCACTGAATCGCCACCGTTACCAAATAAGTCTGCAAGAGCAAATGACCCATTTTTTTAGCTTTGGTGGCTAAATAGCTAGCGTTGTAGCTCGTAGCCTCAATTAATAGCGGCACCCGATCAACCATTTCTAATCCGTAACCCTTAAGGCCCGCAATTTTGCGCGGGTTATTGGTAATCAGGCGAAAGCGCCCAATGCCCAAATCTATTAAAATTTGAGCCCCCATCCCATAGTTGCGCTGATCGACCGGTAACCCTAGTCGCTCGTTCGCTTCGACGGTATCTAAACCCATATCTTGCAGCGAATAAGCCTTGAGCTTATTGACTAGCCCAATGCCACGTCCTTCTTGACGCAGATACACCACCACGCCTTTACCCGCATTTTCAATCATTTTGAGCGTGGCCTGTAGCTGCATTCGGCAGTCACAGCGCAATGAACCGAGCGCGTCACCAGTCAGACACTCGGAGTGCATTCGCACCATAATCGGCTCATCTTTAAACGTACTCGGATCGCCTTTAACCAAAGCCAAATGCTCAGATCCATCCAGCGTATTGCGGTAGGCATACACTTGAAAATCACCAAACTTAGTGGGCATCGCTGCGATCGCCTCACGCTTGACAAAGCGCTCATGCCGGAGCCGGTAGCTAATCAAATCAGCAATGCTAATTAGCTTCAAGTGATGACGCTGAGCGTAGCTGACAAGATCAGGCAAGCGGGCCATTGAGCCATCAGCATTAGAAATTTCACAAATCACGCCAGCCGGATACAGGCCCGCTAATCGCGCTAAATCAACCCCGGCTTCGGTGTGACCGGCCCGCTTAAGCACGCCGCCTTTTTTGGCCCGCAGGGGAAAAATATGCCCCGGCCTACGCAGATCTTGGGGCTGAGCTTTGGCATTGATCGCAACTTGAATGGTTCGGGCCCGATCTTCGGCAGAAATGCCAGTGGTCACACCCCACTGGGTGGCCGCATCAATGCTAATCGTAAAAGCGGTTTGCTCGTTTTCATCTTCGAATGAATGACTAGCAACCATCAGCGGCAAATCTAGCTCATCGAGGCGATCGCCCGTCATCGCCAAGCAAATTAGCCCCCTAGCTTCCACCGCCATAAAATTAATCAGATCCGGAGTTGCAAACTGCGCCGCACAAATCACGTCGCCTTCGTTTTCGCGGTTTTCGTCATCGACCACCACAATCGCTCGACCCGCCGCCAAATCAGCTAGCGCGTCTTTAATAGAATCAAATTCAAACGGGATCAGCTCAGAGCCGTTGGATGGACTGGGCTGATCTAGCTGATCCGGATGATCCAAATGATCCAAATGATGAACCGGATCGTTAGGACTGTAATCACGGTCATTAAAAGCGGCGTAACCCACAGGAATTCCTTAATACAATCGAGAATAAAATCGCGCGAATCTATACGCTTCGATTGTATCGAATTGCGAACCAGTGGTGTTTAAGCGCTGATGCTAGCAGCCATTAAATGACTAAACGGCGCTAGTGTCGATCTAACGGCGATTCCCAAATCACTCGCTTTTGGTTAGGGTAGCCTAGTCCGCTTTGCTCCTGCATAATCCGCGAGGCTTGGGCTGGATCAAAATTGTTGGTGAACTGCGATCGCAGTTCAGTGTTTTTATGTTCCGCAACAGCCACCGCATCTTGCAAAGTCAGCAGCCGCTGCTGGTGAGTCTGATAGTAAGGGACTAACTTGGCAATTGTCGTAGTTGCCACAATCGCTAACAGCAAATTCACGGTCAGCTTTACCGACGACTCAAACAAAATCGCCTGACGAGCGCCTTGGTGCGCGACCCGCTTAGGTCTATAGGCTGATCGCGGCCCAGGCGGTAAGTTAACCACACTCGATGATGGCGCTACTAGATTAGAAGATGAGGACTGCTGACTAGCGGAACGAAAAAGAGCCTGAGAAGAACGAGAAGAAGTCGTGACTGGGCGCTTAGCAGCATTCATAAAGCGAAGATCATCAAAATGGCGAGATAATTGTAAATCATCGGATGCCATACAGCGTCCGAAAAATTACGGTTCCAAAAGTAACCGCATAGATAATCGCATATATTAATCGCATACATTCCGAATATCTGTCTGCAATCTCACGGCAATTTAGCAAATTTTCGCTCAATTTGCGCTTAAAACAGGTATCTAACCTCAAAAAAAATCCCTAAAAGATCGGCGATTGTAGCGCTATCTTCTAGGGAAAATAAATATGTTTAACGGTTTCTTGATCGTGGTTTTTTATGGTGATTTTTTGATGGTAGTTTTTTGATTCTTTCTATTTTTTCTATTTGTAGAGTTCAGTCGCTAGCCGCAGCGCCAAAAATCCAGGAACCAAAGCAAATACGAGCGCGATGAAGATTTGAGTATCTGAAAGAGCCATGATGATTGCGATCCTTCCTAAAAAACGTAGTGAAAACCTAGAGCCTAGTCAAATCAACGCATCTGATCTATAAGCATGATGTCTATAAGCATGATGCGTTTATGTTTATGAATTGTTTCTTAAAATGGTCAAAATGTCGCCACCCTGAAGATGATTAGTAACCAACTGTTACACATCTGACGGTTAGGCCCTAATATTTAGAACTTGTTTAGAACTTGATTTTTAGGGCTCGTTTTTTAGCGCTTGTTATCTAGGCAACAGCCATTGCTCGTTGCCTGAGCTATAAATTATTAGAATCGCCCTCCCTATATCAAGCAGACAATTTCAGTCAGCAGGCAACGAGCAGAAACTTTGAACTAAGCTGTCTGTATTGATTGAAAACCCGTTTAAATGAAACTAAATGAAACCATTTTATAAACTAGCGTTAAGCCCGTGAACAATGATCAAATATTTCAGATAAATGATGGATACCATCATCGCCATAGCAGCCATAGCAGAGAAAATCCCGTTTTAATGACAAATTCAAGCGAAGATGTCGCTAGTTTTTCAGCCAATACCTTACCGGAAATTCATCAAAACGATTCGCCGATCCATTCGGCTGTCGATCCGCACGATCTGCCAGCGGGAACCTCTCTAACTCAGCTAGATCCGGAGCAGCAGATAGATAGGCTCAAGCCAGCTCGCTCTAACTTAAACCGGCCTAGCTTGGATCGTCAGCTTATTCGCATTCAGCGCGATGTTTTGAAAATGGGAGCGCTGGTTGAAAATTCTTGCCTGCTAGCGAAAGCAGCGCTGTGTGACAGGGATTTGGCAGCGGCTAAGCAGATTCCAATTCAAGACAAGCAAATTGACGAGCTTTATCGGCAAATCGAAGTTGACTGCACTAATTTGATCACTTTGCAATCCCCGGTAACGCAAGATCTGCGCTTGATGAGCGCTTTCATGCAGATGGTGCGTGATTTGGAGCGCATTGGCGATTACACCAAGACTATCAGCCGCTCGGCAATCAAGCTTTTTCCCTATCCTGTTCCGGCCTGCATAGAAGATGTGGGGACGATGATGGATCGCTGTCGTTCGATGGTGGCGTTGTGTCTGCGATCGCTCTCCGAACTCGATCCAGAAGCAGGCCGCAGCATTAAGCACAAAGATGATGTCGTCGATGACGACTACGAGCGGCTGTACCATCAGCTCATTAGCACACCCTACGGCCCCAATACCTCTGTAGAAGCTATCGTGCTGATGGTCATCGTCATTCGAGCCCTAGAGCGAATCGCCGATCATGCCACCAATGTCGGCAAGCGGGTCACCTATGTAGTGACCGGAGAGCGGTTTTGAATAGCGTCTTTAAACTCCCTCAAAATCCGCGATCTTCGCTACATTTGAAGAAAATATTTGACAGCGCTCTACCTATTACGGAAACATATGAGGGTTGTGAAATTATGGATAGGGCGATTTTCAGATACAGAAAACGGCGGTAAACAGCTAAAACAGCTATAGCTACAAATCAAAAGCCAGTCGCCTAAAGCAGATCGCTACGCTTTTGGGGATAGCTTTTTGTGGCTTTTTCGGTTTGCTCACTGGCTACTTGCTGCCGTTTCGCTAAAGCCCGAAGTAAAGCCCAAAGTAAAGCCTAAAGCAACGTTAGAAATATTAAGAGAAGTACCAAGGATTCGTCGCTACATGAAATTTTCGATCGCGTCACTGTTAGCCAATTTTTCAGATGATAAGTTAGTTACCACCAAGACCCTGGAAAAAAAGCTCAATTGCACCACTGACGACTGTGAGAGAGATTTGCAGATAGCCCTCGATGCGCTGGAGCGAATCAATGTTTTGGAAAAGTCACGCGGAAAATATCGCAAAATCGAGGATGAAGATGTCATTGAAGGCAAGCTGAGATGCTCTAGTAAAGGCTTTTGCTTTGCCATTCAAGACGACGAAGCCGCCGATGATATCTATGTGCGAGAAAGTCAGCTTAACAGCGCTTGGAATGGCGATCGCGTCCTCGTACAAGTGACCAAAGACGGCAGCCGTCGTCGCAGCCCTGAGGGCGAAGTTAAGCTGATTTTGGAACGGGCGAATGCCTCTGTGCTCTCGAAAGTAAAAGCCGGTGACGAAGACGGCAAATTTAAGGCTGTCCCGCTAGACGACCGGCTGCTGTTCGAGCTAGATATCACAGAGAGTGAACCTGATTTGTCAGAGGCGATTGATCACCTCATTCATGTGGAGATTACCCGCTATCCCCTTGCCCAAAATCCACCTCAAGGCAAAGTCGCTAGAGTGCTCGGCAGCGACGCCGAAGCTGCCGCCGACATCGATATTGTTTACTGCAAACACGACTTACCTCAGAACTTTCAAGAAGATGTTTTTATCGCCGCGAGAGGTCTGCCGAATCGAATTCGCAAAGCCGACACCAAAGACCGATTGGACCTGCGCGGACACAATGCAATTACAATTGATGGCCCTAACTGCAAAGTCATTGACGATGCGCTGAGCCTAGATATCACTGATCAAGGCTATCGCCGCTTAGGCGTTCACATCGCGGATGTTGCTCATTATGTGGAAGCCGACGAAGCCATTGATCGCGAAGCTCGGCGACGAGGCACAGCAGTGTATTTGGGCGATGAAGTCGTACCGATGCTGCCACCGCCTTTGCCCAATGCATTGTGCTGTCTATTGCCGGGTAAAGATCGGCTAACAATTTCAGTTTTGATCACGCTAGATGATGACGGCCAAGTGCTGGAGTACGAAATTCAGCCCAGTGTGATTCAAGTCGAGCACAAGCTCAACTATGACCAAGTTCAGGCAATTTTGGGGCGCGAACAAGCCGGTGAGCTTGAAAAGATCGGCATTGACCCAGATGATTTAGACGAATTTGAGCCGATTTTTGATCTAGTTGAAAGTTTGTTTCAGCTATCGCAAGAGGTCAAGCAGCGGCGGCATGAGCGCGGATCTTTTGAGCTGAGTCTGCCTGAGCATGAGTTTCCGCCGGAGGCGGAAGATCTGGTGGAATATCTTTCGCCTAAGTTTCAGTATGACGATGAAGGCGCTTTAGGGGCGATGGTCGTCTCTAAGCATTTGCCTGCCCGCATTATTGTGACTGAGTTTATGCTGCTAGCCAATCAGCTGGTGGCCAAGCACATTAAAGAGTTGGGTATTCCAGGGCTATATCGCATTCACCGGACGCCAGATCTAGCGAGTGTGCAGGAGCTGATTAAGCTAGCCAACAATATGGAGCTCAATCTAGCCTTGGCGGATGAGGAAGCCGTTCGCCCTAGCGACTATCTCAACTTCACTGAGCAGTTTGCTAATTCTGATTCTGAAAAAGTGCTGACTTACCTGCTACTAGCGACGTTCAAGCCTGCGCTTTATAGCGCCGAACCGGGGCCACATTTTGGCCTAGCGCTTGATGAAGCCTATACCCACTTTACCTCTCCGGTACGCCGCTACCCTGATTTGCTGGTACATCGGCTGCTTCATGCGGTGTTTGAGCATGGCCGCGATCGCCGCTCCACCCGCTCTAAAGATCAGGTAAATTTGCGCCACAGCTCTTGTCACGGCCAAATTACCTGGAGCGTGCTGCCACCCAATATTCAGCAGCAAATGGAAGAGCAGCTTTCACGCGCCCCGATTAAGCTCACTGAACGCGAGCGGATTGCGCAAGATGCGGAGTCTGATCTAGAGGGACTTAAAAAGGCGGCCTTTATGCAGGCGCATACGGGCGAGGTGTTTCAGGGTCTAATTACTGGCGTGCAGTCGTACGGCTTTTTTGTAGAGCTAGAAGAGCTGCTCGTCGAAGGGTTGGTGCATGTCAGCTCGTTAAAAGATGACTGGTATGAGTATCGTTCTCGGCAGCAAAAGCTGGTGGGACGCAAAAACCGGCAGCAGTACCGACTCGGCGATCGCGTTGAAGTACAGGTCAAAAGCGTAGATTACTACCGCCAGCAGATTGATCTAGTAGCAGTTGGGGGCGGCAGCGAAGCCACCGATGACGACGAGGATGAAAACGGCTCAGAAGACTTTAGCCCAGAAGACTTTAGTCGAGAAGAAGAATAAGCGGTGAGATCAGATAACTTGGCAGATAACTCGTTCATTGAGCCTGTAGCGATTTCGTCGCCGTCGTCACGGCTACCCGTCTCACCGTTACCGATTGTGCTTGGTGTCAGTGGCGCATCAGGCTTAATCTATGCGGTGCGATCGCTCAAGCACCTGCTTACCGCAGGCTACAGCGTTGAGCTAGTAGCCTCACGGGCCTCACATCAGGTGTGGCTGCAAGAAGATGGCATCAGTATGCCGACCAACCCGACGCAGCAGGCCCGCTTTTGGCGGGAGCAAGCGGGCGTGGCACAATCGGGAAAGCTGCGCTGTCACGCGGCGGGCAATGTTGGCGCTAGCATTGCCAGTGGCTCATTTAGAACTTTAGGGATGGTGGTGATGCCTTGCAGCATGAGCACCGTGGGCAAATTAGCCGCTGGGCTGAGTTCAGATTTGCTAGAGCGAGCCGCTGATGTGCAGATGAAAGAAGGGCGATCGCTTGTGCTCGTGCCTAGAGAAACCCCGCTCAGCCTGATTCACCTACGCAACCTATTGGCTCTAGCTGAAGCTGGTGCCCGGATCGTACCGGCGACGCCTGCTTGGTATCATAAACCCCAGTCTATTAATGATTTGGTCGATTTTGTGGTAGCTAGAGCGCTAGATCAGCTTGCGATAGACTGTGTACCATTGCGACGATGGGAAGGAAAATAGGTATAAGGAAAATAGGCAAAGACACATCAAGAGGATCTTGACCATGTTTCGATTCATTGTTTTGCTGATAATCTCGGCGGTGCTAGCGGTTATAACCGTGCAAAACCTTACAACGCCGATTGCGCTGGTGATCTTAAGTGGCAAGATGCCCGCAGTGCCCTTTGGCCTGCTGCTACTCGGTGCCTTTTGTTTAGGAGCGCTCGTCACCCTAGTTTTGTACGGCTTAGTGAGCCTTCATCGTCCGCCCGAAAGCAAGTATCGACCTATGGGCCGCCGTGTACCCTATCCCGATGGGCCTGATAGTGGCTTTTCTGACCCCGAATTAGTCAGCAGCACGACCTACTCACCGGCTACACAGGCATATAGCGGTAGCGCCTCCACTTTTGTCAGCGAACCAGCGCCGTCGACCTACCCTCAAACGCCCATGCAGCCACCGCCTCAAGATTCTCTACGAGATCCGAGGTCTCCTCGACCAGCGGGAATGGCTTCTCCCACGCCACAATCGACGGTAATAGAAGCCTCGTCCGTTCAAATCAATTCGCCTAGCCCAGAAAAAAAAAAGAGTAAGCCCTTCTTCTTTCTAAATAACTCGCTAAACAATCGGAAAAGCAATCCCAAAAACGAGTCCAAAAATCCACCGACTATTGGAGATAATTGGGGCGAACTGCGTACAGCCGCTCAGCGCAATAGCTGGGATGACGATCTTGAAGGTGCCAGCGATCGCAAGCAAGGCTTGTTTGATTTTATTCGAACGGGCGTTGCGGACAACAGTACTCGCCGCGAGCAGCCACCGGCCTACCGCTATGACGATGACTTAGATAGAGGCTGGGAAAACTTTGACGACTATGACGATGAGCCGCCCAGTGGTGAAGCCCACGGCAGCGAGTACGAAACTCGGGTATATCGTGATGGCCTTTATAGCGATGATGCCTACGAAGATAGCCCTTACGAAGACGGTTCTTATGACGGCAGGGCCTATGACGATGAGCCCTATGACGATCCAGGATCTCTATCTTATTCAGATCCGGCTTATTCAGATCCAGATGAAGAGAACCTCAATAGAATCGGCCCAGATGGCGTCTACGAGGCTGACTACCGAGTGATTGTACCGCCCGCTAGACCACTCCTTGATAGTGAAGATCTAGAGGATGAGCGCTAGCGAGAGATGAGTCAGGCTATCTGCTAAGCGTTGCGGTATTGGTAACCGCACCTTGTGATCAAGCTATTCACCGCTATCTTGTTAAGTAGTCTGTGTTTAAGTAGTTTGTGTTTAAGTAGTCTGTGTCCTTTGAAGCTGCAAAATGTCAACGCCTGATAGATCCGCTCAACAACGCTATAGCGCTGGTAGCTGCCGATTAGAGGTAACGTTGCGGCTGTCTGCTTTATCGCAGTGGTATGCTCAGCCAGTGACGGAAGATCTGGCGTTTCAGCTATGGCTGCAATCGCCAGAGAGGACTTTTGAGAGGACTTTGGTCGCCCAAGGCGATCGCGCGGCCCTTCAAGCCATCGCTGACTATATTCAGCAAAAAGTACAAAGCACCTTAGCGATCGCCCAAATCAGCCGCTCATCGGCGCTATCTGCGATCGCTGCTGATCCCCTAAGTCAGCCGTCTACCCTCCAGCTAGCACAGCCTTTGAGCTATCTACAGCTATGCGATCTTTCCACAGTGTTGAGCCAATATCAGCAAGCCACCAAGACTTTACCTGTAAGTTTGAGCCCAGCTGTCGCTAGCACTCAAAGCTCCCCAACCTCCCCTAGCCCACCTAGCCAAATCATCTCATTCCCACTCAGTCGCCGCGCCAATCCCTCAACCCGTTTTAGCCGTTCCAAAATTTGGGCCAGTTCTGCCGCCGCTGCCGTCTTTGCAGTTGGGCTCACCGCAACGCTATGGCCTAATATTTCCAGCCAAGTTGATCAGCCTGACGCCGACTCTACGCTGATAGAACCGATAAAACCTAACGCTGTCTTAAAGCCCGAAGCTTCTACGCCACCGACCGGCCAAAGCCTAACCCCTGAACCAGAGAGCGGCTCAGCCAAGCGCCCAGAAACCCGTCTAGACACTCGCTCAGGAACTGCGGCCAACAGCGTTGACCCAGCGCCAACCGCACCGAATTCAAACCCGGCACCTGCGGCACTACCTCGCAATCGTGCCGCCAACCGCAATGCTTCGGGTGATCTAGCCCCTGCCGTAACCGCGCCAAGTTCTGCGCCAGCAGCAGGCGCTCGGTCTGCAAAAGCGCCTACTGCCAACAATTCGCTGCCCGACAATTCACAGCCCGTTAATCCTTCAATCGCTAGACCACCGCTAGTCGCTACTGAACCGGAATCGGATCCATCTTCGGCCCCATCTTCGGCCCCATCTTCTGATAATTTGGCAGATGCGACAAATGCAGAATCCAGCGAGAATGCAGCCGCTTCCAGTACGGCCCGATTATCGGCGCGCTCATCAACTGCCGATGTGATTGCGCAGGTGCAAAGCTATTTTCACTCTCAATGGCAAGCAATCAGATCCGCCGACCGGCTAGCGCTTCAAGCTCCACTTGTTTACCGTCTTCAGATCTCCGAAACCGGAGAAGTTGTGAGCTTTACAGCGCTAGATGAACAAGCTCAGAGATGGCGCGATCGCCTCTTCTTTGCCAACAACCCACCTACTTTCAGCGCGATGACCGCAGCCTCCGACCAGCAAAACAGCTCAAATTTAGTCCTACGCCTAACCGTTACAACCGAGGGCCAAATTCAAGTTTCTGAATTTTGACCGCTAAATTTTGACCGCTGACATCTAGCTTCCAATAGAGCTTGGCCTATTGTTTTAATTTGCGTCGTCGCCTTTGAACCACAGCCACCGCTTTGTCTGCCGGGAAGCCAACAACAGGGATAACTTGATGCTTGCGATCGCGCTCTAAACGCCGCAGATCCGTATAGTTAACCTGATGAATGCAATCGACCGGGCAGGTATCAATGGCCTCCTGAATCAGAGCGTCGCTATCGCCGTTTTGACGAATCACCCTAGCTCTGCCGTAGTCAGGCTCAATATAAAACGTATTACGAGCAACGTGAGCACAGTGCGTACAGCCAATGCAAGTTAGCTCATCGACATAGACACCGTTTTGGCGGAATTGTCCGCCCAATTCTGGCTCTAGGCCTGTCCGTGACTGCTGAGATCGCAATGCACCGCCCAGCTCTGGCTCAAATCCTGAGCGGCCTGAGTTATCTAATTTGTCAAAAGGCTGATCGCTAGCAGGCATTCCTATGAACCCCAGCGCTGAAGCACCAAACGAATAGATCCATCCTGGTTATCAACCTGTTCAGTAACTTGAAAGCCTTTATTATTCGATTCATTCAAAACCGTGTGATACGCGTAGCGCTGCGTCACTTGGTTCAAAAAGCCGTCTACCGATAAAGGCTGCTGCCAGTACTGCAAATCAGCAACTAGCTCGTAATCACCGGTTTCCAAACTGCGCTTAAAGCCTAAATCATAGCCATTGCCCTGCTCAATGACGACCTCAGCGGTCTCAGTTTTTCCCTGATAGCCCCGGACAGTCTTAGGGCCTAGCTGCCAAGAGACGCCCGCATCATCTAGAGCAAGCTGCAAAGAGGAAAGATTGCGGAGCTTAGTTTTGATCTGACTGAAGTGAGACATGATTCAACACCGGGCTAATAAAGGTAACAAAAATGGCAGGCAAACAAACGACAGGCAGACAAACGACGAGCAAAGGATAAGTAAAACAGCGCGCAGACTACCAATCAGAAGTAGTCGCCATGCTAGAAACTTGACTAGCGACTGAACTAGTGGCTTGAGCGTAGTATTCAGCCGTAGTTTCTTGCGCCATGACCTCCCCGAGTTGCGCTTCGATAGCGGCTGTTACTTCTGCGCAAGATGCGCCAACGATGCCGGTCACAACTTCTTTTACTCGGCCATCGGGATAGATTAAAAACTCAAGCGTTTCCATAAATCAACCGCTAATCAGCTAATGCTTGCCATCGTCTAAAAAAAACTGTAGCGCTAGAGCCCCGAACATCAAGCTAGAATCAACGCTTTTGACGCTTCGAGCGGGCAAAGCCCGACAAGAAGGTTGCTAGCCATGAAGTTGAATCTAGAGCACAATTTTTCCTAATCGTAGTCAATGTGCTTGAAATTAACTAGGGATATCGCATTAAAACTTCATATTTATTTGCAATCGCGGCAGCAATTACGCATCAAAACATGAACTTATGTAAATTTTAGTCTTTTATTCAGAATACAGATTCCCTTAAACAAACTCCATAAGCCTTTAGCAAGATTTCAAAAGCGGGCGGTAAGTACGCGGTATACTGACGCTCTAAAGGCAATTGTGATGGCGTCCCCTTATTTCGATTTTGAACAGGATTTTGTCGGCTCTTTGCGCTGCATTCCGATGGTCGTTAGGCACCATCTGGATAGCTGTGGGGTCAAGCTTAAGCTGGAGCATTGGAACCAGTTGAGCCCAGCCGAGCGTCTAGATTTGGTCGAATGGCCCTCGAATACGCCGACTGCGGCTGACGCGTACCGCACTCAATTACAGCAACTGCTGTCTGAGCGCACAGGGGCACCGGCTAAAACCTTAGAGGTTGCTTTGCATCCACCTTGGCAAGATCTCTCTACGATTCCGGAGCAGGTAATCGAAAAGTTTCAGACATATCAGGTGCCGCTATCGCTGGATCAATGGGCTGCCCTGAGTGAGCTACAGCGGTTTGCCTTGATTAAACTGAGTCGATCTAGCCACGAAAACAATAACTTTATGCCCGCCGTTCAAGAGTTTGGGCTTTTATCGGATTAATTTTATCGGATTAAATTGATTCATGTATGCGATTGATTTTGGCACGAGCAATACGGTGATCGCTCGCTGGAACGCGGCTACGCAAACAGCAGAAACTATCTCCCTGCCAGCAATGTCGGTGCAAGTGAAGGGCAATCCACCGCTAGTGCCGAGCTTGCTTTACGTGGAGAAAGCGGCAGTCAGCGCAGAGATGGCGACGACAATTGTGGGTCAAGCAGTGCGCGATCGCGGCCTAGATGTGAGCGGCAATCCCCGATTTTTTCGCAATTTTAAGCGGGGCATTGGCACTTCCATGCAGGGATTTATGCCTGAGCTAGAAGGTCAGGTACTTTCGTTTGAGCAAATCGGCAGCTGGTTTTTGCAGCAAATCATTGCTCAGATCAAGGCTCAAGATCCAGACTTTACATCACTGGTTCTAACCGTACCTGTCGATAGCTTTGAAGCTTACCGTTTGTGGTTAGCAGAGGTTTTTCAAGCGTTAGCGATTGAGCAAGTGCGCCTGCTAGATGAGCCGACGGCTGCGGCATTGGGCTATTCGCTAAATTCACAGGCACGCAATTTACTCGTGGTGGATTTTGGCGGCGGCACACTCGATTTTTCGCTGGTGCAGCCTACGTTTGTCGCGGATAAGCCGGTTGGTTTTTTGCTGAAATGGGGGTCGCGGCCTTTATCTGGCAGAGCTTCTAGCAGAGCTTCTGGCACGACCGTTCGAGTGATTGCCAAAGGCGGGGAGAATTTGGGCGGCGCAGATATTGATCGCTGGATAGTTGATCATTTTGCGCAAACGCAAGGCTTACCCGTCACTGCGGTGACGCTGCGGCTAGCAGAGAGGCTGAAAATTTCTCTGTCTGGTAGGATTTCAGCAACGGAGGCTTATTTTGATGAGGAAACGCTCGATAGCTACGAACTGACGTTAGATCGCGATCGCTTTCATCAAATTCTGACGGATCAAGGCTTTTTCACCCGCTTAGACAATAGGCTCGATCAGGTGCTTCAGCAGGCGCAGCGACAAAACATTACCAGTGAAGCCATCGACGCGGTGCTGCTAGTAGGCGGCAGTGCGCAAATTCCGGCGGTAAAAGCATGGGCCGCAGGTCATTTTGCCCTGGATAAAATTCGCAGCGATCGCCCGTTTGAAGCCGTCGCGCACGGTGCCCTCAGCCTCCAGACGACTCAGCTCCAGGACTTTCTCTATCACAGCTACGGCATCCGCTACTGGGATCGCCGCAATCAGGCTCACAGCTGGCATCCGATTATTCCCCAGGGGCAACCTTATCCCACCGCCGAGCCGATTGAGCTATTGCTAGGCGCTTCTAGCGAAAAGCAGCCGAGTATTGAGCTAGTGCTCGGTGAGTTGGCAGAGCAGCCAACAGCTACTGAAGTTTATTTTGAAGGCGATCAGCTGGTGACTCGCGCTGCCAAAAATCGCAGCGGACTATCGTCACCGCAAGCCGTGCAGGCGTTGAATGATCGAGATGGGGCTAGAACGATTGCCAAGCTGACACCGCCCGGTTTTCCGGGCAGCGATCGCATTCAAGTCCGCTTCAGCATTGACGAAAACCGTTTCTTGAGAATGAGCGTTGAAGATTTACTCACCTCAGAAACCCTGATGACCAATCAAATCGTTGTTCAACTTAGCTAACGTCTAGATCAGATCTTAAGTCAGTAGAACCTTACAGCAGTTAAGCCTTATAGTCTGCCGTCTAAGTTTTCCGGCGGGGCTTCTTTCAAACCCCCTTGATCTTGATTTTGAGAATTGGCATTATCTAGCAGCTCTTGACTCGCTTTTGACGCATTTGCTTCTAGGCGCATGACAATGAAGACTTGAGTTCCTATCAGCACAATCAAAAACAAAATGCCGGAGACAATGAAGCTCAGCTTTTGAGATGGGATACTTTGGCCCAAAGAATAGAGGGCCAAAGCAAATATTGCCGATACAAAGATCTTAGAAACCAGCAGCATCGAAAAGGCTGACCAGCACAAAGCGACCAAAATCGCTGTGAAGTAGAAAGCCAGCAATAGCCAATGCATACGCTTAGCATAGACAGCTTTAACTCTTGCAGGAGAGCCTGCAAAGGGTAAAACAGATGGATTGCTAAAAATGCTCAAAGAATCGAGCAACAAGCAAATAAAGGTAGGTAGCCCACAGGTCAAAAAAATAAACCATGCAGGCGGCAGCAGTAAACTGCTATTCGCAGTCACGGGTAAGCTCACTTCTCCTACTACACGACTGAACAACAGCCCCATCATCACCGAGACAATCGCTAGAAACACATCGACGCTAAGCGTCTGCCGAATGATACGAGTCAAGCTGCGGGGCTGAAAAATAGGTGGGGTAGAAGATGTCGTGGGATTATCTTGAGCGTTAGCTGTGACGTTTACGGGAGAAGGAGTTGTATATCTCATAGAGGTGAAAGCCTGTTGCCAATGCATGGCTACATGATTTTAGTTTTTACCCAGATTAAGTACACCCGATGCAATCTTAAGATTTAAGGTATCAGGCCCTCAGCAAATTTATCAGGATGGAGCCGTAAGTTCATTAAGAATATACGTTCTCCTGCGCGCATACCCAGTGATCCTCATCATTGGCTGCTAACTTCGGTAATTACATGGGGCTGGGTTGGGCAGATGAGATCACGGTGCGCTCAAAGTTCTACACTATACAAGGCTGAGCTAAACCAAAGGCTGAGCTGAACCAAAAGCTGAGTTAAATTCGTTTTAATTAACCTAGCCAGTCAGTCTCAGGGCTGAGGTGCTTTTGTCCGTACCATCGGTTTGCCCTGTTTGTTCGTTTTTTGGAGAGCGTCGTTCCCGTGAGCCCAGCCTACATCCCTTCTGATTTTGAGCTTGAGCGAGGAAACAACAGCGCTACAGCGAGTATCTCGGCGGCCAGCTCAAAAATCGATTCTACCGCCCTAGCGTCACCTCAGAAGGACAGTAAAAAGCGCTGGGCCGTTGAAGATAGCGAAGATCTCTATCGCATTAAGGGATGGGGCGATCCTTATTTTTCTATTAATGCAGCAGGTCATGTAACGGTGGCGCCTCAAGGCGATCGCGGCGGCTCTTTAGATTTAAAACAGCTGGTAGAAGGGCTGAAGCAAAGAGATTTTCAGCTGCCTTTACTAATTCGATTTTCAGAGATTTTGGAAGATCGCCTAGAGCGCATCAATGCCTGCTTTGCCAAAGCCATCACTCGCTACGGCTACGAAGGCGTCTATCAGGGGGTGTTTCCGGTCAAGTGCAATCAGCAGCGTCACATCGTTGAAGACATCGTGCATTTTGGTAAGCCTTATCAGTTTGGCTTAGAGGCCGGAACCAAGCCGGAGCTGATGATTGCGCTAGCCAGCTTGAATACGCCCGGAGCGCTGATTATTTGCAATGGCTATAAAGACAAGTCGTACATTGAAACAGCGATGCTAGGCCAGCGTTTAGGCCAAAAGGTCATTATCGTACTGGAGCAAATAGAGGAAGTGGAAGTGGCGATCGCCGCCAGTCAGCATCTCGGTATTCAGCCGGTTTTGGGCATTCGCGCGAAGCTCACCGCCAAAGGTTCAGGCCGGTGGGGAGAAAGTGCGGGCGATCGCGCTAAATTCGGCCTCAGCATCCCTGAAATTGTCACCGTCGTCGAAAAGCTCAAAGCCGCTGGTATGACTAGCTGCCTACAGCTTTTGCACTTCCATATTGGCTCTCAGGTATCGGCCATCAGCGTGATTAAAGAAGCCATGCGAGAAGCCTGCCAGATCTATGTAGAACTCGTCAGCTTAGGGGCCCCGATGGGCTACCTCGATGTCGGCGGCGGCCTTGGCGTCGATTATGACGGATCTAAAACCAGCTCTCAAGACTCTAAGAACTACAGTGTGCAAAACTACGCCAACGATGTGGTCGCTCATGTTAAAGACGCCTGCACCGATCGCGCCATTCCGATGCCGACGCTAGTGAGTGAAAGTGGTCGAGCGGTTTCATCGCATCAATCGGTTCTGATATTTGATGTGCTAGGCACAAGCGAGGCCATTGCCAGCGAGCCGACGCCTTACGAAGAAGGCGAACATAATCTCATTCGAGAGCTGTGGGATGTGTACAGCTCGGTCAATGCCGAAAATTATCAAGAAGCCTTTAACGACGCTGTGCAGTTTAAGCAAGAGGCCGGCAGTCTGTTTAACTTGAGCTATTTGCGCTTGGGTGAGCGGGCTCGAGTAGAGCGGCTGTATTGGGCTTGCTGCCAAAAAATTACAACGCTGCTGCGTCAGCAAGACAACGTACCGGAGGAGCTAGAGCATCTGGAAAAGAGCATGGCCTCTATCTACTACATGAATCTCTCTATTTTTCAGTCGGCGCTCGATAGCTGGGCAATTGATCAGCTCTTTCCGGTGATGCCGATCCATCGACTCAATGAAGAACCCACTCAGCGGGCTACTTTAGCAGATTTGACCTGTGACAGCGATGGCAAAATCGTCCGCTTCATTGGCCCCAAAGGCGCAAAAGACGTATTAGAGCTACATGCTCTAAACTCGGATGAAGCCTATTACCTAGGCATGTTTTTGGTCGGATCGTACCAAGAAACGCTGGGCAATTTGCACAATCTGTTTGGCAATATCAATACGGTGCATGTGCAGCTAGCTTCTAAGGCTAAAACCTACCAAGGCTACACGATTGAGCATGTGGTCAGGGGCAATACAACGGACGAAGTGCTCAAGCAGGTGCAGTACGATCCTGAGCAGATGATCGAACAAATTCGCCGTCGCTCTGAACTGGCTTTGCAGGCCGGACAAATCACGATTGAAGAAGCCCGTAAGCTCATGGCCAACTATAAAAGCGCGATGGACTGCTACACCTATTTAGCTGAGGCTTAGCAATTTTGGCGAAATCTTAGCGATCGCCTAACTCATCAATCTCACCAAAGTCCAGAGGCTGTTTGAAAAGTGCTATTAAGCGCTCATCCCCCGGCTTTGATGCCATCAGCGAAATACTTCAATATGACTAAAACTTATCGGCAAGCCCTCTTAAGTCCCCCGAATTCGAGGGACTTCAAGATAAGACGCGTGATAATTTTTGGGTGCTAGATTCAGATCTGTGCCGGATCAGTAGGGAACCGCCCGCATAGGGGCCAAGGGCCTTCTAGAGATCTCGATACTCAGCCGACGTTATGAAGGCTGCATCTCGCTAGCGGTGTAGATTTTGAAAATTGAGAGTACATGCAGAATATTTGAGATTTTGCATACAGCTTTTTTGAGCTGACGCTTGCAGCTTTAAAAAATTAAGCGATCGTCACCTCATCAGATAAATACACATCTTGAATGAGATGAAACAGCTTAACACCTTCTTTGAACTCTCTTTGAAATGCCTTGCGGCCCGAAATCAGCCCGCAGCCACCGGCTCTTTTATTAACCACCGCTGTACGAATAGCCTCAGCAAAATCATTTTTGCCTGATGAACCTCCTGAATTAATTAAACCGGCTCTACCGGCGTAGCAGTTCAGCACCTGATAGCGGGCTAGATCAATCGGGTGATCGCTAGTCAGGTTTGAGTACACCCGATCATCAGTGCGTCCGTAAGACTTCCCAATTGCATCGGCAACCGCCTTGTAGCCGCCGTTATTTTCTGGCAGCTTTTGCTTAATAATATCGGCCTCAATCGTGACGCCAATGTGGTTCGCTTGCCCGGTCAGATCAGCCGCCAAATGGTAGTCTTTATCTTGCTTAAAGACGTCATTGCGCAAATAGCACCATAAAATAGTTGCCATGCCAAGCTCATGAGCCCGCGCAAACGCTTGACTCACTTCTTGAATTTGCCGGGTGGATTCTTCAGAGCCAAAGTAAATGGTTGCACCGACTGCCACTGCGCCTAAGTTCCAAGCCTGCTCGACCGATGCGTACATGACTTGGTCATACTGCTTAGGGTAGCTCAACAGCTCGTTATGGTTGAGCTTAACGATAAAAGGGATTTTGTGGGCGTATTTGCGCGAGGTCATGCCTAGGACGCCAAGCGTGGTGGCGACTGCGTTACAGCCGCCTGCTATGGCCAAGCTCACGATATTTTCAGGGTCAAAGTAAATTGGATTGGGCGCAAACGAAGCGGCGGCTGAATGCTCTATGCCTTGGTCAACCGGCAGGATAGATAGATAGCCGGTATTGGCCAAGCGGCCTGCGCTGTAAAGCTGCTGAAGGCTGCGCAGCACTTGAGGTGAGCGATCGCTCTGCGAAAAAATCCGATTCACCCAGTCTGGGCCCGGCAAATGAAGCTGACTTTTATCAACTTTAGCGCTGTAGCCTAATAGGCTATCTGCCTCATTTCCTAACCAATCAGCAATAGACTGGGTTGAACCAGACTTGATCGATGCCGTTACCATTACAAAAATCTCCTTCCCTTCAGAATTTTTGTTTAGGTTAGCGCGAACTTTAAAATAAATTCACCCCCCTGAAGACCAGTTCTGAGCCATCTCTAGCGAGAAACTATAGCGAGGAACTGACGCTACGTCACTACCATTTTTTGTAGGGCAAAAACTTACCGCACATAATGACTTTGACGCGATCGCCCTTGGGATCTTCTTCTTTTTCAACATCAATAGAAAAGTCGATAGCGCTCATAATGCCATCTCCAAACTTTTCATGAATAACGGCTTTAATGGGCATTCCATACACCTGCATAATTTCGTAAAAACGATAGATCAGCGGGTCGGTCGGCACGAGCGGATCGAGTCCTCCTTTGAGCGGGCACTCGGTTAACGCCTCAGCAATATCTGGCCCAAGCCCAAGCATTTCTACCATTTTGCTAGCTTCTTCACTAGAAGCACTAGCTTGACGGTAGAACACAGATGCAATCCAAACTTCGTCATAGCCTAGCTTGGCTTCCAAATCGGCAAAGCTTAAGCCTTTCTCTTTTTTGGCAGCAAGTAGCTTTGTCGTAATTTCTGGCGTTTTCATGAGATCAGTTCCTTCTAAAAATTGAGTAATTACGCTGTGAGATCTATTAGGTTCGAGTAAAACAGCAGCTAGCGAATGCGAGATTCTTCTACCGCGCGGGTCTCGCGAAAAAGGTGGTGCTCCATCTCTGTTTTGAGCGAGTGATAGGCCGGATGCTGGTCGATGGTTTCGCGATCGCGAGGGCGCGGAAAAGGCACTTCTAAAATTTCATTGACCCGCGCAGCAGGCCCCCGCGTCATCATCACAATCCGATCTGACAACAGCAGTGCCTCTTCGATGCTATGGGTAATCATAATCACCGTTTTCCGCTGCTGCTCCCAAATCCGCTCAACTTCGCTTTGCAAAAATCCTCTTGTCAAAGCATCTAACGCTCCAAAAGGCTCATCCATCAGCAAAATTTGAGGATTGATTGCCAGCGCGCGAGCAATGCCTACCCGCTGCCGCATACCGCCTGAGAGTTCGTGAGGATGTTTCTTTTCGGCCCCAACTAGCCCAACTAGCTGAATGTTTTCCTTAATGCTTCGCGCGATCAGCTTAGGCGACAGCTTAGGGTAAACAGTTTCTACGGCAAAGCGAAGGTTTTCTTCAACACTCATCCAGGGCATTAGGGCATAGTTTTGAAACACCATCCCTCTATCTGGCCCCGGCCCTGTGATCGGGTGATTGTTGAGCAAGATTTCGCCACTGCTAATCTCAGAAAGTCCGGCAATCATATTCAGCAGCGTAGACTTTCCGCAGCCAGAAGGCCCGATAATAGAGACAAAGGTATTCGGCTCAATGTCCAAGCTGATCTCTTCAATGGCCGTAAAGTCGCGAGTCGTTTTACGCGATAGCTTGCTAAAGAGATCTTTCTTACCTGCAAAGACCTTGGTAACGTTGCGGATAGAAAGCTGGGCTGATGGCGCTGTAGAGTCTGAAGGAACAGTACTACTTACTAGCTGACCGGTTGAATGATAGACAGAATCAACAGATGCAAGATTCATGCTTTACGACCAAATGCAACAAACTTTTCAAGCGCGGCAAACAGGCTATCTAGAATGAGCCCGACCAAACCAATAATAAAAATAGCCACCAAAATATTTGGAATATAGAGGTTGTTCCATTCATTCCAAATAAAGTAGCCTAGCCCTGTTCCTAACAGCATTTCAGCCGCCACAATCACCAGCCAAGAGATTCCCATGCTAATCCGCAGGCCAGAAACAATATTTGGCAGCGCTGCCGGAATGATGATTTTGAATATGGTTCGTAGCCTAGATGCGCCTAGCGTTTTAGAGACATCTAGATACTCTGGATTAACATTGGCGACTCCAAATGCCGTATTTGTGAGCGTAGGCCAGATACTAGAGATCAAGATGATGAATATCCCCGTCACCTCAGAGTCTCTAAAGATGTAAAGACCTAGCGGCAGCCAGGCCAAAGGAGACACCGGCTTCAAAAGCTGTACATAGGGATTAAAGGCTTTATAGGCAACCGGAGAGATGCCAATCAAAATACCTAAAGGAACGGCAATGATGGACGCTAGCGTATAGCCAATCGCAACGCGACGAAGGCTAATGAGCAGATTCCAGCCAATGCCTAAATCATTTGGCCCATTGTCAAAAAATGGATGGGTTGACCACCACCATAGTTCTTGCAACGTTTTAGACGCGGTTGGCATCCCTTTAGCAAACCACTTCATATTTGCCCCTAGCTCCCAAAACGCTAAAAACAGCGCCAGTGAGATCACAAATAGTCCGATTGCTTTTGCATTTTCGCTATGCCAGAAAGGTTCACTGTCTGGCGTTTTAGCCTCGCCTAAAGCTAGATTACTGATTGTCATACAATCTTTTTCCCTATGAGTTTTACCATTTTTAGAAAGCTTTCTTTAAAGAGCTTCAACAACCTTAAACGCCGTATTTATCGATTTGTTCTTTAATGTATTCACCGGGTTTTTCAGGATTAAAGGTATCAAACTCAAGCTTTTCTGTCCGATAAACATCGGAAGGTGGATTTAGGCCGACTTCTTCTGCCAGTTCTCGCGCTAAGTCGGTCAGAAAAACCTTTTCGCCCACTTCGTTATAGCTATCGTCAGTAATCTCTTGAGCAGCTTTGCCATCGCCTTGTAAGTCCCATCGAACCAGCTGAGAAGAAATCCAATTGGCAAAGCTCTGCCAGGGGTAGGGGTCAAAATCAATGCGATCGGGCACATCTAATGTGTTGCCCAAACCATCTTCAAATTTGCCGGTTAAGACAGCTTCGACGACTTCAACGGGCTGATTGAGAAACGCGCGATCAGAGATAGCTGCTGCAATTTCTGGGCGGTTGGCCGGATTACTGGCATAGCCTGCCGCTTCGATGATGGACTTGTTGAGGGCTCTGAAGGTATTAGGATTAGCGTCTATCCACTGGTCGCTGGCCGCAAAGGCGCAGCAGGGATGACCGGGCCAGATATCTTTAGTGAGCTTGAAGATAAATCCAGCGTCTTCGTAGACCGCTCTTTGGTTAAAAGGATCAGGCATGAGATAGGCGTCAATATCTCCGGCGATGAGCTGAGCGATGCTATCTGGTGGCGGAACCGGACGAATTTTGACATCGACATCTGGATCGATACCGCCAGTTGCCAAGTAGTAACGCAGCAGTAGATTGTGCATAGAATAGGGGAAAGGAACGCCCATGGTGAAGCCTTTGAAGTCGGCGGGGCCATTGACTTTTCCTTTATGTTTATTGGAGATTGTAATCGCTTGGCCGTTGATGTTCTCCACACTGGCAAGCTTGACTCCAAAAGCGCCTGATCCGAGTCCTAGCGTCATCGCAATCGGCATCGGGGCTAGCATGTGATAGGCATCGAGTTCGCCAGCGATCGCAGAATCTCTCACCGCTCCCCAGCTTGGCATTTTCACCACTTCAGCATTAAACCCATACTTTTTGTAAAAGCCCAAAGGCTCAGACATAATAATGGGCGTCGCGCAGGTAATAGGGATAAACCCAATTTTTAGATCTGTTTTCTCCAGGTTAGAAACATCTGCCGCAGCCGCCTCATCAGACACTGCTGCACCCGGCGCTTCTGGCTTAGCACAGTTAGTCAATGTCACCATTGCTGCACCGATTGCCAAATTTCTTAAAAACTCTCGGCGAGTCGCATTGCTGCCATGGATGGTGTCAGCAAAGAACAGACCGGCCTGAGGGCCAAAGGCAGCGGCAAACGCATTTTCAATACCGCCTGCCTGCTGAGCTAGCGCCAATACAAGCTTTTCTCGCTTGGGGTCACCTTTGCCCGCAGCTTTGAGCAGCAGAGCTTTACGGAGTTCAAAGGTATTCACCTTATCGGCCGCTTTGAACTGAGACTCTTTATAAAGTCCCATTTTTGCCAAATCGCTGACCATATCTACCGGATCGGTAGGCATGGTTTGTAGAAACTCCCAGTGGTCAGCGGAAAAATGAGTGCCGCCACAAACACCACAAGCTGATCCGTAGTTCGATGCGGGGCTAGCGAGGAGGTTAGCGCGATCTCGACTGAGACTGTGCAGCTTTTGCTGGGTATATGCTGAGGTTGAAACCATAAATTTATTCGCTTGAGTCATGCGAAGGGTTAGCGCTTAAGCTGTTGTTTTTCTAATTGATATCGCTAATTGATATCTCTAACTTATATAGGTAAAAAGAAGAGAAGACATAGGACTATATGTCGAATAAAATAGGACTTTTTCACGCTCTCTTTAGCAAGATGAGCTTATTTGGTTGCGGTTGTTACATAAGTAAGATTATTTTGTTGTGGTTGATACCAATGAGACTTTGCACTCACTGCGCCATGCTTTAGGGGTGGTGCCATGTAGCTGGCGGAAATGACGAATGAAATATCCAGCATCGGTGTAGCCCGTCTCTTCAGCAATCTGCCTAACAGACTGCGCGGTGCCTCTTAGCATTTGACGCGCTTGGGCCATGCGCCGCTCGGTAATCCATTTTTTGACTGTTTTTCCTGTATGGCTCTGAGAGAGGTTGGTTAAATAAGCCGGAGAATAGCCAGCGGCGCGGGCAACATCATCTAGATGAATTGACTGCTGGTAGTGAGCATCAATGAACTGAAAGACAGGTGTTAGCTTTGGGCAGTTGGGAAAGATGCTAGCGGCAGTCTCTGGCGTTGGTAAGCGGGTTCGATTGCGTTGAATTTCTTTAGTGCGCTGGAGCCGGGTTGCGATCGCATCCAAAAACTGATCAATCGTGCAGGGCTTGGTCAAGTAGTCATCTGCGCCTAACGCCATGCCGCGACGCAGATCTGCCATGGTCACTTTTGCCGTTAAAAAAATGAAAGGAATCGGCAACAGAGCTTTTTGCCTAAGCAGGCTCAGAACGCCATAGCCGTCCATATTTGGCATCATGATGTCGCAGACAATTAGATCGGGTTGATGCTGAACAGCTAGCTCAATGCCAGCTTCACCATTTTTGGCACCAATGGCGGTAAACTTTTCAAAGGTCAAACATCTTAGAAAGATATCTCTAGTTTCGTCCTCATCTTCAATAACAAGAATTTTTGCGACCATTGCTTCTAACGACCATGTTTTTAAACAGACAAGATACAGACAGACAAGATATAGACAGGCCAAATATAGACAGGCCAAATATAGACAGGCCAAATATAGACAGGCCAGATGTATCTCTATCTCCACATCTACAGGATTTCGTCGGTAGCTTGTGGTGTAATTCACTACAAGTCGCTTGATGAGGCAGGGCTCCTTGATCAGCAATTCAAAACCCGATTATTTAGAACATCGCGAGCTAAAAGTGCTGCGACGTCGGCATCAGCTTATTCTCAATGCGGTAGGAGAAGGGGTCTATGGGCTAGATATGCAGGGCAACGTTACTTTCGTTAATCCCGCTGCCGCCGCGATGATCGACTGGGAAATGAATGATTTAATCGGACAGTCAATGCATAAGGTGCTGCACCATTCTCATTTGGATGGCACCCACTATCAACGCGATCGCTGTCCAATCTATGCAGCGCTTCACGATGGCAGCACTCACCGCGTCACCGACGAGGTTTTTTGGCGAAAGGACGGCACTAGCTTTCCGGTGGAATATATCAGTACACCGATGCGGGATGAGCAGGGGCAGGTGATTGGGGCAGTCGTCACCTTTCAAGATATTACTCAGCGCAAGTGGGTAGAGTCTGTTTTGCAACAGACTAATGAAGACTTAGAGATGAAGGTGCGATCGCGCGCAGCCGATCTATACACCGCCAACGAACATTTAAAAGCGCTAAGCGCGGTGAAATCTCGCTTAGTGTCGATGGTCTGTCACGAATTTCGCAATCCGCTAAACAACATTGCCCTATCTATATCGTCTCTCAATCGATACGACCAGCAAATGTCTCCGCTGCAAAAGCAGCAGTATTTACAGGGCATAGCGGCGAATGTAGAGCGCATGACCCAGATGATTGACGATATTTTAGTCTTAGGAAAAGTTGAAGCCAAGCGATTGATCTTGAGCCCAGAGCCTATCGACTTGGTACACTTTTGCCAAGATCTACTGCTAGAAGTTCAGCCTAATCAGAGGCAGCTACAGTTTACCGGCAGATTTAAAACACTGCTAGCAAAAACCGACCAAACATTACTGCGCTCGATATTGATCAATATTCTCTTGAATGCAATTCGCTACAGCGCCGAAGGCAGCGTCGTCCAGCTATCGCTCTCTGAGCGCCAAGGCCAGGCCGTATTCAGCATTAAAGACAGTGGGCTAGGCATTCCGCCGGAGGATTATCCTCACCTATTTGAGCCCTTTCATCGCGGCAAGAATGTCAGCAATATTCCCGGATCGGGGCTAGGGCTGAGCATTGTCAAACAGTTTGTAGAGTTACAGAAAGGGGATATCAAAGTGGACAGCAAGCTGGGTGTGGGAACAACCTTTCGAGTGAGGCTCCCCTTGCTGCTCAAAAGCTGAGGCGGCAAAACTTCATAGCTTCATAGGTAAAGTTCTATTTTTTCAAAAGATTGTCCTACGAAGTTAGCCACTTTGGCTGCGTAAGATAGAAACTACACTTTTTGTTTGAGAACGATTGCCAATGTCATCTCTAAAATTAGTCCCGCCATTTACGTATGAGATCGCCGTTCAAAAGGTGCGAATGGCAGAAAATGCTTGGAATAGCCGAGATCCGCAGCGAGTTTCGATGGCTTATTCTGAAGATAGCCATTGGCGAAATCGAGCCGAGGTATTTCAGGGGAGAGAGACGATTCGAGAATTTTTGAAGCGCAAGTGGGATAAAGAATTAGACTATCGGCTGGCTAAGGAACTGTGGGCATTTGGCGACAATCGAATTGCTGTCCGGTTTCAATATGAGTGGCACGATGATTCGGGGCAGTGGTATCGCGCCTACGGCAATGAAAACTGGGAGTTCAATGCAGAAGGCTTGATGCAGCGCCGGGAGGCTAGTATCAATGACATGCCTATCCAGGCAGCAGATCGCCGCTTTCACTGGCCTGCTCCTGGCCCCCGCCCTGATGAGCACCCAGGCTTAATCAATTCTCCGGTTTGATTAGATTGAATTTTAGGTCGCTGAGCGAGGTGCCATTGAGCGGGGTGCGGTTGTGCTTTTCGAGCTGGGTTTTGAGGTTGGATTTGAGGTCTGCGGGATTGCAGAAGGTGATGGGCTCATAGCCTAAGCCGGTTAAACGTTCGATCAGGTTTTGTTCGAGCTGGGCTTCGGATTGAGTCATAGTGGTTATTGTTCGAGTATTGAGTTGATCTGTTGCTTAAGGATAGGTAATTCTTGGGCAACTATCTGCCAAATGAGTTCTAAGTCTAGCCGAAAGTATTCGTGAACTAGCAAGTTGCGAAAGTCGATAATGTCTCGCCAGCTAATGTCAGGATGTTGCTCATAGGTTTTGGCAGTCATTGATCGCGCCGCTTCGCCAACGATTTGCAATTGTAAGAGTATCCAGCTTTGTATGAGTTCGTTGGCAAAAAATTCTTCTTTCCCTTGAACTGCATACTTTTCAATTTTATCAATTGCTTCTCGAATATCACGCATTCTTTCTTGATCGCTTCTCACAGGGTTAGCGCCTCCTGCAAGACTTCGCTGCGGATTCTGGCTTTTAGCCCTTTGGGGGTGACGATATCTACCTTAGTGCCTAAAAGATTTTCAAGATCTCGGATGAGGCGCACGGGGAACCAGGGGCTAATTTTATCCAGGTCGTAATCTACTAGCAGATCGAGGTCGCTGTCTTGATCGGCCTGTCCTCTGGCGACGGAACCGAATAGTCGCACGTTAAAGGCTCCGTGTTGGGCGCAGATCGCTTTAATGGCTGCTTTGGTTTCTGGGGTTAGGTCATTAAGCGTCATGGGTTTGACTTAATCTATAGAGCTGGCTTGCAGTTCTTGGAGGTTGCGGCGAGTAAGGCGGGTGAGGGTTTGTTCGAGTTCTTGTTCGGATTGGGACGCGGACTAGAGTTGATAGAGATGTAGGGTATAGCCCTTTGATGAATAGAATCACTGTTTGTCGCCCCATGCTTGGCTGCGGATGTCGTCGATTGTGATGTTTCTACCTTTCCAAATTCCGGCTAGCTTACAAAGATCCGGATTAGAGTGATTTGCTTGGGCTAAGCTTTCTTTTTGACGTTGGTTAGACTGAAATTCTAGAAACTCAACGAATTCAATGACTTTATTGCGCTGCTCAAGCGGGAGCTGCTGGATTTTTTGGATGGCTATTTCTAGGGTTAGCATGATGGTTCGGCGTGGAATGCGTTTTTTTTGCGTTCGATTTTGATAGGAGCAGTTTTTATAAGTTTA
>CAVUFV010000006.1:0-51060 GCA_963740915.1 uncultured cyanobacterium
GGTAGAAAGTTTCTGCCTAAGTATAGCTGATCATGGGCTGGCCCCCCAGAGTCGTTGTCTGCGATCGCGCTTATGCAAATCCCAACAATGACCGTTCTTAGTACAGATTCCCAGAGCCTTGAATAGGCAAGCTTATTAGCCTTATTCGTGCTTTAAAACCCGTGTCATAATCTGGAAACGCGATCGCTGAGGCTACTCTCTAAGTCATCTACTGAGCATTATCGAAGACTTGAGACGAAGGGGCACAGACTTTGCGAGCGTTCATGATGTTTTCGGCACCTCTACAGCGTCAGGGAAAATGGTGTTCGCTTTTTGCCGCCCGTTTATTGGCCTGCTTATTGGCCTGTTGCTGAAGCTGCTGAGCCAACAGTGCCGTATTTTGGCCCAAAAATCATCGCTGTAATAAAGAAAAGGGTCATTAAAACAACAATACAGCCGCCTGTTGAGGCATCGAGATGATAGCTAAAGTACGTGCCCAAAAAACAAGAAAGCACGCTGGTTGCCACCGAAATCATCAGCATGTGATCAAATCGGTCACTCAGTAAGTAAGCTGTTGCCCCCGGCGTAATCAGCATTGCCACCACCAGCACAATTCCAGCCGTCTGCAAGGCCGTCACAATTGTCAACGCCAGCACCGATAGCAGCGTGTAGTACATGAGCTGAGTGTTGAGCCCGATCGCTTTAGCGTGATTTGGATCAAAGCAAAACAGCAGCAGATCTTTACGGCGCAGCAGAATAATCGCCAGCGTCAGGCCGCCCGCAATCAGCGTTTGCACCACGTCTTGATCAGAAATGCCCAGCACATTGCCAAAGAGAATATGGAAAAGATCGATATTGCTCGGTATTTTGGTCGCTAGCACCAGCCCAAAGGCGAAAAAGCCGGTGAAGATAACGCCGATTACCGCATCTTCTTTAAGCCTGGTTTTAGACTTGACATAGCCAATTGCCACCGTTGCCCCAAAGCCAAATACAAAAGCGCCCAGTGAAAACGGCAGCCCTAGCGCATAGGCCACCACCACGCCCGGCACCACCGCATGAGAAACCGCATCGCCCATCAGCGACCAGCCTTTGAGCGTAATGTAGCAGGAGAGCACCGCGCAAACGACCCCCACAAAAGCGCTGACCCACAGCGCGCGAATCATGAAGCCCAATTGAAACGGCTCGATTAGCCAGTTCCAGATTGGGTTTGGGGCGATCGCAAACACCGGCAAAGCAGCCTCACTCATGCATCCCAACCTCTCGGCTCGGCATTATTCTCGCTCGGCTCGGTATTCTGAATAGAGTGCGGTTCGCATCTGTCGGGATGAATAAATCTCTGACCGGACTGATTCGCTAGGTACTGATCGGGTGCGGCGTTGACGGTTGATTGAAGGGGGAATTGGGTGGTGAGACGGCTGAGCGGTAGCCCTCCGAAGGTCATGGCTAGATTTTCTTCAGTGAAGGTTTCGGCGGTGGTGCCTGCGGCGAGGATGGTTTGATTGAGGAGAATGACGCGATCGCAAAACGTCGAAATCGACGCCAAATCATGCGTCGATACCAGCACCGTATGCCCGTCATCGCGCAGTTGCAGCAGCAAGTTAATCATGCTTTTTTCTGTTTTGACATCTACGCCCGTAAACGGCTCATCCAGCAAAATCACTTTGCCATCTTGCGCTAAAGCCCGCGCTAAAAAAGCTCTCTTTTTTTGCCCGCCCGACAGCTCTCCAATTTGGCGATTTTGAAACTCACTCATTCCCACGCGCTCAAGGCTTTCGCGCACAATTTGCCGATCTTTGCGGCTCGGAATTCGCAGCATGTTCATGTAGCCATAGCGGCCCATCATCACCACCTCAAACACGCTAATCGGAAAGTTCCAATCCACTTCGTCCGCCTGAGGCACATAGGCAATGAGCTGTTGCTTTTGCGCCTGTTCTATTGAGAGATGGTCAATCTGAACGCGGCCCTGACTCGGTGATAAAAAGCCCATAATTGACTTAAACAAAGTCGATTTGCCGCCGCCGTTTGGCCCCACTAATCCGGTAATGGTACCGGGCTGAATGTAGCAGCTAGCATTGTAAAGGGCTAGCCGAGCATTGCTGTAGGTGACGCTAATATTCTCTACCGCGATGCCATAAGTTGTTTTCGGTTGAGCGGTTGCAATAGTCATGATGATTTATGGAGAAATAATAGAACAGTTTCTAGAATGATTTATAGAACAATCTGCTTTAGAGCGTTATCAGGCTGAGGAGATAATCTATGAGCTATTGCCGAGCAAACCTTTTGTGATCAAATCAGCGTCATACTGCATCAGATCTAAAAAAGTGGGTACTGGCCCAGAGGCCGTCGAGAGCGAATCGACATAGAGGTTGCCGCCAAAGGTTGCGCCGGTGGCTTTGGCAATTTGCTGTTGAGATTCGTCACTGACCGTACTTTCGCAAAACACAGCCGGTACTTGGTTCGCTTTGACCTGATCGATGACTGACTTGATCTGCTTAGGGGTAGACTGCTGCTCAGCGTTAATCGGCCAGATATATATTTCTTTGAGATTGTAATCGCGGCTCAGATAGGAAAACGCGCCTTCGCAGCTCACCAAGTAGCGTTGATCGGCGGGGACGGCAGCTAGCTTTGCTTTTAAATCGGCGTCGATGGCTTTGAGGCGATCGCTATATTCAGCCGCATTTGCATTGTAGGTATCGGCATTGGCCGGATCGAGCTTGACGAACGCTTTGCGGATATTTTCGACATAGATCAGCGCGTTCTGTGGCGACATCCAGGCATGGGGGTTGGGCTTATCAGCATAAGGGCCTTGAGCGATCGCGATCGGCATCACTCCATCGCTCAACACTGCCGTCGGCACTCCCTTAACGCTCCCTAAAAACTGCTCAAACCAGCGCTCTAACTCCATCCCATTAGACAAAATGAGATCCGCATTTTGAGCCTTGGCGATATCGCTTGGCACCGGCTCATAGCCATGAATTTCTGCCCCAATGCGGGTAATTGATTCGACTGTGAGGGCATCACCAGCCACATTTTGAGCCATGTCTTCGAGAATGGTAAAGGTCGTCAGTACCTTTTTAGGCCCTTCTGAGCTAGTCTGATCATCGCCTGTCTGCGAAATCTCAGAGCGATCTCCAGGACTACAGCTCACTACCAATAGGGCTAATACCATCATTAGTCTCAAAGGATACGCGCTTAATTTGTGACCCCAATCGCGGTTCATTTCATAATCGTTTCATTTTTCATAATTGTTTCATAATTTTCTCAAAACGACAACGCCCAATCGGCAGACCTTTCCTAAATCAAGGGTGGGAATGTACTAAGCTACCTATAAGCAGTTTTGGCTGCGCCTTTTACCCTCACGACATGCTGTGCCCCTGATTCATCGCCGCGAACGTAAAAAATCGGCTGTCAAAACGGCAGCGATTCTGGATGGCGCGATGCAGGAGTTTTTAGCAAATGGCTACGCCGCAACCAGCATGGATCGCGTAGCGGCAACCGCTGGCGTTTCTAAAGCAACGGTGTATAGCCATTTCAACGACAAGGCGAGCTTATTTGCAGCGCTTGTGCAGCAGATGGCTGAGCACAAATTCAGCACAGTGTTTGATCCGCGCGATGAAAATGCGCTGCAAGGTGAACCTCGCGTGGTGCTGAGTGATCTAGCCGCAAGGGTGCTGGAGGATGCGGCGACTGATTCGCAATTTTGTGAATTTATGCGGCTAATTGTCGGTGAATCGGGACGCTTTCCAGAGCTGGCTAAGCCCTATGTGGAGTACGTGGCTAAGCCTTTGCTCGATGGCCTGACCCGCTACCTTACCCATTGCCATGATCTGCATCTCAGCGATCCAGAAGCTACAGCCCGCACGTTTGCAGGCACGCTGATTTATTTTGTGATTTTGCAGCGGGTGTTGGGCGGCAAAGACGCTATGCCGATGGAGAGCGATCGCCTAATCACTACCTTAGTCAATTTAGTCACCTCGTCACCGCAAAGTGCCACCTAGCAATCTGGCTGTCAAAGTTTGACGGCGATTTTGGGTAGATCTATAGATATCTATTTTGACAAAATCGTTCGTAAGGAAGCGGCCGTATGGGTGTGGTATCTAATATTATCGGCTCGTCTGGGGGGCATCTAGATTTTTCTTTGAATCTTTCTCGGACTCTCTTTGGGTGCCTTCTGCTGGCGCTAGCTTCCTATGGTGCGGCAGCTATTGCCTATCAGCTATATCGTCTTACTATTAGCCTGAGTCAGCCAAAAAAGAAAGCAGAAAGTGCCCAAGCGCTCGATTCAGTCGCTGAGCCGAGCGCCGAAGCGGGCCTCATCACTCACGCTAGCGGCACTCAAATTGATGCTTCTCACTATTTAGAAACCTTTAAAGCGCTACAAGAAAGCGAGCAGCGCTACCGGCATCTTTACCAGGAGACGCCTGCTATGCTGCACTCAGTAAATGCTCAAGGCCACGTTGTCAGCGTTAGTCACTATTGGCTGGAAAAACTTGGCTACGACAGGTCAGAGGTGATCGGTAAGCCGCTGTCACACTTTGTAGCTGAAGATTCTAAACAGAAAGTCGAAGACATTCTGTTGGAGCTAGAAAACAATACTGTCTGTCGCAATAAGCTTTGTTATTTCATTAAAAAGAACGGCGATCGCATGGACACGCTGCTCTCTACAATCTCTGACTGCGATGGAAACATGTGCTCAGGCAATTACTTTAGCGTGCTAGTCGATATTACAGAGCGCAACCGGGCCAAAGAAAAGCTGCGCCGCAGCGAGGCCCTGCTGCGTGCGATGAACAACTTGCCACCAACGGGCATTTTTGTCATGGATTGCCATACTAATGAAGCGCTGTTCATTAATTCAGAGTTTTACCGGATTTGGCAGCTAGAGCACCTGCATCCGGCAGTTGTAAAAGGTGATATGAACGGCGAACAGCTGCTAACGGAATGCTTGAGCAATATTGATCTAGGGGCGTTTGTTGCTACTTCCACTGCGCAAGACTTTACCGATGGCAACAGAATTATCGAAGACGAAGTGCCTCTATTAGATGGCCGGACGCTGCGGCGGATCTATGGCCCCATTCAAGAAGATAATTCTACATTTGCCTATCTGTACGTGTTTGAAGATATTACTGAGCGGAAGCAGGCGGTGCAAAAGCTGGCCAATGCAACCACAGCCGCTGAGGCTGCGAATCGGGCTAAGAGTGAATTTTTGGCAAATATGAGCCATGAGCTGCGATCGCCTCTCAACGCCATTTTGGGCTTTACGCATCTACTGAAAACCGCTCAACTCACCGCTGAACAACAAGAAAATCTAGACATTATTTACCGCAGTGGCGAACATTTGCTGGCCCTGATTAACGACATTCTCGATATCTCAAAAATTGAGGCAGGCCAAGTTACTATTACCGACAGTGAATTTGATCTCTACCGACTGCTAGATGAGCTGCAGCAGATGTTTCATACATCAATTTGCGAAAAAGGTCTAAAGCTGATAGTGGCGCGATCGCCCAACTTACCGCGTATAATTTGTAGCGATCGCCTCAAACTCCGCCAAATCCTGATCAACCTATTGAGCAACGCCCTCAAATTCACGGCTACGGGCACCATTACGCTCAGCGCCGAAGCAACAGAATCCGCTACTGATCCAACTACTGATCAAATTACTGATCAAACGCTACCTCATCAGCTAGCTTCTCCTCAGATCCTGACTTTTGCCGTCACCGACACGGGTGCAGGGATTGCCCCTACTGACCAAAAGCGCCTCTTTGAAGCTTTTGTGCAGGCTAATTCGGGGCTCACTGCCCATGAGGGCACTGGCCTCGGCTTGGCAATTTCATCGGAATATGTTCAGCTTTTGGGCGGTGAGCTCGCGGTTGAGTCTGCTCTAGGTGAGGGATCTACCTTTTCTTTTAGTCTGTCAGCGGCTGCCATTCCATCTGAACTATCGGCGATTCAGCCTGCTCAATCAGCCGCTGATTTGGGGCGGGTGATTGGCCTAGCGCCGCACCAGCCGACGTACAAAATTTTAGTAGTCGATGATGTCGCCATTAACCGTAAGCTGCTCGCCCATTTGCTGATTGGCGTTGGCTTCTATGTCAAAGAAGCCGCTAATGGCAAAGAAGCGATCGCCCAATGGCAGGCTTGGCAACCCGATCTGATTTGGATGGATATGCGAATGCCGGTGATGACGGGTGAAGAGGCAACTCGGCGCTTAAAGGTGCTAGATACAGCCGGTAAAACGCGAATTATTGGGCTGAGTGCCAGTGCATTTAAAGAAAATAGAGAGACTGCACTAGCCAGCGGCTGCGACGCCTTTGTCAGCAAACCGATTCAGCCCGTTGAAATCTTTGAAACCATCAGCCAGCATCTGGGCGTGCGCTACCAATATGAACCGCTCAACCCTGAGACCTGTGAACCCACAGCCGTGATATTGCCGGATCTCATCGCCCAAGCCTCGCACTCATGGCAACAGGCGCTCGCCCAAGCCACGCTTGAGCTTAACGATAGCGCCATTTTAGCACTGGCCTCACAGCTTGGTCCTGACCAGAATGCCTTGGCCCAAGCGCTTGAAAAGTGTGTTAAAAGCCTTGCCTACAAGCAAATATTGCAGGCGCTTCAGGCCGTAAAAATCAGCACCGATCTATCCGTTTCCAGCCACTAAGAAACTGAAATTGTCAGTCCGCGAAAGTCATCCCCCTTGGCAACTTGCGCCAGTAATGCCAAAAAAGCAGCGTAATCGGCAATTGGCTTGGTGCAGAGGTAATCCGCTAGCGCATCATTGATCAATCGAGTCTTGTCGGCATCCATTGCATGAGCGGTCAGCAGCACAATGGGCAAATGCGCTGTTGACGGCTGAGACTTTAGCAAATGGGAGAGATCAACGCCACTCACCTCTTTACCCTGCCAAAATGTTCCGGGTAGATTGATATCCATAATCACGATATCAATCGCACCTGACTGACAGTGCTTAAATACATCCGTCGCCTTATGGGTCAGCCGCACCCGGTGTCCGCCCAACTTTTCCAACAGCCTGGCGGTACCGCGCCCCAACAAGTAGTCATCCTCAACCAGTAAAATGTTCACAAGGCAACGATCTCAGAAACTCTGCAGATAGGTTTCCCATATCGCTCATATCAACTGCTATTGATGCTACCCACGCATCAAAAAAATCAAATCTGGGTCAAATTTGGGAAGAATAACTCTAACCTTTTTTAGATGAGTACAGCAGAAATGAGTACGATAAAAATAAGTGCAGTAGAAGTGAGTACAGTAGAAAAGAGTACAGCCGAAATAAGTACAGCGACTGTAGAAATGAGTTTTCCAGAAGTCGAAACGGCAGCAGCTAAGCAGCCTCAAGAACGATTAAAAATCCTGGTAGTTGACGATCTGTTGGAAAATTTAAGGCTGCTATCTAGCCTGCTAACCAAAGCGGGTTACGAGGTGAGAAGCGCTCCTGATGGCACGCTTGCACTAGGTAGTGTCCCTCATTTTCAGCCGGATCTAATTTTGCTGGATATCATGATGCCAGATATCAATGGTTATGAAGTTTGCCAGCAGATCAAAGCCAACCAGCAAACTCAAAACATTCCCATCATTTTCCTTAGCGCCTTAGACCTGACTTTTGATAAAGTCAAAGCCTTTGAGGTAGGCGCGTCCGACTACATTCAAAAGCCGTTTCACCCAGCCGAAGTGATTGCTCGAATTAACAACCAAATCAGAATTCGTCAGCAGTTTTTACAAATTCAGGCGCAGCAGGCCATCATTGAACGACAGCAACAGCAGCTTAAAGCATTGCAGGCCCCGCGATTTGCTAATTCTGTTCAATATGGGCGTGAGGATAATATGCCTAATGCTAACATTCGGGCCTGATCCGACAGAAAGTGCTAGGCTCAAAAGCAGATTTGCCCATTTTTTGATCTGCTGCTATGCCCTTGCTTCCTGCTGAAACTGATGCCCATGTTCTGGTTGTGGGTGCGACCCAAGGCATTGGCTTAGAATTTGTCAAACAGCTTTTATCGTTTAGCCAGGTCACTCGGCTATTTGCTACCTATCGCTCGCAAAGCACGGCCACAGCCCTATTCGCACTAGCAGCGCCGCAGCGCGATCGCCTCCACTGCCTGCAAATGGATCTCACCGCAGAGTCCCAAATCGAGCAAGCCATAGGAGAAATTAAGCAGATCTCACCCAAGCTGCACCTAGTGATCAACTGCGTCGGACTGTTACACAATGATCAGCAACAGCCCGAAAAAGCCTTGCGCCAGCTCAACGCCGAGCATCTACTCACCTACTTTCAGATCAACAGTATTGGCCCCGCGCTATTAGCCAAGCACATCCTGCCGCTGCTGAGCCACAAATCACCCAGTTTATTTGCCACCATTTCTGCTAAAGTCGGCAGCATTGGCGACAATCGTCTCGGCGGCTGGTATGGTTACCGCGCCTCTAAAGCTGCCCTCAACATGTTTTTAAAAACAGCGGCGATTGAATACAGCCGCCGCAGCCCTCAGACAACTTTGGTCATGCTGCATCCCGGTACCACCGACACCCAGCTTTCCAAACCCTTTCAACGAGCCGTTCCTCCCGAAAAGCTGTTTTCTACCGAGCGCACCGTTCGTCAGCTCATTACGGTCATGTCAGGGCTAACGATTGCAAACAGCGGCGAATTTTTCTCATGGGACGGGAGCCGTTTGCCTTGGTAAATCCTAGACATAAATCCGTGTCGGGAGTTTATCTCTAAGCCAGCGGTGTGATGTCTATTTGGGCAGATCTTCATATTTGAAATTTCTTCAAGCGAGCAGCTTTCTGTCGGCGTAAGCCAATAAGCACACGGCAAATTGATGGCTAAGAGCAAACTAAGTTCCTTCAGGCAGACTGCCTAAATCTATCAAGCTATAGAGCCAAGGTAGCTTCAAATTCTCCACTATTTAAGGAAGGTTTTATAGGGGGCACTCACCTGCCTGCCTGTGTGATACAAGAGGAAAGCAACTATATGACAAGTGAAATGGCTACATCGTCAGGTGAAGTAATTGGGGTCTACAATGATCGCAATTCCGCATTAAAGATTAAGAAAGCGATTGAATCAGCTGGTCTATCTGCTCAAAAATCTCCATTGACGATCACGTTTCGTCTGAATCTCAAATTAGCTCTTTAGGAACAACTAGCGGCCAAGATGAGGCTTTGTGTTGGGCATTTTTTATGGCGGAATGCTTAGCATACTGGCTGCAACCTCCGCTGCATACTGGCTGGATGGCGTTGCTGCCAATAGTACCTTCACTCGTTTGCTGATCGTCGGTATATCGCTTGGGGGCGGCATCTTGGGGCTTATCTTCGGCAAGCGCAACTATAGCGGTCAGCCTTTAGACCAAAAGCAAAAGTCAGATCCTTTGATTCCTCGAAGTTTTCGAGTAGTTGTTAGCGGATCATCCGATGAGGTCAGTCAAGCGCGAAGCATTATACGTGATATTGAAGTCATGGGTGCAAATTAGAGATATCAAATCAGCAGATACCGAAATAAATATCAAGGCTGATGCAGCGATTGTAGTTAAGCATACACTATGCGGGTGACTTAATTGGTTTTAGCTCCGGTCATGTGATCGGAGCCTTAACACTAGCCACAACAAGCTAGCACTCCTTTGTTTATGCTTTGTACTTGCTCCTGTCACAAAAATCAGCAGCAACTACCCAAGTAAAGATGTTTTTTGACTAACTGCACCTAGTGTCTAATTAAGTAAAGACGTTTTTTGACTGACTGCCCCTAGTGTGATTAAGTTCGCCACTTGCAGATCACTTAAACCTTTAATATCTTTAATTTCAATGTTTTCGTAGGGGCGATCGCGACTGATTAATGGCCGTAATCTATAGAGATGGTAAGGATCTTTCATGTTGCTCACATCGCCCATCCGAATCATCTCATCTAGCCCACCGCTGATGAAAAATTGACTATCAGGACTGAAGGCAACTGAGCGAATGCCCCCCGCAATGCCTCTATAGTCTTCGGGTCGAAAGGTAAAACAGCGATTGTCTAGATCCTCCGCTCTCAAATCCCACACATAGACTAGCTGATCTTCTCCAGCTGCCGCCAAATAATGGCCATTTGGACTAAACGCAAGTGTTTTAATGCCTAGTTCGCTAGGTTCTAGACGCCGATAGATTTCTTCTTTTTCAACATCCCAAAGTACTACTGTCGCATCGTCACTGCCACTGGCAATCATCTTCCCGTCTGGGCTGTAAGCCACGGAACACACTCGGCGCTGATGCTGAAATAAAGTCTTGGCGCTTTCTTCTTTTCTATCCCAGCGCCGCACACAGCAATCATCTCCACCGCTGATCAAATAACGATTGTTGTAAGGGTTAAAGCTCAAAGAACGAATCCAATGAACCGGCTGTTCGAAAATTTTAAGACAAAATCCGGAGGCCGTATTCCAAATCCGAATGGTGCCGTCGTCGCCCCCGCTTACTAAGAAACGGCCACTGCGGCTAAATGCTAGGGTCCTGACCCAGTTGTTGTGCCCAGTTAATGTTGTTAAACATTGGCCGGTGTTAGTATCCCACAGTCGTATCGTGTGATCGTCGCTGCCGCTGGCCATGCGAGCACTTTGTAAGTCTACCGCGATCGCCCAAATCCGCCCTTGATGCAGCGGTAAAGTTGCTTTGCGATCACGGGTTTCAGTATCCCAAACTGAGAGATCGCCGCTATCGCCACCACCAATGATCCGGCGATCGCCCAAAAAAGCCACTGCCCGAATCCCATTGGTATAGCCCCTATAGGTTCTTAACTGTCGTAAATAAGCAGCTTTATCCTTGCCATCGCGCGATTTCTGTCGTTGATTAGAGCAAACCTGCCAAAGCATCAAAGTTTGTTTATCGCCGCCTGCTGCTAGCGTCAAGCGCTCACCCTGCTGCTGAAAAGCCACCGACCAAATGCGACTGCTCTGCGTCGAAATACTGTTCAGCCGTTCGCGCGTTTTAAAGTCCCACAGACTCACCCGACAGTCGTCGCCACTGCTGGCTAAAAAACGACCATCAGCGCTGACAGCAACAGACCGAATCCGATCACTTGCCCGACGCAGGATTTGCTGACACTGGCCACTAGCCACTTCCCACACTCTAATCGTTTTATCTTCGCTGCCGCTGATTAACAAAGTACTATCGGGACTAAAACACATTGAATGCACGAGACCTTTATGACCTATCAGTTGCATCGGCTGCATCGGCAAGCTCGATAAATCAGACAAATCTTCTGCTTCAGACATCAGCGATGTTAGCGGCCAGAGGCAAATGATATGATCGTCGCTACAGCTCGCTAACCAGTGACCGTCGGCGCTAAAAGCAAGGGTTCTGATCCGGTTTTGCTGCATTGCTTGAGGCGATTTATTCCAAATTCCTTGACTGAAGTAGCTTTGGCCATACATCTGTTCGCGCGTTTGGTTGCCAAGGCGACAAATTTCTTTGCCGTTACGAACCTGATGCAGCGTAATTTTATCGCCGCTACCACTGGCAATGATTTTTCCATTCGGGCTTACTGCCACCGCATGAATCCAGTCTTCAGCAGCATACTGCCAGATTTGTTCTGGCTGCGTCGAGGGGCGCTGATCTGTGGGCAATCGCCACAGTTTCAGCCGACTATCGTCCCCACCAGTGACGAGAAGCGATCGCGTGGGAATAAACCTGATCGCTCTGACCCAACCACTGTGCGCTTCCCACTCAGCATACTTGTGCCCTTGAGCATTCGCTCCCAATATGGCTGGCGAGGCAGGGCTAGATAGCGCAGTAACGGAATTTTCTAACGGATCGCTACTCTGATTGCTAAGCGATCTGATCGGTGATCTACTAGCTGCTGTCAAGCTCAGTGGCATCTCCCACAAATGCACGCTGCCATTCGCATCCCCGCAGGCCAGTAGTGGCCGCAGAGGAGAGTCTTGAAAAGCCAGGGTCAGCACATCGCTAAGTGTTTCTGTAAAAACAGATCGATCTAGCTGACAGCGGTTAAAGTTCACGTTTCTAAGCTGTACGCCCTGCAAATAAGCCTGCCATATGGTCATCTTTGAAAAATCTTTAGAAAAGAGTCTTTGGCCCTGCGAAAGCTGCACAAGCAAGTTGACAAAGTTGCCGCCTGCATAACCTAGCCGATGAGCGTTCTCTTGGCGAAATTTATTCAGGCGATCGCTCAACTGCTCATCTACTGAAGCCAGACTCTTATAATGATTTTTTAACCGTTCTAAAATAGGCTCAACAATGTTCTCTTTTTGAAATTCACGTAGCTCATCTTCAGCGTCGGCTTTCATCAAAGCATGGCTATTAAACAGATCTAAATGCCCTCGAATTAGCTCCGAAAAAATGATTCGAATAAAGCGATTGAGCACATACTCAGAAACCATTGGGTGAAGGTGAAAGGAAATTCTTTCAGAACGTTTAACCTCAACTAAAGACCGTCGTTCTAAAGACTGTAATGTATAGAGCAAATTCTGTTTATGATCTTCTGAAACAATGTCTTTTTTTAAATCGGTTAGCGTACAAGGCTGAGGATTGACCACCAGCCAGTACATTACCTCTTGTTCAATCGGCGGCAGTCGCTTGAACTGCGTTTTGAGCACGCCTCGTAAATCATCAAAAACAGAAATTTCCTGATCTAAAAAGTCCGCAATACTGCCATCAAAAACATCTTTGACAATATTAGCTGCCATTCGCAAAGCCATTGGATGCCCGCAATAGCGCTCCGTAATTGCGGTGTAATCAGCTGGTGAGGCAAACAGATCAAAGCTCTCCAACAGCTCCTTCACGTCACCGTTTTCCAATCCGCTGAGCGTGTATAGCCAAGCGCTCGAATGCTGGGCAGGTGCAGACAGCAGCTCTCGCGGTTTCTCACGGCTAGTCAATATGAGGCAGCTGTTGCTCGCGTTTTTAGTTAAATCCCGATAGGGCGTAAGGACTGCGCTTAGCACCTCACTATAGGCCTCAAACCCGGCTCTGTAAGAGCTAGCCTGCTGTCGGCGTTTGGCATCAAAGGTCGGAATGGATGCTGGATGTTCGTGAGCATCTTCAGTTTGATAGCTATCGAATAATGTTTCAAACCCATCTAGTACAATCAAGCAGCGCTGCTGAGAAAGACCCTCAACAAATTGTGCAATCAGTGCGCTCATAGGTAGCGCTGAGCGCTTTTCGGTATCTGGATCGGAGCTAGCGAAATGGTCAGATTGAATGATCGGAAGGAGCGATCGCAAAAAATCTTCCGGCGATTGGGTCGCACTCACCCACACCACCACCTGAAACTGTTCACTCACCTGTTCAGCTAGCTTTCGAGCCAAATAGCTCTTACCAATACCGCCGATACCACAAATCGCCAGCAGCTTATGCGATTTCTCCGCTTGAGAAAGCCACTGCGCTAGGTTATCTAACGATTGCTCACGTCCTCGAAATAAATTCAGCGTCGGCGCATCGTTCCAATGAATATTCTGCTTGACTTCAAGCAGCGGAATAGAAGGCGAACGAGGAAGCAGATCAGCATCCTTTTCAATGACATTAATAACATCGTCACCAGCTGTTTTGTCTGATCTATCTGATCTATCTGATCTATCTGATCTAGTTCTGTCTCCCTGGTCTTCTGCTTTGTAGCGCGAACCTGTTGATGAAGCCACTAAACGCCGCTTCAAAGACGCTAGCTTACCAGGGCCATTCCCTTTAATGTCAAATTTTTTATAGACTTCACCGAGCCGTTTACGAGCCGCTTCCTCAGAAATGTTGAGATATTTAGCGATGTCTTTACTCTTTTGTTTGCCCAGAGCCAGCTTCAAAGCTGCGAGTTCTCCATCAGACACTCGGTTATCTTTTGCGACTTGAGTCAGAAATTCTTCTGAAAATTCAACAGGCTGCTGCATAGGACGATCATTATCAAAGGACACTTTCAAAGGAACTTCACAGAAGAGTACCTCACTCAAGATTGCATTGGCCCACCGTGGCCTATATCGATCTCACACTGACCAGCCAAATGCCGCAATTATCAAGCTAGCCGACTGGCTAAAATACCTAATCAGCCAACTGACCGCACCCGCTCAGAGCGCATTAGCTCACACAGTGTAGACTATTTTTTGTTTGTGAGATAAGCCCGCCCAGCTTCTTTACCTAAACTAAACATAGGCAACCAAACATAGGCGTAAAAAACCGGCCTATGACCTCAAACCTAAAGCATGAAAAGGTATTCAGAACACAGCAATGTTCAAAAATATTTAAAAATGTTCAAAATTTTTCTTAAAATTCAGTCGATTAACTGATTGCATATCATAAATAGTCTGTGCTCAGATTAATCAATAAATCTCACAATTTTAGCTTGACAGGATTTTAGATGACCGCTACATTACGAGTGTGAGAAAAGTGTGAGAAAAGTGAGGCTTGAGATTGAGGTTTGTGCCTATAGCTCATTAGGAGAAAAGCATGGATGATGTTTTGCCTGAGGGCCCATTTAGCAGATCATGTAGCGATAGATCTGCCGGTGAGTCTGCTGAAAAATTCGGAAATATCGAGAATTTTTCGATGTTTCAGCACTGCCCGTCTGTTTGTACAGTGTGTCATTTTTTCAATGATCTTGACGTGAGAGGGCGGTCTTATTCCTATCTAACACTTACAGAGCCTGCGAAAAATAGTGAGGTGTGCCAGAAGCTAACGCGTCTACTAGATGTTCAGTCTGCTTGGACTGAAAAGGAGTCGTCAATTATGTCAAATTCACCTAGCTCAGCCACTAATCTTCAGCCTCGCCTCAACAGCGATCGCGCCATCCACCCAGCCATCAGTTTAGATATCAATCCAGACAAAATTGCCATCAATCCAGACAAAATTGCCATCAACGACATCGCTGATCGGCACTCACGCCCGCAAACGCAGACAACCGCCCAAGCACCCACCGATAAAAGTCTCAAGGAGCAAATTTACGCGATCAGCGATCAGCTTGTCGATATCAAATATCTATATCGCAAGGAAATCGACGCCCTCAAGGTTCAAATTGCCAACATCGACGCGCTATATCAAGAAGCACTCCTTGATCGTCGGCAGCGTTACGAAGCTGATCTGCGCCAAGCCTATCAGCAACGCTACCAGGCCGCTATTGCAGCTCTAACGTCTCCTAACCCTAAAGCTATTCCAGAGCCTAGAACGCAGCCAACGACCTATCAAGTGCCAAGCGATCGCACTGCATCCAGCAAACTAAGCCAGATCTTGAGTGTCGCGCCGTTTTTCCTCTCGATGATGGGGCTAGGCATTGTTCTAGCGTTCTCAGTTGTCTTGGCTTATCCTTCTGAGGCTGTACTCGGTAGCTTTGTGAAGGTAATGACCGAAATAGTCCCCGTATTATTTCTCCTCGGCATTTTCAGCCTTGTCATTGGGTCTATTTTAGAGATCAACCGATAGTTTTAGCGCCTATCACCGGTTGCTCATACGCAAACAATGGCGGCAAGTAGATACCGATACTCCAGACAACCTAGTTGCCGCCTTCCTCACCCCCTAAAATTTTAGGCACCTTAAAGAAACTTTCTTCTCGATCAGGGGCACTGTTCAAAATAGCCTCACGTTCGGCAAATATCTCTAGCTGATCAGGCCGCGTAATATTGCTTACCTCAATCGCTCGTGTGGTCGGTGCAACATCTTTCGTATCTAGCTCATCAAGCTGCTGCACATACTCTAAAATGCGATTGAGCTGACCGGTAAACTGCTGCTGCTCGGCCTCCGTTAGCTGCAAGCGTGCTAAATTAGCAACTTTGCGAACTTGATCAATATCAATCATTAGCCGCAACTATCCTCTGCCTCAATGGCCTAAGTCATATTGGTCTAAATCATAGCAGAAGGCCGTTGGCCTCAACTTGAGCAAACGGCCAAGGGCCAATTATATTTAGCCGCTATATCCGGCGGCTACATCCAGTCACCTACGGCCTAGATCATATCGAGCCTCAGCCGACCCGTCACCTTGAGCCAGTTTTGCGCTTCGAGGTAGTTATTTGGAGCCATCCGCACGGCTTCTAGCCAATAGCGTGCGGCTTCGTCGTACAGCTTATCTGATTCGGATTTATCGCCTGCGGCCTCAGCCTGCTCCCCGCGATAGTGGTAAATGACAGCCGTATTGTTGAGCGCTTGAATCATGCGAGGATTGAGTTCTAGCGCCTCTTTATACAGGGCTAATGCTTGATCATGCTCACCGTTGCTCGCATGAATTAAACCCATGTTGTAGAGGATGTAGCCTTTGTCGTAAGGGTCTTCTTCCAGCGTCAGGGCTTCTCTGTAGTTATCCATTGCTTCAGCGTATTCGCCGTCGGCTTGAGCAGACATGCCGTCTCGATAGTAGGCAAATGCTTCCTTGGCCTGCTGTTTCGCTGGCAGCATTTTAAGAATCATATCGGCCATGACGGTAAATGACTTGTCGATGAAGTTGTCGTTCTTCTGGGTTCTGGGCATGAAAAGTCCTAATACACTCTCGCTTAGCACAAGGGTATCAAATGGCAGCTAGGGCGTGAGCGTAAACGTAATGGATTTTTAAGCAATGCAAAAATAAGTAACGCTTGAGTCTGGTTCAAGCGATTTCTCGGCGCGTCCGGCTGCCTTGCGAAAGCGCCATCTCTTGAGGTACAGCCTGCTCAATTAAAAAATTAATCAGATCATCAATGGTGTCAAAGGTCGCTTCATCAAAGCGATCGCTCAAGTCCACCCCAAATCGCTGAAAAAAGTCCTCGCAAAACGTAGTCGTCCAGTCAAACCAGCAAACTAATGGAAAATGCAGATCATCGTTGAGGCGATCGCCCGGTCTCACCCGCCCAAACTCCAGCCCCGAATAGAGCCCAAAGTACTGATAAACAAACGACAGCAGCGGATACGCCCGATCACTTCGGCAAAACAGCTTGCCCCACTCCACCGCACCGAGCACCCGCCGAGTGCGCCTCTGCATTTGCTGATTGACCTGCTTGCGAATCGTTAAATCAGGACTCATCTCCGCATAGGTACTAACGCTACTGAACCAATTGCTGAGTGAGCCCTTACTTGATCCGTTCAAGGATCTGTTAAAGGCGCAATCAAAGCGGCTGAAAGAACTGTTAGAGGGGTCAATCGCAGACTGCCGTGTCATAAAAATTTCGGTTCCGCAGAAACCGCCGGAGCATTGTGTGTTTAATATTCCCAGGTACCCTAGAGAAATTACGGTATCTTTGGGCACCTACACACGGAAATTTATCTCACAGTTACAAATCACCGTTACAAATCACAAATCCCACCTAACCAACTACCGCCTCAAAATCCGTCGCCGTCATCGGTCTGCCAATCCAAAAACCCTGTAAATAGTCACACTGATACGTTTCCAGCAGTGCTTTCTCGGCTTCATTTTCAACCCCTTCAGCCACTACTTTTAGATCCAGGCGGTGAGCCAGATCGATTGTAGAATGCAAAATCGCCTGGTTTTTAATGTCGTGCGGGGCCCCTCGAACAAAGCAATTGTCAATTTTGAGCGTATCGATGGGCAGCTGCTTGAGGTAGCTTAAAGAGGAATAGCCGGTACCAAAATCATCGATTGCAATCCGAATCCCCAAAGCTTTCAGATCATTGAGGATTTTAATCGCCGATTCGGCATCTTGCATCAAGGCTGTTTCTGTCACCTCTATCTCTAGCTCATGAGGTGCAAGTCCAGTCTCTGCCAGCGTACTTTTTATCTGCTCAATTAAATTGAGCTGATTAAACTGCACACTCGATAAATTAACTGACACGTAGCGAATGCCAGTTCCCATCGCGATCCAACGTTTAGCTTGAGCGCAAGCGGTTTCTAAGACCCACTGACCAATTTCGACAATCAGGCCGGTTTCCTCTGTCAGCGGAATAAATTTGGCCGGTGAAATGTAGCCCTGTTCTGGATGATACCAGCGAATCAGCGCCTCACTGCCTTCAATTCGATGATTGTGTAAGTTAAGCTGAGGTTGGTAATGCACTTCAAACTCACGACGCTCAAGTGCATAGCGCAGCCAAGTTTCCATCGCAATTTGATCGCTGAGCATGACCGGCATGTCTGATCGGTAAAACTCGCAACAGTTGCTTTTTTGCTTTTTGGCAGATTCCAACGCTGCGTCTGCCTGCCTGAGCAAGGTATAAATGTCTTTACTTTGATGGAGTAAAAAGGCAATGCCGATGCTGGTTGTAACAAAAACCTCTTGCTCAGGCAGAGAAAACGGACTGCTGAGCACATTCATTACATTCTCGGCAGTTTCTCTGGCTTGCTGAGGCCGCTCTAAACGGGGTAAAACAACTGCAAACTGATTGGCAGTTAGCCTAGCAACGGTGGCATCAGGCGGTAGACATGACTGCAACCGCTGAGCTGCGGCTTTGAGCAACTGATCGCCTGCGGGATAGCCCATAACAGTATTGATCAGACGTAAGCGATCTAGGCTGACCGACATCAAAGCTAATGTTTGCTGACCGCTATGAGCAGTGGTAATCGCTTGGGATAGCCGCTGATGCAGGAGGTTATAGTTGGGCAAGTCTGTGAGGTCGTCGTATCGGGCCAAATGGTTCATTTTCCCGGCAGCATTGCGCAATGAGCTAGCATATAGCTCATTGGTGGCGATGAGACGGTTGATTCGAGCTGTGATCGTATTTAAGATTTCAGGGTGAGTAAAGGGGCGCACTAAGCAGTCATCAGCGCCTAATGACATGGCTTGGCGCTGGTACATTCGAGTGAGAGCTGAGCTATCCGCCGGATTTATAGGATCTAGCAGCAGAATGAAGGGCGTTAAGTGCAGTTCGCTGTCTTTCCGGATGGCTTCGAGGACTTGGTGGCCATTGAGTTCGCTTGTTTCGCTAGGCAGCGACCAGCTACAGACAATCACATCGGGTCGATGAGTTCGGCCTGCACTCATGCCTTCAGGGCCGTCATCGGCGGTGTTGACCAAAAATTTCTCAGACTTAAGGTAGCTGACCAGATTGCTGCGACTAGGCCCTGGGCTTTCGATGACTAAAACTTTTTGCATTGAGCCTTTCTAGCCCTCACGCGGCTTTGGCGATCAATTAGGATTAGGATTAGAATGCCCGTGTCTACTGGTATGTGTTCAATTCTTCAGAGGAGAACCCGCCTACAGCCCTAATTTTTAGCCCGATTTTTACTTGAAGCTGATCGGGTGGTTGGTTGCCTATCCGTCAGCGGTGGGGTGAGCAGTAAGCGCCAGCGTTTCAATGAAATTAGGATAGGATACCGCAGCAGCTTCGGCTCGGTGAATTTGAGTTATGCCGAAAGCGCGGGTGGCGGCGATCGCTAAGCTCATGGCAATTCGATGGTCGGTATCGCTATCTAATGAAGCAGCAGTAAGCTGAGCGGCTGATCCCATGCCGGTAATGGTCATGCCATCGGGCTGCTCGGTAACCTGTGCGCCCAGTTTGCTTAAAGCGGCGCTCATTACAGCGAGGCGATCGCTCTCTTTTACCCGTAATTCAGCCGCATCTGTAATTGTTGTGATGCCTTCGGCGAACAGCGCTGCTACTGCCAAAATCGGCACTTCATCAATTAGCCGAGGAATCAGATCGCCGCCAATTTTACAGCCCTTGAGCGGGCTGTAACGAACTCGCAAATCGGCAACCGGTTCGCCTGTCACCTCTCGTTCATTTTCGAGGGTAATGTCCGCCGCCATCGCGCTCATGGCTTCTAGCACCCCGGTTCGGGTAGGATTGATGCCTACATTTTTAATCAGCAGATTAGATCCAGGAGTAATGGCAGCGGCCACTAGCCAAAAGGCAGCAGAGCTGATGTCACCGGGGACAATCACCGTTTGGCCGCTGAGTCGGGCGGGGCCATGAAGGGTGACGCTACAGGTTGAATGATCGATAGAGATCTTAGCGCCAAAAGCTTGCAGCATTCGTTCGCTGTGATCGCGAGAAAGGCTAGGTTCGGTGACAGTCGTGTCGCCGTGAATCGACAACCCGGCTAGCAGTAGGCAAGATTTTACCTGCGCGGAAGCAATGGGGGAGTGATAGTGAAAGGGCTGGAGCTGTTGGCCCTGTACGGCAAGCGGCGCGAGTGTGTGGTTGGCTTTACCGGCGATCGCTGCGCCCATTTTGATCAAAGGCGCAATCACCCGCTTCATAGGGCGCTGGCGAATCGAGGCATCACCGGTGACGGCGAAAAATTTACCCCGCTGAGAGGCTAACAAACCCAGCATCAGCCGCAAAGTGGTGCCCGAATTGCCCGTGTTGAGAACGTCGTCCGGTTCTTGCAGGTCTCCGCCAGTGCCTTCGACGGTAATCCAGCCATCGGCTCCGGCAGTTTCTAGCCCTGAAATTTTGGCCCCCATAGCGCTGAAGCAGGCGGCAGTGCTGCGCGGATCTTCGCCTAGCAGTAGCCCCTGGATGCGGGTGGTGCCGTGAGCGATCGCCCCTAGCATCAGCGCGCGGTGAGAAATTGATTTGTCGCCAGGAACCGTAATTTCGCCCCTGAACGGCCCGCTTTGGCTACCATCAATTTCTAAAGTTTGATGAGGCGCTCGATCAATGAGACGCAAAAAAGTCATAACGCTCCAAAAAATCTATAAAATCACTTTCACCAGCGGTTCAAACGTCGCCACCAAATCAGGGCGAGTTACCAGTGTCGGGAAAGGCTGAGCGCTGTAGTTTTTGCCCTTAACTAAGGGAAAAGGCTCAGTGCCGTCTAGCGGTATCCAGCTAGCGCCCGCTGCTTGAGTAATCGCCCACACGGCGGCAATATCCCAAACTTTGGGTGTGGCTTCAACAGCGCCTAAGCTCACGCCCGAAGCGACCGTTAGCAAATTGTACGTGGCTACGCCTAGCATCCGAATTTTACAGGGAAACGGCTGCTGCAATACCTTTAGGCTACGCGCACAGAGGCTGAAAAAATGTGATCCGGATGGCGAATCAGTGGCAGGCTCAATTGCTTTGGCGTTGACGAACGCGCCTGAAGGCATGGTTAAGCCTGATGCACCGGGCCAAAAGCCGTGGAAGTGTTGGGCAATCGAGGGAATGTACACATGGCCAAATACGGGTGTGCCCTGATAGAGCAGACCCAAAGAAATACCCCATAAAGGCACGCCTCGGGTGAAGTTGGTGGTGCCATCAATGGGATCAATCACCCAGCACCACTCAGTATCAGGAAACGTGTGTTCGGCTTCTTCGCTCAAAACGCCGTGAGTGGGAAAAGATCGAGTGATGCTAGTGCACAGTTCTGCGTCGGCCCACTTGTCGTACTGAGTCACTAGACTCCCATCGGCCTTTTGATCAGCCGTTGCACTGCCAAAAGCCTCCAATAACGGCTCTCCAACTTTAGTCGTCACCTGCTGAGTAAAGCTCGTCACCTCATCCCAAAAGTCAGTCTGAACATCAGCTCGAAAATCAGGCATGAGCTTGCAGCCAATCAGCTAAATCCGCAGCGGTAGAAAATTCTAGCAGCGCGTCGCCTAGCGTATCTAACCGATCAGGGGATAGCTGATCTATTTGTTGTTGCATGGCGACTGAAAGATCGCCAATTTTACGACGCAATAGCCTCAATATCAGAGCCCTTTCGCCCCTCTGAATACCTTCTTGAATACCTTCTCGGATACCTTCTCGGATGCCTTCTTGCTTTATTTCTTGATAAATGGCTGACTCTTGCATCAGATCGCTCTTCAAAATTTGCTGAATGATTGATTTATCTAATACTAGCGCCGATAGAATGGCTGTAGTCGCCGTTAGGTTACTCTAAATGCTTCGAGTCGGCACTGTCTGGATTAAAGCGGCTATGTTCTGTAGGGCCACTGTCGGATTATCGTTTTGACTAAGCACGGCCAAGGGCAGAAGGCCGGGAGCTTTGACAAAATCACTCAGCGGCTGCTCCCACAGCCGAATGACCTCAAACTGATGCCTTGACTACTCCCCCGACTGAAGTACGGGGATTCCCCGGCTTCTATCAAAGGTTTCTGAACTTCCTGCTAAAACTTCTGCCACTTTTCAGCACGACTCATAGGGCTGGTCAACTGCCCTCTAGACTGTTTGGCTGGGCCATTCAGCTTACGTATTCAGTTTGTCTATCTAGCTGTCTTGAATCTCTCGCTAATGGAACAACTTTGCTGCCGACAGGTATGTTTGCCCTCACGGGATGTTAAGCCCCAACCTATTAGGTCATCGAGTCTTGCTAAATATGGCTTTATTTTACCACGGCGGCTAAAGCCGCTCGCCCGCTTTTCCACCCTGCACTGAAGTGGCAGGGCTACCAAGCTCCCGACTACTCCCCGTGTATTTTCTAAGGTAAAGGTGGTTTGATGCACCTGCTCAGATTGGGTGGGTTTGAGGTAGATGACCACTTGCCGCATCCTTTTGTTCGCAAACCGACGATGAACGCGCATGCGGTAGTCAAGCATTCTAAATGGCAAGGCTGGATCGGGGCGGGTTTGAAATTCTACGTGAAGAATGATGTCGTCAGCTTGAAGCAAAATCAGCGCATCAGCTCTGATCGGCTCTAGCGATAGTTCTGAAGGACTCAGGGCCGTTAGGACAACCGGTTCACCCAACAGCCAAGTGGCAAAGTCGGCTGGAAAGGTTTCGATTAGGAATTTGCAAACGGTGTCAAACATGCAAAGTAGCTTAGCAGTTTGATTAATCTAGATCGTTTTCTAGCGCTGCGGCGATCGCTCTTTTCGCATCCATCTGAAATTCTTCAATATCGACGCGGCTGACTAGGGCAATTGCCACCAGCATCCCCACCGCCTGGGTCACGAATACCAGCGCATAAGCCGGTAGCAACTGCTCAGCCGTCGGCTCAATGACGGTTGCTGCGCCGGTTAGATTTTTACCCAAAGACAATAAGCCGCCGCCTAGCACCGAAGCGCCGCCTCGCGCCATCGCCTGAGCTAGTCCCCAAGCACCAATAAACGTGCCCGCTGTGGCCACGGCGGTTAAATCGAGCATCAGCAAAATTGAGCCGGTTGTTAATAGGCCCGCCGCTAGCCCAAATAAACCTACCGCCACTTGCAGCGTCACCGGATTGCCGGTAGTACCCGCAGCGGCCAATAGCAGCAGACATCCCGAGGCCGCTAAGCAGCCTACTTTTACCGTGCGTTTTTTGCCCAATAGCGGTACCAGCACCCCACTTGTGACCATAATGCCCAGCAGTGTGCCTCCGCCAAAAAATCCGTTTAGGGCGGTGGTTTGATCAATTGTCATGTTAAAAATTTGGCCGCCGTAGGGCTCTAGTACCGTATCTTGCGCAAAGATGCTCAAACTCAGCACCAGCAAAAAGCAGAAAAATACGCCCGTTTGACGGCTTGCAGTCAATACTTTGATGGCCTGCTTTAAAGTGACGCTATCTTCGCGATCGCCCGCCCTTGAGCGCTGTTCTAGCCGAGAATACCGCTTCTCGACACCCAGCGTGCTGACCACCGCGATCGCGCACACAATCGCTGGAGCGACGATAAACAATCGATTGATCGGCGCTTGCAATTCCGCCACCGAAGTTGCTCCTTCCAATGGCCCTAATACCTTTTGAATAATGACTACACCGGCCACGATGCCCAGCATCAGCATCGACCAGCCAATACCGACAATTTTGTTTTTAGTTTTATCATCTGAAACATCTACCAGCAGCGCTGTAAAGGGGGTTGAAGTTGAAGATAGTGCCAGCCCATAAAACGCAAATACCACGGCCAGCAAACCTACCCAAGGGTAAGCGCCAATTCCCCAGCCGAATTCAGCAATTTGCTCACCGAGCTGCCACATCACCTGCACTGCCACAAAGGCCGTCAGCCACATGCTGACAATGCCTAGCCAGATATAGCCACTACGATGGTGGCCCAACAGCGGTTTGGCATCCGACATTTGGCCAAACCAAATCCGCGCAGGGGCCATGAACTGATGCACTGCAATCACTCCGGCGGCAACGAGCGCAGGCACCCGCAGTTCATCGATCATGACTCGATTGAGCACGCCCAGTGTCAGCAGCGACATGATCCCAAGCCCCATGTTAAAGGCTCCTAGCCGCAGCATCGTGAATAAGCCAATTTGCGGCGGACTTTTAGCTGCGCCCTTTGCCACGGGCGAATCGATACTCTCCATCGTAAAAATCCTTTTGCGCTTGCTCAATATCGGTTTTTACTAGGATATAGAGATTCTAGAAGGGCGATTGGCTTTGCAATGTTGCGTTACATCATGAAAAAAAGGGCGGGCGATCCAATTGCGATCGCCCGCCTCATGTACCTAAAAACTCGTTGTCTTCAATCAAGTCTCAAATCTAAGTCTCAAATCGGCTATTTCTAAATTAGCCATCTCAGACATGATCTCTAATCTGTCTGCTTAGAGATCAGCTTAAAGACCTACGCAGAGACCTATGCACTCTGCCAAGCATCAGCATTTGTTTCCGTCTCTGTCAACTCCGCCGAACTAGCTTCAGCCGGCGACGTAGACTCAGTTAGAACAGACTGTTGAGTGCCTGCGATGGTCACTTTCACAACTTTGTTGCGCTCATCTTCTGCTTTAGGTAGCGTTAATCGCAAAATGCCCGCTTCGTAAGCAGCGCTTACGGTCTGTGGATCAATCGCAACCGGCAAAGAGACTACTCGGCGGAAAGGCCCATAGCGGAACTCATTGCGGCGAAGCTTTTCACCTTCAGTAAGAGCTAGAGGCGTGCGATCGCCTGAAATCGCAACAACTTCACGGCTTGCCTGAACATCGATATTATCAGCACTGACTCCCGGCAGCTGCACTTGCAACAACAGCGCATCTTCACGCTCTATCAAAGTCACAGCCGGTGTCCAAGCGGTCGGCGCGCTCTCAACACCAGCAAACTCATCAAATAGCTGATCAAGCTGTTTTTTAACGGTATTGATTTCTTGAAACGGCTGCCAGTAATGACGAACAATCATGAATGTATCTCCGAAATTGGATATATACATCATGCCAAAACAACTCATCCTAGCGGAGTCGCAAAAACCCTACCCAACGGTAGAAGCCACCGAATTTCGGTTCGAGATCGGTAATCACTCTTGAAACCTCTGTGAGCTGGAGGCGTGTGAGCTGGATGGAGGTGAGATGGCTTACAGGGTTGAACGTCGAAAATAGCCTGGCGCATGGGCTTTGGCTGAATGTTTATGAGGTGCTCATGACCAGCGCATCGAGTTCAGCCTGCATGCGGGTGGTTACTTGCTGATAACAGTCTTCGACATAGCGCCTATCTTTTGAGGCATCTGCGCCGTAACGCTGAAATTCGATGGGCTTGCAGATGCGAGTATGAATTTTAATCGGTAGCGGAATGTGGGGCACAGGGCCCACCGCAAGCCCCCAAGGCAAACCCAAGTAAACAGGGAAAACTTCTGGATCAATGCCCATTAGCCAAGGCATTCCCCACTCATGAAGCTGCTGCACCTGGGGGTAAAGATCGCCTAGCACAATGAGATTGGAATGCGCCCCGGTAGAAATCATCGGCACGATTGGAACGCCTTTTTTGAGGGCTAGCTTAATAAAGCCCTTGCGATTATAAAAACAGATCTTATGGCGTAGCGCATAAGGTCGAAATACATCCTGCGCGCCGCCTGGATACACCACAATACTGGCTTTTTGACTGAGAGCCGCGAGGCCCATGCGAGGGTGCGCCCGCACGGCTCCCATTTGCGTGGCTAGCTGCGCGCCTACAGGAGAAGCCTGCCACACGCTAGGGTGCATGAGTCCATACAGGGGTTTTTCAGTGCCAAACCGGCAGCACCAGTCGTATAGCATCATGTGCATGTCGGGCGCAGCTAAGCCGCCGTTGTGAGAGCCTATAAACATCACCGGTTGATCGGTGGGAATATGCTCCCAGCCGTCGGTACTGACTCGATAGTAATAATGGTAAACCCAGCTCATAAGCGGCAGTATTTGCCTGAGCACCTCTGGATCTCTTCCCTGTAGTGACCAGCCGTTTAAATGAGGATTTGGATGGGTTTGTTGGGAAAATTGTTGCCGGAGCAGCTGCTGAGACAGAGTGCCCAATGCTTGGAGAGCTTTGGAGAGCGAAAGTAAATTTTCCATTTTGTTTAATAGCGATTGCTGTTAGCTCGGTTGCCAAGGCTAAATAGGCTCATGAGCAGCGCGGTGCCAACAATGCCAATACCAAGCGCAAAAGCGACCCAAATACCAACCGGCAGAGCAATAGTTGTAAAGCTGAAGAAAGTGATTGGGATCAATGTTGCATTTTGCACAGAGAGAATGGCAACAGCAACAATTAGCAGGGCTGGAATAATCGCAATTAAAAGTTTGATCATGACTTAAACTATCGCTTCAAACGCTCACTATAAAACAACAAAGCAGGGTTAGATCGAACGGACAGATTGGCCAATCTCTGAAAGCGATTTCTCTTTAGAATTCTCTTGCGTAATCTCTAAATAAATATGTTCTAAACCAATTCTATGGCGAGAAATCGATTCGACGGTAATGCCAGAAAACCGGCTGAGTAGTTCAGGCAACTCTAGCAGCTCCGGCACCCAAAAAGCGAGTTCATTGCCGTAGCGGCGTGGAGTAAATCCATGCGATTGGGCAATGGCGATCGCACCTACCTCATCATTCGTTTCGATCATCACTACTTCCGCTGCCGGAATGCGCTTTCGCAGCACTTCCAGCGTCCCTTCTGCGAGCAGCTTGCCCTGCTTGATAATGCCAATGCGATCGCACAACCGCTCGACTTCATCGAGCAAGTGAGTCGTGAGCAGCACCGTCACCCCCTGCTGCTTCAGCAAGCGAATGAGTTCCCACACCTCGTAGCGAGCCTCAATATCTAGCCCTGTCGAAGGTTCATCTAGCACCACTAGCTGAGGCTGGTGAATAATGGCCGCCGCCAAACTCAGCCGCCTTTGCATCCCCCCACTGAGATCGCCCACCACGCTGTCCGCCCGATCTGCCAGGTTCACAGCGCTCAGACAGCTCTGCACTTGCTTTTGCATATCATGCCGATCCAAGCCGTAAATGCGGGCCAAAAAAGAGAGCGTTTCGGTGCAAGTCAGGCTTTGATACAGCAAATTTTGCTGCGGCATCACGCCGACCATCCGCTTCGTCGCCTGAGAAACCGGCTGATCTTGGATCAAAATTTCGCCGCTGTCGGGCTTAATCAACCCGCAGAGTATATTGAGCGCCGTCGTTTTGCCCGCACCGTTGGGCCCTAGCAGGCCATAAATTTCACCCGGCAACAAGCTCAGCGATAGATCGCTAAGCGCCTGACGTTGGCCAAATCGTTTGGAAAGGCGAGAAATTTTGAGCATGACTAAAACTCTACACCCGCTTGTGCCTTTACACCTTGCTCTTTAAAGGGGTGCTTAATTAGCGTCATTTCAGTCACCAAATCAGCCCGCTCAATCAGCTCCGGGGGCGCTCCTCTGCCGGTCAAAATAACATGGCTCAAGCTGGGCTTTTCGGCTAGTCCAGCCAGCACTTGCTCAACCGATAAATAGCCCAGCTTCAGGGCAATATTGACTTCATCAAGCAGCACCGTGCGATAGTTTGCATCGCGGATGTAGGTCAGCGCTTTTTCCCAGGCGGCTTGGGCCGTTTGAATATCGCGCTGCCGATCTTGCGTTTCCCAAGTGAAGCCTTCGCCCATCGCATGAAACACAAGCTGATCAGGCCAGTGGCTGAGAGCAGCTTTTTCGGCAGGCTCCCAGCCGCCCTTGATAAACTGGATAATGGCGACATTGAAGCCGTGACCCAAGGCGCGTAGCACAACGCCCAGAGCCGCCGTAGTTTTACCTTTACCGTTACCTGTATTGACAATAATTAGCCCTTTTTCAATCTTGCGCTCAGCTAGGCGTTTTTCTTGAACGGCTTTACGGCGCTCCATTTTTTGCTTGTACTGCGCTTCGCTGAGGCCCTTTTGAGTAGCTTCGTCGTCGAGTTGGGTTGCTGCTTGGTCAAGGGCCGTTTGGTCGAGGGTCAAATCAGAAGGGGGCATAGGTGAAACACCAGATAGGGATTGAAGCTGATCTTAACGGCTGTGAGAGTTGAGATGCGATAATACGGGGGAATTACAAAGTTACCGCAGTACCCACCAGTATGACTCTCAAGCGTATCGTCCTTTCATTTATGACCCTGCTCGTGTTGGTGGTTATGGGCCAGTCATTGGTTAGCAGCCTATCGCAACCTCAAGTCGGGAATCAATTGCAGCTATACCAAACTGATTTACTGGTACAAGCCAGCGAATGGGATGGTAGTGGTCTGCCAGCGGCTGAGGTGGAGCAGTTTCGCAATGCCGTGTTTGGCAAAGACGCGCTGGAATCGGCAAGTAAGCAGTATTTAGAGGTGCGTCAGGATGCGACAACCGGGCTGAAACGATTGCAGCAGCAGGCCAACTCCGCCAAAAGCGATCAAAAAGCTTTGTTAGAAACAGCTGCCGACTCACAGCAGCTTTTGATCGATCAAATTGATGTGCGCTTAGGCATGGTGCAGGCTCAGCAAAACGAGGTTCCAAAAGCGCTCAAAACTTGGCAGCGTTTAGCCTCTGCTGCTGATAATTCTGCTGACAATAGCGCCGCTGGGACGCTGATGTCTCATGAGGCTATGGCAGCTCAAATCCTAGTCGATCTGTGGCAGACACCGCCTGTCGTGCGATCTAATACCGCTGATTTGATCAACTTGAACTTGAGCGGCTGGTTTCGCTATAGCGCCTTAGAAAGGCTGTACAGCCTCGAAGATAAGACCGCTCAGCTCAGTGAATTAAGGGCATCTGAGCGAGCGGCGGCTGAGAAAACGTTGATTCAGCTCAGTGCGGTAGGGCTGTTGCCGTCTTTCGGGGCTTTGTTCGGCACAGCGGTTTTGATCGCGCTGATTGGCCAACGGCTGTTGCGAGGTAAGGATTCACTCTTGGCCATTCCCGAAGGCCAGTGGGAGGTGCCTTGGAATTGGGAAGTGATTTGGCAGGTAGTGGTCGGCGGGTTTTTGTTTGTCGGGCAGTTTGTGGTGCCGTTGGTGATTGGGGTTTTGCTGGCAACCGTGCAGTCGGCGGTGCCCCAGGTATCTAGTGGTGTAGCAGATGGTGTAACGCAGGGGCTAATGGGCCATCTGACTGCTGGTTGGAATAGCTTACAAACAAGTGGGTTGGCGATGACTGGCTCGATTCTGGGCTTATCAAGCCGGGGTAAGGCGCTGTATTCGCTCGCTGGTTACTTGCTGATGGCGGCGGGTACTTTGGTGGTTTTGTATTATTCGATTAGGGCTTATTTACCTCTCTCAAAAGCGTGGTTTCCGCTTAAGCTCTCTGGCAAATGGCCGCTGTGGGGCTTGGGCAGCTATCTAGTAGCGCTGCCGTTGATGCTCAGTGTGTCACTGCTCAATCAGCAGATTTGGCAGGGGCAGGGGGGCAATAATCCAATTTTGCAAATTGTGCTTGATGAGCGAGATCCGCTGGCGTTAGGGATATTTTTGTTTACAGCGGCGGTGGCGGCACCGGTGTTTGAGGAGATTTTGTTTCGGGGCTTTTTACTGCCTTCGCTGACGCGCTATTTGCCGATTTGGGGCGCGATTGGCCTGAGCAGTCTAATTTTTGCAGCGGCGCATCTGAGCTTTTCAGAAGTGTTGCCGCTAACGGTGCTGGGGTCGATTTTGGGGTTTGCTTATGTGCGATCGCGCAACTTACTCTCCTCAATTTTGCTGCACAGTACCTGGAACAGCGTCACCATGATCGGGCTGTTTTTGCTGGGTAGCGGCAGTCGCTAAGAGGACGCCTAGATCGACCTAATCTTCTGCTACCTAATCTTCCGCTACTTGAGGCCAGCCATCATCGGCTTCTTCTCGGTCGATATCGCTGGGCTGATTAGCACGAGCTGGTTTTGGTGCTTCAGCGCTGACGCTAGGCGCTGCCGGGGGGGTGACTACGGCCTTTGCCGCAGGCTGAGAGACAGGCTGAGAAGCGGTCTTAGAAGCGGGTGAAGAAGCAGAAGGCGAAGAGGCAGAAGGCGCTTCACTGGTCTCAATACCCAACTGTTCACGCGCTTGATCGAGCATGTACATAATGCCTGTACGCGTAGTTTCAAGCAGGCTTTTGCCGGTCTGGGCTAAGGGCTTTTTCTCGGTGGCTGAAACGGTATCGCTGGTTTGGACCTCGATCCAATTGCGAATGCTTTGGCCTGCTTTGACCGTGGTATCGCTAAACCAAGCGCCAAAGACAAAAAACGAGCAGATAATCAGCCAAAAGAGCTGAGCGGTTTCTTTGAGAATAGTGCCCGTGAGGGTGAGCGTGGCTTGATACGTGGCGGCGGTGTCTTCTGAAAAAAGCAGATCCCAGAGCTTGGAAGCCTGTAATTGAATGCGATCCATAGGATTTATGTCAATAGAGTTGGGGCAGGTGATCAGACGGGGTAACTGGTGGAAAATTATAGAGTAGGGCCGTTTAAAAAATGACCCTCAGATGACGTATTTGTACCTTCTATCTTGGGGCTTAACTGCCGCCCCATACTTTTTGTAAAATGGTTTCTGGAGGAATGTCTGCGACGCTGTTAGTCTCGGAGGCGATGCCGATAAATCGGGTTTCTTCGCCTTGAGCAGAGGGCAGCATGGCCTTAGGCGATTGAGTGCCAAACAGACCTAGGGTAAAAACTTTGAGCGCGATCGCTAGCTGCATAATTGGACTATCGGCCGTCAGCAGCAGATCAGCGCCTGCAACCATAGCGGCACTTTGGCCCAAGTTATTGGCAGTTGCGATCACGAGGCCACTGTCTTCACTTTTGAGTGCACTGACTTGAGCCGCACTTTCTTCCGTTTGCAATAAGACAATCGGCAGATCGGGCTGCTTAGCGCGAAAGTCACTAATCAGCGTTTGCCAGCTTTGAATTGGGTAAATTGCTTTTTCCGCCGATGAGCTTTGGTCAGTGGCGGGGCCGGGATACATCAGGACGTAGCCATTCTTAAGATTGAGGCGATCGCGCAAAGCGTTGGCCCAGGCAATATCGGCTTCTGGCACATTGATAGTCGCAGATGAAGGCGGCAGCGTAATATCGAGGGCGCTCAGCAGTTTGTGATAGCGCTCGGCTAAGTAGGTACTAGCCGGTGGTTCGGGCACGGTAGCGGTGTAGAACCAAGGCGCCGTCGTTGATCTGTAGGCAACGCGAGTCGGCACGCCGCTGAGCCAGAGTAATAGACCTAGGCTCCAACTAAGATGTGTGGTAATCGCAACTTCGTATTCGCGATCGCGAATAATTCCCAGCAGGTTTGCCCAGTCGGAGGGGCTATTGTTATTCGCTGAGAAGGCGAATGGAATGACGGTATTGACAATTTTTGAGACTCGGTAGGCAGCGATCGCCTGGGGTTCAGCAACGACCCCAATTTCAGCTTTGGGGTAGGCTTTTTTGATAGCTTCTAGGGCCGGAAAAAACAAAAGCTGATCGCTGATGCCGCCAGGAATTAAGGCCAGTATGCGCATAGGGATTATATATTTTTATCCGCTCACCATTTTACGGGACATAGGCGGTTTCGCACGATGCCGTTAGGAATAAAACAGAAATCAAGGGGAAACGGTGTTTTAAGCTACAGGAGATGTGATTTTTGCTGGAGCTATGCATTTACTAATTCCTGCGGCAGGGGCCGGTCGCCGCATGGGGTGCGATCGCAATAAGCTGCTGCTGCCGCTGTTAGATCGCCCGATTTTGGCCTGGACCTTGGCCGCTGCTGCTGCTGCCGAGAGCATTAGCTGGATTGGGATTATCTGTCAGATGCGCGATCGCCCCGACTTTGAGCAAATCGTTCAGCAGGGCATTCATCAGAGCAATGGGCCGACTAAACCAGTCGTCTTTATTCCTGGCGGCGACACCCGCCAAGCCTCAGTCAGCAATGGTTTACAGGCCCTTCCGCCGGCAGCAACGCACGTACTAATTCACGACGGGGCGCGCTGCCTAGCCACCCCTAACCTATTTGATCGCTGCGCTGAAGCGGCCTTACAAACGCAAGGCTTTATTGCCGCTGTGCCGGTCAAAGACACCATTAAGCAAGTCGATGCGCAGCGCCTGATCACCCACACGCCAGATCGCGCTCAGCTGTGGGCCGCCCAAACGCCGCAGGGATTTGAGGTAGATCTTTTAAAGCGCTGTCACGCGCAAGGGCTCAAGCAGCAGTGGCAGGTAACCGATGATGCGGCCTTACTCGAAAAATGTGCGGTGCCGGTGAGCATTGTCGAAGGCGAAGACACTAATTTGAAGGTGACGACGCCTGTGGATTTAGCGATCGCCCAATTCATTCTTCAGCAGCGCAAAACGCCGTCTTGATAGCTGATGTGCGATCGCGATGGTCACCGTAGTTTTTTGCTACCCTGAGTTCACAGGCGAAGGGAAAAAGCGCTATGCCAATCGGTCGCGGTCGCATCGTTCAAGATAGATACATCAACCAAACTGGGCAACAAGTCCTTCAACGCCTTCGATGTATTGATTGATTAGTTGGATGGCGTCAAAGATGTCTACCAGAGCAGCCGAATCACGCGACATAGATGACCTCAACTGAGCTGAGAATATTCTGGCGGCGAATCCAGTTGGGGCTGTTTTCTATGGCTTTTTTGCTAACCAAATCGACTTTGCGGTTTACCAGACTTTCTAGTTCTGCTTTCATGGCTACTTTTCAAGCAGGCCGCGTTGAGCTTGCGGCTGATAGCTTACTAGGAGGTCGATGTCGCTGCTAGTGTGAAAGTCGTCGCGCAGGATGGAGCCGAAGAGGGCGAGTTCGGCGACTTGCCATTGGTCGCAAAAGGCCGCGAGATGGTCGGCGGTGATGCCTAGCCGGTTATAGAGCGCTGCTTGTGACTGTGCGGTGGTCATGAGGCTTATTCTCAGACGGTTTTGAAGATGATTTGGATGGCTTCGTCAAGACAAATGGCTAGCACAATCATACCGCCCATTCCTAAAGTCGGAATACTTGGGGCGGATGGCACACTGACGAGCGGCGGCGTCATTGATCGTAATTCCAAGCAGATGTGAGGGAGGATGAGGGCGATCGCCGATGTTTTCGCTAGTAGGCGTCACTGCCAAGCCGAACCGATGAGATTGGCTCACGGTAATGGAGGAATCTCGAAATTTGTGAATAGCTGCACGTCGAATGAGCTACCTATCAACGAGTTATGCAGGCGCTTGTCCAATGTCAAGAGAGGGACTTGAGCCTGATGTGATAGCGCCACGTAGCTGGCGTCGTAAGCGGATACGTCATATTCTGCACTAATCTGAGCAGCTTCTACTATCAGCGCTTTCGTCGGTATCGAAATCAGCCTGAGCGCTTTGAGATCTGTGAGATCCGATTCAACTGAGTCAGCGGGGTAGAGGTTGGCACGAACGTATTTGCGCAGGACGTTAGCGCATTCGATGTAGAACAAGTCAGGAACGAAAAAGCGAGCCGATGGATCGCAGTCAAGATGAGTGAATAGCTGATAGGTCTTTTCAGTCAGTGGGTCGTTGATAAACTGCTTGATGGCAATATTGGCGTCTATGACGCATTCCAGGGAAGCCGTCATCTATTGCGATCCTCCCGGATCATTTGGGTGCTGTCTGGTAAGCCGAAGTCGAGCGGGTTTACGCGAGGGCGACTGCGAATGCGCGCTAGGGCGGCTGATGATTCTTTGAGCACCTGCGCTTGCTGAGTATCGGTGACATCAGGCTGAATGGCCTGGGTCAGTAGCTGAATGACGGCGTCGTTGAGGGTGACGCTTCTAGCGGTGGCTAGGGATTGAATGGAGCGATAGAGTTCGTCAGGCAAGTTTTCGACTTGTAGTGTGACCATGGGATAGTGTCTCGATAGGATGATATCCGTAGGCGTGGCTGCTGTGGGGCGGGCTTTATATTTCAATGCTATCTGATTTTGCTCCATGAGCTAGCGCCTTACTTTGACTATGCTGTGACGAAGAAAGTAGGCGATCGCAATCTTGCCCAGGTTAACGACGTATGCGCTGTCTACACTGCTGTCAGCTGCTTTCGATAAGCCACAAGCGTATTGACATAGTTGAGACATTGCATTTTACAGATCTGCGAGTGCTTGCTGAAGGTCGGCAATGACTTCAATGGCGTCTTTGACTGCGCCCTTGTAGTGCTGACGATGCGAGAGTGGCTGAGTGGGTTCATAATGAGCGATCGCTACCCGTTTACAGTTTGCCTGCACATGCCAAATTAGGTATAGCCTTCTTATGAGGCGAATTTAGGGCAGAAGCGCTACGCCGAGATGATTCAGTACAGGCAATATAAGGGGAGTTAGAAAATGGCTGATGAAAAATGCTTTAAGGGTGTGCTGGGTAGTGACAACATATTCGAGGATTTGGGCTTTGATCGGGATGAGGCTTTGAACCTGAAAGTAAGAGCAGACCTCATGATAGATTTGCGCGATCGCATTCAAAAGCAGGGGTGGACTCAAAAGGAGGCCGCAGAATTCTTAGGAGAAACACAGCCCAGAATTAGCAACTTAATGAATGGAGAAATTAGTCGATTTAGCATAGATAAGCTGATTAATCTTTTAGGCAAGATAGGTATGGATGTCAGGATAGAAGTAGTTTCCAATGCTGCTTAGAAGTCTCGTAATTATTACTACCAACGTGAGAGTGGCTGAGTGGGTTCATAATGAGCGATCGCGCCTGTTCTATCCTAGATATTAACTCTGATAGTGGTTTCTCCCTTATCGCGTTTCAAAAGTCATGAATGATCAGCTCTTTTGCTTTTCAGCGAATTCGTCTGGCGTTTTACGAAGGGCGGAAAAAGGCGTTTCGGGGAAGCTGAGTGTAATGTTAGTCATGAGTGGTGGAGAGAGAGCTAGGTAAACAGCATATCCTTGTAGATAGAAAAGGGGTTTTTCCTTATCAAACTGATAGCACTTCGCGAATGTCAGTTGCTGTTTTGAAGTTTACTCCGAGGGCATTGAAGTGTGCTTGGCCACAGTCAATTTTGCGGTTTTCGATGTCGCGGCGCTTGTCACGGTCGTGGGTGCTCTTGGTTTCACGCACGAGATATAGTTTGTTGTCGTCTTCTTTGACAATGGCCCAGTCAGGATTGTAGGTGCCTAGCGGTGTAGGGATTGTAAACCACGGCGGAAGTTTGCAGAAGAACTTGACGTTCTCGTCAGTGTCGAGTTTTTCTGCTATTTCTCGCTCTACTTCTGAGTCGAAGGGAACGTGATCGTAAGGCGTTCGTTCATCCTTACTTTGGACGGTGTAAAGGCGAGATAGGTAGGTTTCTATTTCTTCTTGTTCAAAGAGACGCATGGCGTAGTGCTGATTAGCGATACGCTCATATTTGATGCCGTCTACCAGCATTTCTTGTAGGGCGCGGTTGATGAGCTTGGCGGTTTCGGTCATGAAGTACTGCGGATTGATGATGAAATCCTTCAGGCGATCTGACGTTTTGAGAATGCTGACCAGGGTATGCCGGGTAAGCTCTGTTTCTCTTTGTAGGAAAGCGAGTAGGTCAGGCAGTTGGGTATGATGCTGAATTTCTTGTGAACCTGTCTCTAAAACCAGTCTGCCTTCTACTCCTGCTTTGCTGACCCCAAGAGCGGTTTTATCAATCTGCAAGCGAATGGGCTGAATGGCCTCCATCTTGGCAATTTTTTCGGCAGCGCGTTCGATTAGCTTATTGGTTTGAAACTCTACGGAGTAGCGGGTTTGATGGCAAATTTTGTCCCAGAGGGCTTTGAAGTCGGGGTTGAGTTCGATGCGCTTATTGTATTTTAGGGTGGTGCGATCGCGCGCATCCACAATCCGGTTTTTGAACACATAGCGCTGCATTTCGTCGGTAATAGCCGCTCGCAGGGGTACAAGTTCTTCGGGTAGTTCTAGCGCAAACCCTTTTTCGGCTGGATTGAACTTTTCGGTTAGATCGCCTTCCGCTGTCAGGTAGCCGTTTTCGATCAGCGTTTTCCACAGTTTTTTAGAAGCGTGCTGTCCGAGGGGTTCGTCGGTTACCGGATCGATTAGGGGAGTGAAGGCGATCGCCTGAAGTCTGCCAAACTTGAAGTCTTTGCCTAAGTCTGCTTCCATATCGGCCTGGAGTCCCTTGGCGTAGTCTTCAAAAGACTCGTTGGCAATCACGGTGAGTTTGTTGATCGTTTCGTCAAAGATTCGGGTGCCGTCTTGATTGACGGGTAGGCGCAGTCCTCGACCGAGGGTTTGGCGGCGTTCGCGCTCGGTGCCCATCTCGCGTAGTGAGCAAATTTGAAATACGTTGGGATTGTCCCAGCCTTCTTTGAGCGCAGAATGGCTGAAAATAAAGCGCAGCGGCTCGTCTTGAGAGAGCAGTCGCTCTTTGTCTTTCATGATCAGTTCGTAGGTTTCGCCGTCGGCAATCGTGCTACCGTTAGAATCTTTTAGGCCAACCACTTTGCCGCGTTTTTTATCGACTGAGAAGTAGCCGTCGTGAAGTTCTTCGGCTGAGTAAGGGAGCAGGCCTTTGTACAAAGACTTTTGAGAGATTTCTTGAAAGCACTCTTCAAACCACTGAGCAAGCTTACCTTTTTGCGGATGGCCGTCGTCGTCATATGAGCGGTAGTTGTTGACTTTATCGACAAAGAACAAAGAAAGAACTTTGATGCCCTGATTTTTGAATTTGCGCTCTTTTTTGAAGTGTTCTTCTACGGTTTGGCGGATTTGGGCTTTGAGCACATCGTCGCCCATGCCGCCTTCTTCTTGGCTGAGTTCGAGCATTTTGCCGTTGGCAAATTCGACGTGTTCTAGGCCGGGCTCGGCGCAGATATTCGTCACGATGTAGCCGTCGTAGCCGGGGCGATTGGTCTGGTCGCTGAGGTCTGTGCCCTGCTTGAGGGTTATTTTTTTGGCTTTTGGGCCGGTTTTGCTGTCTTCGTGGAGGGTAGCTTTGGCGTGAGGCGTTTTGGCTTTTCCGGCGTAGCCGATTTGGTCGATGCGGAGGTATACCTGATTGAAGTTGTCTGCTGCTTGAATGGAGGCGACTTCGATTTGTTTGACGAGGCCCATGTCGTAGGCGCGGATAGGGTCGAGTTTGTAGAGGAGGTTGTAGGGGTTTTTGTGGGTGGCGGAGTAGCGCAGGCAAAACAGCGGCTTGAGGGTTTTGATGGCGCGTTTGGATTTGGCGGTGGGGTCAACGCTTTGGGGTTCGTCGATGATGACGACGGGGCGGGCGGCCTGTACAAATTCGATGGGGCGACCTCTCATTTGGTCACGTTCTTGGTGGATGACGTTGAGTTTTTTCTGCTGTTCTTCGGTGAGCTGGTCGTAGCTTTCAATATCGCCCGCGTCTTTTTGAAAGGCTTGGATATTGATGATCATGATTTGGATTTCGTTGCTAGTGGTGAACTGGCGAACTTTTGACAAATCTTTTGAGCTGTAGACAAAGTGGTCGAAGGGGACGTTGTTGTAGAGGCCGCGAAAGTGGTCGCGCATGAGCGTGATGGAGGAGAGGACGCCTTCACGAATGGCGACGGAGGGCACGACGATGATGAACTTTTTGAAGCCGTACTTTTGGTTCAGCTCAAATAGGGTGCGCAGGTAAACGTATGTTTTGCCGGTGCCGGTTTCCATCTCGACTGAGAAGTTGGGGAAGGGATAGGCCGTTTTGTTGGATTCTTCGTAGCCCATTAGCGCTGGAGATTGCTCTAGCAGGTTGCGCTCCTGAATGGCCTGTAGGTTTTTATGTAGAGCGGTTTCGGATAGCAGGTTGGGATTGCTAATGCCCAGCTCGTTAATTTCCATGGGTAGGTCGCCAGCGAAGCTGCCCAGCCGCATTTGATCGCCCATTGCTGAAGTGGTTTGGCCTTCAAATAGGTCGGTGACGCTTTGGATGGCGTCGAGCTGGTATTGCAGGTTGGCGTCGAATTTGAGCTTCATGGGTTGCTGATGTGGCGGCTAGGGAACCTGATTTATCTGAGTGGGATGTGTGTAATTTGGTCGCGAAATTCGTCTATATCATCCACTTTTGCGATTAAAACTAAGTCATCTATGATTGTTTTGATAGTCGCTTTGCGGCGAAAAACTAAGATGCCTAGCACATGTTTGCCAGCCGCTAAGTGATCGACCAAATGGCTTGGCATAGAGGCTCGATTGTTCGTGACTAAGACAAATTCATATTGATTGCACCAGTCAAGGATAGCTGGATCTTGAGTACCTCTTTCAGGTGCGCCCGGATCGCCCACCATCCAAACGGTTAGCTGTGGGACTAGCCGTTGGAGCTGAGTTTTATAAAGCGCTGCTAGGTTTTCGTCAAGCAGATATTTCATAATCGGGAGATATATCAGAGGCAACCGCTGATTTTTGTTCTGCCTTCATCTTAAGTAGTCGCTGTACAAAAGGGGATGGATTTTGGTCTTGTTCTTTTTCAGCTTGCAGGCAGTACTCTAGCCAGCGCTGTAAGTATTGACTAATCGCTTCATGGCGGTGCCAGTAGTACAAGATGGTGGCGTAAACCTGTTCGTGGTTTAGCCCTGTGTAGGCTGCGGTAATTTCTTCTGGCGTTTGGCTGCGATGAATGTATTCGTACAGCACGGTTTCAATGCCGATGCGGGTTCCTTTTAGGCGGATATCATCTTCGGCTAAAAAATCAAAGTAGTCTTCTAGTTGCATGGTTTTAGGCTCCTGATCAAAAGGGTTGCAAGGGTAACTGGTCTGACTCCAATGTGGTTTTATCGGACGGCATAAACTACCTGTATTGAGTTCAAGATATTTTGGCGGCGAATCCAGTTGCGGCTGTTTTCTATAGCTTTTTTGCTAACCAAATCGACCTTGCGGTTTACTAGGCTTTCTAGCTCTTCTTTCATGGCTACTTTTTCGAGTAGGCCGCGTTGGGCTTGCGGCTGATAGCTTACCAAAAGGTCGATGTCGCTGTTGGCGTGAAAGTCGTCGCGCAGGATGGAGCCAAAGAGGGCGAGTTCGGCGACTTGCCAATGGTCGCAAAAGGCCGCGAGCTGGTCGGCGGTGATGCCTAGCCGGTTATAGAGCGTTGCTTGTGACTGTGCGGTGGTCATGAGGCTTATTTTCAGACGGTTTTGAAGATGATTTGGATGGCTTTGTCGCGGTTTTGGTTGCGGGCGTTGAAGGTTTGGACGGCGTTGGCTTTGAGCTGGTCGTTGCCGTTGAAGCCTTTGTCGAGGCAGAGGAATTGGAGGGGTTCGGCGGCGGCGATGGCGTCGATGAGTTCGCGGGTGATTTCTTCTTCTAGGCAAATGAGCAGGGCACCGTCAGAGATGGCGTAGACGGTTTTGTCTGCGATTTGGCGTTTTTCTATTTTTTCGGTGGGCATGAATCCGGCTTTGAGCAGGAGTTCGTAGAGGATGTCTTCTTGGGTGGCGGTGGGGGAGATGTGGTCGATGTGGAGTTCGAGCTGTTGGGCGAGTTCGGCGGCGGTGGCGGTGGGGTTGGAGCCGTCCCAGGGTTTGAAGTTGGAGCGGTCGAGTTTGAGGACTTTGAAGCCTAGATCGAGCATTGAGGTATAGGCTCAGACATAGCTAGGAATCATTTCTCTAGATTGCCTTCTCTTTCTCAATTTTGCTCGATTTCAATTCTCTTTGAATAACTCTGCGAATGCGCTCTATTGACCAACCTCAGCTATATTTTCATACCCAAGACTTTGTAACGGCATTGCGTCTTTTCATCACAATGCTCAGGTAGCTGAACCATCAGGAATCCTACTTCCCATGCATCTTCCTCGTTCTTTCTCAGTACTGCATGTGCTGTTGTTGAAGAACCAGAAAAGAAGTCTAAGACTATATCCTTAGAGTTAGACTGAGTTGCTATAGCTAGCATCAGCTTAATTAGTCTCGAAGGCTTGGGAGTATCGAAGGGGTTATCACCTTCAAATAGTGCTTGTAATTCTTTTGTGCTTTCGTCATTGTGTCCTGCTTCTGAGTGTGGCCACCATCCAGAAGCGAACTATTCCATTGACGGACTTCGGACAAAAATAGTTTAGGCACTGGGAGTCATACTATTGCCATCTAAACCAAACCAGATGCGATTATCGTCGATTAACTGTTGCATAACATCAGGCGGATGTCTCCAACTACAACCTTTCGGCGGATAAAAATTTTCTCCACTCTTAGGAGATTTAATGGGATAGTAATCACGCTCACGGTATTCAAGTGATTCTCGTTAAGTTGTTGGGTCGCCATGCGCCACGAGGATCATTGTCTAAGTTTTTGTAAGCGCTATTCTGTTTATCTGTTCTAGGCAGGAGATTAGGTAAGAACTCCGCTGACTTACGAAAAACTAAAATATGATCATGTAGAGGCGGAATGCCTTTTGCATCACTTGAAACAGCATATTTCTTTTGCCAAACTATGTTGGCAACAAAGTTTTCCTCTCCAAAAATCTCATTGCAGATAATTTTCGCAAGTTGCACGACTTCGTTGTCATCAATTGAGACGAACATTACTCCATCTTCTTTTAACAAGTTTTTTGCTAAATACAGCCGGGGATACATCATATTCAGCCACTTGCGTATGAAACCGCCCCTCATTCGCCGTATTCGTCGAAAACTTCTTCCCCTCACCATCTACTAATCCTGCATAAGCCAGATAAGTTTCAAGCGTCTCCGCATAGTGATCAGGATAAATAAACTCTTTCCCCGTGTTGTAAGGCGGGTCAATATAGATCATCTTTACCTTGCCGTAATAGCTCTTTTGCAAGAGCTTCAGCACTTCCAAATTGTCCCCTTCAATAAACAAATTCTCCGTATCGTCAAAATTCACCGACTCCTCCCGACAAGGCTTCAGCGTCCCCGTCGCAGGCTGCTGCACCAGCTTAATGCACTCCTTTTTCCCCGGCCAGTCCATGCCATAGCGCTCGCGCCGATTCTCAAACACATCGCTAAAGCTACCCAGCTCAGCCTTCAGCTTCTCAAAGTCAACACTCTCTACTAGCTCGCCATCATCACTGCGAGTTTCTGAAAACACCGACGGAAACAGCGCCTTCAGCTTGGCCCGGTTGTCACCCGCGATATCTAGAGAATTAAGATCGAGCTTGTCAGGTTGCGATGCAGTCATAAAAGGTAAATTAGCTTTGATTACGACAGATTACGACAGTTAAGTTGTTTCCTACGAGGCCAAATCAATCAAAGAGACAAAACACAAAAGTAGAATATTTTTCAAGCCACCAGCCGCCAGCGAACCACAAACAAAGTCTCCTCCTCCACGCTCTGCTGCAACCGCACCGCCACCGACTCAATCAGATCATCCTTTTGCCGCTCCACATCTAGCGCACCCCTATCGTACTCGCGCCAAGCCTCATCCCGCTTTTTATTCAGAGCACTCACCTGCTTTTGCAGCCCCAGCTTCTCCGGCAAATTGCGAGCCTCCCGCGCCTGCTGCTTCAGCGACCCAATTTGGTCGTCATAGTCCTTTAGCTGCCCTTTCAAACTCTGCCGCCGATCATCCGCCCAGCGATCCAACTTTTCAATCTCCTCCTCAAAAAACTGAGCATTCCGCACCGAAATCGTCCCCAAAATTCGCTCCTTTTCATCGCCATAGCAAGCCGCCAAAAGCTCATCCGGCAATACAGCCTCAGCCAACCGCTCCACCGTCGCCGGAAGCTTAAAAAGCCCATTGGCCTGCTCCGCCGTCAGCCGCTCCCCGTTCTCAGTCGTCGCCACCAACACAATCGCGTCCTCAGCCTCCAGCCCCTGCACCGTCAACCGCTGCGCCATCAGCAAACCACCGCGACCGATCAAAGGCGCGATCGCTGCCACATTCCCCCCATACGCCCCATAGTCAAACACCAAACCAGCAGACGGCAAAGCCCGCCCCTTCGCCTTCGCCAAAACCCGCTGCGCCAGCGGATGCTGCAAATGATAGTGATGCCCCGACGCATCCTGCCGGTTCAGCGTATAGCGCCCAGCAGAAACAGCCGCCTCAGGCGATCGCGCCAGCTCAAAGGTCATAGCAGACTCGTCAAAAGTGGCGCGATCGCCCAGCTCATGCCGCGTCACCGCCCACAGCAAAGCCTCATACCGGCTCAAAGCCCGATTCGTCTCCACCTGATACACATTCAGCTTTTCAGCCACCTCCACATCAAAATTCTCCAGCAGCTTGCGCCGAGTCGCCCGCATATTTTCATCAATCTCTACACTCAGCTCAGCCTGCAAACTATCAAAACTCGCCTGAATCTCCTCAGAGGTACGGCAGGTTTGATAAATCTCAGTAATTCGCTTCTCAAAATCCACCCCTGACTCAATGCTGCCAAGCACCTCATCACTCGCCCCAAACACCCCGTCAAACAGCCTAAACTTTTCCGACAGCAGCTCAAACACCCGCTGGTCGGCGGCATTATTCCGGTTCAAAAAATTCACCACCACCACATCATGCTGCTGCCCGTAGCGATGACAGCGCCCAATCCGCTGCTCAATCCGCTGAGGATTCCAAGGCAAATCGTAATTCACCACCAGCGAGCAAAATTGCAGGTTGATGCCTTCAGCCGCCGCTTCTGTCGCGATCATGATTTTGGCGCGATCGCGAAAATACCCCACTAGCGCCGCCCGCGTATCCGCACTCCGCGACCCCGTGAGCTGGTCAGTACCCGCATACCGAGCCTTCCACTCAGCATAAATAGCCCGACTTTGCTCATCGCTGTTACTCCCATTGAACAGCACCAAATCGTCGCTATACCCGTACCGACTCAGCAGGTCAATCAGATAATTCTGCGTCCGCCGTGACTCCGTAAAGATGATCGCCTTCTCCGCCCCACCTAGCTCTGTGGTCATCCGAAAACCCACCTCCAACGCTTGCAGCAGCGACTGTCCCTTAGCATTTTCGGTAATGTCCATCGCCAAATCGACAAAGTGCCGTAGCTCCGTCATCTCTGAGCGAATGGCCTCGCGCTGTAATACCGAAAGCCCTTCCTCCGCTTCGCTTCCGTCCTCAGTTTCATCCAGCAGTTCGTCAAACCGCTCGAAATCGTCTGCAATATCTGCAATCCCTTCGTCTTGATTTTGTACGGCATGGTCTTCAGCAAGCGATCGCTCTAGTTTATTTGCTAACGACTCTAGGGCACCCGCGATCGCAAACGTAGACGAAGCCAACAGCTTGCGCAATATCAACGTGATCAAAGTCCGCTGACTATTCGGCAGAGCCTGTAAGTTAGGCGTTTGCAAATAGTCAGAAACCAGCTCATACAAGGTTTCCTCCTCCTCAGAAGGCGTAAACTCCTGCGTATGCGCGCACCGAGCCGTATAGCGAATGTACTCCAACACCTGACGGCGCAACGTTCGCTTACAAATCGGCTGCAAACGCCGCTTCAAATCATCAAACGTCTCATCGGAAGTAATACGTGCAAACTGACTGCGAAAGCTGCGCAAATCACCAAAAGCATGTTCGTCAATAAAGCTAGCCAAGCCATACAGCTCCAACAGAGAGTTTTGTAATGGCGTTGCCGTCAATAAAATCTTAGGCGCATGGGCCAAAGCCTCTCGCAGTTGGCGGGCGATCCGATTGCCACTCTTATATACATTTCGCAGCCGGTGAGCTTCGTCAATAACCACCAAGTCCCAGTTGATTCTACGGATATAGTCAGCCTTATTTCGCGCAAAGTGATACGAGCAGATTGCGATCGCAGCCGACTCAAAAGGATTTTGCCTACCTTCTTTAACAGCCTTATTAAAACTTTTAGCCTCCAAAATCTCGGAAGGCAAATAAAACTTCTCCTGTAACTCCTGATACCACTGCTTCCGTAAACTAGACGGTAAGACAATCAAAATCTTGCGCTTACGCTCCGCCCACTTCTGCGAAAGCACAATCCCAGCCTCTACCGTCTTACCCAATCCCACCTCATCTGCCAAAATCGCGCCTTTTGACAAAGGCGAACGAAACGCAAACAAAGCTGCATCTACTTGATGAGGATTCAGATCCACCTGAGATCCCATTAACGTCGCTGTAATCCGTTCAACACTATCGGCAGGGCAACGCTTAAGCAAGTTATTTGCAAATAGCTTCGCGTGAAAATCAGTAATCATCAGCCCACAACAGTGTATTGCAACTTAGAGACACATAATAGATGCTTACCACCGGCTTTAGGCCATTACCAAACCAGATCACAACTCAGCCCAAATTTTGTTCACACAGGCGAAAGAAAACTCTCAATTGCCCTAATAAAATTGACATCTCATTGGCACCAGAGGTCAAGGACTCGCTCACTTCACCGCCTGCCGTCAGCCGATAAAACTTCCAGCCTTCACCGTTAGTCACAATGCCGTAGACATCAATCAATCTTGCCCAACTGCTCATTCGTCCATTGACAGGCTTTCATCTCGACCAAGCACTGAGCCGCCCCTTGCTGAAAGTCGTCCCGCTTCGCCTCAATCACACAGACAAAAGGCGCTTCTAAGTACGCCCGCCTTGCGGCAATCAAATAATCCGCATTTCCGCAGACATCTTCGCCCTCCAAATATGCGCCTTTCCATACTTTCAACCGCTGAGTCTCTATCAAGCCTTCTTCACAAATAGCGTCTATAAGCAGCGTCCGAGAAACCTCGAAGTCCTCTAAGTCGAACACTTGCAATCTGTCTAATCGCTGTTGAAAGAAATCGCTAATAGGAACTGGTGCTGCTTCAATTGTCCAGCGATGTAACTGAGTGATGCCTAAATACTTGCAAGCCTCCTTAAACGTGAAACTAGAAAAGCTTTTTTTGCGCTCTTTCGTAATTTGAGGCATGGCGTTAGCGAGTGATTACACCCCAATCTTAGGGCACATGTCTGCTAGCGGGCAGCTTGTGCACTGCGGATACTGCCCCTTACACACATTCTTGCCAAACGGCATCAGCAGCCGGTTCGTCTCCACCCAGTAGTCCTTCGGCAGCTTTTCCTCCAGTGCCTTCGTCGTTTTCTCAGGCGTCTTTGTCCCCACATAGCCCCAGCGGTTCATCACCCGGTGCACATGCACATCTACGCTGATGTAGGGCTGCTTGCAGGCAACGCCCAACGCTAAGTGGGCGCACTTGGGGCCGACGCCTTTGAAGCCCAGCATCACCGCCTCGTCGCAGGGCAGTTCGCCGTCGTGGTCTTGGACAATGGTTTGCGCGATCACCCAAATCTGCCCCGCCTTCCGCTCTGCATAAGTACTTTTGGCAATCAGCGCCTCGATTTCTGCTACCGATAGCTCGCTCATGGCCTGCGGCGTATTCGCCACAGCAAACAGCCGCCGCGATACCGGCAAGCTCACTTCATCGTAAGTGCGAATCGAAATCATGCAGGACACTAGCTGCTCAAACGGCGAGCGGTAGCCTTCCTCAGCAAGCCGAAACATCGCCGCCTGCGGATAGCGCGGCATAAAACTGGTCAGGCGGGCAAAGGCTAGGTCAATATCAAAGGGCATAGCGGATTAGAGTTGTCAGCACTGCTAGCCTAAACAGCATCGCCAGCGCCGACATCGCTCCTGAAACTTATTTTGGGCGATCGCTTGAGGTTAAGAATGCTCGCAAAACCGCGCGACAATTCGTCCTGAATATTCTGTAAAGCAACCTCTGCCCACGCGGGCGCATCGTATGCTACATTTTATAAGCCGTAGATGGCGGGGGTCAGTGCCCGAGTGGTTAATGGGGGTGGACTGTAAATCCACTAGCTATGCTTACGCTGGTTCGAATCCAGCCTGGCCCACCATCTTCGCAATTGCTTGTGCAATTTGCTTTTATAGGCGGCGTTTGCAAGATGGCTTTCGCCCATGTGGCTCAGTGGTAGAGCACACCCTTGGTAAGGGTGAGGTCACGAGTTCAATCCTCGTCATGGGCTTTTTTAATTTTCTTAGTCCAAACTCCACGGCGCTACTCAACGACTCGCAGACGTCCGGCGCTGAGAGCTTCGTAGATTTTGTTGATGAGGGCTTCGTCGGTTGGGCTGATTTTGCCGCTAGAAAACATTGCCATTAGCACCTGCTGATCTCTGCGCGTGATTTGGCGGGTGGCGAAGATTTTAGAGACTCTTTTTTCGATAGAGGGCTCTTCGATAGAGGGCATAGGTGGTAGGCAGCGATCGCTGAACTGACAGAAAGCTTTCAGTCCTTAGAGTGCCCGCTTTTTAAGCTCATTAGCCAAATCTTTGCCATAGCTCACAATAAATCCGCCCTGTAATTGACAAGACGGATTCATCGCTTTATTTGCTTTAGGCGTTGGATGCCGCCGTACTAAACGTCCTATACCGCTGCTAGCTCAGGCACAGGCCGCTTGCTGTTGCGAATATCGCGAATCGCTTCGGCATAGTCAGGCGCTTTGAATACCGCAGAACCGGCTACTACAGCATTTGCGCCCGCTTCTAGCACCTGCCAAGTGTTGTGAGACTTTAAGCCGCCGTCTACTTCAATCCAAGGATCGAGGCCGCGCTCGTCGCACATGGCTCTGAGCTTACGAATTTTGGGCAATACGCCCGGAATGAAGCTCTGACCGCCAAAGCCAGGGTTTACACTCATAATCAGCACCAAATCGCATAGCTCTAGGCTGTACTCAATCATGTCTAAATTAGTGCCGGGGTTGAGGACGACACCTGCCTGCTTGCCGCATTCTTTAATTTGAGCGAGCGTCCGATGCAAATGCGGGGAGGCATTGTGCTCACAGTGCACCGAGATAATGTCAGCGCCTGCTTTGGCAAAGTCCTCAACGTATTTTTCGGGCTCGACGATCATGAGATGCACGTCTAAAGGCTTGTCAGTATGGGGGCGCACGGCCTCGACGATCATTGGGCCAATGGTGATGTTAGGCACAAAGCGGCCATCCATGACATCGATATGAATCCAATCAGCCCCGGCCTGATCGACGGCGCGAATTTCTTCTCCAAGGCGACCAAAATCAGCGGACAAAATCGATGGTGAAATGACGACGGATTTGTTGGAATTTGCCATTGAAGCGGGCCTCTCAGTTGAATGTTTTGGGGTGTTTTTTTGGGGGGTTTGTCTGCTGTTTGCGGCGGTAGGTTCTGCCTGCGGGGCTTTTTTGGGCAAAAAGCTGACTATGCAAAAAGCTGACTTATAGAGAAAGATCTATAAAGATCTATATAGTGTGCTCATTGTAACAAAATATTTACCCTGCTTCTCTGACTTGTCATGAAGAGTTGTCATGAAGAGTTGTCAGGAATCAGCCAAATCGATTAGCGGGTTTGAGAGGCTACCACCGCCTCAATATTTGAGTTAGAGTTGCTCTACGTTAGCTATCAACTTAGTTCAATTCAACTATTTTTTTGCGGTTTATGGCGAATCCTACCGGCTCATCTTTTCTAGCTCCATTATTACCGTTTAAGACAGGGCTGAAGGCGCGGCGGGTTTGGCGCGTTTTCTTGACTCGCTTTGCCATTGGGTTTGGCGTAGTTGTAATTGGGCTGCCGGCATTGGCGCTCTCTACTTCGGTAGGCCCAGAAGGTATTGATGCCAGAAGATTGCAGGAAGCGCCGTATAACTTGACCGGGCGCAAAATTGCGATTGGCCAGGTGGAAATTGGTCGCCCTGGCGTATTTGGCATTGACAAAATTTCTAATCAAAATTTTGTGGTGCGGGTGAGCCGGGTGTTTGAATTGGATGGACCAGCGATCGCCGATGGCACGGTCGATGGTCATGCGGGCAATGTCGCTAGCGTGATTCTCAGCCGCGACAAAATTGTTAAAGGCGTAGCTCCCGATGCGGTGCTTTACTCAGCCGCCTCTAGCAGCTTTACAGAAGAAACGGGTCAGCCCGAAGAGTGCCTAGCCTCACAGCATATTGCGCTGCAAAACAGCGGCGACGTGCGCGCGATTAACTTTAGCTTTGGCGAACCGCTCAGCCGAGATGCTAGGCCTAACGCTACGCTGGATGGCAACGCCCTCTTAACGCAGTGTATTGACTGGTCGTCGCGAGTACACAAGCTGCTGTATGTGGTTGCGGGCAACCAGGGCCAAGGCGGTATCCCGATCCCGACCGATAATTTTAATGGCATGAGTGTCGCGTTTTCCACCCGTGTTGATGGCATTTTTACCCGGTTGGATTCGGCCAACTTAGGCAGTGAGCCGTCGAACCCGGTTGAAGAATCCAATGTGGGGGCAAGGCGCTCGATTGATTTGGTGGCACCGGGCAGTGATATTGAGCTGTTTAATCCAGATGGCCAGCTCACAATTAGCAGTGGGACTAGCTTTGCGGCCCCGCATGTGGTGGCGACGGTGGCGCTGCTGCAAGAATTGGGCGATCGCCAGTTTCGATCAGGCGCTAGCAACTGGAGCCTAGACTCTAGAGAACCCTTGGTAATGAAATCAGTGCTGATGAACTCCGCCGATAAAATCAAAGATCCGGGCGATGGCTCGATTTTAGGCATGAGCCGCACGCTCCTCGATAAGCGCGGTAAAACCTGGCTCGACTCCGACGCCTACCGCGATCAGAAAATTCCGCTCGATGCCAACTTAGGCACGGGTCATTTAAATGCATTTAGAGCCTATGAGCAGTTTGTGAATGGGGAATGGGCTCCGGGCGCGATTCCAATGGTTGGTTGGAACTACAGCGCCACTGCTGAGGGTAATACTCAAGACTACGTATTTAATGCTCCGCTCGAAGGCGGCAGCTACGTGAGCGCGACGCTCTCCTGGGATCGCGTGGTCGAACTTAACTCCAGCGATGACTATTACGACATTGGCGAAAGCTTTAGTGGTCAGCCACTGGGCAATTTGGATCTGTACCTCATGCCCGCCGATGCGACCGATATCAGCCAAAGCGTGTGGTCATCTGTCAGTGAAGAAGACAGCGTAGAGCATATTTTTATCCCAGTTCCGGCCAATGGCGAGTACAAGCTGCGGGTGGTGCAAAAGAGCGGCGGCGCAGCGATTCCCTATGCGCTAGCTTGGTGGGCAAAGGCAGCGCCGTAAAGCAAGTCAATCGCTCTAGCTCTACCTCTACGAATCGACCCCTTCCGGGTCTGGCCACAGCAGGCGTACGGCTAGCAGTCCAAAACCCAGGGCTGCTAGCCCTTTGACGAGCTTTTCGGGCAGCAGTAGGGCGGTGCTTTCACCGAGCAGTACACTGAGTAAAGACGCGAGCAGTAAAGCGCTAGCTGAGCCAAAGAAAACGGCTTTGGGAGAAGGCGAAGATCCGCCGAGGGCGATCGCTGCTAGCTGACTTTTATCGCCTAGTTCTGAGACAAACACCGTCACAAAGCTCACAACAAAAAGCTGAAAATCCATAGAAAATTGGTGGTTATTCGGTAGTTTTAGAACCCTACAACATCGCCGACGAGGCCAATGGTGATCAGTAGCAGCAAAATCCCGGCGCAGGTGTCTAAAGTGTCTTCAGAAATCCGTTTGGCTAACCACTGGCCTAACATCACTCCTAGAAAACTCGTCGAAATCAGCGCTAGCCCTGCACCCAAAAATACAGCTACTGGCGATCGCGATTGCGCGCTCAACAGCAGCGTCGCCATCTGAGTCTTATCGCCTAGCTCCGCTAAAAAAATAGTGATAAAGGTCGATAAAAAGACGCGCCAAAAGGTGCTGCTAAAAGCGCTGGGCGAGTCAGAACTCTTGCTGACGCTAGCAGTAGCTTCGAGCGGGTCAGATTGAAGAGAAGACATCGGGTGGGGAGCGGTCACAGTACGTTCATTTCATATTTCTTTCATTATCTGTAAAATCGACCCGAAGTGCAATCTTTCTGAGGGTCATCAGCCCTCATCATCGGGCTCATCATCGGGCGTCATCCAACTGTCAGGGGTGAGATCGATGACCTGGCTCTCAATGCCTACCGCCTGGTAAAAACGATCCATTTCGGGGCTGCGATCGCCATAAACCCCCGAAATCTGCTGCTCACAGCACTCAATCGCAAAGTCATTGAGATCGGCAGGGGCAACTTCATATAGCTGCTCAAACGTTTCGGGTTCGACCCGGCAAAAAACAGGGCGATCAGCGTAAATGCGGCATTCTCGACTGGCCTTATCGTAGTTAATGCACCAGCCATCCTCGCCCACCATACTCATGTACAGCGATAGCTGCGCAGGTGATAGATAATCAGCCAAATCGGGGCGATCTGCCGGATCAAGCTGGCAGCAAGCCCCACAGTTTTTAACGCACTGCCAAGTAGCCATAAAAAAATATTTCAAGCATCAGTGCCTACCTTAACGGCTAACGGCTCCAAAACGCCAAAACGATAGCGGGCGTCAGTTTTTGGGGAATTTGTTAAGGCATGTTTTGAGCCTTATTTTAAACCTTAGAAATTTGTAAACAAACTTTAATTCTGCTCACCGCCAACAGGTACAATGCTTGCTAATGAACACCAATTCGTAGTTCGGCCTGAACTGTTCGGAGGATAAATGGCTTTTTTAGACGGCGCACTTTCTTTTGTAAGCAACATTGATTTTGTTTTGATTGGGCAGCTAACCATGCTGGCACTGGTAGTCATTGCTGGCCCTGCGGTCGTCTTTTTGCTAGCCCTTCGAGGCGGCGATCTGTAAAGCACGCTTATAACCTACGCGCTTATGAAAGGGCAGACATCTGCCCTTTTAATGGATTTTTCAAGATGATTTTATGGCTCAATACGGTGACAATCCTCGCTACGAGCTAGCTAATGAAGAGATATTTGGGCTCTTTGAATCGAGGCTCAAGTTATTCCTTCTGCACCAGTTTTTGAGTAACCGTTTAGCGTACACATCGAAAACCCCTCCCTTACGGTTCCCATAGGGAACCAAGTCCTAGATCTCTAAACACACAGCCAGTTCCCCCTCCGCCGGAGGGGTGGCGCGCAGCGACGGGGTGGGTCAGCACCTTAAGCGACCAACCGACTAACCGTTTAGCGTACACATCGAAAACCCCTCCCTTACGGTTCCCATAGGGAACCAAGTCCTAGATCTCTAAACACACAGCCAGTTCCCCCTCCGCCGGAAGGGTGGCGCGCAGCGACGGGGTGGGTCAGCACCTTAAGCGACCAACCGACTAACCGTTTAGCGTACACATCGAAAACCCCTCCCTTACGGTTCCCATAGGGAACCAAGTCCTAGATCTCTAAACACACAGCCAGTTCCCCCTCCGCCGGAGGGGTGGCGCGCAGCGACGGGGTGGGTCAGGGTTATTTCATTCTAGACAGATTTATGGAAACATAAGGGGAGACGTTGATTGAGACCTTTCCAAGCATGAGTACGTTAGCTATCGTAGAAGCCTTTCGAGACTTACCCGACCTACGTCGGGGTGCGGGTCGCCGCCATGATCAAGCCCTTTGTCTATCCCTTTTTACTCTCGCGGTGAGTGCAGGCTGTCGAGGAT
>CAVUFV010000007.1:0-110184 GCA_963740915.1 uncultured cyanobacterium
ATTGTTGAAGTCCTGTCTTCTAGCACGGAATCCGTGGATCGCGTTGAGAAATTTAAGGAATACATTCAGATCCCGACGCTGGAAGAGTACCTATTAATCAGCGCTGAAGAAATAAGCGTAGAGTCTACCCCTGTTAAGGTGAACGTTTGTACTGCTTTGGGTTCAAAATCCTTGCGGTCGAAATATGGGGACGTTTGGGGTCAAACTTGTCCTTTTTAGGTTTTTTCTTCGGCCCTCTAGGCGAAGAGCGAAAGCGTTTGAGGTTAACCATAGCGGCCCATTGTTTCAAAGTCTCAGCAAAGCTTTCCATCGGCATTTGCGCAAAGGGGCTCCAGACGGGGTCTGGCAAGGCAATCATCATGCCGCGAAAGGTGCCCTGCACTTCCTCAACTACATAGAAGTTGGAAAGACCCGCTTCAATTTTGCCCGCACCGTGAACGGCTTTCATGGCCGCTTTGACGGTGGATAAAATATTAAACGCAACAACGGCCATGCAAAATACAAACAAGGCGGCTTTGGGATAGCCCAAGGTGTTGAGTTCACAGGAGAAGACATCAGTGACCACCTGAAACATTTTTTCCACACTCCAGCGGTCGAGGTAAAGGTCGGCGACGAGGGACGCGGCGGCAACGGTAGCGGGCAAGTTCGTGAAAACGGCCACTTCGCTATCGCCATGCCGGGTCGGCTGAGTTAGCTTGACCACCACGCGCCGCAGGGTCAGACAAGTGCCCTCATAAGTAATCGTCACCGGCTGTTCAAATACCTTGCCGGTCGCTGATGAACTGACTACTTTGAGCGGTTCTAACGCTACCCACGGTAAGCGTTGATGAGCGCGGATAATGAAATATGCTTGACGTTGGGCAATCCCCATCAGCGCTGAGCGCGTACAGAAGTTACGGTCTGCTATCCATACTTCATTCGCTTGAACGGTTTCGAGCAGTTCGGGCAGAAACGAGCGCTCTTGAGCATGAGCATCTTCACACAGAAAAATATCGCTCACCAAGTCCTGTTCCGGATCGAGCACCGCGATTGACTGACCGGGCAATGGCCCGGAGCGCGTCGCTTGCAGTGGCTTGAGCCGATGTTCTGTCGCACCCAAATGATTGCCATCCGCTATCCGGATGCGGTAGCCCGGTAAACGGGCCATCTGAGCGCTGCCTAAGGTGTTGACTAACGGAGCTAATTCCCGATGAGCGTAGCGCACTAACGCTTGACTAATCTTCGGCTCTAGCCCATTGAGTTTGCCGTACAGGGCTGGCTTGGAAACCCCGATTTGCTTCTCCAAAGCCTTATATGCAGCATTCACCGATGGATGAATCCCGCTTACCACCAAGCTCATCAGACCCACTACGCTCGAAAACAACAGCTCTCGGGTGTATTGCTTCTCCGCCGTTTCCTCGAACAACTCATCCAGTTTATCAGCTGAAAATATCCGCTCCATCAGCGCTCGAACCATCACACTCAATGGACTGGCCTCGACAAATTGCTCAAAGATGGCGCTGATCATCACCCTATATCCTCCCATCACCAAGCCTTGTGGCTCTCTTCGCTTGGCTGTACTGCCTATACATTACAATTCGCTAGTACAATTGGTCACCTTAACAGGGGTAGCGTAGAGTCCTATCGACGCGGTGAGGGCCGAATGTGGCTGTATGTTCAGTACGGGACTGGCGATACGGTTAAGTTGGCAAGTGTCGGTGCTGATGTTCCGATTGAGGCCATCTATCGAAATATTCAGATAAAAGCTGTGAGTTAGACTGAAAACGTATTGAATCTGGATATAAAATCGTCGCGTTTGGAGCTGACAGTATGATCGAAAGCCTTCAGACTCAAAAGATGACTGCCGAAGAATATTTGAAGTGGGAGCCGCTTCAGAAGGTTCGCTACGAGTATTGTAGCGGCCAAGTTTTGGCGATGACAGGCGGGACTAAGGGACACAATAGATTGGCACTTAACCTGTACAGTGCTCTGGTAGATCGTGTAGATGCAGAAGGCTGTGAAATAAACGTATCGGACGTTAAAGTTGAGCTAGGCGAGGGACTATCGTATCGTTATCCAGATTTAATTGTGAGCTGCGACGAACGAGATAAGGGCGAGGCGGCGTTTTATGGCTTTCCCAAGCTGATTGTAGAAGTGCTCTCTCCGGGTACTACAACGGTAGATCGAGAGGATAAGTTTCAAGAATATATCCGTATTCCAACGTTGGAGGAATACGTGCTGATTACTTCGCAGCGAATGCAGGTAGAGTGTTACCGACGCGGAGAAGGACGGATGTGGCTCTACTCTCCCTATACGGAAGGCGATACTGTCTTGATTGAAAGCATCGGCGTTGAGTTTCCGATAGAGCAGCTTTACCAAAATGTTCGGTTGGAGCCGTCAAGCTGAGGCTGAAAATACAGATGGCCTCGCCTGCTGTACGCTATGCTGTGAGCGCTTGATGAGAATGCGATATGACTGGTTTTGAGCTTTTGGTAGAGCCTGCGGCGAAGGGGCTAGCCGCGCTGATTACGGATACGACGAAGACGGGGAGTAGCAGCGTTTTAGGCAAGGCGATCTCCACAGTTGCGAGTAAAAGTAGCCAAGCTATTTTTCAAGCCTCACGCAAATATATTGAGACCTATCAGAAGCGCCACTGCCAGCTAAAGGTGTTGGGAATGCGTGAGCCGGTGGAACTCTCGGCAGTCTATACCGGCGTAAAACTGCTGGATGCTAGCGATGTGATGCAGTTTGATCCAGGTGCTTTAGAAGATGTTTTTCGGCAGACTCGCTTGCGGGGATATTCTGCTAGCCATCGCAGCAATGAAAAGCAGGAAGGCATTGCGATCGCAAACCAAAAGCAATATTTGATGGTGCTGGGTGGGCCAGGGGCTGGCAAAAGCACGTTTTTACGGAAGGTGGGCCTAGAGGCTTTGCGTACCTTTTATTATGAGCGGGCAGAGTATCGCTCACCGTTTGATTCCGGTGCTGCTAGAGCTGAAGCGCTTTGATGCGAATGACATTGACATTGCCAAGTTCATTGCCGCTGAGTTTGAGACTTGCGGGTTTCCAGAAGCCGAGAAGTTTACGCAAAATGCTTTAGCTCAGGGTAATTTGCTCGTGTTGCTAGATGGATTAGACGAAGTACCCAGCGCCAATCTCAGCAATGTGCTTCAGACCATTCAAGACTTTGTAGATCGCTATGACGCCAATCGTTTTATTTCCTCCTGTCGGGTGGCGGCTTCTGGCTATCGCAACGATGCCTTTCGTCGGTTTAGCAACGTTACTATGGCCGACTTTGACGATGAACAGATTCAGCAATTCATCGTTAACTGGTTTGGTAGCCCGCAGGATTTGGAACGCGATACCGCAGGTAAATGCTGGGAGGTGCTTGAAAAAAGTGAGAATAAAGCCTCCAAGGAGCTAGCGCATACGCCGTTACTACTGACCTATTTGTGTTTGGTGTACGACCGCTCACAGAGATTTCCTGAAAATCGCTGCATTTTGTACAAGAAGGCGCTGCGAATTTTGTTAGAAGAGTGGGCGGCTGAAAAGCGCATTTTGCGGGATGAAATTTATGAAGACTTCAGTACTGAACATGAAGAGATACTGCTGTCTGAAATTGCCTACGAAGGAATGATGGCCGATCAGCTTTTCTTTTCAAAAAAAGAGCTATCCACTCAAATTAGATCGTTTCTGGCAAGCAACCTTAACGCGCCTAAGTCATTGAATAGTGAGGCCGTCCTGAACGCGATAGAAGTGCAGCAAGGGATTTTAGTAGAGCGCGCTGAAGACAACTATTCTTTCTCACATCTCACCTTACAAGAGTATTTGACTGCTCAGTACATCGTAGATAACAACGAGTGGAACGTGCTAATACAGCAGCACCTGATAGATGACCGTTGGCGCGAGATTTTTCTACTGTTTGCCGGGACTGATGACAGGTAGAAAAGGGGCAGATAGCTTTTTACTCGCGATGGAAAAACAGGCAGAGACTTACTTGAAAAGCCACAAACTACAACAGCTTGTACAGTGGGCTGAACTATCCACTCAGAATTCGTCAGGAAAATCGAAGCCTTCGGCTAAAAGATCTGCTGCGCTCTTTCTTGTCCGTCGCCCTCGAGGGCGACCGTGACCTGCGACATCGACCTCGACCTCGACCGTCGCCCTCTCCTGCGACCGCGACCTCAACCGCGCCCTCGACTGTCGCCCTTGCTCTCGACCTCGCCCTCGACCGCTACCTTGCCCGCGCCCCGCCCGCGACCTTGCCCTCGACCTCGCCCTCGCCGCTGAGTTCTCTCAAATGGGCATATTCAAGACCGTTGATTTCAATAGCCTGATCAAAAATATCGAAATGCTACAAGATGCTAAGCCAGCGCAAAATGCTTCCACGTGTTGGAAAAAAGAGAGTTTTTAGAAAAGCTACACGGCCTATGGCTCTCAGCGCTCGGACTTGATGTTGAAACAGTAACGCTATCTAAAAATGATGCAAAGTCATTGCAAAACTACCTCTACGCCTGCGAACTCATGATTCGCTGTAAAGAAGGTGCGGTACGAGTATCGCCCGACGTATGGGCAGGCATCGAATCACGCATTCTGACCGTGCCAGCCGCCAGCCCAGCATCGGCAAGCTGATATTTGAGAATTAGGCTAATGAAGCGTTTGTAGCCTTGAACTGCTAACATCTTCAAAATTTTGTCAAATACAGCTTATATGGAACCAAATAGTGGTTGGAGGTTGAAAATATATGAGTCTCAGATACAACCGATGGCTATTAATATCGAAACGGGCGACTATAAGATTGGAAAAGATACGGTGACAGCCTCTAATAAGCTGACACCTTAAATCTAGGTGATTGAAAGTGATTGAGAGTAATTGAGATGTACCCAAGACTGTGCTATTCAGCTTCTGAGTCTGAATTTTGCGGCTGGTAATCTTGCTGATGGGAGAACTGATACGCGCCACAAAAGGAGAGCACAATTGCAAAAATGAGCAAAATTGGAATGCTGTACCAGGGAAATTCGGATAAGGGCTTGTAGGCAATAGCCCGCAGGCCAATGGTGGTATAGGTCAGCGGCAGCGCATAGACAATTGGCTTTAGAGCTACCGGCAGCGTTGTTGGATCAAAAAAGGTGCCGCCCAGAAAAGACATCGGCACGATCAAAAAGTTATTAAACAGCCCGACGCTTTCTAATGACTTGACGTTGAGGCCAACAATTACGCCCAGTCCGGCAAAGACCGCGCAGTTTAGAATCACCAACAAGAAAAATAGTGGATTAATAAAGCTCCATACCTTACCCGTGAAGATCACCGCGACTAAAATCACCGCTGAAGCTGTCATCAGCCCGCGCACAATGCCCGCTAGCATTTTGCCCAAGTGCAGCGCTAAGGGATGAATGGGATACAGCAGCATTTCTTCAAAGGTTTTAGAAAAAAGCCGCTCACCGCAAATCGAAAAAGTGGTGCCGCCAAAGCTAATGACCATCGAAGAGAGGGCCACCATTCCCGGCAAAATGAATTCTAGATAGCTGTCTCCAGCGGTGGGCGTACTGACGCGATCTAAAGAGCTGCCTAACCCAAGGCCAAAAGCCAAAATGTAAATGAGCGGAGAAACGAGGCCGGAAGCCGCTACTTGAGGAATGCGGACTCGAAGATCTAGCCAGTCTCCCCAAAAAACGGTGATGGTGTCAGCAATGAGGGTTTTGAGCGGTGTTCGGGGCGCTTTGAATGCCTGTTCGTAAGATGTTTTCACAAAAAAGACGGTGGTCGGTAGACTCTTACATTTAAGAGTTGCTTTGCCATTTTCTATTGTGCCTTTATCTGTGCATCTGGACTAGATTTTGGCTAACCTTTATCTATTCATTTTTTGCATTAAAGACTTGCAGCTATGGCAGCGGCTGACCAAAGGGAATCGGATCGGGCCAGCGATTGACGTTTGCAGGCGTTATGGGCGTGGGTGGAGGATTGGGGTTGGCGATCGCTTCCATTGGCACAGATGGTTCAGCAGCGACTTCAGCAAATGGCTCAATAACGGGTTCAATTGCCACCGATTCAGCCGGTTCAGCCGGTTCAGCTATGACAGAAGGCGTCAACGAGGCGGGCAGTTCGGGCGACTTATCTGCTTCTTGCAAATCAGGCGGCAGCGAAATCGGCATCGTCAAATCATCCCATGCCCCAATAAAAGGCGGTTCAACCGGAATTACAGGCTCCTCAGTCGGTAAGGGGACAATTGCCGCTACAGGCTGAAGCGGTTCAGGCGTTGCCACCGGTTCAGTAGCAACGGGTTCAACACTGGGCTCAGCGGCAATCGGTTCAGTAATTTCGGGTTCACCAGCAACAGGCTCAGCGATCACTGGTTCAGCCGCAACCGGTTCATTCACTGCTGGCGTTGGTGGCAAGGGTACTTGTCCTACGGGTAGCCGAATAGGCGTAGTTTCCAAAACTGTTTCCGCTGACTGCGCTTCAATAGGTCGTGGGGGAATAGACGGAACGCTTACAGATGGAACGTTTATAGACGGAATGGAAACCAAAGAGGGTAATCCATCATTATCTGCCGCCGCCGTAGGGAAATTGCTCGTATGGCTGATTGCTCAATGGCTGATTGCTCAATGGCTGATTGACCGACGGCTGAGTGGCTGATGGCAAACTAGCCGGTAGCAAATTTACAGGTGACGGCACTGTAACCGGAGCCTCAATCGGATTCGCTGATGCCAACACAGGCAAGTCAGGAAAATCGGGGAGCTGAGCCAACTCGCGGGTCGCTGCTGGTGTTTCTGTTTGGCGGCTATCGGTGCTACTAGTTGCCTGAGTATTGACCTGAGTATTGGCCGCGGTACTGGCTGAACTTCTGGATAATAAAGCCGGACTTAACTGCCACTGCTGAAAATTTGGCCCTGATGCATCTGCTGCTCCGATAGGTGTAAGTGCTTGTGAATTGGCTAGCACTACACCCGGTAAAAACGCTACTACCATCCAAACGGTGTCTGGACTGGCTTGCTTGACTACGATGCTGTCTACCATGCCATCGTTCACTTGCTGAGCGAGGACATTACCGACTTGGGTATCTGGTAGCTCGATGAGTAATTGATTGTTAGAAAGTACCGAAATAGTGGGTGTCACCGTGGCCGAAAGTACTAGGGTGAGCGATCGCGTTTGAGAGTCATAGCCCCATTGGCTAAGTTCGGCAGCGAAAACAGGCATTATCCGCATGAGCGACATCACGCCCACAGAACCCAACACCGAGATCCACCGTCTCAATTGACGGCTTGATTCGCGGTATTTGCTACGCTCTACGCCGCTATTGTCTGACTGATCACCCATGAGATGCGCTTCCATCCATCAACATCCATCAAATTTAATGCAAGGATACGCTAAATCTCAAAATCGGGACACGTTAAATTTTAGGAAATTGTTAGCTTTCTCGCTCAAAAATTGATACATTCGGGCCGCTTATTCGCCATCATAGAAGCGTCGTTAATACGCGCAACATGGAACTTCACGATTTTTTCCTACTGATATTGCTATTGAGCCCCGGCCTGTTGCTTTCTATTGTGGTCATGGCTGGCATGAGCGCAGGCGGTTAATTCTATGGTCAGAACCGAATCCACGATGCTGCCATTAGGCACGCCCGCGCCTGCCTTTTCGCTAGAAGATGTCGTCTCTGGTAAAACTTTTTCGCTAGAGAGCTTTGCCGGTAATAAAGGGCTTTTGGTGATGTTTATTTGTCAGCACTGCCCTTTTGTGATCCACGTTGAGCAAGCCTTGGGTCAAATTGGTCAAGACTACTGCTCAAAAGGACTGGGCATCATGGCTATTAGCGCCAACAGTATTGAAACCCATCCGCAAGACAGCCCCGAAAACATGCGGGAGCAAGTCGCTAGGGCAAACTTCAATTTTCCTTACGCCTACGATGCGACTCAAGAAGTCGCCAAAAGCTATACAGCCGCCTGCACACCCGACTTTTTTCTCTTTGATAGCGACTTCAAACTCGCCTATCGCGGTCAGCTCGATGATTCGCGCCCCGGCAATGACAAGCCGGTCACAGGCGCAGACTTGAGATCTGCCATTGATCAGGTGCTTGCGGGTGAAGCTGTTCCTGAAATGCAAAAGCCCAGTATCGGCTGCAACATTAAATGGATACCCGGAAAAGCTCCAGCGTATTTTGGTGCTTAAGGCGCTTTATTTTGGGTATCTGATGGTTTGGGTCTGATGCTTTTGGGCGATCGCGCCTTCAACCGGCTCTACCCTTAGCTAGTCCCCCTCTATCTATATTTTTTCTAACTTGATGGATAAGTAGTCACTTGCCCATCAAGTTTTTTTATTTAAATGCCGCCTACCTTCGCTCATTCTGCAACAGCCCCTGCCATCCAAAATTCAGCAATCCCATCACCTGCGAAGCTTTGGCGACCTCAACAAGTATTAGTTACGCCTGCTGCCTACGATGAAGCCTGGGGGCAGCAAATTATCGAACGAGTCCAGGCACTGGGAATTCCGGTCGAACGACTTCGGCAAAACCGAATCACTGGCCTTCAGGGCGAAACTGAGCGGGAAACCTATGCCCTAGCAAAAAACACCCTGGCGATTGTGAACGCACCTGCCGGGCAGCTCAAGCTAACGCCCATTCCGCCCTCGGCTGACTGGCAGTTTCACCTGGCCCAAGGCTGTCCGGCTCACTGTCAGTACTGTTATTTGGCGGGTAGCTTATCTGGCGCGCCAGTGGTGAGAGTATATGCAAACCTACCGCAGATTCTTGCAAATTTGAGCAGTATGAAAAAACGGACGAGAAAGCAGATGGAGCGACCACCTATGAGGCTAGCTGCTACACCGATCCGCTTGGCATAGAGCACTTAACCGGCAGCTTAGCCGAGTGCATTCGCTATTTCGGAACGCGAGAAACGGCCTATTTGCGCTGGGTGACTAAGTTTGATCAAGTCGATCATCTACTGGACTTGCCGCACAATGGCCACACTCGCTGCCGAATTAGCGTGAATGCAGATCCGGTGAGTCGTTATATGGAAGGTGGCACCGCGACTGTAGATCAGCGATTACAGGCGATTCGCAAATTGGCTTTGCAGGGCTATCCGGTGGGGCTGGTAGTCGCGCCCATTATGGCGATCGCCGACTGGCAGTCTCACTACGACACGCTATTTGAGCAAGTTGCTAAAGCGCTAGATTTTGAATGCGATTTGACCTTTGAACTGATTACTCACCGCTTTACGCCTAAGTCTAAAGAGGTGCTGCAAACCTGGTATCCCAACAGTCGCTTGGATTTGGCGGAAGGCGATCGCAGCCAAAAGCGCAACAAATTCGGCGGCGTCAAATACGTCTATCCGCGCGATACCATGAGCGAACTCAAAGCCTTTATTCAAGCGCAGATTACGACGCGCTTTCCCGTCGCCGAAATTTTGTACTGGACTTAGCTCAACCGCTTGTTATTCAACCAACAACCTAGACAGCTAAATCTGCCCTCGGGTTAAATCGCTCAATGTTTCTAAGCTCCTGATAAAGCGCTTTTTCTTCGTCATCTAGCACTTTTGGGATCACTACCTCAATTTCCACAATCTGATCGCCATATAGACCTTGCCCCATCGGGTAGCCTTTGCTACTCAGCCGCAGCCGCTGCCCTGACTGCACACCGGGCGGAATCATCATGTTGATTCGTCCACTCAGCGTCAGTATATCAATCGTGCCTCCTAGCACCGCTTCACTGGGCGTAATCGGTAGCCGACAGTAAATATCGCCCGCTTGCAGCGTGAAATAGTCGTGCGGCTTGACTTCGATGCGCAAATATAAATTGCCGCCGTCAATGCCCTGACCTTTGAGACGAATCCGCTGACCGGTGACCATTCCTGGCGGCATATTGACTTCGAGCGATCGCCCATCTTCCAATCTCACCCGTTCGCGCCCACCGGCATAGGCTTTTTCTAGCGGGACGGTCAAGTCGGCTTCGGCATCTCGACGCGAGGGCGCAGTTGGTTGAGGCCGGTAGCGGCGGCCTGCTGAGGATGGAGTGCGATCGCGCCGTTCAGGATTAATTCGTTCTGTCGTTGACGCAGTGCGAGTACTCACAGCCGGTTCAGGCGGTGCTTTCCACATTTCAGGTTCACTCGCTTGGTGCCGTTTTAAAAGCTGCTCAACAAAATTATCAAAGTCTTCAAAACCGCTATATTCAGCGTCTGCTTTCGAGGTACGGCCATTGCGCTTACTCCGATTGCTGCTTCGATTGGAACCTAAAAAGCCTTTTTGGTTCCAATATCGGCTGTATTCTTCGTATTGTGATTTTTTATCGGCATCCGAGAGTACGTCATACGCCTCGCCGATCAGCTTAAATTTTTCCTCAGCATCTTTGTCACCCGGATTTAAATCGGGGTGATATTTTCTGGCGAGGGCCCTGTAAGCCCGCTTTATTTCGTCGGCAGCCGCCTCTTTAGAAATTCCAAGAATTTCGTAATAATCTCGAAAATTTTGCATGAAAGCGTGTCTTAGCGCGAACCGTTAATTTGGAGTTAGTTCAAAGATTGCTCACCCTAGCTACCCAAGTCTAGGGAAGATTTCCGCCCTAAAACCAATCGTCATCATTGTTCCAATTGTCTTTCTGAGGTCTAGAGCGACCTGATAAATCAGCGCTATTGCGGTCTTTGCGATAGCTTTCTGGAGGAGGGCCACTCTGGGAATAGCTAGAGGAGCGATCGCTATTTTGGGGGTAATCGTTAGGGGGATAGTTGTTGGGGGGGTAGTTGTTGGGTGGATAGTCATTAGGCAGGTAATCGCTAGGAGGATAGTCGTTTTTTTCATAGCCGCCCTGAGAATAGCTGTCTTGCGGATAGCTGTCTTGCGGATAGCGGTTTTTTGAATAATCGTCTTGCGGATAGCGATTGTCTTGCCTGTATGCCGGTTGGTTTTGAGAATAGTCATTTCTGGCATACTGATCCGGGCCATAGCTAGCTGGGTCATAAGCATCGCGGCCCGGATCTTGAGAATAGGGTCTTTGTCCAGCGCTGTCTGGCTGGTAGCTGTCTTGGCCGTAGCTGTCTTGGCCGTAGCTGTCTTGGCCGTAGCTGTCTTGGCCCTTATTGCTTTGGCTGTTGTAATTGTCTTGGCTGTAATTGTCTGGGCGATCGCTGGGCTGAGAGTACCCCTGATCTGGCGTTTGGCTGTAGCCGCCTCCATAGGGCTGAGCGCGATTGTACCGCTGATCGTCGGGTCGGTAGCCATAGTCGGGGCCATAGTCGGGGCCATAGTCGGGGCCAGCATTATCTCGGCCGTAGACATCTGTCCCGTAGCTAGGATTTTGGCCATAGCCAGGACTTGCCGGTAGGCTTGGCGGTGGCGCGTTGCGCGGCTTTTCCCAATCGTCACCCCAATCATCCCAACTGCTATTTTGGTTAGTGCCGCCGCGATTCCAGCTAGGGGCATCCCACTGCGCCTGATTAGCGTAGCTATTGGGCTGATAGCCACCATTGCCATAGCCACCATTAGCATAGTCGCCATTGCGGTAGTAATCGTCATCTTCCCCGGCAAAGGCCCGCTTCAAGGTGCTGCCAATTTGGCCTAAAATGCCGCTGCCTTCTTCATCTAAGTCGTATAAATAGGCTTCGCGGTTTAGCTCATAGACCTCGTTTTGCAAATCCGACTGAGTAATATCGATGCCCCGCTCATCGGCCTGCTCTAGCGCCGCGCGTAGCTGCTGAACGAGTCCTTCAATTCGGCGACGGCGATCGCGCCCGAACTGCATTCCAAAGTCAATCGCCACCTCTCGCAACACCCGCTCAGCTTTAAACGTCAACGCCTCCGCCCGATTGCGTTTTTCAATCCGCTCTCGTTGCAGGCGATCCGTCGCTGCGTTTTCTTCCGCTGCTCGAATCATCTCCTGAATATCTGCTTCAGACAAATTCGACGCTTCTTGCACCGTAATGCTCTGCTGCCGCCCCGTGGTTTTATCTAGTGCCGATACTTGCAAAATCCCATTCGCATCAATATCAAACGAAACCTGCACCTGCGGAATGCCTCGCGGCGCAGGCGGAATGCCCATCAGCTTAAAGCGGCCCAAAGACTTATTGTCTTGAACCATTTCACGCTCGCCCTGCAAAATGTGCACTTCCACCACGGTCTGATTATTTTCAGACGTAGAAAACGTATCGGAGCGGCGCACCGGAATTGTCGTGTTGCGAGGAATCAGCTTTTTCATGACTCCGCCGATGGTTTCGACGCCAAGTGATAAAGGCGACACGTCCAACAGCAAAATGTCCTTGACTTCTTGAGTCAAAATTCCGGCCTGAATCGCTGCGCCGACCGCGACTACTTCATCTGGGTTGACATTGCGATTGGGCTCACGGTTCATCACCGAGCGCACCAGATCTTGCACCATCGGCATCCGGCTAGCGCCACCGACTAAAACCACCTCATCGACTTGGCTAGGGGTGACATTAGCATCGGCCAAAGCTTGCTTTAAAGGGCCGCGCAGTCGGCTGACCAAATCAGTGCAGAGTTCTTCAAAGCGCGATCGCTCTAGCTTTGTCTCAATGTGCTTGGGCCCCTCTGCGGTCGCTGTAATAAAAGGTAAATTGATAGCGGCGACGGGCACCCCAGACAGCTCGATTTTAGCTTTTTCAGCGGCTTCACCTAAGCGCTGGAGAGACTGGCGATCGCGCCGCAGATCCACCCCTTCTTTTGCCAAAAAATCTTCCGCTAGCCAATCGACAATGCGCTCATCAAAGTTCAGCCCACCGAGCTGCGTATCGCCACTAGTCGAGCGCACCTCAAACACGCCATCGCCGACATCTAGCACCGACACATCAAAGGTGCCACCGCCGAGATCAAACACCAAAATTGTTTGGTTATACTGCTGATCAAGCCCGTAAGCCAAAGACGCTGCTGTCGGCTCATTGATAATCCGCTTGACTTCAAGGCCCGCAATTCGCCCTGCATCGCGGGTTGCCTGCCGCTGCGCATCGTTAAAATAAGCAGGCACCGTAATCACCGCGCCCGTTACCGGCTGACCTAAATACTGCGCCGCTTCTTCTGCTAACTTGCGCAAAATCATCGCCGAAATTTCTTCAGGCGCAAAGTCTTTATCGAGCCGAGCGCTACGAATTCTGACATTGCCCGACTCCCCGCGCCGCACCGTGTAAGGCACCCGCTTAGAATCGGGCGATAGCTCGTCATATTGACGTCCGACAAATCGCTTAACGGCATAAAACGTGTTTTGAGGATTCAGCACCGACTGCCGACGGGCCGCATCTCCAACTAGCTTTTCGCCTTCTTTACTAAAAGCGACGACTGACGGCGTTGTCCGCATTCCTTCGGCATTTGCAATCACGACGGGCTTACCGCCTTCCATCACTGCCACCACAGAATTGGTCGTACCGAGGTCTATGCCAACTACCTTACCCATCCAATCGGTCTCCCCTCATCTGAGATTTATCTATACCATTGGCTGTATCACCGATCACACTGGTTTCAGCAGCGGATAACCGTAATTTTTCAGCCAATTTTGCAACCGTAGCTTAACCGTAGCCAAGTTTTTAGTCTTTCTATCATAGGCTTTCTAGGCGGCCATCGGCTTTCTATGTGGCTATCGGCTGGCATCGTTTAGGGTAGCCACTGTCATCTCAACCATACTTTAAATATAAATAAAAGCCTGCATCTATTCCGCGTTTATTGATACTATTAGAAGCCAATGCGGATGTGGCGGAATTGGTAGACGCGCTAGATTTAGGTTCTAGTGTCCTCGTGACGTGAAGGTTCAAGTCCTTTCATCCGCATACACTCTCATACAGTGAAGTACAGGGGAGTACAGGGGAGGCTTAATCAGCTTTCTTAAAGCGCTCAGGCATTTTTGCCTGAGCGCTTTAGTTTTGATACCAGCTTGCTCCCTCCGATCTCGGTGCAAGCTGAGTGGCCTCGGCAACCCACCCCCCAATTTCTGCCTAGTCATGCCTATTAGCCCTTTCCTACCCTCTGCCCTTTCTTACCTAAAGCGCAGGCAAGGAACCCTCCTGGCAATTTATACTGCTGTAGCGGCTTATGCAAAAGGTACAGATTGCCCATCCGACAAGCGAATTGCCTTTTCCAAAAACGTAATTGAGTACACAGACTTAATTAGCTTTTTTCGATTTTTTTTAACCTCTTATATATAGGAGAAGATAGTTTGACTGTCTCCTTCGAGACAAAGCTAAGGCAAGGCGCTGAAAAAACGCTGCAACCCGCATAACATGGTTTGGCTTTGCGATTGCTATCCTCCCTCCCCAGTTTTACTTGCCAAATTTCACTTATTTTACATAAGGACACCTAACTATCGTGCTGCTATCCAAAGGTTTTGAAGTTGAGATGTATACCGGAACGCCCGCCGGAGAGGTCGTCGGTTTTTCAGACAAAATTGTGGCGGAGCTAGATGGATTTGTGCGCGAACCTGATAATCGCAATGTGGAATATACAACTGCGCCCTTTTGCCGCTATGAGCACTTGCTGTGTGAACTGATTAAGCCCAGGGTCAGACTTAGAGCTTTTTTAAAATCGCTAGGTGACTACACGATTATTCCCGGTAGCACCTTGCCCCTAGGTGGAGCTGACACTTTTCACCGCTCAGATCCCCAAAATCCTTACCATGATTACATCGAAAATACTTACGGCACTGATGTTGTCACTGCCAGCATTCACATCAATGTTGGCATGGCCGAACCCGAAGCCCTTATGCGTGCCTGCCGGTTGGTTCGCCTCGAAGCCCCTTTGTATTTGGCCCTAACTGCCTCTTCGCCTTTTTTTGATGGCAAGATTACTGGCTTTCACTCCACCCGCTGGCATCTGTTTCCGCAAACGCCCACCCATGTACCGCTTTTTGAAAGCCACCTTCATCATATCCGCTGGGTAGAATCGCAGCTAGCAGCGGGCACTATGCAAAGCGTGCGTCATTTGTGGAGTTCGGTGCGGCCCAATGGCGATCGCCGCCCCTACAATCTCAATCGGTTAGAATTGCGCATCTGCGATCTGGTCACTGACCCCTTACATTTACTGGCTGTTACCGCTCTATTGGAATCGCGAATGCAGCAGTTAATCGCCCATCCAGAACTAGATCCCTTACAGAGCAGTCAAATCAGCGCTCACAACCGTAGTGAAGACTTGTTAGCGATCGCTCTGAAAAACGAACAGGCGGTTGCCAAAAGCAGTTTAGAAGCCGAACTGACTCACTGGCAAAGTGGCAAATCTATCACTGCCCACGACTGGATTCATCAGCTTTATGGCGAGGTTTATCCCTTTGCCCACCAATCTGGCATTGCCTGCTTCTTGAACCCAATCAAACAGATTTTACGGGATGGCAACCAGGCCCAGCAGTGGCTAGCACAGGCCAATAAAACCAGCCCCACCGACGTAATTCAGCAGGCGATCGCCCAAATGCAGCAGCAAGAAGCCATGCTAGCTCAGGATATTTGCCAGCCTATCACCGCTTAGAAAGTCGCCGCTATAGTCGCCGCCATAGTTTTAGACTTATCCTTTTCCCCCGACCCTGTTTTTTTGGCCCCATGCCCCAGATTGTCCTCGTCCATCCCGAAATTCCGCCTAATACCGGCAATATTGCCCGCACCTGCGCCGCCACTGGTACCCCCTTGCACTTAGTTCAGCCACTCGGCTTTGATCTCAGTGACAAATATCTCAAGCGCGCGGGCCTCGACTATTGGCCGTATGTGGATTTGCACCTGCACGAGTCGCTAGAAGATTTTTGGCAGCAAGCCCAGACAGCAGGGGGGCGGCTGATTGGCTTTAGTGCCAAGGGTCGCTGTGGCTATACCGAAATTGCCTATCAAAGCGATGATTGGCTGATTTTCGGCAAGGAAAGCCAAGGGCTAAGCGCTGAAACCCTGCAACAGTGTCATTCTGTCGTCACTATTCCGATGGACAAAGGGCACGTCCGCAGCCTTAATCTTTCTGTCAGCGTTGCGGTTGGTCTATTTGAAGCGATTAGGCAGATCGGGACGTAATTTATCCACTCGTTGCCAATGTATTAAGCCAATATATTGGTAAATCTCATAGCACTCACAAGGTTTTCTCAAAATCCGGTTCGTTTTGAAGAAAAAAAGCCTTTTTTAGATAAGCATTTCTGATGAAAAAAGGCTTTTTCAATTACCCGTTATGAAGAAAGCCTTTTTTTCTGTAATTTCCGTTAGATCAGGCTAAACCCCAATCACCACAGGATATTCAGCCAACATTTTCAGCTCGTTTCCCAAATTTCAAAAATTGTATGCAGTATCAGGAAATTTCCTTTATTGGCACTGTGCCAATAAATAGATTGACCACTGATAAATTCTCCAAAAGCCGCATGACTACAGGTATTTGTGATTTTGCAGCAATTGGCACAAACTGTGCATGATCGAAGGGGGTTAAGGGCAAAGTATAGGTTTTCTTCCTTTTTGGGCATTCAGAGTAGGTCGAAAGAGTGATGCTTGAAATTCGCGTTAAGTCGTGTAAACTTGCCTAAGCTGAGTAAGCGAGTTGGCTTATTCGGTTTTCGAGCAAGTAGTGAGCGGGGTGATCCCCTTGTCACTGCAAGGCTTTGAGCGCTAGTTAGGAACAGCACCGCTGTTATTGGAAGAAAATCGTTATTAAGCTGATCAATTTTGCCGTTAAGGCAATTCAAGCGTTTTAACGGTTAAAAACTGATTATTAGGAGGTTATTCCTTGAAGAAGGCAATTTCACAGGAAACGGTAAATGACTCAAGTCATTCACGTATTCCAGAAGGAAATGAGAGCAACACGACAGCTAGCAGCTTTAGATCGGCTGCAATGCTAGGGATTGCCCTCTCGGTGGGTGCATCCGGAGTGGTCGTATCACAAACCAAAGCATCGGCTGCGGTGACAGCACCGACAACTTCCGCCAAAACTGAGGCTTTTTCAAGCAATTCTAGAGTTTCGTCGCCTGTCCCGGAAGATACATCCCTACAGATTGTGGGTTATCACACCGTAGGTTCGGGTGAAAGCCTGTGGCAGATAGCTCAGCAGCACCACGTTGGCTTACGTGAGCTTAAATCAGTCAATGGACTGCCGCAAGAGACATCAATTGCAGTGGGTCAGGTTTTGAAAGTGCCAGCGATGGCTCCAGCAATAGCCAGAGAAGTGGCCAGAGAAGCGGAGGTCGAAGTTCAACCGGTTCAAACGATTGCGATCGCCGACATCCCAACCGATATCAGAGCGGACATCACAAAAGGTTCTGAAGAACCCTCTGAAAAAATCTCTCCAGAAAATACGGTCAGCAGCGACCATCAGCTTCTTCAGCCCAATGCTCAGCAAAGCAGTATCGCGCAAAGTACTCACGAACCCACTGCCGCCGCGCAAGTATCCACACCGGCTCCCTCAATCCAAATTGAAATTGCCGAGGCCCGCGCTCAGGCAGAGGCAGCAGCTGACGATTTGCCGGTGATAACAGCATTAGCAACCCCTTCCACTGCGGCAAATTCTCAGGCTGCAAATTCTCAGGCTAATAGCCAGGCCCGTTATCAAGCTAGCTATCAGGTTCAAGTTGGCGATACACTCAGCAGCATTGCCGCTTCATTAGGAACAACGTCAGCAGAGCTAATTCGCGCCAATGGATTGTCTAATCCTAATGTGATTTATGCAGGTGCTACGCTTAGAGTCCCTGCTGCTCAATTAGCTGAGCCTACTCAGCCATCCCCCCAACTCGCTAGCAAAGCTGCTTTGCCTGCGGTGAGTGCTACCAATAGCGAACAGTTACAATCATCTGCTGAGCGGTTAGCGGCTTGGAGAAGTACCGCTAATCGTCCGGATGACGCTAGGCTCTTGGCCGAAACCCATAAAGCTTCTTCTCCAGAAGCTGCCAGCGTAGGGGGCGAACAGGTGAGCGCGCAGGATGCGATCAGTGCCCGTACACAGGATACAGGCAACGCTGTGGCGGATTTGTTAGAAGAGGTTGAAGGCATTAGCGACTCTTCTAGTCAAGTTGCTGAAATCGACAGCAGCAAGCAAATAGCGAGTGTTCCAGAAGACAATACGCCCATCAACAATCCCTTCTCTTCAAGACCTTTAGCTTCAGATCGCTCTTCGCAGCAAGTAGCTATTTCTACCAGCTCGACGGCTGCTAATTCTGAGCTTTTAGCGGCTGCACCGCTCAACCCAGATGCTTATATTCCGGCGCAGCGATCGCAGACAGGCCAAGTCGTCTCACCTGATATGCCTTTGCTGCCTTCTTCCGATCAGTATTTGCCAGAAACTCCTAACCGCTTTAATGGCTACATTTGGCCTGCTAGAGGTACCGTCACCTCCGGCTACGGCTGGCGCTGGGGAAGAATGCACCGGGGCGTAGATGTTGCTGGCCCCGTTGGCACACCCATTGTCGCAGCCGGATCCGGTGTGGTTGAACAGGCCGGTTGGAACTCTGGTGGATTTGGCAACCTAGTCGAGATTCGTCATCCTGATGGCAGTATGACCCGCTACGCTCACAACAGTCGCTTGAACGTAAGCGCAGGCCAGCAGGTCGCTCAAGGTCAGCAAATTGCTGAGATGGGCAGCACTGGCTATAGTACTGGCCCGCACCTCCACTTTGAAGTGCATCCAAACGGCGGCGCGGCTGTTAACCCGGTTGCCTATCTTCCAAGTCGGTAAGCCGTTAGTCAGAGGCTACCTAAAGTCGTTGAAAAAGCGATCTGGAAGCAAAAGCCTGAGGCCGCCGACAAACCGGATGCCTCAGGCTTTTTGAGCCTGTCTCTTTGTGCCTGATTCAATGAATCATCGGCATCATTGGCTGATCTAACTGATTCTGCTATGAGCCCCGTGACGCTGCTTTCCCATTCATGGTTTGCCTGTCTTGTCTGAGGGTTGTCTATAGGATTTCGTTTCGTGTTACATTTGTTCAGCTGCGGTTGATACCGTTTGTCGAGGTCAGTCGAGTCAATCGACTATCAACTCATAAGGCTCTGTAGCTCAGTGGTTAGAGCAGGGGACTCATAAGCCCAAGGTCGCAGGTTCAAATCCCGCCAGAGCCATAAAATCTCACTAATTTCAAGCGGAACTTCTGGATGTCTACCAGGATCTCTAGCGCTTGTGTAAATTCATTTGGATGCCGTGTTCTGGCCTGAGGGTGATGGAGGGCTGAGGCACGATGCTATAGCTAGGAACTAGCGTTAGCCGGTATTGCTGAGCGACTGTCGCCAAAATCAGTACCGCTTCCATCAGTGCGAAGCCTTTGCCGATGCAGATCCGGGGGCCGTCGCCAAACGGAAAATAAACCCCCCTAGGCAGTTGCTTTTCGAGATCGCCGAGCCAGCGTTCTGGCTGGAAGACTTCTGCATTGGCGAAGTATCTTGAGCTGTGGTGCATGACCCACTGACTGATGATGACGACGCAGCCAGTGGGAATTAGGTAGCTGCCGATTTCAGTATCTTCTACCGACTCTCTACCTAAGAGAGAGACGGGTGGATACAGCCGCATAGATTCTTTAATGACGGCGTTGGCATAGGGCAATTGCGATAAATCGGCGGTAGTCGGCAATCGATTGGCTAGCACCTCATCTAATTCGGCATGAAGTTTTGCTTCAGCCTCAGGATTTTGACTCAGCAGCATCCATGTCCAGGAAAGGGCATTTGCGGTGGTTTCGTGCCCAGCGAGCATCAAGGTGGCAATTTCGTCGCGGAGCTGTAAATCGCTCATGCCGCTGCCGTCATCTTCATCGCGAGCAGACATCAGCATAGAGAGCAGATCGCCAGGGTCTTCGCCGCTTTCACGGCGCTGACGGATGATGGTGTAAATGGTGTCATCCATTGCGCTGATAGCGTCGCGGTAGCGGACATTTTCGGGGCGCGGAAACCACTCCCAGATCAAAAAGTTTTGGCGGCGCTTGCTATCGAACCAGTTCATTGCCACATCGAGGGCGTGAGCTACGGTTTCCGCTTCGCTGGTGGAAACATCCTGATTAAAGATGGCTTTCATCACAATGTTGAGCGTGAGGCGCATCATATCGGTGTGAATGTCACGCGGTTCCCGCTCAGTTGCAGCGGCCTCATTATTGGCCCAGCTTGAGAGCATCTGCTGGCTGTAGTCCACCATGAGCTGGCCATAGCCTTCGATGCGGCTGCGGTGGAAAGCAGGCTGAGCTAAGCGACGCTGACGAAACCAGGAGTCGCCTTCGTTAGTCAGGAGGCCATTGCCTAAAAGCGTATGCAAGGCGCGAAAGCCCCGACTTTTGATGAAAGCATCTCTGCTTTTGAGAATTTGGGTGATTAGATCGGGGTTGGTGACAAAGCAGGCGGGTGTAAGCCCTAGGCGCAGGGGGATGATGTCGGTGTAGGTGCGATCGCACTGAGTTAAAAAGCCTAGCGGATCTGCTCCTAGCTCAGCTAAATTGCCGACTATCGTATTGCCTTCGGGGCCGTCTAATTCAAAGATGTTCGTTGCAGTTTTTGGCGGCATGAGTTCCATTTCCTGATCGATAATGTACAGAGACTTAGCGTAAGCGCCAGCCTAAAAAAGATTTTGAGATGATTGCCCTAAGCTTATACCCGTTAACAGGAGATATCTCCTTATTGATAGACGCAAATTCTCAGGCTGGTTTGCTTCTATAGAGGAGTAACTTCGGGAGATTCTCTATATGCAATCTGTAAATATCGGCCTTAGCCAAGAGCAACGCCAAGGCGTAATTGATTTACTCAACAAAGACTTGGCGGATTCTTATCTATTGGTGATTAAGACCAAAAAATACCACTGGGATGTGGTCGGCCCTCAGTTTAGAACGCTACATGAGCTCTGGCAGCAACATTATGAAGCCATTGGCATAAATATTGATGCGATCGCTGAGCGCACCCGTCAGCTAGGCGGCTACCCTATTGGTACAGCCAAGGGCTTTCTAGAAAATGCAACGTTGCGTGAGCATCCGGGCGATCTGCCCAATGCTGAAGAAATGGTAGAGCGTCTAGTAGGTGATCATGAGCAAATTATTCGCAATTTGCGCGATCACATCGATCAGTGCTCTGATAACTATCACGATGAAGGCACTGCCGACTTCTTGACTGCTTTGATGGAGCAACATGAGGAAATGGCGTGGATGCTTCGCTCCTTTATTGAGGGCACTAGCCTATCGCCGAGCGGAGAGCGTGAATCTACTCTCAAGACGCCTGCTGTTGCCTAACGTTTCGTTATATTTCAGCACTTCGACTAGGTAAAAGAGATATCAAAATGCAAGAAGAATACAAGGCAGAACGGACGATTTCCGCTGTCTTTAAAGAACAAAAGCAAGTAGATGATGTCATTCGTCGTTTGTTAGATAGAGGCGTATCTAAAGAACATATTTCTGTGATGGGCCAAAATTTCCAGAGCGAAACTCGCATTTCTGGATTTTTGACCAAGCGAGACGTGATTTTGGGTGGGCTTCGCTCCGGAGCTGTTTTTGGATCCCTCTTTGGCTCATTGCTAGGACTGCTGACGGGTGTTGGCGTTTTGTTTGTCCCGTTTGTCGGACCGATTGTAGCGGCTGGCCCAATTGGAGCCCTGTTACTGGGCGCGACTAGCGGTGCATTAGCAGGCAGCGCTGGGGCGGGTCTAGCGTCTGTTTTGGTAGCCATAGGCTTACCGGAAGAAAAGGCGGCGATTTATCAGACGCGGATGCAGGCGGGTGAGTTTGTGCTGATGGCAGAAGTGCCTTCAAATCGATCAGGTGAGATTCAGCTATTGATAGAAAGCGCAGGCGGCCAGGAAATTCACACGGTTGAGCAGCCGCTTCCGAAGGCGTGCATGGGGCTGTGCGAAGGCGTAGAAGGTCTATCGCCAGAAACTCGTAACCACCTATCAGAGACTGCTCAAAAAGACTTCGTTGAAAAGTACAATGAAGCTTACCGTGACCATGAAGACAGCCTAGAAGCTGAAAAAGCTGCTTGGGCGATGATTCACGAACGCTATGACGAAGACGAAAATGGCGTTTGGTCTCAGCAAAAGGTGACTGCATAGATAGTTCATGCGCAGCTTATAATTCATAGTTCCGTGAGTTTTGCACTTTTGATTTGGCTTTGATTTGATAAGTGTTTGAATAGACATTAAAAAAGGTTCTTAGCAGTGATGCTGAGAACCTTTTTTAACTTTTTTAATGAGTGGGACGGCGCGATCTGGTGACAATCTAGCGCCAATTTCTCCCTCAATTTCCTAAGCTATGCCTACCGAGATACTCTACAATCCACTACTGGATAGATGCCTATAGGTACCAACTTTCATACTATAGGCAAAGTTAAGTTTAAGAGGTTTACAAATGACTTTATTACTAGAAGTAGCAAATGAGCTGGTGACTGATTCACAGCCTTATACCTTTTCATTGGTTACGGTTGGGATTGTAGGCTTCATCGCTGCGACAACTATTGGCTCTATTGCTTGGTACAACTCAAAGCGTCCAGCTGGTTGGGAAGGCAAGGAGCGTCCTGATATTGTTCCTGAAATCGAGAAGTAAAAAGTTGATAAACGAGTTGTCGAATATTTAGAGATTTTCTATTTTTTCTATTTGATTAAAGTTATCCCTGTAAATGAGAAGTCATTTGCAGGGATAACAATTTTGTCGTTGGTAAAGATTGGTCTAGTGATTAGCCGGAAGATTGGTTTGAAGAAAACTGACTCGTGAGGTACTCCGTCAAATTCTATTAGCAATAATACGTTGACAAATTTTGGAAATAAAACTTGTCAACAAAAAGGGTTAAAAGATAATTCTTTTAACCCTTTTTTTATTAAACTTTGAACTGAATAGAATAAATTCAGTTCGTTTTTAGGGTCTATTGCTGATCTTTCAAGTCGCCGGGCTCGTCGATATACATTTCAGGTTCGATAGCGTAGTTATTAGCTAGTCCTTCATTGCTGACGGTTTGTCCCGCAGTTACATCTATGTTGTCTGTGTCTGGCTCTTCGTCGGTAGTGTGCTTATAGTCTTTACCTTCCCTTTCCATGCGAGCTTGAGTCTCAGCCGGGACAATGCCGCGATCAAAGCTATCAGATTCGATGTCATGCTCAGGTGTCATAATCTTTTTCCGTGATTCAAAGGGGTTATGGCCAAACAGCAGCGCCTAATAGTCTATTAGCGCTGTTTCTGGTGAACTTATTTGTAATGAATTTAGTATCTTTCAAGGAGTAATGATATCTATCTGTCAAAAGCAATAGAAATGATTTTGAGACTGTAAAGAAAGCTAAAAAAAAGATGACCCCCTAGACGGTAATAGCCTAAGGGGTCTATTGAGGAGATTAAAGCGATTAAGCGTTAGCGATTGATGCTGATTAACGTTTTTTCTCTTTAAACAAGAACAAGTTACGCTAATCATCAATCGCTATTAGTCAATTGCTTTTTTAACGCCGTCTTTGGCGTCTTCGGTGGCATGTCTAGCAGAAGCTTCTACTTGCTTTGCTTTACCTTTTGCTTGTGCTTCGTTGTTGTCAGTTGCTTTACCAGCAGCTTCTTGAACTTTGCCTTCGATGTCTTTGGCAGTTGCCTTGGCTCTATCTTCGAGACTCATAACGCTGTTCTCCAACTAATGATTGTCCAATCAATGGACTTTACATCTAATATAGTAGGCGCTAGCTTACAGATGAGTCTCTATCTAACGGGCACTTTTGCTGAGACCACTTATAGCTCGAAAGACGTATTCTAAGCTTATGACAGTTAACCACAACGCGCACTCAGATTCTGTCCTAAAACAGCCTTTTGAAAAATCGCTCGTTAAAAAGAAAGTAGCCGTAGAGGGCTCAACACCCCAGGAAACGGGTGCGGAGGAAGCAGATGAGAAAAAACCAGTTTTGCAAAAGCCATACGAGCGGCCCGTAGCTAGACGACTGCCGCTTTTAGCCTGGATTCGCTACTATTTACCCGCAAGCATTCATCGCCCCGTAATTAAGGGAATCCGAAAAACTGCTCGAATATGGGACGTTAATGGCGCTGATTGGCAGTGGATGGCGCATAATCCTGTGCCCCTAAAAAGTCTCAATCGCAGCTTGTGGCGTACGGCTGAGCCTTCTTTTAATTACTATATTATGCTGTTTCTTTCCGGCGTAATTTCTTCACTAGGGCTGCTAGCGGGAAGTACGGCGGCGATTATTGGAGCGATGATTGTCGCGCCTTTGATGGGCCCGATTACGGGAATGGCGTTTGCGATGACCATGGGCAATCGGCGATTGTTGAAGCGGTCTGGATTGTCGCTGGTTACTGGGGCGCTATTGACGATAGGAACAGCTTATTTGATTTGTACGCTGGTGGGTTTGAATACGCTAAATGATGAGATTTTGGAGCGTACTCGGCCGACCCTGATTGATTTGGTGATTGGCTTGGCTGCTGGGGCAGCGGGCTCTTTCGCGAAGACTCGGCGGGAAGTAGCTGATGCTCTGCCGGGGGTGGCGATCGCAGTTGCTCTGGTGCCCCCTCTGAGCGTTATTGGTATTGGCCTAGCCTATGCGGACATGGGCATTGTTCTGGGTTCTACGCTGCTGTTTTTGACCAACTTAGCTGGCATCATTTTGAGCGGTGGCCTAATTTTCATCTGGCAAGACTACGGCTCTATAAAACGGGCGCGGCGAGGGCTGACGGCTTCGATGATCATGCTGTGTTTATTGGGAATTCCGCTAGGGATATCGCTGCGAGATCTGGTGATTCAAGAACGAACGCGATCGCTCGTCAGCACCCTGATTCGTCGTGATACCGAAACTTTCCGGGAAACCAACATCCAGCGGCTGCAAGTCAGAACTAGCGGGAAGCAATTGCAGATAAAGCTAGATGTGGCCGCTCCGGTTAATTCTATTTCAGCCAATCAAGTGGATCTTGTCCAGCAGTTTTTAGAAGATCAGCTGGAGCGCCCGGTAACATTAGCAGTTAGTGTTTTTCCGCTGGAAGAATTTTCAGCCGGTAACTAAACGAATCTGGATTCAGAACTGCTCACAACCATAAACTAAGTAGAGCAATCTAATTCAGCAGTAGATAAAATCTGCTTGTTGAGGCTCTGTTCCCACCTAAGAGCGATCGCCAAAAAGGTTAAGACGCTAGTCGGAGCACAGGCTCTATGACATCACGGAGCGTCTTTGTTCAGAACTCCATTTCAGCCGTCTCCGCAGGCATAACAATCATAAATTTTGTGCCTTTGCCTAGCTGAGACTCAACGCTAAGGTTTCCTTTGTGATCTTGAGCGATAATTTCGCGAGAAATTGACAATCCTAAACCCGTACCTTTCCCAACCGGTTTAGTTGTAAAAAACTGATCAAAAATTTTTTGTTGACCCTCTTTAGAAATACCTAGGCCATTATCAACAATAGAGATGCTGACTTTATTTCCGTTCGCACTATGCTCGATCGCTGTTGAAATTTGCAAAGTCGGCTGTTGATCAGCAAGCTGTAGCAAAGGTAGGGTTTCGAACTTTTCATCAATCGCATCAATTGCGTTCGCCAACAGATTCATAAATACTTGGTTCAGCTTATTCGCATAACAGTAAATTAGAGGCAATTTCCCGTAATGCTTGATCACCTTAATATCATCTCGACTTTCGTTACCTTTGAGACGACTTTGTAAAATAATCAGCGTACTTTCCAAACCTTCATGCAGATCAACTGCTTTATAATCAGATTCATCTAAGCGAGAGAATGTTTTGAGAGATTGTACGATTTTTTGAATCCGCTCAACGCCCATGCTCATGGAATCTAAAAGGCTCACAAAATCTTGTTGAATGAAGCTGATACCCATCTTATCAATGTAAGCCTGCACTTCCGGCGGCGTGTCAGTATGGATTTCGTACAGTTGAATTAGCTCGAGTAGCGTTTCAGCATACTCTTTAGCAGGCATCAAATTTCCGTAGATAAAGCCAACAGGGTTGTTTATCTCATGGGCGACCCCGGCCACTAACTGGCCAAGGGCAGCCATTTTCTCTTTTTGCACTAGCTCGATTTGAGCCTTTCGCAGTGCTAAATGATTTTTGATGCGGGCAATGGCTTCTTCATGTTCAACGGGTTTAGTGATATAGTCTACAGCGCCTAGGCTGAGCCCTTTTACTTTGTTGACAGAATCAGATAGAGCAGTCATGAGCACTACTGGAATATCTTGAGTTTTGGGATTGGCTTTGAGTCGGGCACAAGTCTCAAAGCCATCAATTCCAGGCATCATCACATCTAGCAAAATTAAGTCAGGCGTAGCTCGCTGTACTTTTTTAAGTGCACTTTCTCCACTTTTTGCAATCGAAACTCTATAGTTACACTCGCTTAACAGACTACACAAAACTTTGACATTTGTTGGGTTGTCGTCTACAACCAAAATGGTAGCTTGATCGAAAAGTTGGGACATAGCTTAGATCGACCTTGCACAAAGGTTTGATAGATAGAGAGAAAACAAAAAGAATTTATAGAGGTTGACAAAAATTTGAGAGAAAAGGTTTAAATAAATCAGTGAAGCTGGTACTAGGCAAGATAAGGTTCGATAAGGTCAGTGATCGCCTCATCATTCAATTCATCTACTAGGGCTAGAATTTTGTCTGCAAAGGGGCTGTACTCTGGCTGCTGCTTGAGCTGATTAGCCGCTTTTTGAACCTCTAAGATATAACCGCCTTGAGCAGCTTCATAAATTGGAATCAGCAGCTTAACAGGTGGCGAAATAGCTCTCACTGAATGTTTATCAGCCGCTAGATCAGGACTTTGAACAACATTAGGAATGTTGGCACTAGCATAAGTCCAAACTAAGTTCAAAGCCTGCTGTAAATAGCCAAATAGCTCATCGGCTTGAATCGGCTTGGGCAAAAACTCATCGCAGCCCGCCTCGCGGCTTTGCAATTGATCAAAGTTGAATGCGCTAGCGGATGAAGCAATGATGGGAATATCTTTCAAGCAATTTGTTGATTTTAAAGCTTGAGACATCTGAAATCCGTCCATAATTGGCATGACTAAATCAGTAATAATCAAATCAGGCAAGTAATCAGCAGCTTTAGCCAGCCCTAACTCACCGTTTTCGGCTTCAATCACTTTAAATCCGAGCGGTTCGAGTAAATTTATCACAACGGCTCGATTTTCCCAGCGATCATCTACGCATAAAATCGTTTTTTGCTTGCCTTGGTAGCCGACGATGTCTTGATTAACAGAGTAGTTAGACGGCTCATTCCAGTCGGCATCAGCTATCACCGGAATCTCGAACCAAAAAATACTGCCTTGACCAAAGCTGCTTTCTACTTGAATTTGCCCGCCCATCAGTTCGACAATTTGGCGGCTAATGGCTAAACCTAAGCCTGTTCCTTCGGCCATGCGATCCGTGTCGCCTACCTGCTCAAAAGGCAAAAATATTTTTTCTAGCTGCGCGGGCGTCATCCCAACACCCGTATCTTTAATCTCAAAGCGTAGGATCAAAGTTTGTGAAGCAGGGTCGTTCGATTTTTCTATCGCAGTGACTTTGAGCGCAACGCGGCCCCGATCTGTAAATTTAACGGCGTTTCCGAGTAGATTGAGCAGCACCTGCCTCAGCCGCTTTTCATCGGCTATGATCGCTTTTGGGAAAGTATTTGCCCACTGCAAATCAAAGCCTATTTCTTTTTGCTCAGCTTTCAGCCGACAGATTTCTTTGACACTTAGTAAAAAGCTCTCAAAGCGGAAGCTTTGAGGATGAAGCTCTAGCTTGCGGGCCTCGATTTTAGAAATATCTAGAATGTCGTTAATTAGGGTGAGTAGGTGGTTGCCGCATTGGTGAATGATGTTGAGGCCGTCTTTTTGCTGGCTTGTGGTAGTGTGATCGCGCTGCAAAATTTGGGCATAGCCCAAAATTCCGTTCAGTGGCGTCCGCAGCTCGTGGCTCATATTCGCCAAAAATTCGCTCTTAGCATGGTTAGCCGCATCGGCCCCTTCTTTGGCTGTCTGCAATTCGGCAGTCCGCTCTTCTACCCGCTGCTCTAGCGCCTCATTGGTCTGCTTGAGCGCCGCAAATGACTGGCGCAACTGCTCAGCCATTTGATTGAAGGCGTCACCTAATACTCCCAATTCACGAATATTTGAGGGCTTTGGAGTCTCGGTGAAGTTGCCAGCAGCGATCGCTTTACTCACTCGACTCAGGGTATCAATCGGTGTCACAATCCAACGGGCTGTACGCAGGCCCAGCGCGGTTGCAACAATCAAAGCTAACAAACACAAAAGAATCGTAGTGCGCGTATTGGCATCGATCTGAGCCATAAAATCAGATTCAGGCACTGTCATCACAATCAGCCAGTCCAACCCAAAGTCATCCTGCCAAGAGTTGATTTGAGTATAAGTTTGATTGTTATCGATGGTGAGTCTTATTTGCTCAGGGCGAACCGCATCTAGGCTACCAAACTTGTCTACCAGCGCTTTTGCTACTGTGCGAATGGTCGGATCTTTGCTGTCAAATACGCTAATTTGCTTCAATCCGCTGTCTGTTTTCTCAAACTCTTCTGCATCAGAGGCTGCTATTAGCAACCCATTCCTTTCCAAAATAAAAATCTTGGCATTAGGGCTGATGTCAAGATCTTCCAAAAAATTTCCAATCTGCGCAAGTAGCAGATCGATACTCATTACGCCAATGAGCTTTTTTTGAGGGTCATAGACAGGGACACTGACGGCAACAGCCATTGCAGGAGGCGTTTCCCAAGAATAAACGTCACTCCAAACCTGCTTGCCAGCAGCGACTGCATCTTTATACCAAGCATCTTTGAAATAGTTATACTCTGCCGTAAAGAGATATCTATCCGGCTTTCCCTGCGCATTGAGCGAGTATTCATCATAAGAGCCAAGATTATTTAATTCGATAATGTCTAAATAATTTTTATTAGAATCGGAATCAAAACCGGTGCCAACCCCAACAAATTCACCCGTTGTGCTGCCAAAGTCGATAAAGCCAAAGTCCTCAAACATTTGTGATTGATCATAAAAATGTTCCCCTAATCCACGCAAATCTTTGTAATCGAGTAATCCTCGCTCGATTTGTTTAGCCATCAACCAAGTTGCTTTTTGAGGCGCACTTAAGTAGATATCTAAGTGCTGAGTAACCTTCTCATGAACACTCTCTTGAAACTGATTGGCTAAACTATTGATTGCTTTTTGACCATTGCGTAGAGAAATATAGCCAGTGAGTCCCACCGCTGCAAAAATCTGTATGACAAAAGGAACAACCAGCGCCAAGCGAAGCGGCAGTTGATAAGGTGCTGGTGAGGAGGCTTCATCTGAGGCAGTATGTGGCGATAACATAGAAGACTTATAGCTATCAATAGTCTGGACAGAAAAGCGAGAGCAGCAGACAGAAAAGCTATCCAGGCTTTAGGATTTAGTTGATAGGACAAACCGCCTACATAGCGATGCCATTTATCATGCCCAGGCGGGAGAGTCGGGAACCAGTCGTCAGGCAGAGTTGCCAAAAGGTTTGCCGTTTATAGGGAACCGTGGTTCAAAAAGCGTTTAAAAATATAGATAAGCTAAAAGTGATAAGCCAAAAGTGTGTATTTTTCGAGCATATGATCCGAGCAATGAAAATATTTCGGGTCGCCGAGCAGCTATTTCGCATGCGCTCAGAAATGTTGTATCCACAGGTAATAAAAGGGCTAATACTTAGCTGTGTTCGTCTGCGATGAGCTCACTAAAACGTTTCCTAAAAATTAGCACCATCATGCTAGAGGCCAATATAAACAGATAAAGCGGATAGGGAATAGAGGCTAAATTCCACTGCCCAAAAAACAAAATAGTAACAAAATTCAAGGTGTTACCTATCCAAAATACCGACCATGACAGCGCATCTTCAGTATGGGGTTCGAAGTAGGTTTTGCGCAGGGTCGGCAGTGCACCGGTCAGATCAATGAGCAAATTAATACTGAGCGCCAGAATTGGATTATTGGTTAGTTGCCATAGTATCAAGCTCATGAATGAAATCACTAAGCAGGCGATGTCGAACCGTTTTAGCGCCTCAACTTTGCCATATTTAAAGGCAAGCAAGCCAATAACAGAAGGGCCAACGGCATAGCTCAGCATTAGCCAGAATGTTTCTCGTTCTCCGGCGGCAAAATAGCTGGCAAAAGCAGCCCAGCCAACTACGCTCCAAATCCACCAAGTTGCTGGGTTTGGCGTTGTTTTGTGTTTGAGGACGGCGATCACGTAGGGAATGTATCCTAGAAGGCCGATAATACCTGCAATTTTAGCGAGTTCTGCAATCATAGTTAAAGGGCTCTAAAAAGGCGCTAAAGATCGGCTCAGAGCGGCTTGCGGAATAAAGCCACTCTGCACAAAGTAGCTGAGGTAGATGTTCAGAAGCTGGCGATCAGCAGGTAGACAGCGGACGGTTTCACCGGCTAAGGCTTGCGTTACATTGAAACAGTCGAACTTATAATGACCACCTAGCCACAGTTCTAAACAGGTGCGCTGATCTTCGGGCGAGGCCCCGGCGGTAAAAGCAGCCAAAGCGCTCATTTCGTTAGGTTTTGTATTAAGCTGATGCAGCCAGTCAACATACGGCAATGGCCTAATAGCATAGCCTTTGGCTTGCAGCGCTGTGACAATTTCACTGAGCTTACTTGGGTAGGGGGTAACGATATGAAATACTTTGCCAAGCGCGATTGGTTTGAGTGAAATAGCAGCGATCGCCTCACTGACATAATCTACCGGTGTCATATCCACGCTTATTTCTAAGTCAGGCGCGGCTTTGAGCTGAATGAGACTTTTAATAAACCGGCATAGAACATCGTTCGTATTGGAATGGCCTTGATCGCTGTGCCCAGTTACCATGCCAGGACGGTAAATACAAACCGGTAACCCGCTCGCCGCCGCCCGCAAAACGATTTGCTCAGCAATCCATTTACTTTGGGCGTAGCCACCAGCAATACCCTCACCTTGGGCAGTACTGCCGTTTTCATAAAAGACATTGATGCCGGTTCTGGCGACAGATTCCCACACATCTAAAGTAGAAATATAATGTAGTACCTTCAGCGATCCGCTCATGGCTAGCCTGATTACGGCTTGAGTGCCCAGCACATTGGCACTTTTAAGTGCAGTGTAGGGATAAAACATGTTGACGTTGGCCCCACAGTGATAGATGGAACCGACGGCATCAGCGATCGCGGTGAATTTTTCGGCGCTCAAGCCCAAATTTGGCTTAGTTAAATTCCCTACCACAGGCACTAATCGATGATAAGGAATCTCTGCTGCTGAAAAATATTTTTCTAAAGCGGTTCGAAGCTTTTGCTGCGCTTCAGCCGCATTGTGCGCCCGGATCAAGCAGTAAATTTTGGCGGTAGGCCGCAGCCGCAGCAGCGCCTGCAATAAAAAAGCCCCCAAGAACCCCGTTGCTCCTGTCATGAAAATATCTTTTGTAGAATTTTCCTTAGCCACTGTCTGGGTTGGCTGTTCTGTCTGTTTTAGCTGTTTTAACTGTTTTAACTGCTCTAAAGCCTGCCAGCAGATAGCCGCCTCGGATTGAAGCTGCTGCAAGCTCATATACTCACTTGGGCTTTTTCGATCAGCCCTATTTTGATTCACTAACGTCGCTATACCCGCAATTGAAGGCATAGCCAGAAACTCTTTAAGCCGTACACTAACCCCATATTTTTTTTCAACGTAGGCAATTAGCTCCATCGTTTGAAGAGAATTACCGCCTAGATCAAAAAAGTTATCATTCGCTCCAATTGCGACAATGCTCAACACCTTTGAATAGAGTTCAGCTAGCGTGATCTCAAGTGGTGTGCGCGGAGCAATGTAAGCTTCTGTGAGCGTGGGCCGCTCTAGCGGCGGCGCAGGCAAAGCCCTTCTATTTACCTTGCCATTGGCGCTCAGCGGCAGCGATTCCAGCAGAACAAAGATACTTGGTACCATGTAGCTAGGCAGTTTGCCCTGAAGATAAGCGCGCAGGCTGGGAACTTCGCTAGGCATGATCTGGGGTAAGGTGTGCTGCGATCGGTTTCTATTTAAAACAACGTAAGCGACTAGGTACTTACTACCCGGCCAATCTTCTCTAGCTAAGATAATCGCTTGGCGCACGTTATGATGCTGCTCTAGCGCAGCTTCGATTTCGCTGAGCTCTACGCGAAAGCCGCGAATTTTTTCTTGGTTGTCGGCTCTGCCCAAAAATTCTAAGTGGCCGTCGGCCCTTTGCCGAACGCGATCGCCCGTTTTGTAAAGCCGAGTGCGGTTTTGGCCATTGATCATCACCCAAACATAGCTTTGAGCGGTAATTTCTGGGTGTCGAAGGTAGCCGCGTGCTAGCCCACGACCGCCAATATAAAGTTCGCCGACTGCACCACTCGCAACCGGTTTGAGCGCCTGATTGAGAACGTAAGTTTGCACATTAGTGAGGGGGGTGCCGATGGGAAGATCTCGACTTTCGCCTATATCGACCGCATGAGGACCGGCCAAATCGCACAGTGTCGTTACGACCGTCGCTTCGGTGGGGCCATAGGTGTTGACGAGTCGAACATGATCAGGCGTATGCTGTTTCCACACAGCAAGCCACTGCGGCACAGCGCGTTCGCCGCCAATGATGACGAGCCGCAGCGCATTTGAAAACTGGATTTCTGATAGATCGGCGCAAAGTTTGTGCCAAAAGGCTGTGGGCAGATCAATCACTGAAATTTGCCAGTCGTGACAGGCTTGAAAAAAGGCAGCAGAAGAGCGCAGCATTTCGGGTGATCGCAGTACCAATATTGCCCCGTGCGTGAGCGTTGCAAAAATTTCTTCTACCGCAATATCGAAGCTAATGGAGGCAAACTGTAAAACCCGATCCGCAGGCGAAAGCTGATAGGCTTTGCCTACAGATTGAACAAAGTTGATTAGAGTGCGATGCTCAACCATCACCCCTTTGGGTTTGCCAGTCGAGCCAGAGGTGTAAATTACATAGGCTAGCTGACTGGCAGTGGTCGTTAGCGCTAGGTTTTCGCAGCATTGCTGGGCAATGATCTGGCCATCTTTTTCGAGACAAATCACTTCGACGGCTTTTTCGACGCTAGTGAATAGATCCATTACCGATAGCTTTTCGGTAATGAGCAGCGGCATTTGCGCGTCTTCTACAATGAGATCAATGCGCTCTTGCGGATAGTCAGGATCGATGGGGACGTAAGCGCCGCCTGCTTTGAGCACAGCTAATATAGAAACGATTAGCTGCGGTGATTTGTCCATGCAAATACCGACTAATACCTCTGCTTTTACGCCTAATGTTTTGAGATACCTAGCTAGCTGGTTAGCTTGAGCGTTGAGGGTTTGGTAGCGGTAGGACTGGTTGTCATAGATAAGCGCGATCGCGTCAGGAGCCGCGATCACCTGCTGTTCTATCCAACCGTGTATGCTCGTGTACTGCCGATTGTCTTGTAATGGCGTCATGGATGCTCGATACTATTTTGAAAATCACTGACCTGCTTTAAACAGCTTGATTTTGGTCAGCGGTTGCTTAGCCATTGATCCGGCAGACGTTGCGGGAAAGTCCATTAGCTTAGTCGTTAATCAAGCTGTCGCCTTCCGATAGATTAGATTTTGATCCCTTGCGTACCCCCCCATAAAGCTGGTGTAAAATCTCAGTTAAAACTCTTTCTGAAGATTCTCTGAGACTTCTCCAGCCAAAGTAACCCTTCAGCATAAGCAGTCACTTAGGATCAGAAACTTCTCAAACCTTAATAGGTTTATACTGCCCATTTCAAACAGATGCAGCATCAAGCTAGCAGCGGAAGGAATGGCTGTGCTGTAAAAAGTGCTTAACCATTAGCCTTTTGAGATGCCCTGAGCGCAACCTTGCAAGGTTCCCCTAAAGACCATTCAAATGGCGTCTTAATCCTAGAATGATTACGATCAATCAGAATGCGGCCTACCTGCCTGCGAACTGGCAATCCAGCGCTTGCGCTATCACTGAACTGAAGCAAGAGAAACTCTTATCTGAAAAGACAAAAACCAGGCAGGTGAAGTACTCAAACAATTTAGTGGAGCAAACCACCGATTTATAAAAAGACGCATCAAGCCTAGTGCAGCGTCAAGACTAAGAATGAGGGCAGGCAACAATGTGATGTTCAGCAGCGTCAGCTAGGAAAAAGCAGTTATTCTTATGCCGAAAAGATACATTTGCGACTGCGCAAAGAGCAGACCGAAACGATCTACGATCAGTCATCAAGAAACTCAAAGGCAGTAGTCAAAAAGTCTGACGCGCTTAAATTCTATTGAAAGCGGATGCAGACGGCTCAAACTGGAGTGATACGCGAATTTCAGAAGCGTTTTGCTGCCCCCTTCAGACGGTCGAACATATCCGCAAACGGTTAGTGACCCAAAGCTTTGAAGCTGCGCTTAATGGTATCAAGCACCGTCAGCTGCCGACAGAAAAGCTGCTCGATGGGGGGATCTTAAGCAGATCAGGTGATGGCGTTGCGTTTGGGTGCTGCGCCGAAGGGCTATGCCAACTGGTCGCTGCGCTGACTGTCGCGCAGAGCCGTTGAACTCGGTATTGTAGAGTTACTTACGATGCGTCGTTGGCTGTCAACAATTTGGGCAATGTCAGCGTAAAAGTGCTGCCCTTACCTACTTTTGACTCTAGTGCTAAGGTGCCTTGGTGCATTTCGGCAATTCGCTTGGAAAGGTGTAGCCCTAGTCCGCTGCCTGCTCGCATGTGATCGCCTTGATAGAACCATTCAAAAATTCTTTCTTGGCTGTCTGGGGCAATGCCCGCCCCAGTATCGATGATAGCAATCTCAATGGCTTCAGGAGAGGGGATAGCCTCACAGGTTTGGGTATTTATTGATAGCTGCACGGTAATGCTGCCTTTATCTGTAAATTTGATGGCGTTGCCGATCAAGTTGGTGAGCAGTCGCCGCAGTTCAATGCGATCGCCCATGGTTCGATAGCCGCCAGTCTGAGGAGTACTTTCGGGGATATCTAGGGTGAGCGTAACGCCTTTTTCTTCGGCCAAGGGTTTGAGCTCCTGCACAATTTCTTTAGCTAAATCATACATAGAGATCTGTGAGAGTACTAGCTTTTTTTGACCTGCTTCGTGGCGATACACTTGCAGCAGCGTATTGGTCATCTGCAACAGATTTTCATTGTTAGTGATGACGCTGCTAATCGCTTCGCTCATCTCTTCGGGGGGGTCGCCAAATACGCCCTCCAATGAAAGGTTGAGCATTCTGGTCGCAGCCACTAGAGGCGTACGCAAATCATGGGTTAAGCGGGCGACGAAATCGTCCCGCTGGCGAATCATCTCTGACTGCTCGTCGATGCTGCGCTTGAGGCGGATGAGCGATCGCACTCTCGCCATCAGCTCATTGATATCAAACGGCTTACGAATAAAATCGTCTGCACCTGAATCTAGACCTTCGGTGAGGCTAGAGTGATCGTGGGCGGTCACTAGCAAAATAGGAATGTATGGCAGGTTTTTATTTTGCCGAATGCGCCGCGTTACTTCGTAGCCATCTAGTCCAGGCATCATGACATCTAGCAAGATCAGCTCTGGTGGCTGATTTGTGACGTACTTTAGCGCGGCCTCACCATTGGTTACACAGTCAAGTTTGTAGTTGTCAATATCTCCCAGAATAGATTCTAGAATAAATAGATTATCTGGAATGTCGTCAACAGCTAGGATTGTCACAATTTCTTCTATCACGAAATTTATAATCTTTTTTTAATGGGATGAACGTTTGATTGAGAGCTATTGATAATGCCTGGCGAAACGTCTAAACATTCTGGGCTGTGTTGCCAGAATGTGTCACCGCCAGAGTTTACAAACGTTTGTAGAGCAATGTAACACCCTAACCATCACTCGTGTTTACAACCATAGACATAGCTATTAAGGTATTTTGTAAAACGCTGGCGGCAATCACAATTTTTAAATTTGCGCTTAAAGCGATCGCTGAAGCCACGATTAGCTGTAACGAGCTGTAAGCCGAACTAGCCACAGCTAGTAACCACAGCTAGTAACCCTAGCTATTAAAGATGTTCAGAATGAACCAACTTGCTGACGGTAGGTTGATCAGCGCCACGATAGCTGTGATCCATGGAAGTAGCATATCTATCATTCTGCGCCTCCACTTTTCTCGGCAGCGTTACTCTAAACACAGAGCCCGCGTCTAGGTCGCTTTGCAGGGTAATGTTGCCGCCCATCATGCTGACCAGTGAATGGGTAATGGCTAAGCCCAAGCCTGTACCCGAATACTTGCGCGTTACCTTTTGATCCGCCTGATGAAAAGGATCAAAAATGTAAGCTTGCTCAACCGCGCTAATACCGCAGCCCGTATCGGCCACAGAAATCAATATTTCATCTTTTTCGGCTGATTTGTTGATTTGATCTGATACTCGTATTTGAACCCAGCCGCTGTCTGTAAACTTGATCGCATTAGAAAGTAAATTAACCAGTATCTGGCGCAATCTCATCTCGTCGTTAAAAACAATCGCTGAGGCAAGGTCAATTTCTATCTCTAGGCAGAGAGACTTTTGCGACGCGAGTGACCTGAGCTCTTCGACGGTGCTAGTGATCAAATCTGCCAAATTTATTTCGTTTACATCTAGGTTCAAGCGTCCTGCTTCGATTTTAGAAAACGCTAAAACGTCATTGATCAATTCCAGTAGATTGCGACCGTTAGCTAGTACTCGCTCTAGCATATTTCTTTGCTGAGGGCTGAGTGCGCCTTTGGTCTTGCTGAGCAGGATTTGGGAAAAGCCAATGATGGCATTTAGCGGGGTTCTTAACTCATGAGACATCGTGGCCAAAAATTCAGACTTAAGCCGTGAAACCTCTTGTAGTCTAAGGTTCTGACGATAAATGTATTGGCGCTGGCTTTCTAATTCACGATTTTTTTCTTCTAAGAGCTTGTTTTTTTCTCTTAAGTCGTAGTTGGCCTGATCGATTAGATTTTCGGCTTGGTACATTCGTAAGGCGCTGCGCATTAAACGAGCGATCGCCTCCGCAGACAGCTTGCTTTTAGGCAGGTATTCCGAAGCGCCTGCCTTCATCAGCCTGACGGCGGTTTGCTCATCGCCTTGGCCAGTAAGCACTATCAACGGCACTTTAATGCCTCTTTGTCGAAGTAGCCTAGTGAGATCTAACCCACTTTTTCCAGGTAGGTTATAGTCTAAAAAGATACAGTCGTAGCTTGCGTGATCAATGGCTCTTAGAGCTTTATCGGCATCGTTAACGACTGAAATAGACATTTCAAAGGCAGTTGCATTAAGGGCTCGGCGCAACGCCATACAATCGACCTCATCATCGTCAACAATAAGCACATTCAGAGTTTGATCCAACGGGCTGGAGATCATTTCAATTCATCTGCGGCATCGGGTAACCGTTCTTGTCAACATAACCTAACGCAGTGAGGAAGCTAAACTACTTCGTCTACAGACAGACATCGACCTGCGTCAGTCTGCAACCTCCATCAGTCTCTCTGGTGAGTTCAGACTCTTCGTCTTTTTATATTGGTCTTATATGGGTCTTATATGTGGTCAAGGAATTTCGCATAGTGTCCAGTAACGGTTGAGTGCGGCCATGACCTCGGCAAAGCTGGCGAAGGTGACTGGCTTGAGGATGTAGCCCGCAACATTAAAGTTAAAAGCTTCGATGCGATCGCGCTCCTGATCAGATGTGGTGAGTACAATCACCGTGGTAGCTTTGAGCTTAGGATCTGCTCGCAGCGCCTTTAAAAAGTCAATGCCTCCCATTTTTGGCATATTGAGATCGAGTAAAACCAGCCGTCGAGACAGCGGCATTTGTATCAGGGCTGACTCATTTCGCAAAATCTCCAGCGCTTCTAGCCCATTATTAGCAATAAACAAAGGGTTAGTAATGTTGGCCTTCTTGAAAGATCGCTGCACGTTCATTACGTCTACTTTGTCGTCTTCGACTAGCAAAATATTGGTGATTGCCACTTCCAATTTCTCGCCCATTGAGCTTTTCTCCCACACCTCTATATCCATACAGTCTTTTTCCAGAATTTTCTACAGCTTTTTTATAGATTTTTGACGGCTTTCACATAATCTTTTTCCCTCTTTGCAAAGTTCTTATGGAATAGCCGCCGCAGGGTTACGATTGGGTGGTGACTTTGGCCACGTAAATCGAAACTTACTGCCTTCCCCAACTTGAGAGGTCAGCATAATTTCACCGCCTTCAGCCCTAACTACTTTTTGCACAATGCTTAAACCGATGCCGGTGCTCTCTAAGTCGTCTCGTGATTGCAGGGTTTGAAAAATTGTAAATATCTTTTGATGATAGGTCGGATCAATTCCTGGGCCATCATCGGCAATGCAAAATTCGTAGCACTCACCCCGCTCACGAACAGAAATTTGCACCAGGCCATCTGCTCGGTCATGATGCTTGATGGCATTGCTAATCAGGTTTGAAAATACCTGCGTTAGCAACAGCTTTCGAGAGTGTAAGATAGGCATATCAGGTTCAATTTCGACCGTGAAAGCGCTCGGCGGCGAAAGTGAATCGAGGATATCATCTAGTAATTCTTTCACATCTATACGCTCATAGCTTTGCTGAATGCGGCCTATGCGCGAGTATTCCAGCAGGCCGTTGATCAGCCCTTCCATCCGATGCACTCGGTTTTTGAGCAAGTCAAATTGCTCTGCATTTTCGGGTGGTAGGCTACTGCCTAAGTCTTCTTCAATCCAAGTGGCAAGATTGGCGATTGCCCTTAACGGTGCTTTGAGATCGTGAGAAGTCACATAGGCAAACTGATCTAGCTCTTGGTTACGCTGCTCTAGCAGTGACATCGCATCTGTCAAAAGCTGGTTAACGGTGAGCAAATCATCTGTGTGCCGCTGAAGATCAAGCGCTGCTTGCTTACTGGCCGTAATGTTTTCAAACGCAACGCCTACGCAGCGGTTGGCCAAGGGAAAGGCTTTGACGGCAAAAAAACGCTGTTTGCCATTGTTGTCAGGGCGATCGCCTGCGTAGGGAATTTCGCCTAAATCACAAGGCTCTCCACTGCGAACAACGTTGGCATAAGTTTGCGGAATACTGGTCTCGATTAGGGCTGGAAATATCTCTGGCAGCGTTTTGCCGATGGTGCCAGAAATCGGCATGCTGACAAATTCATCAGCGGCTGGATTCGTTGCAATCAGCTCCAAGCTGTTGACGTCGTCTAGATCTTTGAGTTGCCAGATATGTAGCCCGACTTGCATATTTCGCACAGCATCCGCGTACAGCCGCGCTTCGGCCTTGGATTTTTCTGCTCGGCTATGGGTTTTGCGCTCTGTTTTTAGCAGCTCTAAGTAGCGTTCTTGAGCGGTTGTGAGCTGCTGAGTTCGCACGGCCACTCGCTCTTCTAATGTTCTATTGAATTGCTGAACCTCAAGGTTGCTGTTACTGGCTAATGGACTAGCGAGTTGAGGGCTGACCACTGTGCGGGCAACACAGTAAAGCCGCCGCGTATCACGCGTATCATCAGGGGATAAGTCTTCAGCGGACAAGTCTTCAGCGGACAAGTCTACAGCTGTAATTGTCCAGTCCAGCCTATGCCAATGATTGGCGGCTCCGACAGAGCGATTGGTGAAGCGAGCGATCTCTCTATAGCCCTATTGGTGGCCCCATTGGTGGAGGCAGCAAAATTGGTGGCAGAATTTGCTATGCCTAGTCGCAATTGATCGATAGTGGCTTGAGTCGTCAAGCGATCGCTGGGGTGGGCTAGTGAGGCAAGGGTGCGATCGCGCATGGTGGCGGGGCTATATCCCAACAGTTGCTCAAACGCTGGATTGATCTGAAGGCAACGCCCGTCGCTATCTAAAATGCACATGACATCAGCCGATAGCGTGAAAAAAAACGCTAGATCAGCTGGAGGCAAATCAGCCTCAGCAAAAGCATTGGAGACAGAGACAGAGTCAGAACTCATTGAGACGTAACTGGGATAGGCTGTTTATCTCATGATTTATCTCAAAGAATAGCAAAACTACGCTCTGCCCAAGGGAAGAGCTAAGTGCAGGTTTTGTCATTCTCCAGGCAGATGCATAGATGATCACTTCTGACGCATTTTTAATGAGGTAGGCTGTAACAATTGACAGATATTATGGTGACCTCTTCTGCCCTCTCTCCAGAAAAATCAGAGCAAAACTCGGAGCAAGATCCCAACATGACTCCTTTAGAAGACGAAATTAGCGTTGCCTTAGTGGAAGACCACGATTTAACTCGCATGGGTCTAAGAGCTGCCTTTCGTCAGGCGGGCCTGAGATTTTTGGGTGAAGCCGATACCGGTGAAAAGGGGCTGAGTTTAATTACAGAGATGCGGCCTGATGTGGCGATTGTTGATGTGGGCTTGCCTGACATTGACGGCATTGAGATGATCCAGCGGTTTAAGAAAGCTCATCCTGAGAGTGAAACTCGCATTCTGATGTTGACTATGCACGACAGCGAAAAAGCGGTACTAGCTGCTTTTGCTGCTGGGGCTGACTCATACTGCACCAAGGATATTGAAACCAAGGATCTCATTACAGCGATCCGAGAAACTTGTGCGGGTAACTCTTGGATTGATCCTTCCATTGCCAGCTTAGTGCTCAGCCAAGTCAAGCCTTCGGCTGCGGTGGGTGAAAACTTTAGCAGCAAAACGGTAGAGATTCGAGCGGTCGAGCCTGAGTATGAGCAAATTATTGATGCTTATCCATTGACCGCCCGTGAGCTAGAAATTTTGGAGTGCATTGTTTCTGGCTGTAGCAACGCGCAGATTGCCGAAAAGCTGTTTGTTACCGTCGGTACGGTTAAAACCCACGTTCGCAATATTTTGAACAAACTAGGGGCTAGCGATCGCACCCAAGCCGCCGTTCGCGCGCTCCGCTCTGGCCTCATCAGCTAAGCGGGGGCTCTTTTCCTTTCTGACTATGCTGACGGCTGAACGCTGTCATAGCCAGTTTTACAGCATTATGGGGTAATCCAGGCGGGTTACCTTTTTTTCTATTTATATTTCAGCTTATATGTCAGTCGCCGTTATTTCCTGGGTGAATTTATGATCTCTAGTCGTATGCTTTGGTCACTACTCAAACAGACCGTCGCCGAATGGCAGCGTGACAAAGCCTCAAGGCTGGCTGCTGCGTTAGCCTATTACACCATTTTTGCATTAGCACCCGTACTGATTATTGCGATCGCGGTTGCTAGCTTTCTCTTTGATCAAAGCACCGTCCAGACTCGTATCATTGAGCAGATGCAGGGGCTTTTGGGCGAAAATGCTGCCGGACTGATTCAAGAAATGCTCAGCAGTGAGGCTCAGCGTCAGGGCGGCCTGTGGGCTAGCGTCATTAGTATTGGGCTACTGATAGCCGGTGCTTCAGGATTGTTTGTTCAGTTACAAGATGCGCTGAATACGGTGTGGAATGTGACGCCCAAAAAAGGCACTGGGATCGGGAAGCTAGTGCGCGATCGCATTCTCTCTTTTGGCATGGTGCTGGTCATTGGCTTTTTGCTATTAGTATCGCTAATACTGAGCGCTGTGCTATCTGCGCTCAGTGGATCGGTTGCTAGCAGCGTTCTTGGGGATGTTTTGACCGGCTGGGACGCGGGCTGGCAACTTCTGAACGCTGCCGTTTCCTTTGGCGTTATCACCTTGCTGTTCGGCTTGATCTATAAGGTGCTTCCCGATGCCAAAGTTGCTTGGGGCGATGTTTGGATAGGCGCTGCCATTACATCGCTGCTGTTCACCATCGGCAAGACGCTGATTGGACTGTACCTAGGCAATAGCAGTGTCGCTTCCGCCTATGGCGCAGCCGGATCGTTTGTGGTGCTGCTGCTGTGGATTTATTACTCGGCGCAGATTTTATTGTTCGGGGCAGAGTTTACGCAGGTTTATGCCAATCGCTTGGGCAAGCGTATTCAGCCCGACGAAGACGCCACCTATGCCGCCGATGCCACGCCTGCCGAAAAAGGAGAAGCAGAGCCTGAAGCGGAACTTGATGCGGAATCTTTTGAGGCAAAGTCTTTTGAAGCAAAGTCTAAAGCCAAGCCTCCGCAAATGCCTCAGACCCGTTCCCAGTACCAAGCTCAGCACAAAGCCCACCAGCATGGGCTGAGACTCTCCCATCGACAGCGCCTCAATGATCTACAGCAGAAATCTGAGCCCAAAGAATAAACAAAAGAATAGGTGAAATAACCAATAATGGGCCCTTAGAGCGCTGTTTACTGACTCTGAGGAGAGAGGTCGCCGCAAATAAACTTCATTTACACTGGCGCTGCATTCTAGAAATACGGTATTCAATAAGGTATCTATGAGTTCACAAGATCTAGGCATCAGCGAACAGGCTATTAGCAAAACGGTTGAAGCAGGCATTAAGTCTCAGCTAGACGACGCTGAAGCCCTCAATGTAGAAATTCACACCGATCCCCTCAAACTAGCGCAAGGACAGATAGATAGCGCCACCCTAGAAGGAAAAGGGCTCGTGGTTAAAGATGACTTGCGCACGGAAGCGATCGCGCTGGAAACCGATGCCGTTAACATCAACTTGCTCAAAGCCGCCTTTGGCAATATTGAGTTAGAGCAGCCAACCGATGCCAAAGCCTGCGTCACCCTCAAAGCCGAAGACATTGAACACGCCTTCAATTCGGGCTATGTCAAGCAAAAGCTTCGAGGTCAAAAACTCACCTTGCCCTCAGGTGAAGCCGTTACCACCGATGCTAGCAACGTGCGCTTTACGCTACCAAACGCCGACACCTTTAAAATAGAAGCAGACATCATGCTCATCGAAAAAGTAGAAACGCATCACGTCGCTTTTACTGCGAAGCCGCAAATCACTGAAGGCGGACATCAGCTGACGCTAGTCGACGTTCAATATGAAAACGATAACAACAGCGATCTCGAACTTGCCCAGTCACTGATTCGCAGCACCGAAGATCTGTTGGACTTACGCAATTTTGAGATGGGAAGTATGAGCCTCAAATTTGAGCAATTGGACATTAAAGCTGGCAAGTTGATTGTTACTGCCAAAGCCAATATTCAATCACTTGACTTCGGTTAAGTTTCTTTTGAGCTTTTCTTTCACGCTACTTCCTCCTTTTGGCTCTCTGTACGCAGATCTCCGTACACAGATTCTTGTATAAATTTGCATGAAACAGTGTACAAAAAGTGTGCAGAAAGAGCCAAAAGTGCTTGCCTCCGCTTAAATATTCCTAAAGAGCAGTAATCTCAATCTTTTGAGCGAAGCCAAAAGATCTGCTTCATTCTTATGGGAGAGGAATAAAACAGCCTAAGAAGCCTTAATGGATAAGACCACTATTCTCGTACGGAAGAGAGCGCATTCGCTATGGAATTTTATAACGGCCTGATAATGGCCATACACTCTTATTCAGGAGGCTATTCAAACAGTTGGTTAGCTCAGCTAGGGAGCCCAGGTATTGACACCTTACAACCTGTTCCAGTAGGGGTTCCGGTGGCTGTACAAGGCCCACAGGTAATTATTGCGGTGCTTTCTGGCGTCATCTTAGCCTTTGGTTTTCAGCTGTTGCTGACTAACTTGTCAATGGCGGCAGGCGTTTCCTATGTGGCGCACTCTGGCAGCTCTAGTCATTCCGACAGCCATTCTGACAGCACTAGCAGCGACGACAGCGGCACTAGCATTAAGACAATTGGTCTCGCTTTTGGGCTATGGACGCTGATCACGGTAAGCTTAGCGCTGTTTTTTGCTTGCTGGCTAGCCGTTAAGCTCAATGTGTATCCCGATCCTTGGACTGGGGCCATTACTGGCTTAGTGATTTGGGCGCTTTATTTTTCTTTGCTCACTTGGTTTAGCTCAACGGCTGTGGGCTCTCTGATTGGCTCGGTTGTAAAGTCAGCGACCAGCGGGTTTCAGTCAATGGTTGGTACGGCGACAGCGGCTATTGGGGCAAAAAGTGCTAGCAACGAGATTGTGCATACGGCTGAAGCAGCGGCAGCAGCGATTCGCCGCGAACTGACCACAGGTTTGGATACTTCAGGCATTCAAGATAGCTTGCAAGAGTATATAGCGGGTTTGCGATCGCATGAAGTAGATGTTTCTTCCATTGAAGAAGAGTTCGAGCGCCTACTTCGCACCTCTGAGTTGGCTAGTAGTGATAGAGACGCTTTGCCAGAGGTAGATAGCAGTCTGTTTGAGAAGCTGTTGAGCGATCGCTCCAACCTTTCTAAGGAAGAATCAAAGCGCCTTGCCAATCGTCTGCAACGCGTGTGGGAGCGCAACACTGGCGGCAACAAAGGCATGAATGAACTGATGACTTTTGTCGCTTCAGCGACGGGCGGACAGCTTGCCTCTAAAGGTCTAGGCGATCAGCTGAGCAATTTAATTGCGGAAATGCGCCAAAGCCGCGCTCAAGGAGATCAAAGCGGCGATTCGGGCAGCAATCCAGGTAATTCGAGCAACAACAGCAGTACAGGCCCGGTTCAGCAGGCGCTGTCTCAAGGCATGAATACGCTGATTGGCATGGTCATGGGCAAGCTGGATCTTTCGGATATAGATGCCAGCAAGATCGTTGGCCAAATTAAGTCTGCACAAAATGAGATTCAAGGGGGGGGAGCTAACCAAGCTGATAAGCTTTCTCAGCTGCGGGATGCAGCGGTGGATGATAACTTGATCAAAGCAGATGCGGAAAGCTACCTGCATCACGCTTATCTCAGTGAGCTAAAGTCACCTGATCTAGAAGAGAACTTCCGCACTGTTCTTTACGACAGTGATGCAGATGAAACCGAAATGCGCCATCAGCTTTCGGGCATTAGCCGAAAGACGTTTGTGGACGCGCTTTCGGCTAGAGGAATGCTCACTCAATCCGAAATCAGCGACCTTGCGACTCGCTTAGAGATTGTTCGCCAAGACGTACTCAAGAACGTAACTTTTGCAGAAGCTGCCGCCGCTGAAAAGCGAGTGCGTCAGCAAATGGAATCTTTCTTTAAGTACTCGCCTGCTAGTGAACTCACGTCTGAAATGGGCGATCGCGCCTTCAAAGCGCTAATCGAAGAAGAGCCACTAGATGGAGATTATTTGCGCGAGCGCTTGGGCCAACTCGATGCTAATTACTTCCGTCAGTTCTTGCTCTCACGCGATGACGTCGCGGCTCATGAAACCGCTGAGCACTATGCCCACCTTCTAGAGCGAGTCATCGCCGATGCTGAAGGTGTAGACAAAGCTGCCAAAGTTCGCTTGCAGCAACAGCAGCAGTCTATTGAAGACTATCTGCGCAGTACCGGTAAAGACGAACTCAGCCCCGAAGGCATTAAGCGTGAGCTGAAGCTACTGTTGTCAGAGCCTGATCAAGGCATTAGCAGCATCCGTAGCCGGGTCTCTCGCTTTGATCGCGATACTTTTGTGAAGCTGCTGGCTCAGCGCCCTGAGTTTTCCGAAAGCGATGTCAATCAAGTGATTGATTCGGTTGAAGAAAGCTGGGTATCAGCGATTCACACCCCGCAAAAAGTCACTGCTCAAGCGCAAGCTAAATACGATGAAGCGACTACAGCTATTGCCGATTATCTCCGCAATACGGGTAAGCCAGAGCTGAGCCCTACCGGCATCAAGCGGGATTTGCAAAAGCTTCTAGATAATCCTAAAGTAGGCGCGAGGGCCATTCGCTTCCGCCTTTCTAAGATGGATCGCGATACGCTCGTGCAGCTTTTGAGCCAACGCGATGACTTGAGTGAAGCTGAAGTCAATGAAGCCATTGATAACACGCTCTCAACGATTCAGAGCCTGATTAGGTCGCCTCGCCGCTTGGCTCGTAGAGCCCAAGCTGCCAGCCAACGTCAAGCTCTCTCGTTCCAATCTGCGTTGGATGACTATCTGAGAAACACCCACAAAGAAGAACTCAATCCTGAAGGCGTCAAGCGGGATTTGAAGCTACTGCTGAGCGATCCTAAACTGGGTGCTAGTAAGATTGGCGATCGCCTTTCTCAGATGGACGATTCAACCATGGTGGCGCTCTTGGCCCAACGCCCTGACATGACTGAAGCTGAAGCTGCTGAAGTAGTTGCTCGCATTGCTGATGTTCGTCATCAGGTGAAAGAGCAAATTCGCAGTATCCAGCGCAGTATTGAGTCGGTAATTGAGGGCATTTTTGCTCGTATTCGTCAGTATTTAGATTCTCTAGATCGCCCAGAGCTAGATTATTACGGTATCAAGCGCGATATGCGGACGCTATTTGACGATCCACAGGCAGGATTTGCCGCCATCCGCGATCGCCTCTCTCAGTTTGACCGCGACACTCTAGTTGCTCTAGTTAGTTCTCACGAGCGCATCTCTGAGCGCGACGCCAACCGCGTCATCGATCAAATTGAGTCCGCCCGCGATAGCGTTCTCACCAAAGCCCAGCGAGTAGAGCAGCAAATTGAAAGCCGCCTCCACAGTATTAAAGCCCAAACTCAAAAGCAGATAGAAGATACCAAAGTCGCCGCTGAGGCTGCTGCTTGGTGGCTGTTTGCTACCGCTCTAATTTCCGCTATTGTTTCTGCTGTAGGTGGAGCGATCGCAGTCTAGAGCCGTTAATTCAGTCCGCTAGAGACTGGTTAGCTACACCCTGTTTCTGACCCTATCCGCTGCTCAATTGCTCTTTTCCCGGAGCCATTGGGCAGCGGATTTTTTAGTTTCTGCAACAGGAGCCATCAGTTTGACGGTTTCTAATTATTTCATATCGTAAAGATATGTTAATATTTATATATCAAGTCAGCAAAAGATGACTTGGATAAAATCTTTATCGTATCGACTTTCAACGTTTCATCCGTTGTACCTAATAACCGGTTTTTATGTCTTACACCGTTGCTTCTGCTCGTAACATCTTCCCCAGCACCCTGTCTGCTGACGCTGTTCCAGCAACCATCGCTCGGTTTAGTCAACTCAATGTGGAAGATCAGCTAGCTCTTATTTGGTTTGCCTACCTTGAAATGGGCCAATCTATCACGATTGCAGCTCCCGGCGCTGCCAATATGCAGTTCGCTGAAATCACCATGAACAAAATCAAGAACATGACGCCGCTTGAGCAGTCTCAAACCATGTGCGATTTGGCCAATCGCGCTGACACCGAAGTCTCTCGGACCTATGCTACTTGGACGCCTAATATCAAGCTAGGCTTCTGGTATCGCCTCGGTGAGTGGATGGAGCAAGGCTATGTCGCCCCCATTCCTGAAGGCTATAAGCTATCTGCCAACGCTGCTGCTGTTTTGCAAGCGATTAGAGGGCTAGAGTCTGGCCAGCAAATCACTGTACTTAGAAACGCCGTCGTTGACATGGGCTACGACACTAGCAAGCTCGGTAGCTATAGCCGCGTTTCTGAGCCGGTAGTTGCCCCCAAGTCTATTGGTCAGCGCACTCAAGTCTCCATCGAAGGCACCGATAATGCCACCGTATTGAGCTACATGAACAACCTAAACGCAAATGATTTTGACGCATTGATCGATCTATTTGCCGTTGATGGTGCCCTCCAACCCCCTTTCCGCAAGCCTATTGTCGGTAAAGATGCGGTTTTGCAGTTCTTCAAAGAAGAGTGTCAAAACCTCAACCTGATTCCTGAGCGGGGGATAACTGAATCGGCTGAAGACGGCTATACCCAAATCAAAGTAACCGGTAAATGTCAGACGCCGTGGTTTGGAGCTGCCGTCGGTATGAACATCGCTTGGCGATTTTTGCTTAATCCTGAAGGCAAAATCTTCTTTGTGGCGATTGATTTGTTAGCATCGCCTAAAGAGCTGCTTAACTTGGTTCGCTAACTCGGTGAACTCCGCTAAAGGTGTCTTTGATTTCTGACAGGCCATTCTTATCGGCCAGCGTTAATCTCCTCTAGGTATCTCTTCATGACTTGTCTGAAACTTTTATAAGACTCGTCTAGAAAGATTTAGCCTTGAGGAGATTATCCATAATGACGGTCTGTTGTTTTTTGAAGTTTTCACGTAATGATTAAGACCAGGATATAAATTTCATTTAAGATGACGCAACAAACTGAGGTTCAATGGAGTCAGCAAGAGCGAGATATTGCAGGGGCAGCGCTTAAAAATGCTTATGAGCGCGAAGTCGAAGGTTTAATTAAAGGGGTTCGTGAGCAGGCTAGCTTAGTGTCTACTACTGAGCAAATTTGGCATCTCCATGACTTCTTGAGTGCTAGAAGACATGAGATTGATGGCAAGTATGACGATCGAGAGCCCTTTCTTATCTTTACTCTGTCAAGACTAATCAAAGACGGACTGTTAGACTTAAGCGAACTAGAAGGGCTAGCAGCGGATAAACGTGCCAAAGTGAAAATTCTCACTCGGATGTAGCCTTTTGCCCAATTAAAAAAAGGATAAAAAAAGGAAGCCTGTCTTTAGCGATAGGCTTCCTTTTTTTGTTTGATGTAAGCGATCTGATGAAGACCAGATCGCTACTTGTGAAAACCGGACAGGATCTATGTGAGATCTATGCGTCATCTACTCTATTTGTCGGTAAGCAATCCGCTGGTGTAGGCATCGCCGCTATAAGCTGCTACTCGATTGCTAAAGTCTGTCTCTTGGCCGGTTACGACTTTTGCCATCTGCTCAAACGACTCAGAGCGCCAGTTGCGCTCATGAATGGGCTTGGTCTGCTCACCGCGAAAATAAGCCTGGGTGCCAATAATGGAAACACCTACCCATCCGACCAAAAACACTAAACCTAAGATTGTCATCATGGTCTTTTCTCCAACTGTTTGCGTTTGAAATTAACTGCATTAGAAAGGCTGGCCGTAGCAAAGTCTGCAAACAATAAATCTTGAGTCGTTCTTTAGTCGCCTTGACGCGGTTAGAACACTTGCAGATGATCTATGCGGAGTGGGCTTGAATGCCTTTCTATGTATCTATGTAAACTAATATAACATATATGTTACGTTTTTTGTATTTAGTTGACATATTTATTTTTGTGTGGGTTTAATGAATTTCTGAGGCGATCGCCCTTTTTTCCCTAGTCAAAAGGCCAGCAAAAAGCCCACCAGAATAAGCTTTCTGGTGGGCTTTTTAGACTTGCAGGATTAGGAATTAATACACAAGCACTAAGGTAAGAACATTAGCAATAGAAACTAAAGCAATAGAAACTATAGAAACTAAGGCGTAACGTCTTCTAGAGCTTCTTGGATGTTCTCTTCAATCGTGGATCCTTTAGCATTGTCAGGGCTGATCATATTTTCTTTATTGGCTGCGCCCTGCACACCGTTTAGCCCTTCTTGAGAGTTCTTAATGACGCTTTCGGCGTCGTTGTCACTATCAATGGAGCCGGAGATGGCTTTTTCAGATTCCTTTTGAACGCCTTCTAGTTTCTCCAACCCTTTAGACTGGTCTGAGCGATCTGATCGCATACCGCCAAAAGCATAAGCAGGCGACATGCTCGAAAAGATTAGAAGTGCGCAAGCTGCGGCGATCGCGAAAGGTCGCAAACGAGCAAACAGCGCAGTCATGCGATTCAAAACACTTTTCATTAAAATTCCTCCTCAGGAATATTAGAATTACAAAACTAACGGCTGAGACTTAACAGCTAAAATCTAAGTAGCTAAAATATAGCTAAGATCTAAGCTGCCAAGAGCTAGTTGAAAAAGTCCTTAACAGACTCAACAAAGCCACCCGTCGCATCTTCCACATCGTCGCCTGCATCAGATGCAGCCCGCTTAGCCCGACCGACGTCGCTTTGAATTTTTCCGCTCATCTCATCAGTAGCGCCATCTAAGCGTCTACCTGCACTATTTAGCTTATCACCGACCGAATCATCCATGTCTCCTGTCATCCGGTCAATGCCTCGCTTGGCTTTGCCCGTGGTCTCTTTGATAGCACCTTCTAGCTGATCGCTAGTGCCTTCACCAGACATCCGATCTAGCTCTGCGGCTGCGCGTGAATTGACGACATCAGCAGCGGCCTCGGAGCCGACTGCCATTGCGCTCGGTGCGTAGCTAACAAATAGGCCACTGGCGATCACTGCGGTCACCATCAAGCAGCACAGACCTCGTAGCGTCCACTGCTTAAGACCTTCAACGCTGAACCTTTTGGAGTATTGCTTCAAAATAACCATAATAAGTAAGCTGCCTCCTCATATAAAATGAGTCATTGATGACCTCACCATGAAATCGCGTTATGAAGTGCTCTACCATCCGCCTTCTGGAGGATTCAGCAGCATCTTTAGGAAGAGAGCGTAAGATAAAGCTAGGAAGCGCTTACAAAGCAACAAAAATTCACCGAAAATTAGCGAAAATCGGGCTATAAGGCCCTGCTGAAAGTTTGGTGGCCCTGTTTCTACCGCTGGTGTGAGGGGCAAGTAGCGCCTGCGATTGCCATGCTTCGACTGTTTTTGCGAGGGCTTTCTGGCACTTGAAGGTATCGCCGTGAACCTAGCCAAGGCGATCGCTCTCAGAGCAGGTATCTGTCATGAGTAAAAGGCCACATTGTCCAGCAAATTTCAGCGGCAGAACCCAGCGCCGATCACCCGCTGATTCATAAAAATTTAGGTGTTTAGAGGCATTTAGAGACCGTCCGCAATCAGCAGAGCCCTAAAGCAACCGGTAGCATTTGCCTATATTTACATTGCTTAATAGGATGGATAGTGATAGACATCTCAGGTAAATGTGACTTATCCCAGCGCCGATTCAACTTCTCATTCAACTATTCCGCTAACTCAGCAGAGCGAACTTTCGGCTTGGTTCTCAAACATTCCAGCAGATCTATTAGCAGGCGTCGTTGTCGCTTTGGCCCTAATCCCGGAGGCAATCGCGTTCTCTATCATCGCGGGCGTCGATCCTAAAGTGGGGCTGTACGCCTCATTTACCATGGCGGTGACGATTGCTTTTTTAGGTGGTCGCCCCGGTATGATCTCGGCAGCTACAGGGTCAATGGCGCTGCTGATGGTCGAACTCGTTAAAAACTACGGGCTGGAATATTTGCTAGCAGCGACCTTGGTGACCGGCCTATTGCAGGTAATCTGGGGCTCTATGCGAATTGGCCGAATTATGAAATATGTGCCGCGCGCGGTGCTCGTCGGTTTTGTCAACGCCCTGGCAATTTTAATTTTCAATGCTCAACTGCCGCAGTTTGCAGGTCAAGGGCTGCTGATGTATGGCATGGTCGCAGCGGGCCTAGCAATTATTTATTTACTGCCGAGGCTAACGGGGGCTATCCCCATTATTAAATCCCTTCCATCGCCTTTGATTGCGATTGTGGTCCTGACCGCTGTGGCTATTTCGCAAGGCATGAACTTACCGACTGTGGGCGATATGGGTGATTTGCCGTCGGCTTTACCGGCTTTTCGCTTGCCGAACGTGCCTTTGAACTGGGCGACGCTAGAAATTGTGCTGCCAGTGGCGCTCACCATGTCGGCGGTGGGACTATTAGAGTCTTTTCTGACGGCATCCGTGCTAGATGACATGACCGATACCAATAGCGATAAAAACCGGGAGGCGAGAGGCCAGGGCATGGCCAATTTAATCACTGGGATGTTTGGAGGTATGGCGGGTTGCGCGATGATTGGCCAATCGGTGATTAATGTTCAATCGGGTGGTCGGCAGCGCCTGTCAACGCTGAGTGCGGGTGTGTTTTTGCTGTTCTTTATCTTGGTGATGCGAGCTTGGGTGAGCTTGATTCCGATGGCTGCGCTAGTAGCGGTGATGTTTATGGTTTCTATTAGCACGTTTAATTGGGCGTCACTGATAAACTTTCGCAAGCTGCCCAAAAGCGAAACGACGGTGATGATTGTTACGGTAGTGACGACAGTAATTACACATAACCTAGCGCTGGGTGTGATGGTGGGAATTGCGTTGAGTGCGATCGCCTTTTCTCGCAAAATCGGCAAGCTGATCACCGTTCAGGCCGAACTCAGCGAAGATTGCCAGACACGCACTTATTATGTGTTTGGTCAGCTCTTCTTTGTCTCAGCCAACAACTTTCGAGAAGCCTTTGACCTGCACGAAAAAATTAACCATATTGTGATTGATCTCACCCACGCTCATCTCTGGGATCAATCCGCCGTTATCGCCATTGATAAAATCGTGCTTAAGTTTCGCGCCCACGGCTCAACGGTGGATCTAGTCGGTATGAACGAGGCTAGTGCTACCCTCATGGAGCGTTTAGCGGTGCACGATAAGCCGGATGCTATAGCGTTAGCTAACGGACATTAGAGGTTTTAGCAATAGTCGGTAAAACTATAGCTGATCATACACTGCGCCATCTGCGTGATCCCATACCTTGGCGCGTGCGGGTTCAAAGGGCGAGCGATCACTTCTTCCCCAATCCCCGGCGGCCTGCTTTTGCCAAAAGTTTGTTGCGGTTAGGCAGCATTAATCCGATTTAGAAAGGTCGCTTCTAGCTTGGCATCGGTTAAAAAACGTCGTTCTGTGCGCTTGTCGCAAATGCCAATATCGCCAGAGAAAACCCCAAAATCGCTTCAAATCGGCTGATGACTTCAAGCGCAGCGATCACATTCTCTTCTCGAATCGAAATCTTCTTCTGTAAACGAGTCGAAATCAGTTGCTTCCCCAGCACATCGGCAATATCGAGTACATCGTTATGGGCCTGCTGCGCACTCAGATCCCGCTGGAGCTGAGGTTAGTTAATGGGGCTCATAGTCGAGTGGCTTTATCGGATCTTTGTACACCTTAGCAGCGGCCACACTCACCAGCTCTTTTTCGAGATAGCGCAGAGCGCTGAGCTTACCGCCATACACACAGCCCGTGTCAATATCAATCGTGTTGTTGATCCACTCCGCTCTAAGCATAGGCGTATGACCATACACAACCATAGCCTTACCCGGGTATCACGGGCCCATTCATAGCTACCGGCAGGCCAAAATTCATGGATTTCTCCGGTTGTCGCCATACAGTGCAAAGTCTCGCACATAGCTCGATCCGCGTCCTTGTAATTCTTCTCGTAGGCCGGCGTGAGCGACGACTAGCCGTCCGTCATCAAGCACGTAATAACTGGTCAGAGACTTAAGAAAGGTGTGAATTTTTTGGCGATCACGATCACGCCGACTTTCCTCAATTCCTTCGATTTCCGCCAAAGTCTGCGCCAAGCCATAGCTCACCGTCACCGTTTTGCCGTCTAACTTACGCAGCGGCTTGTTCTCATGATTGCCCAAAATGCACATCGCGGAGCCCGCTGCGATCATATTATGCACGAGTTTTAGCGTATCTAAAATGCGCGACCCTCGATCAATGAAATCACCTAAAAACAGAGCTTTTCGGTCCTCAGGATGGCGGTAGGTCGGAAACTGCCAAAAGGTATCGGTATCCTTTGTAGTTTGGCCATCAGAGCTGTCAGATTTATGTCTTAACTGCTAAAGTAACTGTTCTACCTTATCGCAGCAGCCATGCACATCGCCAATAATATCAAAGGGGCCATGCTCTTGCCATGCTCTTGTTTGTGGTTGTTCCACAGCGGCTGTCGCTCAATTTCAACGGCTGCAATCTCCGCAAGAGAATTTAGCGTATAGACATGGTGAAAGCCTTCCTGCCGTAGGCCGCTAAGCGATCGCTTCAGCCCCTGCACATGGTTGTGTACCACATGCGGGCTAACCTGCCGATTGGGCCGCGATCGGTTGTGTGTGTGACAGAGTGATTCGGGAAGATTGAGGGCGATCGCCACCGTAAAAAAATGATACTTCTTCGCTAGTGCCAGCAAGGGCTTACGCGCTTCACGCTGTACATTTGTGGCATCGATTACCGTCAGCCGCCCTGCCGCTAGCCGCTTCGCTAAAATGAAATGCAGGATTTCAAACGCATCTTTACTGGCCGACTGATCGCTTTCATCATCGGCTACCACGCCTCGATAATAATCCGATGATAAAATCTCCGTCTCTAAAAAATGCTGCCGTGCAAACGTCGATTTTCCTGATCCCGACGCTCCCATCAACACCACTAGCGACAGCTCTGGGATATTAATCTTCATTGGCTGATTTCCTCTTTTATTTTATCTCTGGCTATTTCTGCTATCGTCATGCCCTTTTTGGCTGATTTTTTTTGGCTGGTTTCCCTCTGGCTGAATTTCCTCTGGCTGAATTTCCTTTGGCTGAATTTCCTCTGGCTGAATTTCCTCTGGCTGAAAATCGCTATCTGAGTCGGTGTGCCCACATTGGGATACTCATCACCAATACCTTGAAATTCAACACCGTCGCCATATTTTGCTGCAATCGGCTCAGCCTCTCGAAGCTGAAGCCGCGATACGCGATCTGCTAAATCTTTTGGTCGGGGCCGCCGCTTAGCCTTTTCTAAGGCAGAATTAGGAGACATCGACGCCCGTTAGCTGAGTGCCCGTTAGCTGAGTGAAGGAACTACTCGCTTAGCCTTACCTTGCTTTAGGACAGCGGCGATTGCTGCTAAACGCGGCTGATTTAGATCGTTGGGCTGTTTGGCTGCGATCGCCTGCCAAGCCGCTGTACTTTTATCTGCTTCGACCTTAGTAATATCATCTTCTGCTAATCGCTCTAGTGCGAGTTTGACCAAACTAAACCTTGTCCACGTCCAGAACTGTAGTTTTCTCGGCGGGAAAACTCAAGGTTTCAACTGGGACGTGGTTTATAGCCGCAATCAAGATAGCTCTGAGCAATCGCCGTCCGACTCGGATACTCACTCAGCTAGCCCTCCCCCTTGATGCAACAGCTTTTCAACTTCCTCATCGCCAATCCAATAGTGCTTTTAGTGCTTTTAGTGCTTTTAGTGCTTTTAGTTATCCAACACCGGAATCAGCAATCAAAAGCATTCGTAAAGAAACCGATTTCTTCAGGCAAATCAGGAAAGCTTACAGGTGAGTGCTGTTTTAGACTTTTCTTCGTTAAAGCAGCGCTTCTTCGGATCATTCTCAATCTAAATCTATATCCATATCCTAAGCCTTGTAAGACTGTAAAACAGGACTTGATTTTAGTGCTAGCCTTGATTTAGAGGGTTAGCCTCCATTTGTTTCACTTCTATCGGTCAATGGTTAGAGTTAGCAACACAATCGAGGCTTTTGTCGTTACTGCTGAAGAAATGCAGCGTATAGAAGCGCGAATTTTTGCGGCGGGAATGCCCGTGGCCGCACTGATGGAGAAAGTGTCTGGCCGGATGGTGCAATGGTTCATGCAGCGGTTTTTATCTTGCGATCAAAGCCGATCATTTACAACAGATCGGGCAAGACATAAGATTGGCGTTTTAGCGGGCCCTGGTCACAATGGCGGCGACGGGCTGGTCATCGCTCGTGAGCTGCATCATTTGGGATTTAGTATACGAGTTTATCAGCCATTTTCTAACTGTAAGCCGCTTACCGAACAACAGGCTAGCTATGCCAAAAGCTTGGGCATAGCCTTTGTTGAATCCTCTGAAGAACTGGCAGATTGCGAGGCCGTAATTGATGGTTGGTTTGGCTTTGGGCTGACTCGCCCCATCACAGGCGATCTAGCCGCTGATATCAACACTATCAATCAGCAGTCTGATCAACAGACGAGGTTAGTCTTTAGCATTGACCTGCCTTCTGGCATTCATACCGATACTGGGGAGATCATGGGATCTGCGATCAAAGCGACTCACACGGCTTGTCTGGGCCTGTGGAAACGCGCTTTTATGCAGGAAAGTGCGCTCGATTATTTGGGCGATAGTGAGCTGATTCCTTTTGATATTCCCTTAGCAGACATTGCTGCTGTTTTGGGAGAAACGCCGACTGTGCAGCGATTGACTCCAACCGCTGCGCTCTCCTATCTACCTCTGGATCGTTCGCTCACGGCTCATAAATACAAGGCCGGTCATCTGCTGCTGATTGCGGGCTCCAAGCAATATGCGGGTGCCGCCTTACTCAGCGGATTAGCCGCCATGGCTAGCGGGGTGGGGATGTTGACGTTGGCCGTACCTGAATCGATTCGACTAGCGCTACTGCCTCAGCTTCCAGGGGCTTTGCTAGTCGGTTGTAGTGAAACGCCCGAGGGATCCATAGCTTACCTTCCTAACTCACTAGATCTAACCCAATACGATGCGATCGCCCTTGGCCCTGGCCTCACCCAAAGCAGCCCCAATCTTCTGATCCCTGTCCTAGCCGCTGTTTGCCCTTTGCTGTTAGATGCAGATGGTCTTAATCTCCTCGCTCAAAGCAATCCCATTCAGCAGCTTCAATCTCGATCCGCCTTGACTGTACTGACGCCCCACGCAGGAGAATTCAAGCGGCTCTTTCCTCATCTTCACAGTCTCGACCATCGGCCAGGAGACTTGGCCTTGCAAGCCGCAAAAGCCAGCAACGCCATCATTTTGCTCAAAGGGCCGAGAAGTGCGATCGCTACGCCTTCTGATCTATCTTCTCGTCTGTGGTTCAACCCCGCCAGTACCCCTGCGCTTGCCCGAGGCGGCAGCGGCGATATTCTAACCGGGCTTATGGGCGGGCTCATGGCCACCGCTCATCAAACTCAAAAAAACAACGCTAATCCAACTCCATCCCATAGCCCTGATGCCCTCACTAAAGCTGTCCTCAGCGCCGTTTGGTGGCACTCTCAAGCTGCTCTCTATGCCAGCAACCAGCGTACCCTTCTAGGGGTCGATCCGCTGCACCTCGCCCAATCGCTCAACCCGGCTTTGCAAACTTTACTTGAGACTTTACTTTAAAGATTGAGCTTTGCTTTATCTATTTATCTATTTATCTATATAGCTGCTGCGCTTGGGCTTGGCATAGTTGGGCTTAGCAGACCTGAATTGCCGTTTCTCCCTCGCCTTAATTCTCTTCTGCTTTCCGGCTTCTATGCTTCTCTTTGCCCAGTTTCCGCTGCTGCATGGTCTGCCAAATCCGCCAGCTCAAGATTCCTACCATCAGTAGCGTCAGCGGGATCACCACAAGTTTAATTAAGCCAGCCCAGGGCGCAGACGCATTTGTGGCATTGACCCCTAAATAGCCGACATACAGCAGGTAATAGCCCAATAGCATCACGCCTTCGCGCCGGGAAACCTCACTGTCTGTAAAAAATATCGGCAAACACATGACCGCCGTAGCCAGCATAATCGGAATATCAAACGCTATCGCTGAGGCTGAAACCTGAATGCCCTCGGTAGAAATAGCGCTCGAAAGGCCCAGCACCACCAGAATATTGAAAATATTGCTGCCCACCACATTGCCGACGGCAATATCGCGCTCTCCGCGGATGCTGGCCGTGACTGAAGTTGCTAGCTCAGGCAAAGATGTGCCGAGCGCAACTACGGTCAGTCCAATAATCAGCGGACTAGCTCCAAAGAAGGTGGCAATTGTCACGGCGGCTTTGACCAGCAGTTGGGAACCGCCCAATAGCATAATCAGCCCAGCGACTAGCATTGCAGCATTAATGGCGGTTTCTTTGATAGAGAGCGATCGCGCCCCAAACTTGGCATACTCACTCTGCACCTGAGAGTCTTTTTCCTGTTGACTCTGATACAGCAAAAACACCGTGTAGGCCAACCCTCCCAAAAATAAAACCACCCCATCGGATCGATCAATGCGACCATCTAAGCTAAAAAACATGACCAGCGCCGAAACCCCGATCATAATCGGCACATCCATTCGCACAAGCTGCTGAGCGACGATTAAAGGCGAAATTAACGCCGACGCGCCCAAAATCAGCAGCACATTACAAATATTGCTGCCCACCACATTGCCCAAGGCAATATCCGCTTGGCCCTGTGAGCTTGCTAAGACGCTGACTGCCAGCTCTGGCATACTGGTGCCAAAGGCAACTACCGTCAGCCCAATAATTAACGGCGAGATGCCGGCCGTTGCTGCCAGCTTAGAAGCTCCCTTGACCAACAACTCCGCGCCGCCGACGAGCAAAACTAAGCCTACTACCAAAGAAACTACTGTCAAAATGTCCATAGGTATCGTTAATCAGGTGTTTCCCAGTGTTTTGATTGGCAGGGTTTTAAGCGGCGGCGATTGCGGCCAGCAAGTTTATATCAACTTACCCAGATATTAGCCCTTATAGTCTATGACAAACTTCTAAGAACACGAGTGGATTTGTTTCAACCTCGTTTCCTTATCTCCATCATCCCGCATCGCACCGGCCCTAGATCATGACTAGCTTTTCGACCCCATCTATAGCTCTCGCGCCCTGGCGATCGCCCTTGGCCCAAGCCCTTCACCGCAACCGCTCACTACCCTTTTCGCGCTACTTTCAGCTAGCTACCGTCCGTTCTGATGGCACCCCTGCCAATCGTACGGTTGTCTTTCGCGGCTTTTTTGCTGAGACAAATCAGATCATGATCATCAGCGATGCGCGCAGCGAAAAAGTCGCTCAAATTGCCCACCATGCCGCCGCCGAAGCCTGCTGGTACTTTACCAAAACCCGCGAACAATTTCGCTTGCGAGGAGAGTTGACGCTAGTGACTGCTGATAGTCAACAACTCTTGAGCGACGCTCGGACACAGCTTTGGCAAAATATCTCAGATAGTGCTCGGCTTCAATTTGCTTGGCCTCAGCCCCAAGCGCCTCGCTGCCCTGATGCCGCGTTTGCTCCGCCAGATCCAGATGCTCAAACACCGCCTGCTACCTTTTGCCTGCTGCTGCTAACGGTTAGCAGAGTCGATCACCTGGCGCTCCGAGGCGATCCGCAAAGCCGCTGTTTGTATGAGAAGTTAGCCGGTGGTGCGGCTGAGGGTTCTGGCTATTCCAAGGAGCAAGGGGGCGATCCAGGAAGTGAGCAGTGGCAAGTGACAGCGGTTAATCCTTAAATGCCCGCTCCGCCCAAAAATTCTTGAATAGCGCGATCGCTAATCCGGCAGCACTGATCAGGTTCACAGCTTTCGTCTTGTAAAGCTCGCATCAGCAGCGCCTCTTGATCCGCTCGCCCCGCCCCGACTGCAACTAAGCAATCAGCCGCAACCCCGACGCGGTACCGCTCCCGCTGTAGCCGCTCAAACGGTGGCTGAGCTTGCCGATCCGCTTGCTGATCAGCGCGTACCTGTGATAGCTCATTTTCTAGCGCATCAATTCGATCTACCAAAGCTCGGATGGCCATCGCTTCAGAATCCGGCAAGCGGCCATGATCTAAGGGTTCTACTAACTCACCTGAACGGTACAAAATCCGCCCCGGCACACCGACCACGGTGCAATCCGAAGGCACTTCCCGCAGCACTACTGATCCAGCGCCAATCCGGACGTTATTGCCAATAATAATATTGCCCAATACTTTAGCTCCAGCGCCGACGACTACACCTGAGCCTAGGGTCGGATGGCGTTTGCCGCTTTCCTTACCGGTACCGCCCAACGTCACGCCCTGATAGATCAGCGCCGAATCACCGATAATTGCCGTTTCTCCAATCACAACCCCCATGCCGTGATCGATAAATACGCCTGATCCTATCTGGGCACCGGGGTGAATTTCAATGCCGGTGAGCGATCGCCCCAGATGAGAAATCAGCCGGGGGACAAACGGAATTCCCACATTCCACAGCCAATGCGCGACACGATGCAGCACTAATGCCTGAAATCCGGGATATAAAAAGGCTACTTCCAGCCAGTTGCGCGCCGCTGGGTCCCGCTCAAAAATAATCTGAAAGTCTTTAACTAAAGCTTTGAACACGTTCAGTTCCTGATAGACAAAGCAACTAATCCAAAGGCGGTCATAACGGTCGTCAGCTGTGGCGATCGCTCGTCACCTCCGTATCCCTTCGCTCATTAGACTACAAACAGGCCACAAATATCTTAACGCCTGATTAATTCACCTTGTTACCGGCTAACAGAATAGATTGAGCTCAACCTGACGGCAGACATTAAAGTCGCTAGTGGGTTGACGAATTAGAGATGTGGAGGGTGTAGTTCAAGGGATTGCCCGAATCAAAGCTCCCTACCCAGACTCGGTAGGTGCCTTCTGGCCAATCTTCGCCGCTGATAGCGGCATCGCGAGTGCCCCGCTCCGCATTATCATTGCAGCTAACGCCTAATGGCCCCTGCACCAGTAAAGTCGTGTCTTGACCGTTGCTGTCTACCGCAACTTGCAGGTGAGGCATTGGCTCATTCAAAGTAAAAGTGTAGTCCGGCTGCTCATCGCCAAAGCCTAGACACAGCTTTCGATGGCGATCGCGTGAGGCCAACTGCGTCAAGCTATAGCGGCTCGTCGTTACGCCAGTCGCCTGCGCCCAGCCATTTGTAAGTGTCAGCGGCACCGTTTCTGCCAGCGCTGCGATCGGTGTACTCAGCGCCAACAAAGGCCCGATTGCCAAGGCCATAGCACCCAGCAGCCCAGTTTGCCAGCGAGATCTTTGCCTCTTGTTAAGATCCATATTTCCTACTGATAGCTTGTCTGCTTAAGGATTTGCGCTCTGTCAAGCGCATAAGACAACCTACATAAACTACCTTAGCGGTCAGGGCTTCCAACCGCCCACTGCTGATTAGCCACTGGCTTGACTGTCTACTGCGGGGGGGAGTGTCTGGAGATTTCCTGGGATATCCTGGGGATATCCTGTAGGTTTAGACAATACTTAACCCCATGCCTATTACCCAATGCCTAACCGCATAGCCAAACTCGGCGTCAGCGGCAACAGCACCAGCAGCATTAAAAACAGCGCCAGTAAAGCCAATGCGGCCCTTGCATCATCCGGCTCAGTCAAATCATCTTGACAAGGCCGTTCGGGCTGCCGCTGCAAAAATACGATCAGCACTGCCCAGTACAGGGCCAGTGGGTTAAACAAGCCCACCACCGCCAACAGCACCAGCGTCACCACCGAAGCGCGTACCAGCGTTTTGCGGCCATAAATCGCCTGCACCATACGCCCGCCATCGAGCTGTCCGGCAGGCATCACGTTTAGCGCCGTAATAATCAGCCCTAGCCAGCCAATGATCATCAGCGGACTGACATCGACTAAATCGGCCTTTAGCGCCTCTCCCCCTAGCACCGTACGCGCTAGGGTACCAACCAAAATAGAGCCCTGAAAGAACCCAGCCGGAAGCTGAAATAAGCTGCCCGGATGCGACAGAATTAGCCCTAACAGCAGAAAAACAAAAGACACTATCCCGCCTGCCGCTGGCCCCGCAAAAGAGACATCAAACAGCACCGAACGATTCGGCAAAATCGACTCGAAGCGCATCAGCGATCCAAACGCGCCGAGCTGCCAAGCAGGCAAGAAAAAAGGTGGGCTAAGCTTGACGTTGAGCTGCCGGGCGATCGCTCGATGCCCCAGTTCATGCGCTCCTAGCACCGCCACAATTCCTGCCGTAATCGGCACCACCTCCGGCCACCTTTCCGGCGATTGAAACACATCAAAGTTTTGCAGCACACTCGCCGTTTCTAAGCAGGTAGATAGAGTTGCCACCGCTAGCGCCACCGCTAGCACCTTTTGTCCGACTGTCGTTGGCTGCGGCCTATTTTTAGCAGGCAGCACTACCACTACTGGCTTATCTTGCGGATCGGCCAGTAAAAAACAGCTATACCGATCGCCCAATTTCTCCTCTAGCTTGGCACTCAATGCCTGCGCTGTCGTCTCTGGCTGGCCTCGCAAATTTCCTTTAAAAATGGCTCCTTCTTGATAGGGCACGGTTTGTGTCCTAAAAAATGTATCAATTCCAAAAATCGATTCAATCACCGTCAAATCTTCAGGCGGAATCGGCGGCAAGGCTGCTTTTTTGGCTTCAGATGCCTTTATCTCAGATGCGCTTAAGACAGATGCATCTGCCTCAGCAGGTGCTGTGGATACATGGGCTTCAGAGTCTGCTTTGTCCGCTTCGGGGTTTTCCTCGTCAGCTATCAGCGTCGCGGCTCGTTTAGCGCTCAGTTCAGCTTGTCCAGCCGAGCGCAATTGCCGACCCAAGTAAATATAGAGCCCCGATGAAAAGACTACCAACAATAGGATTGCCGCCAAGTTCAAATAAAGGCCCGCCGCTGACAGCCCAAAAAACAGCAGCCAAGGCCCCATCAGTACCACCGTTTGTAGCCAAGCCAAAATGCCTAGCCGCCCAAAAGGCTGGGCCCGCAAAAAGCCCCAAACCAAAATCCCACCTGCCGCCAACAAAAGTAAAACTGTAATCATAAGAGAAAGCCCTGAATCACGCTCCATCTCCAAGTTCTCTGACTGGTCTAGGATGGCGAGTCGCGGAAAAAGCCATATAGTAACCGTATCTTTTTATCTTAAAGGTACACTGGCTCCTAAGCGTCGCAATCTCCCTATGGCCAAACCCCCTTCATCTTCATCTCCCTCTACCTCTGCCACCTTTGAAGGGGAACCTAGCCCCCGGCCCATTAGCTATAACGAATCTTTTACGGTCGATTACAACCCCGATCCTGACCTACAAAGTGATAATAGCGGTGACAACGGCGACTTTGAAGGGTCTCGGCCCGCTTACCGAGAAAAAAGCTCCTCTAATAGCGGCCCCGCTAACGGCCCTGCCAAAAATCTTCAGAATTTAGCCGAATCGAATCTCAATGCAGTGCTCAGCCGAGTTAGTGAAGAGTCTAGCAATCGAGCCCATAACCGCCCTGAGCGCTACCAGCGTCAGCCCGCGATTGATCCCATTAAAGTGGCCCAAGCGCCGGTGAGTGTGGTTGCGATCGCTAGCGCCTTGATCGTTATTGTCGGCTTTACCCTCAGCAGCACTTGGCTTACCTTAGGCGGTTCTCTAGTCGCTTTTGTGGTTTCTCTGCGGCTATTATCTCCCACCTTACAAGAAGCCTTTGCCGATCTCAATCAGCAGCAGCGAGCCTTTTGCGTCGCCATCCCGACTTTGCTGCTTGGCGTCATCGGCTTAATTTGCACCACCGGCATTGCTCGCCCCATTGCTCGATGGGGTAGCGGTCTCCGCTGGGATATTATCAGTGCCTTGGGCGATTTTTTAGGCGCTATTGGCCAAATTCTAATTGCCATTATTGCTGTTTACGTCGCTTGGCGGCAGTACATCATCTCGCGCGATCTCACCGTTCAGCAAAACCTGATCACTCAGCAGCAGACCATTGATGCTTATTTTCAAGGCATTTCAGAACTTGTGCTCGATGACGAAGGCTTACTCGAAGATTGGCCCCAAGAGCGAGTGATTGCCGAAGCGCGCACTGCCGCTATTCTCAGCAGTGTTGATGCCAGCGGCAAGGCCAAAGTCCTGCGCTTTCTATCGCGATCCAAGCTGCTGACCCCCCTAGCTCGTGACCAGCGCCTAGGTCGCCCCATCTTAGATGGCGTAGGAGGCTACGCTGAAGATCGCCCCAAAGGCACTAGAGTGATCGATCTCGGCGTAATGCTCGCTGCTTGCAGCTTGATCAATACGGATTTACGGTGGCTAGATCTCAGTGAATCTAATCTTATTCGCACTGACCTAACCGACTGCGATTTGGTACGCACCAATTTCGCTCGTTCCATTCTTTGCGACGCTAACTTTACCAATGCAGACGTGATGGGCGTTCGCTTCTTTTATGGCGATCTAGAAACCGCGACGCCTCGCACTCGCCAGGATTTGCCCAACTATGAAACCGGCGAGTTTACGGGCGCAGTGGTAGAAGGCGCTGATTTTACGAATGTTCAGCGCCTCTCAGAAGCGCAGCGATACTACTGCTGCGCTTGGGGCGGTAGCAAAACTCGCAGTACTCTCCCCGGCGGCTGTGACGGTATACCCAATCGACTAGGCCGTTGACCTCATTTCTGTAAAGATTATGACAACCTAGTCTTAACCCTCAAGAAGATTTGGTGCTGTTAGCGCGATCGGCCCCTGCACAAATACAGATTTGCAGCCATGATTGGGTAAATTCGATTAGTTCTTTGATGCTGCTGCTATGGCTTTACGATCTTCTGGCAAACGTTCTGCTAAATCCAGTAGTAAAACTTTTGGTAAAGCTTCTGGCAAACGCGCTAAGACCAAAGCCAAGCCAGAAAAGGGCCTGCGTCTGAAGCGTCGAGACCAGCCGTCGATAAAGTCGGCAGATCTGGATTTGCTAGATTCAAATGACGGTGCCCCAGCGGCTAGCGATCGCGCTCAGCCCCTGAGCCCTAAGCAAAAACTGGTGCTAGAAAGAGCCGCTGCCGCCCGCCGCCAAGCCGCCATTATATTTATTGCGGCGGTCACCTTGGGCTGTAGCTTCTTAGGCCTGCTGATCGCCCTTTTAGTCGATCCCAAGCTAGGAGCATCAGTCGGCGGGGCGCTGATGTGTCTAGTGCTCTCTTTCAAGTACCAGCGGCTAGCGCTGTACGCCTTCATTATTTACATGCCGTTTTCCGGCACCGTTACCTACGCCTTAGGTGGCAACGCCGTTTTACAAGTAGCCAAAGACATTTTTTACGTCCCGGCCCTAATCGGTGTCTATCAGTTTTGTCGGAAAAACCGATTGCCGTTGATCTTGCCAAAAGCGCTCAAAATTCCGCTGGCTTTTTTGCTTATCATCGTTCTCATTACTATTTTGCTCACTAACTTGCCGGATCAAATCACCGGCACAGGCGGCAAATATCCCATGGTCATGGCGCTCCTGGGGTTCAAAAACCTGTTTGGCTACGTGCCGCTAGTGGCCTGCATTTACTACCTCATCCGCAGTAAAGACGACTTGGTACGGCTGCTGCGGCTGCAGTCTGTAATTGTATTAGTTGCCTGTGGCTTAGGATTTGTGCAGTTTGTTTTTCTTAAAACAGGCGTTTGTGCAGGCACGACCGGTGAGGGCAGTGAGCTTTTTCGAGCTTCTTTAGAGGCTAGATGCTTCGTCGGCGGATCGCTGCTCTACTCACCAGCGGTGGATCAAATTCGGTTGCCCGGCACTTTTGTCGCCCCCTGGCAGTGGGGCTGGTTCCTAATCTCTGCGGCCTTTTTTAGCTTTGGAACGACCTTCAGCGATAAATCTCCTTTTTGGCGAGCGGTTGGTTTAGTGTCATTGGTAGCAGTCTTTACGATGGCAGTGGTTTCAGGTCAACGAGTTGCGCTCTTGCTGGTGCCAGTGACCGTTGTTGCGCTTACCGCCCTCACGGGTCAATTGGCTAACCTCAAGCGCTTTGTTCCTATTGGCGTGGTCTTTGGTCTCGTTTTGGCTTATTTAATTTTGAGCAACCCAGCCGTTGTCCAAACTCGGCTCAATAGCTTGCAGTCACGCTGGGATGCTGCTCCGCCGCAGCAGTTTATCGCTGACCAATTTTCTCTGGTATTGAAAGAGCAAAAGGGTTTGTTTGGCCATGGCGTTGGCCGGGCGACGAATGCTGCTCGAAGCTTTGCCACGACGGTTTTGATAGAGACTTACCACCCTAAGCTGATCTATGAAATTGGGCCGTTGGGCTTGCTAGCGGCGTTAGCGGTCTACACCACGATGACGATAGCGACCTTTAAGGTGTATCGCAAAACTAAAGATAAAAACTTGCGCAGTTACGCAGCTTCGATGTGGGTATTTGTTTTATTTATTAGCTACTGTCCGTATTACTATCCACTAGATGTCGATCCAGTCGCCGTTTACTATTGGCTAGCGGCAGGAATTGTGCTCAAAATCCCAGAGCTAGAGCGGCAAGATCGAGATCAAGCTGCACTAGATCCGGCGAATCTGAATAAAAAAGACTCTGCTAGGCTCAGAGCTAAGGCGAGTAAGCGTTTAGCACAGCCAACGTTTAATTAGCGTATCTACCGTACTTTTGTCTTTTTACTGCCATGATTTCTGATGTAGATGCTTCCTTGCCTTTAATCTCAGTCGTGATTCCAACCTACGGGCGCGAGGCCGTGCTCGTAGATACCCTCAAAAGCGTACTGGCTCAGGGCTATCCGACTTATGAGGTGGTGGTGATTGATCAAACCCGGCAGCACGAAGCCGCAACGCAGACGCTGCTTGATCATCTGGTTGCTGAAGAAAAAATTCAGCTATACCCAGTGCAATGGGCCAGCTTACCAGCGGCTCGCAACTATGCGATTGAGCGGGCGAAGGGCAGCATTTTTTTGTTTTTGGATGATGATGTCGAGCTGCCTGAGGACTTTCTGTTCGCCCATGCACAAGCGTTTGCAAATAGGCCCGAAGTCGGCGCGGTTGCCGGTCGAGTCTTTGATCGTATGAAGCTGTCTGAATCTAAAAAGCCAGCGATTGAAATGCTGCCGCCGGAGGCGATGGATCCGGGCATTGCGTGGTATCACATTGATTTGGTGAATACGGTGAAGCCGCAGCGGGTGCTGACCGCGAGAGGGTGCAATATGTCTTTTCGGCGCTCGGTATTTATGGAGCATGGGCTGCGCTTTGATGAGCGTTTTCAGGGGAGTGCGGTGCGGGAGGAGTCGGATTTTTGTCTGCGGGTGCGGCAAACGGGGTTGATAATTTGGTATGAACCGGCGGCACATTTGGTGCATTTGGGTGAAGAAACGGGCGGCTGTCATGACATCAGTACGCGATCGCTCAAGTACCAAACCACCTTCTACCACAACCATTTTTTGATGGCGCTAAAAAACCTTACGCCGAGCCAGGTCCTGCGCTTATCGGCGCGGCTGTTTGACTGTCATGTGCTGGGCAATCCGCCCTGCAATAAAAGCGGATCGCCGATTGCTGTCATCAGCCGCTTTGGGTTTTACTTGTTTGGCTTTTTGCAGGCTTGCTGGACGCTGGTGAAGCCGCAGGGCCGTGATGGGCGACTGTTTAGCCAGCCGCCGTCAGCCTAATTAGGTATTGAGCGGGTATTGTTTCTTTGGGGGGGTATCATTCGTGAAAATTCTGGTCGCAAGCCACACGTATATTGTCGATCTTAACTGTGAGAAGCTGCGATCGCTCACCCAAATCGACCCCAGCGTAGAAGTCACTGTAGTTGTGCCCAAACGCTGGAATCCGGGCGGTGTTCAAACCCGCAAAATCATCTCAGAGCCTAAGCAAGAAGGCCGATTTCGAGTCCTGCCGGTTTCTAACTTCAGTCAAAATAATCAGGGGCTGCTAAGCTTTGGCGCGGAAATGATCCCACTGATCAGGCAGTTTCAGCCCGATATTATCCAAGTCGAGCAAGGATCAAAAGCGCTGGGCTACGCTCAACTAATCACGCTCAACCGGCTGCTGGGCCTCAAGGCCAAAAATGTGTTTTTCACCTGGTGGAATTTGCCTTACAAGGTCAAATTTCCGCTGTCTTTGCTAGAAGGCTACAATTTGCGCCACACTCACGGGCTCATTGCGGGCAATCAGGATGGCGCTGATATTCTCAAAGATCACGGTTACCACGGGCCGGTTTGTGTGATGCCTCAGCTCGGCGTCGATGAGCGTCTTTTTAAGCCAGAACCGCCAAATTCAGAGGTTCAGCGCAAACTCGCGGCTGAACAGGGCATTGATTCTAGTGACTTTGTAATTGGTTTCGTGGGTCGCTTTGTCGAAGAAAAAGGGCTGCTGACCCTATTTAAGGCGCTTGGTCAGCTTCCCACGAGCCAGCCTTGGAAGCTGCTATTGCTAGGACGCGGGCCGCTAAAAGAGCGGCTGCATTCGCTGGCCAATGAGATGAAAATTAGCCCTCGCATCATCTGGATAGAAAGCGTCCCCCACGCCGAGGTCGGCCATTACATTAACCTCATGGATACGCTGATACTGCCGTCTGAAACTACTTACCAATTTAAGACGCTTTCTGCTGTGGGTTGGAAAGAGCAGTTTGGCCATGTGCTGATTGAGGCCATGGCCTGCAAAGTGCCTGTTATTGGCTCTGATTCGGGCGAAATTCCGCATGTGATTAAAACCGATGGCCTAATTTTTCCAGAAGGGGATGCCGCTGCTCTGGCCGAAAAAATTGCCGCCTTGATCAATCATCGCGATCAGCAAACAGATTTAGCTGAAAAAGGCTATCACCGAGCGATGGCTGAGTACACTAACCGAGCTTTAGCCAAGCGGCTGCTGGAGTTTTATCAGCGATTGAAGTAGCGCTAGCGCCAAAATTTGCGATGGAGACTAAGTTTGAAGATTGATATAAAGTGGCTAGCTTTAAAGCAAGCTAATTAACGTGTCAAGCTACTGTAATACAACCACTTCAAGGGGCGTTGTCCTGTCAGCCTGTGAATAATTTAGTCTTAAGCAATCAGTTATGGTCGAGGGTTCGCGAGTTTAGAGTCCCTGTGGGTGCACCTAGAGCGCTGCTGATTTTATTCGCGTTGGCGTTAGGCGGCTGCACTGAAGGGATGCAGTCGCCTCAAACGATTGCTGCCGGAGATATTGGTGAAGTTCTTGTGCAGCCAATTCGGGTCTGCGATGACAGCGGCAATAGCTGCGCTCAAGTTAACTTATTTGCCGATATCACCGCTAAAATCTTGGCTCAAGCAAGGCTAAAAATTTCTTTTTTGCCTATCAATCAGCTCAATGCCACTCGCTTTCTTTCGATTGATAGCGATGATGTCAGCCGGGCAGAGTCAGAATTTTATCAGCTCACACGAACAGGCGGCAGCGGCGCTTTTGGTCGAAATTCTAGCTCAACTAACACGAGCGGCCCCATTAACGTCTGGTTTGTCGATACGCTCGAGTCTACAGCTGGCTATACTCAGTTCGGCCTAGCTTGGGTCGGGGCCAATGGCGTGGTAATCAGCAGGGCAACTCTCGATTTTAATAACGGTAGCGGTCGCAGTGACACTTTGGCTCACGAGATTGGGCACAACTTAGGGCTCACCCATAACAGCGGTGAGGGCAGCGCTAACAACGTGATGACGGACGGCAGCAGTCGCAATATTCCTCGCTCTGTTGACGACATTACGCCTAGTGGAGCAGGCCTTGATATGCTGAGCAATAGTCAAATTAAAACCATTCGCAGCAGTGGTTTTATTGGTCAGGCGGCAGGAGATGTGGTTGCCTTGGCTATTCCCGCCGCCGATCGCGCTAGTATCAGCTCATCAGCGGCCCGACTCGGTGCCGAACCGCAAGCTGTTGATTCCTCAGCTAATGAAACGGCTGGGGTGATGGCTGGGGTGATGGCTCAAGAACCCACTGCGGTGCCCGAACCGACTAGCGGCTGGCTGACTTTATCGGTCAGCAGCGGCCTGATGCTGATACTGACTCGTCGCTTTGGAGATCATCGCCGTGGCTAAACTTTTATTGCCTGCTTTGACGGTGGCTGCGATCGCTCTCATCATCACCGTCTGGCCCCCTCAAAAAATAAGCTTTCAAGGCATCAATTCGCCAACCCCAGCAGCAGCGGCTGATCGGATAGCTCAGCCGCCGCTTCACCAAAGCTTTACGACTAGCCCTTACCGGCTTATTATCACAGCCGCAGATAGCTGGCAAACCCCGGCGGCGACTGGTCAGTTTTACAAAGGCGATACCTTGCTCTGGCAGCAAACCCTGCCTCATCAGTACGGTCCCCGCTTTGTTTTAATTAGCCCACAAGGGCACGTTCTATTGCTCGATGAATTCATCAATGTTGCCAGTCCTTACGCGCTTACCCTTTTAAATGCTGACGGTCAAACCCTGGCTCAGTACAGCTTTGACGATATTCAAAAAACTCTGGCGATTCCCGCTGCGACCCTAACCCAAAAAGCCACTAGCGGCTGGTGGATTTCGGCTGCGCCCACTTTAAGTGAGTCCGCAGACTTGGCTTTGGTGCCAACAGGGGGCACTACCTTACAGGTGGATCTGGCGACGGGTGAATTGAGTTGCGATCGCTGATTTGCTTGATCGGATTTGTCTGATCTGTAGCGATTAACCGATCTGTAGCGATTAACGATCTGTAACGATTAACTAAATCTGTGCTGGCCAACCTAGCGCTACTCGTGAATAAAATTGATCATGAAACCGCTAAAAATCCTGCAAATCGTCCCATCTATTTCTTTGGTGTACGGTGGCCCTAGCCAGATGGTGCAAGGCTTAAGTGCAGCAATTTCTCAGCAGCCCAAGCAGGCCGTTGCCCAAGTTACCATTATCACCACTGACTCCAATGGGGATGTCGATGAAGCACCTTTGGATGTGCCGCTAGGCGTCGCTGTGCCACAAGACGGCTACGAAATCATTCACTTTCGCTGCGCCCCCTTTCGCCGGTATAAATTCTCGGCAGATCTTTTGACCTGGCTATGGCGCCATGCCCCTGACTACGACATCGCCCACATTCACGCCCTATTTTCACCCGTGAGCACTGCCGCTGCTACCGTTTGCCGGCTGCGTAAGCTGCCCTACATCATGCGCCCTTTAGGCACCCTCGACCCGGCAGATCTGAAAAAAAAGCAGCGTATCAAGCAGCTTTACGCCCAGTTGCTAGAGCGGCCTAACTTAGCTGGTGCTGTCGCCATTCATTTCACCAGTGAGCTAGAGGCCAAAGTCTCTGAGCGCTTTGGTGTAAGTACGCCGGAAATGGTGATTCCGCTAGGCGTAGCGCTGCCGACCTTGCCAGATCGCACCACTGCTAAAGCTGCCATTCGCGCTCAGTTTGACATTCCCGCTGATCGCCCAATCGTGCTGTTTATGTCTCGCATTGATCCGAAAAAGGGCTTTGACTTACTGCTGCCAGCATTGACGAACCTGCACCAGCGCCAGCAGCCTTTTCACCTATTACTATGCGGGGCAAATCCTCAAGATCGAGCCTATGAAAATCGAATTCGTCAGCAGATAGAGACCTCTGCCTGGGCTCAATGGGCAACATTTATGGGCTTTATTTCGGGCGATCTGAAGGCTCAAGTACTGAGCGCAGCAGATCTATTTGTGTTGCCGTCTTACTATGAGAATTTTGGGATTGCGGTAGCCGAAGCCATGGCAGCCGCGATGCCGGTGGTGATTTCTGATCAGGTGCATATTTGGCCAGCTATAGCCCAAGCCAATGCGGGCTGGGTCGTGCCCACTGAAGTAGAGCCCCTCACACAGGCTTTAGCAGAAGCCTTAGACCAGCCTGAGACGCTTTACCAACGCGGTCAAAACGCGCAGCGCTGCGCCCAGGAAAACTATAGTTGGCAGGCCATTGGAGATCAGGTAACTGCTCACTACCGGCAACTGCTCTAAATAGCGACTGTATCAGACGGATTAAGCCTTTAGGAACAAGCCGCTAAGCCTAAGGCTACAAAACATTTCTTGCTGTCAGGTTTAGCTTATAAACTAAAAGCAGTGCTCTCTTATACTCAGCAGTTCATGGCCGATCAGATCGATCTTTTCAGCGCTAGCGGCATAGATGTCACCTTGCCCCCCGCAAACTTCGACCCTGCTCAAATTCCGACCAGTGCCAGCGTGCCGATTCCGCCGGGCACTTACGAATCGCTCGAGCCCTTAACAGCTGACTGTAAGAGCTGTCAGCGCTGCGATTTAGCACTTACTCGGACAAATGTGGTGGTCAGCCGGGGCAGCCGCACTGCGCCGATTATGATTATTGGCGAGGGGCCAGGGCAGCAAGAGGACGAGCAAGGTCTGCCTTTTGTGGGCAAATCGGGGCAGCTACTCGAAAAAATACTCGCTTCAGTGCGCATTGATAGCGAAAAGGATGTGTATATTTGCAATATTGTGAAGTGCCGCCCACCGGGCAACCGTAACCCTACCACGGCTGAAATTAACGCTTGCCGGCCGTATATTTTGGAGCAAATTCGCCTCGTCGATCCGAAGATTATTTTGCTCACCGGAGCCACTTCTGTCAAAGGCATTATGCCGAGTGAAAAGCGCGGCATTACTAAAATTCGCGGTACTTGGATTGAGTGGGAAGGGCGCCAATGTATGCCGATACTGCATCCCGCTTATCTGTTGCGCAACCCGTCACGCGATCCGGGTAAACCGAAGTGGCTGATGTGGCAAGACATTCAGGCCGTCAAAGCGAAGCTAGATGAGCTGCGCGCTGAAGCTTAGAGGGGTAAATGCTGCCCTGGCATGAAGCATGTCAAACCCTGAAATGATTTGAGCGATTTGCCAGACGCGATCAGCTAGCTGCTAGCGCTTGATCAGGTCTTTGCCATAGACTGCGAGTACAGTTCCGTACAGTTTTCGCAGCGGTAGGCGTAACCTCCATCCCCGTTGCTTGCAGGCGCTTGTAGGGCGATCGCCCCAAAAAATAAAGCCTAGCTAGCGAGGCAAGCAAAAAATATAGTTTCAAAGGTTTGCTTTCTCTTAACCTTTCCTTTGCCTGTGGTTAATGCCTAGCTCTAATCATTGTCATAAGGTTAGGGCATAAAGTTAGCAAGTGCTGAGGTAAAGCTAGCAAATTCGCTGGCGGCTGTAAGTCAGCTAGCGCACATTTGCTACTTCAAGCTCAAATATTCAGGCGCGATCGCGTTTATTCTGATGGCGTTTATTCTAGCGACCTACGTTAAAAGCCGATCCATTCACTGTAAATGGGGTTAATTCATTTTGTCTTTGGTCACCTCTACAACCGTCACTTCTACGACCGCCTGCACAGAATTTGTCTGCACGGATGAATTCATTAGCTTATTGGAGCAGCTCTACCAGGAGCGATCGCTCATCACCTACCCCACTGGTCAAAATATTCCTTTACAGAGTCAGTATCTTTACATTATTTGTCGAGGGGTGGTTCAGCTTCACACCATTCATGCCGACGGCGGCGAAACTATTGTGGGTCTTTGTGGGCCTTCTATGGCCTTGGGCCGGTATCTAAGCAATGTTGAACCGATCTGGGCAACGGCGCTGAGTGACACGGATCTGTTGCTGCTTTCTATGAGCGAAGTGGGATCTTCTCCAGCGCTGATGGCAGGTATTTTTCCTCAAATTGTTCGGCGATTGCACCAGAGCGAGTCTTGGCTGGCGATTTCGGGCAAGCGCTTAGTGGCAGATAGGCTTCGCAGTTTGCTGATTCAAATTGCTCAAGATTTTGGTCATGTTGAGCCTAGCGGCGTAAGGATTAAGCTGCGCCTGACGCATCATCAGCTAGCGACTATTATTGGTACGACGCGGGTAACAGTAACTAGGTTACTGCGCGACTTTAAAGACGAAGGCTGGCTGAATATTCGACAGCGACAGCTCATTTTGAGCCCCCAAGTAGTGGGCTTGGCGAATAGCAATAGTGCGAGCGCTCAGTTGCAGACAGCGTAAGCACTCTCGATTCCTACATTCTGAATATACGCTCTAAACATATGAGAGGTGCCGGGCGTGGTACTTCCTTTGTAGATCTGACTTTGTAGATCTGAAAAAAGCTTATTCCAGATCTGTTGAGGAGTCGGTCATGGCTTGAACCTCAGTCACAGTCAAACTCAGCGCTTCAGCGACTTGATCGATAGTAAGGCCCATCGTCACTAACCGGCTCACAGCTGCCTGCTGTACTTGGTTAGCTTTAGCTTCTGCTGTTGCTGCACGGGCTTCTGCTTGACGGCGCTGCTCAGTTTCACGCTCTAAAGCTGCGGTTTCACGCTCCAAAGCAGTCACTAATTCATCGGGAATTAGCAGCTTATCGCCCGTATCTTCGCGGTAAAAGCCGATAATACCGTCTTCTATTTGCACCCGAAGATTTAAAGGCTCAGAGCGGGCGTCGGTAATCGGCTCATACACATCCCGGCACAGCCGGTAGCCTAGCAAGCGCTCTGTAATCCACTCACCTCTGGGATCGTAGAGCCAATATTCGGTGACGCCAAGCTGTTCGTACAGATTCTTTTTGAAGATTTGATCGCGCTCTTTTGTGCCCTGCGAGGTCATTTCAAAAATAACGCTCGGCACCTCTTGCTCTTCCCAAATTTTGTAGCTATCACGCCCACCCGGCTCGACGTTGAAAATCACCATTACATCCGGCGCTACGCGGGCATTGGGCTTGCCTTCAACATAGTACATAAACTGATCGCCGAGTACCGTAGCCCGCTGTCCAGCAAGATAGTGTCGCAGTACTAAGAGCGTGGTCATCATCACGTATAAATGATCAAATGTTTCGGCCACAGGTTCACCATCTGAGACAGGATAAATAATGTCGGATTGAGTTTTTTTGATAAGCTGACTGACCATATTTACTCGCCTTTTAATGGAACCGCCCGGTTTCTCTGCCCGATTTCTCTGTTCGAGTTTCTTATGCGAACTAGGATGAAGGCTTTAATTATAGACTCAATGTCGTTGCTTCTGTTTAGCTGCAATTCATTCGCTCTTTGTCTAATACTTCTCTCACAAAGTCTTCCCTATTCTAGGGATACATCCTATGAAAATAAGACTATTTGAAGACCAAGACACCGAAAAAATTGCGCAGCTATTCCACGAAACGGTTCGAGAAATCAACATCTGCGATTATTCACTTGCCCAGGTCAACGCTTGGGCACCCGACAATCTTTACTTTAGAGATTGGCGAAACATTTGCTCTAGCCGCTTGACCTATGTTGCGGATGATCAAGGCACTATTGCTGGATTTGGAGAGCTAGAAGCCAATGGCCATATCGACTGCTTTTACTGCCACAAAAGCTATCAAGGCTGCGGCGTAGGTAGTCAGATTTATCATGCGATAGAAACCAAGGCCATAGATCTAAACTTACAGACTCTCACCACGGAAGCGAGCATCACAGCGAAAACATTCTTTCAAAAAATGGGATTCTTGATCATTAAAGAACAAGTAGTTAGATGCCGAGGGGAAGTGTTTATCAATTATAGAATGGAGAAATCACTTTAGCCTGTGGGCCGTCAGTGATGCTCACGCCAAGCCTTAGCTTTTTGACGAATTTCGCCGATCTCTTTTTCAGACATTCTATCTAGATTGTTTAAGATAAAGCTCATTCGGCCTTGAGTACTCAAATTTTCTCGATGGCGATCTAAAAAGTCCCAGTAGAAGAAATTGAAGGGGCAGGCGCGATCGCCTATGCGAGCCTTTTGATCATACGCACAGCCCTTACAATAATTGCTCATCTTATTCACATAGTTAGCACTCGCAGCGTAGGGCTTAGTTGCTAGCAGTCCGCCATCGGCAAATAGTCCCATGCCAATCACATTCGTTTGCATTACCCAGTCATAGGCATCAATAAAAGCGGCGTGAAACCAGTCTTCGACGGACTGCGGGGAGAGTCCGGCGATCAGCGAAAAATTGGCCAAAATCATGAGCCGCTGAATGTGGTGGGCGTAGCCGCTGCGCTTGATGGTGTCAATGGTTTGGTGGAGGCAATTCATTTCAGTGTCGCCTGTCCAAAAAAAGTCAGGTAATGGCTGGTGGTGCTGAAAATGATTGCGAGAAGGATAGTCGGCATCGACATGGTTGTAGATGCCGCGCATATACTCGCGCCAGCCGAGAATTTGGCGGATAAAGCCTTCTACGCTGTTGAGCGGCAGCTTGTTGTTTTGTTCGTAAGCTTGGGCAACTGCTTCAATGACCTCCATTGGCTGCAATAAGCCAATATTGAGATAGGGTGATAGCAGCGCGTGCCACAGGGTGCTTTCACCGGTGACCATGGCGTCCTGATAGGGGCCAAAAGTAGGGAGGCGATCGCTGACAAAATTATCCAGCACTTCCAGGGCCTGAGTGCGGGTCACCGCCCAGCCAAACTGATCGCACTCTCCAAACGTTTGATAGTCAGCCGCTTTAACCATTTCTATCACGGCTTGAGTAGTCTCATCGGGAGTAAACAACAGCGGCTGAGGCGGCGAGATTTTTCCTTTGGGCGGCTGCCGGTTCTCTTTATCAAAGTTCCACTGCTCACCGACTGGCTTTTTGCCGTTCATCAATACATCAAATCGCCTTCGCCCTTCCCGGTAAAACGACTCCATCAACAGGCTTTTGCGAGAGGAAGCCCAGTCTTCAAAGGCTTGCGTAGACCACAGAAAGTGATTATTCGCCGTTTGTATTAGCGCACAAGGTAAGTTGAGCCCATCCAGAAGCAATCCAAAAGGTCGATCAGCAGGCTCCATCACTCGCAGTTCGGCAATGCTGTTGGCCTCGATCCATGTTTTGAGCGGTGCTTCAAATGAGTCAGCCGTTTTATAGGTGACCTGCCAACCATCGGCTCGGAGTTCTTCAGCAAAGTGACGCATGGCCGACCAAATCAGCACGAGCTTTTGCTGATGGTATGGGCGTTCTTTGGCATGGTTGAGCGACTCAATGAGGATAATCGGCGTGCTGGCTTGATTTGACTGGCAGCTTGCGATCGCTGACTGTCCCTGCCAAAGCTGATCGCCTAATACCCAAATTCCAACTGTCATAGAGTGCCTAGATTTTAGTCCCAGCTACAGTTTAATAGCCCGTTTCCAAACGCGGGAGCTAATTCTAAGGCTCCGGCCAAACCACGGTCAACGTTGGTCAACGTTTTAGCTGAGCTTCAGTCTACAATGAGAATTAGTGAGATGTAATGAGAATTAGTGAGATGTAATGAGAATTAGTGAGATGTAATGAGAATTAGTGAGATCTCTCCTAGTACTGCATCCTACGACCGGAGCGGAAAGTTTGCACGGTATCGCCGATAAGAGAGTTTGCGAGAGCACGTTTTAGCGGCATCTGAAGCAAAGGCAGGTGAATTTTTTCGGCCAGATGAACAAGAGGAATGGGAATTTATTCCCTCCGAAAAAGGGGATAAAATAGAGTTGGCTAGATTGGGCTAATTATTTCAATAGAAGACATTTACGAAGATGTCGGATGGGAACTATCCGAAGAATCTCGAATGAACTTTTCCTAAGCCGCCTGCAATCAAAAGCTAGGAATGACTGCTCCCTCTCGATTTTGAAGATTTCCCCATTGAGAAAGGTGGCGGCTTAGCCACTTTACTTCACGATAGGTGCCGGTGATGCTTAGCTGCTTGCGGCTAGGTTGGCGGCGATCGCTTATTAGAAAGCTGACTTGATAGCAGATAATGCCAGCCTTACTCGAAAGCGACAGGATCGGAGATAGCTTGACAGCGCTTACCGTAACTTGGGAAAAATGTAGTTTGCTTTCGGTTGGCAGCACAGCAGATAAGGAAGGGCCCCAAGCGCTCAACTTTCTCCTTTGTGCCGGTTTTCTTTGGACGGGTAGGGTGGTTAGGCTTAAAAGGGCGCGATATCTTGAGCCACCGTTAGAGTCTTTAGATCCTTTAGCTAATCGTAAAATGGCTTTGCGGTTAGCCACTCGTGACGGCTGATCAGCGATTAGTCGCAGCGGAATGGGTAGAGCCGCCGCCACCAGAATTCCGAGTAGAATGGAGCCGCTGAAAGCAACGCTGCCGCCGACAAAGACTATAGTCGAGATTACGGTTAGAGCGCCTAGCGCTAGTTTGTCTAAAGGAGAAACATAATTTTCTTCTAAATTTTCTCGAATACGGTGCTGAGCGCAGTGGATTTCGAGCTTGTCTGGAGTAGCGCGAATTTTAAAATCTCCGAAGCTCATTTGCGGCGTACGCGTACAGTGGCGGTGATAGGGCACCGAAAGATTTAGCTGGTACGGCTCTGCCGTTGCAGGCAATAATACCGGGACAGTCGGGGCTATGGTATGTTGTTCTTCACTGCCGACTGAAAGAATATCTTTTAGGTAGGGTTTCACTATCGCAAAGCCTGTGCCTACTGACGTTTCTACTTTAAATGAGTTTAGGTAAAGTTGCTTTTCTGAGGCTGGTTTTGAATCTGGCGAAGGGTTAATGTGGCGAACTTGAGACTCGTTAGACTCGTTAAGAGGCGACTGAAGGGCTTCTTTGTTGTAAAGCGTTAGGTAAAGCGTTAGAGTCAAATAGCACTAGCTCAACAATAACTCGTTGTTTGGAGTGAGTGTCTATTGCTAAAAAGGTGGTTTTTTCAGCTTGTTGGCTAATCAATTTTTCTAAGCGATAGCTAGGAGAGCGCTGCGGTGTGCACTCACCGTAACTATCAAAAGTCTTTTTGGTTTCAAATGTTTGATCGGCGACAGGGCTGAGAATTTGCCCTAGCATGGGCTCGATCACAGGTTCGATCCTGACAGCGTGGCGGTCATTGCTTTTCATGAAATGATTTTGTTATTCGATCTAATGTAGATGACATATCTCGTAAGCTAATAAAGCTAAGATAACCAGCAGTCGATAGCTGACGTTATGGATAGACAGTACGTGTAGGTAGTGTATTTTTGGACAATGATTTAAATAGCGCCTTGGATATAACGGAAGTTGCGTTTCGCCTGCGTTTTTTAGAATAAGCTGAAAATTGCCCATACTTACGTATGAATACATAGAAAAAGACTGAATAAATAAATACTTATTGTTAGTGTAAAGAGTCAGTATAATTATGCAAAATCAAGGAACTCAAAATCGACTCGTCGATCATATCGGGCAAACCTTTGTGATTGCTTATAAAGAGCCGACCGAGCAGCTAACAGCCGCGCTGGCGCTGGCGGGGTTTGACTGTAGCGTGCTGCGTCAAGTGCATCAGAGCGGATATGAGACTTATTCACCAAGTTTTCTGTGTTTGCTCAATCATCGGAGTGCGTGGGAATTGGCTTTGCGATCGCAAAAACCTACCCTCATCGTCGAAGCCGACTTTGTGCCAGTCAAAACCTTAGCAACCCTACCGCCCCCGTTCGATCCAGCCGATAGTGACTTAGGAATTGCTTGGCTGTATACCTGTGCCGCTCAAGTTTATAGCGTGCTAGATCTGTCGAGCGGTCAGTACGCACAAGGCTATTCCACTTCGATGGTGGCCTATGTGATTACCGCTAAAAGTGCGCGACTTCTGATCGATTTGGCCGCACAGGTCGAAAAAGATCCAGGACCACGAGCCTATTCACCCTGGGATTCTGGCATTGAGTACCACTTGCGCAACAGAGCCTTGCACAATTACGTGCCTTTTCGCAACTACGGTGAGCACGGCGGTGTGCCCAATCCTGAGCATGGCAAGAATAAACTAAGCAAAGCTCATCGGGCAGACGTGCTGTACGGGGCGCTGAGCTTTGCTCCGATGTATGCAACTGCGACCGGCTGGGTGAACTATGGGCAGTGGCTAAAAGGTCGATCTTATGGGCGAATTAAGGGTCTGGCAAGACTGCTGATGTTGAAGTATTTACGAGGAGAGGTGGTGAGAAAATCGTCGCAAGGAAAGCGGCTGATAGTCTGGGCAATAGCTCGTCAGTTCGGATAGGTCGAGCTTAATAGATCAATATTAAGCGATTGATTGGGAGCTTAAAATCAATTCTCGAAGGCGATATTTAGTCTGTCTTATTTTGTCAAAGTTTCGTTCCTATTGGCCAAATTTACCAGCGCATTGCCGCTTACTCGGCAACCTGTCCATTCGTCCATCAGCAGTGCGCCGATACGTTTGTAAAAGGTGATGGCGCTTTCATTCCAGTCTAAAACGCTCCATTCCAACCGGCCACAGCCTTGAGCCAGCGCGTGATTGGCCAAATACTTCAACAGGGCGCTGGCAATTCCGCGTCGCCGATAGTCAGGCAGCACAAACAGATCTTCTAAATAAATACCGGGTTTCATTAAAAAAGTCGAAAAGTTGTAGAAATAAAGCGCAAAGCCGACCGCTTTCCCGTCTGCTTCGGCGATGATAGCTTCTGCATAGCTAGGTGTGCCAAATAGTCCCTTGTGCAGATCGGCCTCAGTGCCGACCATTTCGTGCGCTAGTTTTTCGTACTCGCTGAGCGATCGCACCAGCGAAAAAATAGCGGGCACATCCGCCGGTATCGCCACCCTTAAGGCAATCTCGGACATGGTAACCCCAGACATGGCGGCCTCACTTATAAAAGTCTTCTTAGTCAATTTCTTCTTAGTCAATCAATTTACGATTTATAGTCCAAGTATACTATTAAAATGCAGTTCAAAGGCTGCAACTCAGCTTAAGCCAAAGCTTAGATGATCAAACTTACTTTTGAGAGACTTTTGAGAGAGCCAAAAACCGCTCAACTCTTGTGTAAGGCTCTTGTATAAGGCCGTAAGTAGTTAAACAAACCAGAAAAAACACAATGACCATAGCAGACCTACGAGATAGCGAGGTAATGGCGCATCTTTTAAACGCGCTAGCAGATGGGAAAGATATTGGGCACTACGGCAGACTTGTTTTTACCAAAGCATCAAGCGTTCCCCATTTGCCCCAACGCTAGCGATCCGGACGCTTGCAATGTCTATAAGGATCTGACGTTTCCTGATTCGGCCTATGAGAACATTTCTGACTACTAGGCAGAAATGTCAAGCTAGAGGCTTTTAGTCGCTGATATCTGCCGGTATTTGCCTTGTTTTAGTCATTTATATAGGTGTCTGTCCAAAGAAAATGCAATCTCAACCCAAAGCTGTATGGTTGAGTCTGTTCGCTAGTTTTATTCTTATAAAGAGTTTTTTTACCTCCTTTATTTGGTGCTGCATTGGCATCTTGCTCTACCATGACCCAGTTCTGGCTTTGGATCGGATTTATTAGCATGACCGTTGGCGCGGTCATTTTTGGTTCTGGAGCGCGTAAGGCTAAAAGCGAGCGTTGGCGAATTTTGTTTACGCTCAATTTCTTTATTACAGCGATCGCCTCTGTACTCTATTTAGCAATGTTAATGGGGCAAGGAAAAGGTATTTTCTACGGCAACGAAACCTTTTGGATACGCTATGTGACTTGGTTTTTATCGACGCCTTTACTGCTGCTGGTGCTTACTCAGCTAGGCCAAAATGTTATTTCAACAACGGGCGCAATGCTGGGCGCTAACGCTGCGATGATTGCGACAGGTTTTGTGGCGACGATCTCTCCTCGTCCGATTAGCTATGTGTGGTATTTGGTAAGCTGCGGATTTTATCTAGGTACGGCTCTTCTATTACTAGGAGACTATCGTAAAGAAGCCGAGAGCAATAATCCTGGCCCCGTTGGAAAAAAATCATTCAGCCGCTTGTTAAGCGTGCATCTTACTCTTTGGACGGCCTACCCAATTGTCTGGATTCTGGCGGGTACTGGTTTTGGGGTTTTGAGCAACGGTTTTGAGAGCATGTTCTACACCATTTTAGATGTGGTGGCGAAGGTAGGCTTTGGATTCTTAGCTCTAAATACGTTTGAGAAGTTGGAGTCAATTCCAGGTCACAAGGGTTACGTTGACTATCGCTCTGAGCAAGTTGGCATGCCGATGACGACTCATCTAGACGCCAACCAGCGACGATAATTAACTAACATGGGTAACCAGATCAGTGCGTTTCTGCGCGTCATCGGGCTTTTGATGCAGGTTCCGGGCGCGATGGCGTTAGCTTCGGTGGTCATTTGTCTCATTTTTCGTGAATATTACGCGATTTTCCCTTTTCTATTCACGGCTGCTTTTTCAATCGGCATTGGCCAATTTCTCTATCGCCGCTTTCACTATCAAGAGACGTTGCGTTACCGTCAAACACTGATTGTGGTTGCTTTAGGCTGGTTGATTGTGTTTGTAATTGGGGCAATTCCTTATGGGATGATTGCTTCTCATCTAGCCAATATTCCCGGCACCTCAGAAACAACGCTTGCTTTTCAAAACATTTGGAATGCTTTGTTTGAATCCGTTTCTGGCTTTACGGCAACAGGATTGACAATGGCTAAAAAAGGCAGTCAATTGCCTCATTGTTTACAATGGTGGCGATCGCTCAGCCAATGGGTAGGCGGGATTGGCCTAGTGGTCATTACCCTCTCTCTTTTAGAACCCATTATTAATGTTCAACAGCTTTACTCAGCAGAGGCTCGCGATGAAAAAATAGCGCCAACTTTTAAAGCGACTGCTCAAGAGATTTGGAAGATCTATTCGCTGTACACAGCTATTGGTATTGTACTAATGCTGTTTGCTGGTGTCCCTCCGTGGCAGGCAATTAACCATACCTTAAGCGGAATTTCCACTGGCGGCTTTAGCATTACCGATGACAGTATGCAGTCTTATGGGTTAGCGGCGAAGGGCGCAGCGATCGCTATTATGATCGGCTCAGCTACCAGCTTTAAGAGTGACTCTCAAGCAATCCGTCAGCGGCGATTGAGTGTTTTTTGGCAAGACAACCGCCACCAAGCTCTCTGGCTGATATTGGCAGGGAGTACAGTACTGTTGTTATTAGAACAGTACTGGGCCAGCGGTAACTGGGTTGGGATAGACAGCTTATTTCAAGCAGTTTCAACCTTAGCGACAGTCGGCTTTAATACTGTCAAGGTTGAAAACTGGAGCCCTGTTTCTCGGCTAATCATGATTGTCACCATGACGTTTGGCGTGGTTTCAGGTTCAGCAGGTGGCGGTCTCAAGCTTGATAGAATTGTAGTTTTATTCAAATCTGTCACTTGGCACTTGCGCTCGATTTATCGAGAATCACCAGAAGATTTGCGCTATGAATTGGATGGCCGTAAGCTCACTCCAAAAGATGCGCATCAGCAGCTTAACTCAGCGATTGTGATTGCTTTGCTATGGGCAGTTGCACAAGCCGTCGGAACCTTTGTTTTATTTCACATTACCAACGCCAAATATTCTCTACTCAACGTTTTGTTTGAATGTACCAGCGCCATGAGTACCACCGGTATATCGATTGGCATCACCAGTCCTGATTTAGCCTGGTCAGGCAAGCTCACGCTGATGCTTTTAATGTGGTTGGGGCGGCTAGAAATAGTGGCCGTGCTAGTTCTATTTGCCTGGATATTACAGCCATTAATACCCAATGGTAGAGGGAAAGTACAGCTAAATCGACCCATATAGAGAAGTACTGTATCAGCAAACAGCCATGAATAAAGCAATAAATACTGTAAATACTGTCAAATCCCTTATCAAACCCCTCATCATATCCTGGCTACAGCCAAGCAAAAAGCTCCGCCAAGGTTTGCTTGTTGCTTTTTCTCAGGCTCTGCCAGTTTGGCTGGTATTACTGGCACTAACACTCCCTAGCTCGATTTCAGCTAGCCTTACATCCTCTGGCCTTATGTCTCCTCATTTATCTAATTCTAATGTAATCGCTTACAGCGTTGACTACGAAATGGATAAAGCCCGCGCTGAAAAAACAGTTGAGCACTACGGTGAACCTATCCGTGACATTGTTGAAGGTGCCTTGGAAAACAACGAAGAGAATCCTGATAGCAAATCTACAGCGCAAAACACCTATCAGCGTGAAAACCCGCTAAATGAGATACTGCCCAAAAAAATAGGCGATTCTTTTTCACAGAAAGAGCTTTCAGATATGCAGCGAGACGACCAGTCAGCAAACCGGTAAGCAGACTGGCCGTCAGCTTTGAGTATTCTTTTTGGCCTTTCTTTGGTTTTTCTTTGGCCTTTGTGGCGCTGTACAGTGTTGGCTTTCTGGCTGGGTCCTTATCGGCTTAGCTTTCCCATTACCGTATAATTGCCGTTGGTGACCCTCATCGGTTCATTTAATTCACAGCAAGGACTCACAATATGGGACTTTTCGATCAGGTTTTGGGGGCGATCGCCGACCCCAGACGTCAGGCCAGCACTAGCCAAATGACCCAAATTCTTGGTTCGGCTAAGCAAATTGCTCAGCAAAACAACGCCGATTCGGGCACGATGCAGCAGGCTATGTCGGTGATTGGCGGCTATGTCCGCTCGTCACTCAAAGAAAAACGTCAAACCCAGGGTGATGAGGCGGCTAAAGCCTTAATAGAACAAGGTGCGGCTAACGGGGCAGCCGTGATTCCTCAGCTGTTTAACAGCGCTCAGCTCGCCGAAATGGTTTCAGCCGTTACCCAAAAAACCAACCTCAACACCAACCAAGTGCAGGGCATCTTGCCAATGGTTGTGCCCTTAGTCATGCAGTTTTTAAACTCGGGCAGTGCTAAACAGGGCGTGCCTGCGGCTGACGGCAACCCTATTCTCACGGCGTTTTTAGATGCCGATGGCGATGGTGATGTGGATATGGGCGATATGCTGGGTATGGCCGGTAAATTTATGTAGGAGACATGCGTTTAAATAATGTACCGACGAATTAAAGCTTTCAGTGCCCTCATCCCCAACCCTTCTCCCGATGGGAGAAGGGAGTCAGATCTAAAGTCCCTCTCCCATTGGGAAAGGGACTTAGGGTGAGGGCAAAGCGGTACATTATTTATTTGCGGCTCCCTAGGCAGTTCCCTGGTAGTAGGGAGATATGGGGATAGGTATTTAGGCGATAAAGCCAGCCTAAAAGTTGGCTTTATCGCTACCGAAGCTCGTAGCTCAGACCCTACAAAATCTGGGATAAAAACGCCTGACTTCTCTCTTCTCTAGGGTTATTAAAGAATTCATCAGGGGTGTTTTCTTCTACTAGCAGGCCCCCATCCATCAGCACAACTCTATCGGCTACTTCTTTAGCAAAGCCGACTTCGTGGGTCACACACACCATTGTCATCCCATCTTTAGCAAGATTGCGCATGACATCAAGCACTTCACGCACCATTTCAGGATCGAGCGCTGAGGTCGGTTCATCAAACAGCATGACTTTGGGCTGCATGGCGAGCGATCGCGCGATCGCCACCCGCTGCTGCTGTCCGCCAGACATTTGCCCCGGAAACTTATAGGCTTGCTCAGCAATCCCGACGCGATCTAGCAGTCGCATGGCAATCTCTTCGGCTTTGGCCTTAGGCCACCTACGCACCCAAATCGGCGCTAAGGTAACATTTTGCAGCACCGTCAAATGAGGAAACAGGTTGAACTGCTGAAACACCATCCCGACCTCACGCCGCACCGCCTCAATGTCTTTGAGATCATTAGCAATGCGCACACCGTCAATTTCAATGCTGCCTTCCTGGTAGGGCTCTAGCGCATTAAACGTGCGAATAAAGGTAGATTTGCCCGAACCTGATGGCCCCATTATCACTACCACTTCACCCTTGTAGACGTTCATGCTCACGCCTTTAAGAACATGAAAGCCGTTGTCGTACCACTTTTGTACATCTTTGGCGACAATCACAGCCTCAGAATCTACAAAGCTATTGGATGAGATCGGGACTTGCATTTCAGACTGAGGCATTAGTTGGGTTCCTCTTATCAGTAAGGTTTTAAGTGAGTAAGGGTTAAGGGCTAAACGGGACGAATTGGCTTTAGCGGAGGTCGGTATTGAGCGCAGACTCAATGCGGCGACTACCGTAGCTCATGGCATAGCAAAATACCCAGTAAATGGCAGCTATAAAGACATAGCCCTCTTTATAATCGCCCAGGTATGTAGGACTTGCCAGCAGGTTTTGGCTGATGCCGAGCAGCTCGACTAACCCGACAATACCCAGTAGGGTCGTGTCTTGAAACAAACTAATAAATTGCCCGACGATGGCTGGAATAGCGGTTTTGAGTGCCTGGGGCAGCACAATTAGGGCTGTGGTCAGCGGCTTATTAAGGCCCAGTGACTGCGCCGCTTCACTTTGTCCTTGAGGCACCGCCTGCAAACCAGCGCGCACATTTTCGGCCAGGTAGGCGGCGCTGAATATCGTGAGGCCAATAATTGCTCGAACCACCCGATCAGGCCGTACCCCTTCAGGTAAAAACAGTGGAATCAGCACCTGCCCCATAAACAAAATGGAGATCAAGGGCACGCCGCGCACTAGCTCAATATAGGCGACTGAAAAGGCTCGAACAATCGGTAGCTTGCTGCGCCGACCCAGCGCCAGCAGCACTCCCGCCGGAAAGCATAGGGCAATGCCGCTGATTGCCAGCAGCAGCGTGAGCATCAGCCCACCCCAGCTGTTAGTGGAAATATTCTTAAGACCAAAATCTAGACCCAGAGCATAGGGCAATCGCCACAGCACCTGATACACCACAACGAAGCCCAATAGGAACAAAACGATTTTGCTAATCCATAGGGGTATTTGCGGAATAGAGATTCGCTGAGAAAGCTGCCAGCCAGCGACGATACCGCCGCCTAGCATGACAATAATGCTGTAAAACAAGCTCGGACTCAGCGTGCCGCGACCAAAGAAGGGGCCGCCGCCGAGCAAGTAAAGGGCGATGAAGTAAGAGACCAGCCAAGCGGCTGAGATCCACTTGGTCGCGCCAGGAGATTTGCGTCCGACTGCTTGACCAGCGGTAGCGGCAGCGGCTAAGAGCACCAGCATGCCAATCAGATAAGGCGTATGCGGGCGAGTCAGGGGCCAAAGAATGAAGAATAACGCGATCGCTCCCAGCCCAATCAGTACATCGCGGCTAAAGAGCTGCGACTGATTACGGCCCAGTAGCCCCCAAGTCAGCCCCGAAAGCGCCATAATCAGCCCTAGCACTGACCAAATTCGCCAGTAGGAGTCCGGTGGATATAGCCCCGACATAAAGTTGCCGAAGTTATCGACTACCACCGACCAGTTCGCTTGGAAAAAGGCCCAGATCAGCAGATTAAACAAGGCCGCCCCTATTGCTAGCCCCAGCAATACGGTCAAAATACTGTTAAACCAGCTATTAAACAGGTGCTTGCGGCTCCATGCCATCGGCCCAATTGACTGTACCCTAGGCGCACCGCGCTCTATCGGTCTTGAGCTGACTGTAGTCATGGCTTAGCGCTCCTTGAATTGAACGGCGTTGTTAAGCTGGTTCATATTGAGAGAAATCAGTAGATTGAGCGACAGGTAAGTTGCCATCATCACCAAGAAAACTTCAATCGGTCGTCCTGTTTGGTTGAAAGTGGTGTTGGCGACTGCATAGAGATCGGGGTAGCCGATTGCAAACGCTAAGCTAGAGTTTTTGGCTAGGTTAGCAAATTCGCTATTTACAGGCGGAATAATCACCCGCAGGGACTGAGGAAACACCACGAGCTGCATAGCTTTGCTATTGCTGAGCCCGACTGAACGAGCGGCTTCCCACTGCCCCCTAGAAACGGACTGAATGCCCGCGCGCACGATTTCGGCGATAAAAGCGCCGGTGTAAAAAGTTAAGCCTGTTAGCGCTGCCGCGTAGCGCACTGACATTTCTAGTCCGCCCGTAGCACCGCCGCCTTTAACTAGGGTAGGGACTGTCCAGTCAAAGGCTAGCAGCACAATCAAGACGGCTAAGATGGCGATCGCCATCATCCCACCCAAATACACCTTGCCATCTTGCCCCCGCTCTAGCATGGCCCGAGTTCGCAGCCGCCAAAGCGTGATTCCGGCCGCTGTGAGCACTGCTAGAGCAATTATCCATAGCCCCGCCGCATTGTTAAATAGCGCAATCAGCGCCCCTTTAAAGAACAGCCTGTCTTCGGCTGAATTGCTAAACAGCAAGTAATAGTTCACTAACAAGACAAAGGCAATCATCACCGCGTTGCCAATGCGCGAGAACCAGCCGGACAGCCCTGCTCCAAACCTGCCTTCTTTAAAGGCAGTGAGCGATCGCCACAGCAAGCCAAACAGCAGCATTGACAAAGCCAGCAGCATCAGCCCCACCCAAACTTCGTTTGGCAGACCCGGGCCAACCGTATTCACATTGTTATTGCTAATTACCAGCCAAGGCTGATTTGGACTGGGAAACACAATCTGATTTTCTTTTCTAGGCGCCGCCAGAAAAACCGCAAAATACCAGAAAAATAGCTGTAGCAATAGCGGTATGTTTCGCACTAAGCCCACATAAACTCGGCTGATTTTGTGCAGCAGCCAGTTATCCGAAAAGCTCGCGACCCCAGCGGTAACGCCGACTATCGTGGCGGTAATGATGCTAGCGGCGACCAGTCGCAAAGAGTTGACAATGCCCGTTTGAATTGCCTTTGTATAAGAATCTTGGGCGCTGTAGCTTAAAAGATCTTCGCCGATCGCAAAGCTTGCAGGATTCTTAAAAAAGCTAAAACCAAATTGAATGCCGCTCCGGGACATATTACGGTTGAGATTGCCAAATAGATAGGAAAAAACAGCCGCCACGACAATGACTAAAATTATCTGAAAGGCTATTTGCCAAAACCGTTCATCCCGGAGCAACGCTCGCAGGCTAAAAGCTGGTTTGGAGGACGTGTTTGCCATGAATGTTTAATGTTTCAAGAGGGACAGGTTTCAAGAAGGATAGGTTTTAAATAGAGCGCTTAACATTTCAGAATAGTTCGGAAAATATGCTTCAGTTTAGAGAGTCAGTTTAAAGATTAGGTTCACTGCTGTTGAGTCACCGCCATCGACTTACTATGTCATCAATACTGAATTGTTTTAGTCTGCATTTTTACAGTCTACAAACTCATTAGTCTACAAACTCATTAGTCTACAAACTCACTGTCAGATCACAGTAAATTCAGGGTGCCCCTAACCGCTTTAGCCATGCACATATGGCTATCCATCATAGGGCTTTAGCTGCATTGATTTGGGAGCTAGTGCTGTCAGCCCTAAAGTTGTTATTTTTTCTTAATAGAAAGCAATTTTTGTCGTCAACAACTGTTACGAAGCACACAGAAATTAAGCTTGCCGAAACTCATTGATTACTCAAATCTATCTATCAAAAAATCTATCTATCAAAAACGCTCAAAAAAGCGCCGACAGTCAAATTCGATAACCATCAGCGCTTTTTATTGATCGACTTGTTCTCAACAGACTTGAAGGTAACGATTTCTTTGTTTAGAAGCATCTAGAGGCCGCTTACCTACAAACTACTTTCAAACACCTTTAGAGCCGTTGGTGCCCAGAAAACTTAGCGGAACGGAGGCGAGTAAATTAAGCCGCCCTCTGACCACTGGGCATTCAAACCGCGAGGCAATTTGAATACAGAGCCTTCACCCAAGTTGCGCTCATAGATCTCGCCATAGTTACCAACATGCTTAACCGCTCTAAGCGCGAAGTCATTGGGTAGGCCCATATCAGAGCCGAGCGTGCCTTCAGCCCCGACAAAGCGCTTGATGTTTGGATCTTCACTGTTCACCGCCTCTTCAATATTTGCAGAGGTTAGACCAAACTCTTCCGCCTGAAACAGCGCGTAGGTTACCCACTTAACGGTATCAAACCAAGCCGAGTCGTTATTAATTGTCAAAGGGCCGAGGGGCTCTTTGGACATAGTGACTTCTAGCAACACATGCTCATCAGGGTTTTTGAGCGTGCTGCGGCGAGCCACTAGCTGAGATTTGTCAGAGGTCATGCCCTCACAGCTACCGGCTTCATAAGCTGCGTAGGCGGCATCTGCATCTTGGAAAGTCTGAGGCGTAAAGTTGACGCCGAGCTGACGCATTTGGTCCGTCAGGTTTAGCTCGGTGGTAGTGCCGGTCTCTACGCAGATTGATTTACCTTCAAAGTCTTTGAGTTCTTTGATGCCCGAAGCCTCGCGCACCATCATTCCTTGACCATCGTAGAAAGTGGTAGGTGCAAACTCCATGCCCACTGAGGTATCGCGGCTAATCGTCCAAGTGGTGTTACGAGCCAGCATATCTACCTCGCCCCCTTTGAGGGCCTCGAAGCGCTCAGTAGAGTCTAAATCACGGTACTCCACTTTGGTGGGATCATCAAACAAAGCAGCCGCTACAGCTTTGCAGGTATCGACATCTAGACCGGAGTATTCGCCATTTTCTACAAAGCTAAATCCAGGAATGCCGCCGTCTACGCCACAGATAAGAGAGCCTCGATCTAGCACCGTTTGCAAGCGGCTGTTGCCGATGCCTGCTCCCGTACCCGTATCGCTGCTAGCGGTAGTGCCTCCACCAGGCGCGCCCCCCGGTGCGCCACATCCAGCCAAAGATAACAGGCTCACGCTCGCGGCGATCGCTAAACACCACTTTTTCATATTAAACCTCACACACTTTGTTAAAGGAAAACACAACTCGCTTAGTAGTACATACCACAGTAAGTTTTTATTAAGCTCATTCATCCAATGAACTCAACAAAATTTACTGAAAATCTACCGAGCGGTAATTGCGCTCAACCTTATCACCTTTTTTACAGAGAATTTCAGTGCTTTCTGCTACTCTCTCGATACTTTTGCCAGATTTGTAGCGGCTAAGAGGCGATCAAAATATTAAGGTTACGCTTAATTAAGCGCTGGTGTCAGAAAGTATAGAGGCTAAAGTTATTAGAGACTAAATTGAGTAACCCTGGTTGTGGGCAAAACAACATACAAAGCGAACCAAAATTAGAGGTGCTTAAGGCAGATCCAAAAGAGAATTTTTAAGACTGTTGAGCCATTTCTCGAATCAGCGGCATCCGAGTGCGGATGTACGCGCTGATGGCATCTGCATGATGCGGGTCAAAAGCCGGATCAGCGGTGAGCCGATCTACGATTGATGTTAAGAGGCTAGAGTCATCCAAGCTGGAAAGTCTGCTATTTGGGAACGCGGCCACTGTGGACCAGAGCTGACGTACAAGACGGGTATCCATCGCAAAACCTTTATATTATCTTTAGGTTTACCCCAGTTAGATAGTCCCTAACCAGTAGAGCGGGTTTAAAACACCCTTCTTAACAGCAAGAAAACGTTTCTTCATATGACTTCACTTAACTGAAATGTCAAATCTATCTAAAGATATAGAGGGCAGATATAGAGGGCTGCGATCGCGCTCATCACTTGCCTGCATCTGTTAAGAAAATGAAAATTAAGAAAATGAAAATGTGTAAGAAATCACCTTAATCACTTGATGTCACTCTAATCACTTTAATCACTTAATGTCACTTTCATCGCCTGACGTCACTTTATGAAATACTTTCATCGCCTACCCTAGGTTACTCTGGGCATCTAAGCTGTTGCTAAGACTACTGTTATCAGCAAAGGTCAGCAACTATCAGCAACTATCAGCAACTGTCGTCAACCTGAATTAAGCTACTTGTAAGCCCTTAAAGGCTAGTTAACTATTATGAGTGTGAACCGCCTGAGTTTATGAAATTACTGTGCATCAGTAACGGCCACGGAGAAGATGCTATTGCTTTGCGCATCCTTGCACCCCTTCAAAAGCGCAATTCCAGTATCAGCCTATCGGCCTTGCCGCTCACTGGATCAGGTAGCGCCTACCTGTCAGCAGCAGTTCCAATCATTGGCCCTACTCAAGTTATGCCTTCTGGCGGCTTTATCAACCGTGACTTACAGCAGCTCACGGGCGATCTTAAGCAGGGGCTATTAGGCTTAACGCGATCGCAGCTAACTGCCCTCAAAGTCTGGGCTAAAACCGGCGATCGCATCCTGGCGGTCGGTGATATTGTCCCCTTACTGTTCGCCTATCTCAGCGGCCTCCCCTACGCCTTTGTCGGCACCGCCAAATCAGACTACTGGCTACGCGACGAACAAGGTAAGCTCCCTACCACCCAGCCATTTCCTGCCAACCTTGGGGAGACTTTAGCAGGCTGGTCAGGCTCCGTCTATCTGCCTTGGGAGCGCTGGCTGATGGCCCGTCCCCGCTGCCGCGCCATCTTCGTGCGAGACGCCCTGACCGCCCAGCGGCTTCAGTCCTTGGGCCTGGGCGCTCACTACCTGGGCAACCCAATGATGGATAACCTCGCGCCGAGCGGCCAACTCAGCGCCCCCTTAGATCACATTACTCGCAATCTCTGCCCGCCAAGCGAACCGTTGCCCCCCGCCCCTGAACCCGCTTCCTTTGCCCTTCAATCCGGCCCCACCAAATCCGCCCGCCCTGATCGCGCCAAGGCCACCGCTCTGTACGTCACCCCAAAGCAGCACTCTATCTCGCCCCTAACCATCCTCTTGATCCCGGGCTCTCGCCCTACCGAAGCCTACGAAAACTGGGCCAACATACTCGCCGCCGCCCCTGGACTCATTGAAACCTTCGGCCATCGCCCTTTAATCCTACTCGCCGCGATCGCCCCTAGTCTTTCTGTTGAAACCCTCCAAGCTTCTCTTATTCCTGCTTGGCAATCCCTGCCTGCCTCTGCAACTAACCCCTACCCAACCTACACCCAGCAAAACCTCACCCTTCTCCTAATCAACGACGCCTACAGCGACTGCTTACACCACGCCGATCTCGCGATCGCTACTGCAGGCACCGCTACCGAGCAATTTATTGGCCTCGGCAAACCCGCCATTACTCTTCCCGGCAATGGCCCCCAATTCACTCCCACTTTCGCCACCATCCAAGCCAAAATGCTCGGCCCCTCCATTCAAATCGTCACCAACTCCACCCAAATCGGTAGTGCCATTGCCAAACTCATCCACGATCCTGATCGTCTCCAGCTCATTTATCAAAACGGCAAACAGCGCATGGGCGAACCCGGCGCAGGCCAACGCATCGCCACCCAGCTTCTAAAAACCCTAACCCCCCCCTACCCAACTCCCTTAAACTCCTAACCCCGCCCGCCAAGCACACCCTTTCAGGGGGTGTAGGAGAGCTTGGCTCTCCATGACGTGGGGAGGAAATCCCCGAAGCTTGTCGCCTTGCCTCTGGTTTCTACTCTTTTTCTCCTTCTTATCTTTTTATCTCACCCCTCACCCCTAATGAATCCTCAAACCCTCCTCCCCCTAACAACCCTCGCCCAACAAACTCAACAAGCCGCCCGCCAACTTGCCCAACTTTCTAACGCCACCAAAAACGCCCTGCTCGAATCGGTCGCCCAATCGCTCGAACAATCAGCCGAGGCGATCGCCCTCGCCAACCAAAAAGATCTCACCGCCGCTCAAACCAGCCACCTCGCCAAACCCCTTTACAGCCGCCTAACTCTCAACCCCACCAAACTCAAAGCCGCCATTCAAGGCATTCGCAGCGTCGCCAACCTTCCCGATCCTACCGGCGCCATCACCCTCCATCGAGAACTCGACACCGGCCTTATTCTCAAACGCATCGGTGTCCCTTTAGGCGTTCTCGGCATCATCTTTGAATCCCGTCCCGACGCTGTTATGCAAATTGTTGCCCTCGCTCTCAAATCCGGCAACGGCGTCATCCTCAAAGGTGGCCGCGAAGCCATCCATTCCTGCACCGCCCTCGTCAGCGCCATTCGCCAAGGTATCAGCAACGCCGGACAAGACCCTAACATTGTCCAACTGCTCACCACCCGCGAAGAAACCAACGCCCTTCTGGGCCTTGATCAATATATCGACTTAATCATCCCTCGCGGCTCTAACCAGCTCGTTCAATACGTCCAGGCCAACACCCGCATTCCCGTTCTCGGCCACGCCGACGGCATCTGCCATCTCTATATCGATAAATCTGTTGATCTCGACCAAGCACTCTCTATCGCTATCGATGCCAAAGTGGGCTACCCTTCTGCTTGCAACGCCGTCGAAACTCTCTTAGTCCATCAGGCTGTTGCTTCGAAAGCTCTACCCTTACTCGCAACTGCTCTTCAATCACAAGGCGTAGCGCTACGCGGTGACGAACAAACCCAACAGATTTTGCCCGATCTCACACCGGCTACTGAAGACGATTGGGCAACCGAATACAGCGATTTAATTCTCTCTATTCGAGTGGTGGATTCTCTCAACGCCGCTATAGAACACATCAATACCTACGGATCGCGACATACAGAAGCGATCGCCACCACCGACTCCACCGCCGCCGCCACCTTCATGGCCGAAGTCGATGCCGCTGGCGTTTACCACAATTGTTCTACCCGCTTCGCCGACGGCTTCCGCTACGGCTTTGGGGCAGAAGTCGGCATCAGCACCCAAAAAATGCCTCCTCGTGGCCCGGTCGGCCTAGAAGGACTTGTCACCTACAAGTATCAGCTCATCGGTCACGGCCACATTGTCGCTACCTACAGTGGTGACGCCGCTAAACCCTTCACTCATAGAGATCTCTAACTGTATGGACAGCATTCATATTAACGGCATTAAAGCTTTTGGCTATCTCGGTGTTCTGCCTGAAGAAAACGTTTTAGGCCAGTGGTTTATCGTCGATCTGAAAATCTCAATCGATCTTTCTACTGCCGGTAAAAGCGATGCTTTAGAAGACACCCACAGCTATGTAGAGATTGTTCAAGAAACAACAAAACTCATCCAAACTGAAAGGTTTAAGCTAATTGAGAGCTTGGCAGAAACTGTTGCAACTTGTGCTTTGAAAAGCGATCGGCGCATTCAACAAATCACCGTCAAAGTCACTAAGCCCACTCCTCCTATTCCTGACTTTGCCGGAACGGTTGCTGTTGAGATTACTCGTACCCAATAATATTCTTTTCTCTCATTATTTTTCAGCCCCTTCTATCTTTTAAATTGCCTATTGCTTAATTGCCAACAATAGTCCATCACCAATCGGTACCAAGCTCATCGTCACGCGCTCATCATCGCGTACTTTTGCATTGAGTGCGCGAATGTGCCGGGTGCGATTGTCTTGCACGTCAAGATCCGCGACTCGGCCATACCAGAGCGTATTGTCTATGGCGATGAGGCCGCCCCGGCGGATGAGCTGGAGGGATTTCTCGTAATAGCTATCGTAATTGCTTTTGTCAGCGTCGATAAAGGCAAAGTCGAAGGTATTGCTTTCACCTTCGGCAATCAGGCGATCTAGCGTCTCTAGCGCAGGCGCAAGGCGCAGATCGATTTTGTGGGTGAGGTTGGCTTTTTGCCAGTAGGCGCGCGCGATGGTTGTAAACTCTTCACTGACGTCACAGGCCACAATGCGGCCATCATCAGGCAGTGCGATCGCAATAGCCAACGCACTATAGCCCGTAAATACCCCAATTTCCAGCGTTTTCTTCGCCCCCATCAGCTGCACAAGCAGCGCCATAAACTGTCCCTGCTCAGGTGAAATCTGCATCCGAGCCTGAGGATGTGCGGCAGTTGCTTGGCGCAATTCAGCTAGTATTGCTGATTCTCGGAGAGTCGCAGACAGCAAATAGCGATAGAGCCGATCATCTAGACCGATGGTTTGATTCGACATTTCGCACAGATTTCGTACAGATTTTGCACGGGTATATGCACAGATATAGATGGCGGGCTTATGCCGCACACATCACTCGGCGCATCGTCTTCATGTTACCGGGTAAGTCGTAGCGAATGGCTTGCTCAATCAAAAAGCTAGGCACTGGAATTAGCGGTGTTGCCTTGACAGAATACGTAATCAAAGTGCCTGCACCGCAGTCTTCTAGGGTGAGGTCGGCAGCAAAGTCAGAAAAGGTGCCCCGCTCAAAGCGAAACTGAATCTTTTGGTGCAGCGTTTCAATCACTTGGAGGTAAATTTCGACCTGAGCCGAAAACATTAAGAAGGCTTTGCGGGCGACTTGATACAGATGACGCGTCATCGGGTGCGCTTGCGACTGCCGCTTAACCTCTAGCACTTGGCTCTGCACAATGTCAGGAAAGTACTGTACCCATTTGCCGTAGTCGGTGAGCTTTTGCCAAGTTTGCGATCGCTCCATCGGCACATACATCATCGCGGTTACCGCCGCCCCGGCTTCGGTCATTTTTGTGGTGAGTAAAACATCCCCTTGCAAAAGAGACTTTTCTTGCTGCGAAGTAATTGTAGTGCCCGCCAATGAGCTAGGAGCAATCAAACTTGAAGAAGCGACCATAAGCAAAAGTTGGTGAAAATATTGAAACCGATAACCGCAGATGCTGAATGAAACTACTGTTTGGACGTTACCGTTTGGACGTTACCGTTTGGAATTATTAGATGAGGCTATGAAAACGTTTCAAACAGCCGTTGAAATAAGGTGCTTAGATGAAAGTACTGACTGAAGCTGTTGCCATTATTGCTTGTTTTTACAGAGGTCAGATAAAGGTTAGGACAGTTAAGCGGCTGTTGAACATAAAATTTCCGTGAAACCATTCGTAAAATCAACGGTCTTTACTTCCAATAGAAAAATTCTAAAGTTTAAATCGTTGCTTCCTCTGACATAGGTTTAGAACGCCTTGAAGGACCTACTTGAAGGACCTAATGTAATGAACATTTTGAGCGTGCCCTTATTTATATCTGTGACGTTGCATAATCTGACAGTGTTCCTACGGAAATCAGCAAAATTTATTGCTGGTCTTGTTCCGATCTTCATAGTTTCAAATTCTAATCTTCATCGTCACCCAAACAGTTTTAGTTTCAAAGCGATCCCCCTTCAAAGCAGAAATCCAGCTTCAAACTATCAATCGATATTCATAAAAAGCGTATTCAATGCCACCAAACATGTATCAATATTGAAAGATCTGCCATTTGGCTAATACTGTATGAGCGGTCTGTAATTTTGTATTCCACCTATTGAGTGATCATTTGAGCGATCATTTTGCTATGAGTAATCGATTTCGACTGAAGCCCGGATCTCAACTACTGCTATTTCTGATTTGTTTCACGTTAGGTGTATGGGTGCTGCGTGGGCTAACGCTGCTGTCCTTTTTGCCGGGTATTGTTTTGTATCTGCTGATATTGGCTTGCTTAGCAGTCTTTGTTGTCAATAGCGTTCGCTCTATGCGCTAAAGTCAGGCGATAGATCACAATTCCTCCGTATCAGCAATTACTGGTGTGTTCACCGATGGGATGATCTGTCTGTCTGGGTGCTCTGGGTTTGCCGATCTGTCATTACTTTGCCTACGCTCAGGTTAAGCAGATCCCCGATGAGCATCACCAAAGCCGTAATCCACAGCCACAGCAACAAAACAATGACCGTGGCCACTGCGCTATAAACAAAATTGCCAAAATGACTCACATATAGCCGAAATAAGCCAGAAATTACCGCCCAAGACAGCGCTGCTAAAACTGCTCCAGGCATCAGCGGTTTACCGGGTTGCCAGCGGCTAGGGCCAAACCGATAGACAAAAGCAAACGCCGTGGACATCACGCTCAAAGCCAAAGGCCAGCGAAATAAGCTCCAAATTTTGGCAACCCAGTGGCTAATATTACCGCTACTGCGCACCATCAGCTCTTGCACAATCAGGTCACTGACAAATACTAGGCTAGAAGCCGTAATCAACAGCGCAATGGTGCCTAAAGTAAGCGAGATAGAAACTAGCCGCGCCTTCCAAAAAGGTCTCCGCTGCCGAGGCGGAATTTGGTGCATTTGATCAAGCGATCGCATGGCGGCGCTTATCGCTCCGGATGAAGCCCATAGAGCTAGACCAAAACTGACTGAAAACAGGCCTCGACTTTGGCTTTCCAGCACGACGCTCTCAAAGCCGTAGATGAGTTCGGGCACACCATCGGGTGCAACTTCGCCCAAACTGGTGACTAAGTTCACAAACGTAGAGGTTAGTGGCCTAAAAAGGCTAATTGCAGTCAAAAAGGCCAATATAGCGGGAAATAGGCCCAGCATCGCGTTGTAAGCCATTTCTGAGGCGAGGCTAGGCAGGCGCTGACGAAAAGTATCGCGCACTACCATACGCACGGTTTTGAGGTTGATATAGCTCAAAAATTTGACAAACTCAATCGGTGATAGAGTGTGCCAAATCCTTTGTAGCGGTCTTTGCTGCCGGTAAGTAGCGTATATTTTTTTTGAAAGCGTGCGAGGGCGGTCGGACAAGAGAGCTACTGTTGAATTTATAGAGGGGCTCACTATTTATATAGCCTACTCCGTAGTTGAAGTGGTGATTACAGCGCAGACTTGATAGGCCCAACTTGAAAGCTTCAAAATTAAAAGTACTGTATGTAGCCTGTGGCCTGAGTGAAATCGGCCTGAGTGAAATCGGCCTGAGTGAAATCGGCGATCGCCTGTGGCTCTTTTGGCAATCTTTTGGTAAAAAGTCGCGAGGCAATGCTTGGGTAAAGCCTCAAATAGTTGATGAGTTTGCTATAGGGCGGCAATACCTACCTATTTGAGCCGTGAACACCGAATGGGAAATTGAGCGGACTTTTTTACAATGGGCTCATACGAATAAAACATATTTATGATTTGTGATTTGCCGATGGCGGTAGGACACAGGGAGGAAACCGATGCAGCCAAACGATCCCAATAAATTTACTGAAAAAGCTTGGAGCGCGATCGCCCGCACCCCCGAAATTGTCAAGCAAGCGGGTCAACAGCAGCTAGAACCGGAGCATTTGATGCAGGCGCTGTTAGAGCAAGAAGGGCTAGCGGTGAGCATTTTTCAAAAAGTGGGTGCTTCGGCGAGCGATGTACGCGATCGCACGAATGCCTTTATCAACCAACAGCCCAAAGTCAGCGGCAGTAGTGAGTCAGTATATTTGGGCAACGCCCTCAATACGCTGTTAGATAGAGCCGATCAATACCGCCAAAGCTTTGATGACGACTATATTTCGATTGAGCACCTAGTACTTGGCTACGTCCAGGATCGGCGCTTTGGCCAAGACTTATTAAAATCATTCAGCATTACCGAAAAAGACTTAAAACAAGCCATTGAGCATATTAGAGGCAGCCAAAAAGTGAGCGATCAAAACCCAGAAGGCAAGTACGAAGCATTAGAAAAATATGGCCGCGACCTGACCGCCTATGCCCGTGAAGGCAAGCTCGACCCGGTAATTGGCCGAGACGACGAAATTCGCCGGACAATCCAGATCTTGTCGCGGCGGACGAAAAACAATCCGGTGCTGATTGGTGAACCAGGGGTAGGTAAAACGGCCATTGCCGAAGGCCTCGCCCAGCGAATTGTGCGTGGCGACGTGCCGCAATCGCTGCAAGATCGCACCCTGATTTCTTTAGACATGGGCGCACTGATTGCCGGAGCCAAATACCGAGGTGAATTTGAAGAGCGGCTCAAAGCCGTGCTCAAAGAAGTCACCGAATCAAGCGGTCAAATTGTGCTCTTTATTGATGAAATTCACACCGTCGTTGGTGCGGGTGCGACTCAAGGCGCAATGGATGCAGGCAACCTGCTCAAGCCCATGCTAGCTAGAGGTGAGCTGCGCTGCATTGGTGCCACCACGCTGGATGAATACCGCCAGCACATTGAAAAAGACGCTGCTCTAGAGCGCCGATTCCAGCAGGTATACGTCGATCAGCCTTCTGTTACCGATACCGTTTCGATTTTGCGCGGCCTCAAAGAGCGCTATGAAGTGCACCACGGCGTCAAAATTGCCGATAGTGCGCTAGTCGCTGCGGCTACGTTATCAACTCGCTATATCAGCGATCGCTTCCTCCCCGACAAAGCGATTGATCTAGTAGATGAAGCTGCCGCCAAGCTCAAAATGGAAATCACCTCCAAGCCCGAAGAGCTAGACGAAGTAGACCGCAAAATTCTCCAGCTGGAAATGGAGCGTCTGTCGCTGCAAAAAGAAACCGACACCGCCTCGGTAGATCGGCTCGAAAAGCTCGAAAAAGAACTCGCCGATCTCAAAGAAGATCAAGGCGAACTCAGCGCTCAGTGGCAATCTGAAAAAGACACCATCGGTCAAGTCCAAACCATCAAAGAAGAAATTGATCGCGTCAATGTCGAAATTCAGCAGGCCGAGCGCGACTACGACTTGAGCAAAGCTGCCGAACTTAAGTACGGCAAGCTGACCAAATTGCAGGCCGACTTGGCTGCTGCCGAGCAAGCCCTCAGCGATGCGCAAACCTCCGGCAAAACGCTGCTGCGCGAAGAAGTCACCGAAGCCGACATTGCCGAAATCATCTCCAAATGGACAGGCATCCCGCTCAGCAAGCTGGTCGCCTCTGAAATGCAAAAGCTGCTGAACCTGGAAGACGAACTCCACGAGCGGGTGATTGGGCAAGACGAAGCGGTGACTGCCGTGGCCGATTCAATTCAGCGATCGCGCGCCGGACTCGCCGATCCCGACCGCCCCATGGCCAGCTTCATTTTCCTGGGCCCTACCGGCGTCGGTAAAACCGAACTCGGCAAAGCCCTTGCCAGCTATCTCTTCGACACCGAAGACGCGATTGTCCGCATCGACATGTCTGAATACATGGAAAAGCACTCCGTCTCTCGCCTAGTCGGAGCCCCTCCCGGTTACGTCGGCTATGACGAAGGCGGTCAGCTCACCGAAGCCATCCGTCGCCGGCCCTTTTCCGTCATTTTGTTCGATGAAATTGAAAAAGCCCATCCCGACGTCTTCAACATCCTCTTACAAGTGTTAGACGATGGTCGCATCACCGACTCCCAGGGTCGCACCGTGGACTTCACCAACACCATCATCATCATGACCAGCAACATCGGCTCCCAGTTTATTCTCGATATTGCCGGAGACGACAGCCGCTACGACGAAATGAACGCCCGCGTCACCGAAGCCCTACGCGCCACCTTCCGCCCCGAATTTCTCAACCGCATCGATGAAATCATCATCTTCCATGCCCTCCAGAAATCCGAACTGCGCAACATCGTCAAAATCCAAATCAAGCGCTTAGAGCGCCGCCTAGCAGAGCGCAAAATGGCCCTCAAACTCTCCGACGACGCCCTCGACTTCCTCGCCGACATCGGCTACGACCCCACCTACGGCGCTCGCCCACTCAAACGCGCCATCCAACGCGAAGTCGAAACCCAAATCGCCAAATCCATCCTTCGCAGCGAATTCACCGACGGCGACACCATCTTCGTCGATGTCGAAAACGAGCGCCTAGCCTTCAAGCGACTCCCCGCCGAGCTAGTCACCGCTTAAGACATAGCTACCTAACCCCCCCCCAACTAGCCCTCAACATGAACCCTTTTGGGGGGGGTTGGGGGAGGCTCGGCCCCCAAGCAAAATTTAAAGCATCCCCGCAAAGGAGGGGCGTGGGAAGGAAAAAGTAGTTTCAGACAACCCGCGACTGGGTAACTTAGAGCAAAGTGGATAATTATCAGGTTTCACGCTCATGAGTGCTCCCTCGCCTCAATCCGAAAGAGCCTACACCAACGTCATGGAAAGGCTAGTCGCCGAAGAAGTAGACCGCCAAAAAGCCAAACTTCCCCTCAAGCTGCGCGGCTATATCAAAACCGTCGAGGTCGAAACCTTTGCCCTTAACCGATTGCCAGCTCTTTATGCCTCTAGTGAAAAAGGCTGGCAAATGCAGTATGAAAAAGCCGCCAAAGACCATGCTGAAGCCATTTACACAGCAGTTCGTCAGGGAATCGCTGCCGTTCAAATCGATCCGCTTCGGGCCTCTCTACCGCTGTCGGTGCGCCAAAATGATGAATCTGAAATGATCTTAAGCACTTTTCGCAACCTGCTCAATCAGCCCGACCTCACTTGGGACGACATCTTGTACAAGTGCAAGCGAATATTGCTGCCGCGTAATCACCCGGATCGGCCACCGCTAAAAGATGAAACGCAGCACAAGGCCTACTGGCAGCCAAGCACGCATGGCGGCAGCGAGTCGTGGGAAAGCAAGCGACTACTTTTGCGCAACAGTCAATCGCACACCTCTAAGACAAATTCCAACTGGGAAGACTCCGAATATCAGCCATATTCTTGGTCAGATCCAAAATATCAGCAGTAGGCTGGCGGTTGAATATTACCTCAAAGCAATTTTCAAATAATTATGAATCGTCGCTCAACCATTTGCTGCGGCAAAATACGCCGTTACGATTTCAGCAATCCGCTGAGCCGCCTTACCATCCCCAAACGGATTTACCGCTTTAGCCATTGCTGCATAGGCGCGATTATCACTTAATAATTCTGAAGCTGCTGCTACTACTACTTTTGGATGCGTTCCAACCAATTTAGCTGTGCCTGCGGTAACCGCCTCCGGTCGCTCGGTCGTTTCTCTTAGCACCAGCACCGGCTTACCTAGCCCCGGCGCCTCCTCTTGCAACCCCCCTGAATCCGTCAGCAGCAAATAGCACCGCTGCATCGCCCCGACCAGCTGCGCATAGTCTAACGGATCGACCAAAAAAGCACGCGGATGGCTACCTAGAGCTGCTTTGAGCGGTTCCCGAACGGTCGGATTGCGGTGTAAAGGCAGCAGCAGCGCCGTATCTGAAAAGCGCTCTAAAATTTCTAAAAAGCTCTGAGCAATATCACTTAGCGGCGCACCCCAATTTTCTCGGCGATGCACGGTTGCCAAAATCACTCGATACTGATTCCAATTTAGCCCCGGCACTTCACAGTCAGGCTTTTTCGCTGCTACCGTCAGCAGCGCATCAATCACGGTATTGCCCGTTTGGTGAATACCTGATAGCACGCCCGATGCTTTTAGATTTTGTACAGAAGTTTCAGTTGGGGCAAAGTGCAGCGTAGCGATTTGCGATACCAATCGGCGGTTGGCCTCTTCTGGAAAAGGGTTCAAAATATTGTCAGTCCGCAAACCGGCTTCGACATGGCCTACCGGAATTTGCTGATAAAAAGCCGCTAGCGCCGCCGCAAAAGCCGTAGTCGTATCGCCTTGCGAAATCACCATATCTGGCTGCATTTGAGCAAAGAGGGTTTCTAATCCTTTGAGGCTACGGCAGGTAATATCGCTCAGGCTCTGCTGCGGTTGCATAATATCCAAGTCATGATCGGCTTGTAGATCAAATAGCGACATCACTTGAGCCACCATTTCTCGGTGCTGACCGGTGAGTATAATGCGAGTGTCAAACTGAGGTAGCTGCTGAAACGTTTGAATAACGGGCGCGAGCTTAATGGCTTCGGGGCGAGTGCCGAGGGTGATGCAAATTCGAGTTTTAGAATAATTCTTAGGATCGCTATCAGGCGAGTTAATGGGTGAATTAATCAGAGACTTAGCCATAGCGATCGCGCTCTCGAATACCTTACAAAAATACAGTCAGTGACTCATTAGAATACTGTGAGCTAGCCAACCTTTTAAAAGCGCCACCATGAAATATCCTATCGCCCTCAGTGCCAGCCAACTCCAATCGCTGGATCTGACGCCCGCTCAGCAGGTCATTGAGCCGATTATCAAAGCGCATGATCGCGACCAAACCCTTAGCGATGCTCAGCTCACCTTCAGCTTTGACATTGACTTCCCGCGTGAAGCAAGCGATCCGAGAGAGCTGTCCGAAATTCCAGAGGTGCGCCTGTGGTTCATTCGACTCAACAGCTTCTACCCCTGGTTGCCCCTTTATCTCGATTGGGAATCTGGTGAACTCAGCCGCTACACTGCCATGCTCGTCCCGCATCAGTTCAGCACCGTTGACGGCATTCGCTACAACCCTGAAGCGCTGGAAATTTTTGTGATGAGCAAAGTGTTTACGCTCGATTATTGGCTACAGGAAAAGGGCATTGATGGACTAAAGCGCCTCAAATTTATGACCCAGATGCTGGGCTATGAATTAGACGACGCTCTCTTCGATTTACTCTCAGGCCGGTAGCTTCTATGCCGGTAGGTATGGCTTAAGCAGCGCGGCCTGCAACTTGAATTATGACCTGAACTTTTCAGTAATCCGCCGCATGGCTTCGGCAACATTTTCTCGGCTGTTAAAAGCCGAAATTCTAAAGTAACCTTCACCTGCTGCCCCAAAGCCTGAACCCGGTGTCCCGACAATGTTGCAAGCGTTCAGCAGCTTGTCAAAAAAGTCCCAACTTGTCAGCCCAGCGGGCGTTTTGACCCACACGTAAGGCGCATTCACTCCGCCATAGACCTGAATGCCTGCCGCACTGAGCTGCTCACGTACGATTCGCGCATTTTCCAGGTAAAAGCTCACCAGCTCTTGAGTTTGCTGCTGCCCAGCCTCGGAGTACACTGCTTCAGCGGCTTTTTGCACCACGTAAGAAACCCCGTTGAACTTAGTCGATTGACGACGATTCCACAGGCTCCAAATATCTACATCAGAGCCATCTTTGGCTTTGCCTTTAAGCGACTTTGGCACCACCGTCAGGGCGCAGCGAGTGCCGGTAAAGCCCGCATTTTTTGAAAAAGAACGAAATTCAATCGCGCAGTCGCGCGCGCCTTCGATTTCGTAAATGGAATGCGGAATAGCGGCATCCGTAATAAATGACTCGTAAGCGGCATCAAACAAAATAATCGAGCCGTTGGCCTTGGCATAGTCCACCCAGGCTTTGAGCTGATCAGCGCTCATAGTGGCGCCTGTGGGGTTGTTAGGCGAACATAGGTAGATCAAATCAACCTTTTCAGTCGGAATTTCAGCGACAAAGTCATTGTCAGCGCTGATCGGTAAGTAGGTGATGCCCGCATACTTGCCGGTCTCATCTGCCTCGCCGGTGTGGCCCGCCATGACGTTGGTATCGACATACACCGGATAAACCGGGTCGGTCACGGCGATGCTGTTGTCATTGCCAAAAATGTCTAAGATATTGCCGCAGTCGCACTTAGAGCCATCTGAGATAAAGATTTCAGACGCGTCGATATCGCAGCCTCGCGATTGAAAGTCATGCTGAGCGATCGCTTCTCTGAGCCACAGATACCCTTGCTCAGGGCCATAGCCTTTAAACGTAGCGCGATCGCCCATTTCCTTCACCGCTTCAATCATTGCCGTGCGGCAAGCTTCGGGCAAAGGCTCGGTCACATCGCCAATGCCGAGCTTAATCACTGGCGCATCCGGATTTTGCTCTGTATAGGCTTTCACGCGGCGGCCAATTTCTGGAAATAGGTAACCCGCCTTAAGCTTGAGATAGTTATCGTTAATCGTCGTCATAATGATTCGCGTGAGTCTTCTCGTAAGTGATCTTTGAGGAGTGTCTTATACAGATGTTCACGATCTTATCAGGCGTCCCGCTTCCATTTATCTCAAAGTGATCTGCAAAGTGATCTGCGAACTACCACCTAACTGCCCTATGCGCCCCCACCATCCATTGCACAGCCGCACCTGCTGGATTTTTGATATGGACGGCACCTTAACCGAAAGCCTCCACGATTTTCCCGCCATTAGCCGCGCCCTTGGCCTACCCGAAAACGAACCCATTTTAGAAGCGCTTGATCGTCTCACGCCTGCTGCCGCTGAGAGCTGCCACAGACAGCTTGCCAAAATCGAGCTAGATATCGCCCGCCAGGCCACCCCTCAACCCGGAGCCAAAGCGCTGCTGCGCGACCTGCGCGATCAGGGCAAACGCATCGGCATTCTCACCCGCAACACCAAAGAAATTGCCCATACAACCCTCGAAGCCTGCAATCTGGCCGATTTCTTTCGCCCTAATGACATTTTAGGCCGCACTTGCTGTCTGCCTAAGCCTAAGCCCGATGGTATTCTTAAGCTCCTGAGCGCTTGGTCAGCTACTCCGAAAGATGCCGTGATGGTCGGCGATCATCAGTTTGACTTACTGGCTGGACGCAATGCTCAAGCGATCGCTGTTTACCTCGATCCGCAAGGCGCTTTCCCCTGGCAAGCTGACGCCGACCATTGTGTGCAGAGCTTAGCCCACCTCCGCCAGCTCAATCTGCCTCAGTCCCATCTGCCTCAATCTGACCAAATCAGTTCCTAATAAAACGTTACAAAATCGAAATTGACTGCTACTAAATGCTTTTAGCTTGTAGAGCAGTCGTGAGAGTATTTATGCTCATTGACTTTCCTGTTGACAGTTGTACAAAGCTTCCGTTACATTAGTTAACAGAAAGACCTTTATGCACTGTCTAACGAAATTTACGGCGCATTGTGGCCTTCTTAACCGCTGCCTATCAAGTAAGGAATTTCAAAAATGGCAATTGTACTTGCGCTCGTTATCGTTGGTTGGCTACTCGCATTCGCCGTAGGCGCTCAAGCAGGCTTTGACAATCAGCCCGAAGTGGCTAAGTCTGTATCTTCTGGATCTTCTGTCAGTTCTGAGACTACAGCCGCCTATCGTAATCCCGCTTCTGCAGCGTAAAGGCTACAGAAGATTTTAACCAATAGCTAGAAGGCACTGGAAGATATAGTTTTCTTCAGTGCCTTTTTGATTTTCTTTTAAGGGATCGCTGATTGATTAGCTTCTGATTGATTAGCTTCTGATTGATTAGCTTCTGATTGATTAGCTTTTTTGATGAACTGCAATGCCGCTTCAGGCGTCATCGGTTTGGCGAAGTAAAACCCTTGAACATGCTTACAGCCTAGCGCCCGTAGACCTTCTAGCTGAACTTCGGTTTCTACGCCTTCGGCCACAGTATTCATGCCTAAGCTATTGGCAAGATCGATAATCGTGCGGACAATTTCTGTATTTTCTCCTCCTGGGCCCATATGCTGGACGAAAGAGCGATCAATTTTGAGAATATCAATAGGGAGCTGTTGTAAGCGGCTCAGCGATGAATAGCCAATGCCGAAGTCGTCAATGCAGAGGCTTACTTTTAGCGCTCTCAGCGCTTGGAGAACCGCTACGCCTTTTTCTGAATTGTGCATGATGGCGGTTTCGGTAATTTCTAGCCTTAGATCTTCAGCTGCTAGACCCGTTTCGTTTAGAGCTTCAGTGACCTGTATGGCTAGATCGCTTTGCGCCAGCTGCCGAGCCGACAGGTTGACATTGAGCTTAAGGCGGCGGCTAGTCGGGAGTTGCTGTTGCCAAGCGAATACCTGCTGGCAGGCTTTTTTCAGCACCCATTGACCGATTAAGGTAATCACACCTGTTTCTTCCATTACTGGAATAAATTCTCCCGGTGAAATCGATCCATGATCGGGATGATACCAGCGAATCAGGGCTTCTACTCCGACAACTCGGCCATTGGTAATATCGATTACTGGTTGGTAGTGTAGCTTGAGTTCTTCACGCTGGATGGCAAATTGCGCTTGGGTGGCCATTTGCCACAGGGCCACGGCCCGCTGGTGCATGGTTTGGTCAAACACCGTGTGGCAACTGCCACCTTGGGCCTTGGCCCGGTACAGAGCCGTATCGGCATTGCGCAACAGATCGCTAGAAGCTTCGTAGCCAACGCTGCTACACACCACGCCAATGCTGATGTTGGCAAAGACTTCGTAGCTGTTTAGCTTGAAGGGAGCTCTGAGGATATCGTGAATGCGATCGCACACCCCAATTACATCTTCTACGCCCTTGATGTCTTCCAGCAAAATCGAAAACTCATCACCGCCTAATCGAGCTAGGGTATCGCAGCGCCGAATGCATGATTCTAGGCGTTTGGCCAACGCTATTAGCAGCTGATCGCCAATGGCGTGCCCTAAGCTGTCATTAACAACTTTAAAGCGATCAAGATCTAGGAACAGTACGGCGCACTGAGCGTTAGAGTGGCGCTCTAGGCGAAGGATCGCTTGCTCGACTCGATTCACAAACAGGGCGCGATTTGCTAGTCCCGTCAGTCCATCATAAAAATCTCGATGACGTAGCTCAGCTTCCATCCACCTTTGCTCCGTCAAATTGACAACTTGAAGCAAAAAGCAAATAGGCCGCTGCTGAGCGTCACGCACCATCGTAACGGTAAGACCAATGTTCAAAGGGCTTTTATCTTGCGTCCAATGCCGCGTTTCGACCTGAAAATGCTGCTGCTTTCCGGCTAATAGCTGCTGACCGAGGGCGCACAGCAAAGGCACATCTTCTCGGTGGGTAAGGTCTTTAAAAGAGAGCGCAATCAGCTCATACTCTGCATAGCCGACAGCTTCGCAAAAGCTCTGGTTCGCGCTCAAAAATCGACCCCCCAAATCTAATACAGTCATCCCGATAGGAGAAAGCTGAAAGATTTGCTTGAGAGTTTTGGTGTTGAGCGAGTCTTGGCTATTAGCGCTATTGAAATTTTCCTGAGTGGACACAATCCGCCCCTGGATTGACTGAAAATGTACTGGTAGACGTGCTGGTACATGTATCAGTAGACGCAGCTTGAGTATTCACCGAAGAAGAATCTGCCACGCTAGAGTGGGTGTCCATAAATAACCGATACGGCTGCATCCGTGCCAAAGCTTTTCATCCAGCATTCCCTGAGAAGCTTTGGCACTCTCTGAAGCGACTAAGTTTTGCTTTAGCTAGCGCGCGTTACTTTAATAACGGTTTCGGTGACCTGCTCAAAGGTGTCGTCGTGGCTGATCACAAAAAGCTGATTGAAGGACTTGATGCGGCCAATCGCTTCTGCTAATCCGGCCCGCCGCTGCCCGTCCATATTGGTGGTGGGTTCGTCAAAAAAGGCTATATCAATATCAGCGAGAACCTTGAGTAAGGCTAATCTCACCGCTAGCGCCGCGCACATCTGCTCTCCGCCAGAAAGATTGATAAAGCGCCGGGTGTGCGCGCCTTCTTGGACTGTGATCTCATAGTCGGCGCTCCACATTAGAGCGACATTGGCCCTGCCTAATAGCTCTCGAAACAGTCGGTCGGCTTCTCTGGAAATGTTGTGTACGTAGCGCTCTGTAATGCGTGGGCCTGCGGCTTTGTACACCTTGCGAGCAAATGTGACGAAGCGCTTAATGCGATCGCTTTGCTGCAACTCTTTCAGGGCGGTGTCCCGCTTTTCGGCGGTGGTTTTGAGGCGATTTATCTGATCGATCAAGTCATTCAGGCGCTGCTTGAGCTGAGGCAAGCTACCGCGAAGTTGGTCGGCCCCGGAGTTGATTTCAGCGACTTGCTGTTCTAAGGCGCTAAACGCAGCCGGGTCAAATGCGGCAATGAGGGCTTCAAGCTGCTTTTCAAGCTCGGCCTGCTGATTTTGCTGCTGATTGAGGGTGGCAATAGCGCCTGCATTTTCCGCCATGAGGGGCTCAAGTTGCTGGGCAGCCTGCTGATGTTGCACATAGAGCAAATACCCGGCTTGGTGCGTTTGCTTAAGCTGCTGCTGCTGCTGAATTTGCTCATCTAGCTGCGCAAAGGCGGTGAGACGAGTGGCGATCGCTGCCATCTGTTCTTGTCCGCTGGCTTGGGCGGCTTCGAGTTCGGCCTGTTGCTTTTGCACAGATGCTTGCGGCTGTAAGGTTTTGGTTAGCAGCTGCTGTTTGCCTTTAGGGTTATCTAACTGCTGGATTTGCGTTTCTAGCTGTTTGAGCGCCGCTAGAGTTTGCGCTTCTGCGGCTAGCTGCTGCTGTAGCCCGGCGAGATCTTGTTGAATTTGCTGCTGCTGCGCTAGCATCTCGGTGCGTTTAGCCTGCTGTAAGCTCAGCCCAACCACTTCAGCTTGCTGCGCGTAAGCCCGCTGCAATTGGGTTCGTAAGGTTCGCTGCTGCCGCTTGATTTGAGCTGGGTCGGTCTGTTTATTTAGATCCGCCAATATCTGGTTTAGGCTACTCAAGGTGGCTTTAGACAAAATGCCGCCTTGAAAAAGTGCGGCTTTGACCGGGGCGATCGCCTCCGCGCTCAGATCAGCAAAGTCGATCACCCAGCCTTCCATCAGCTTCAAAGCTGCGCTCACCTGCTGACGGTACTCGCTCTGCTGTGTCTGCCCACTGTCTATTAGATCCCGTAGCTCAATTTCAAACTGCTGAGCGGCTTCTATCCGACTGATCTGCTCTTGTAATCGGGTTTGCTGATCTTCCCACTGCGGAATTTGTTCTAGCTCTGTTTGTAGATCGCTCAGCCGCTGAATTTCACGCTCTATCTGGGTAATTTCCTGGGTGATGCCGTTCGCCTGAGCGCTTAGCTGCTGCTGCTGTAAGCGCAGAGTCACGAATGCCTGAGTCTGCTGCTGAAGGGTCGTTCTTTCGGCTTCTAGCCGTTCTTGGGTGGCAACAGCGGGCGCTAGAGTCGTCAGTTCTTGAGCGGCGATCGCAAACTGTTCTAATTTGGCTTCTAGGCGCGATCGCATTTGCTGGCTTTGATTCAACTCTTTTTGGCACTGCTGCTGCTGCTGCAAGAGCTGTTGTCTGGCCTGATTAGAATCGTTGAGCGTTTTGAGCTGAACTTCCGCGCTTTCAAATTCTGCATAGGCACTCTGCTGCAAGCGGCAAATTTCAGCGGCCTGCTGAGCGTTTGTCAGCGATCGCGCCATCCGTTGACAGCTTTGCTGCTGCGCTTCGACTTGGCTCATGAGGGTTTGCAGGTGCGATCGCGCTGTTTGCACCTGCTCTGCCTGCGCCATCATCTCGGCGCGGCGCGTAGCGAGCTGCTGACCTTTCGTTTCAAATTCAGCTAGCAGCATCTCCCCTTGGGTAATCTCTAACTGCAATGTTTGATGGCGGTTTTGCAGATCATCCCAGCTTTGCAGCGACTCTTCATATTGTTCAATGAAATCTTTCAGACGCTGCGATCGCGCTTCTGCGTACTTTCTCAAGCTGTTGCTTTGCCGATAAGTCTCTCGGTACTCTTCTACTTTGAGAATGACATCAAAAATCGGCTTCCGCTTTTCAGGGCTCAGCAAAAAATCAGCCGTAAACGTACCTTGAGGCACCCCAATGGTATTTGCAAAGAGCTGCCCCAAATCCGTTCCTGGTGCCACCCCCAGATGCTGCCGCAGCCAAGGCAGCACCTCATCTTTGGTGCGGGTATAGGGCAAGCGTTCATTGATCTGCGGATCAAATAGGGTATATCCACTCGTTGTTGAGCGCTGCACTTCGTAAGTGCGACTGTCTCGGCTAGAAACAAAAGCCACCCTCGCCTGAGCGCTGCTAGCCCCATTACGAATCAAATCTTCTTTGGTGTAGTTGCCTTGATAATTGAACAATACCCAGGCAATAGCTTCTAAAATGCTGGTTTTGCCCGCCCCATTTTCGCCACAAATCGCATTCGTTCCTAGCTGAAAATTAAACTGCTGTTCTTTGTGCGTTTTAAAATTAGTCAGTGCGATCGAAAGAATTTGCATAGGTAGCCTGATCAAAGGTGCGCCGCGAAGCCTGATGCAGCGTTCATACAAGCGTATTATAGGCTCCTGCCATTGGGCTGCACCAGCCTTTTAGGTGAAAGCCACCGCTGCCGCTGCCTGCAAAGATTTATTTTTAGAATTGAGCGCCATTAAACGCCATCCTTAACAAAGCATCCGGCTACGATGATTTTTGCAACTGTTGCATAAACCAATTGGCCGCTGCTGTATTAGTTCTTTGGGAGAGTTGTTCGAGCGCTTGTTCTACTAGCTCAATAGAGAGCCCGGTGAGAATTTGCGAAGTTTGAATGGACTCATACGTGCCGAATTCGCTTAAGCCAAAGGCAAACAGCCTGACGCCTTTGACATCAATTACCCAGTATTCAGGAATAGCTAAGCTGGCATAGATCTGCTTTTGCTCGTCAAGATCTAAGCTCAGCGTTGTGTCCCCAATCTCCCCGACCAAATCGGGTAAGCGATGGTGCAGCGTACTGATCCGACGCGGCTCACCCGGCTGCCATTTTGGAATATTGTCACCTTTGTACAGCACCAAGTCTGGCGCACAGGACTGGGTTTTTGGTTTTTCTATAAGACAGCGACCGTAGGATTGCAGATCAAGAACGCTCAACGAAGGGCTAATCACTCACTAGCTCACCATT